>NZ_JAVAYO010000030.1:0-28737 GCF_054863005.1 Bradyrhizobium sp. 25ACV
TACACCTGTATGCCGCTGTGCAGCTTCTTGTCACGCAGGTTTAGCACAGTGGACCGCGGGTGCCAGCCGGCACCCGGTCTTCCCTGCGCCCTCTGACAGAGGGTGTCGAGATGAAGCGAAGCTCGGGCGAGATCCCGCCGCGAGATTGCCGCGGTGTGTCTGCAGAACTGAGCATCCAACGCCTTGCCGCGAGCGCCCATTCATGACCGTCACCCCGAGGTGCGAACCGTGCGACGCAACGCGTCGCGTGGAGAGCCTCGAAGGGCGACAGCCCGGCTGCATCTCGGCCGTACATCCTCTTTCGGTTCGCTCGCAACGAGAGTTGATGCAATTGCGCGCCTCATTGTGAGTTGTGCATATGCCACGGACCACTACCATGTCATTGTTCCCGAACACGGGAGTGAGCACAAGCGGAGGCGACATGAGCGGACAGGAGCGCAAGGTGAAGGGATCGGACCTGTTTGTCGCGGCGCTGGAGAATGAAGGTGTCGACCGCATCTTCGGCGTTCCCGGCGAAGAGAATCTCGATCTCGTGGAATCGCTGCGCACCTCCAAGATCGAGCTGGTCCTGACCCGTCACGAGCAGGCTGCCGCCTTCATGGCTGCCACGCATGGGCGGTTGACCGGCAAGCCCGGCGTTTGCCTCTCGACGCTCGGCCCGGGCGCGCTCAATCTGTCCACGGGCGCGGCCTATGCGCATCTCGGCGCGATGCCGATGATCCTGATCACCGGCCAGAAGCCGATCATGAGCAGCCGGCAGGCGCGCTTCCAGATCGTGGACGTGGTCGCGACCATGAAGCCGTTGACGAAACTGTCGCGGCAGATCGTCAGCGCCTCCAGCATTCCGACCGTGCTGCGCGACGCCTTTCGCGTCGCCATGGAGGAGCGGCCGGGGCCGGTGCATCTCGAATTGCCCGAGGACATTGCGGGTGACGAAGTGCCTGATGTTCCCGTGATCCCGGTCCATCCGATCGAAATCCCGGTCGCCCATCGCGCTGCGCTCGATCGCGCCGCCGAGATGATTCTGTCGGCGAGACATCCGCTGGTCATGATGGGCGCTGCGACCAGCCGGCCGCGCGCGACCCACGGTATCGCCAGCTTCGTGCGGCGGACCGGCATTCCGTTCTTCACAACGCAGATGGGGAAGGGCACCGTGCCCGGCGGCACCAATCTCTACATGGGCACCGCCGCGCTGTCCGAGCGCGACTATGTTCATGACGCGATCGATGCCGCCGACCTGATCATTGCGATCGGTCACGATCCGATCGAGAAACCGCCCTTCATCATGGGGCCGTCAGGCCCGAAGGTCATTCACGTCAGCTATACGTCGGCGAGCGTCGAGCTGGTCTATTTTCCCGACGCGGAGGTCATTGGCGATGTCGGCCCCAGCCTGGAATTGCTCGCCGACCGGCTCGAAGGCAAGCTGCCGCAGGCTGCGGCGCTGCTGCCGTTGCGTGAGCAGATTCTCGGTCACATCGCCGACCGCGCCACCGAGGCGCGCTGGCCGCCGACGCCGCAGCGGATCGTGCACGACATCCGGCAGTTGATCCCGGAGAACGGCATCGTCGCGCTCGACAACGGCATGTACAAGATCTGGTTCGCGCGCAACTACCGGACCCGCCTCGCCAACACGCTGCTGCTCGACAATGCCCTGGCGACGATGGGCGCCGGCCTGCCGTCGGCGATGATGGCCGCGATGCTCTATCCCGATCGCCGCGTGCTCGCGGTCGCCGGCGACGGTGGCTTCATGATGAACAGTCAGGAGATGGAGACCGCCGTCCGCCTCAAGCTCAATCTGGTCGTGCTGGTGCTGGAGGACAAGGCCTACGGCATGATCCGCTGGAAGCAGGCCGTCGATCGTTTCGCCGACTACGGCATGACCTTTGGAAATCCCGATTTCGTCCTCTACGCGAAGTCCTATGGCGCGAAGGGGCATCGGATCGAGAGCATCGACAGCTTTGGTCCGACGCTGGATGCCGCCTTCAAAGAGGGCGGCGTGCATCTGGTCGTGATCCCGATCGACTATTCGGAGAACGTGCGGGTGCTCGTGGACGAGCTGCGGGCGCGGGAGAGGTAGCGCTCCCGGCCTCCATCTTGGCCGGAGGATCATACCAGCCATTCCTTGATATATATCGTGACACGATATATTGGCAGCGCCAAGAACCATCCCGCCAAAATCTCCCGACAAGAGCTATCCATGCGCCAGACCCTGGACATCACCGGCGGCCTCCCGCGTCCTCGCGGCAAGCCCGGAGACTTCACCGCCGACCGCCGCGTATTGATCCTGATCGGCATGGCCCTGCTGGTCGGCAGCCTCGGGGCGGGCGCCGCATGGGTGCTGCTGAAGCTCATCGCGCTCGTCACCAATCTGGTCTGGTTCGGTCATTTCAGCACCGAGAACGTTTCGCTGGCGAATGCCCGTCCCGGGATCTGGATGGTGCTGGCGCCGGCGCTCGGCGGCCTCGTCATCGGGCTGATGGCGCGCTTCGGCTCGGAGAAGATCCGGGGACACGGCATCCCCGAGGCGATCGAGGCGATCCTGATCGGCGGCAGCCGGATGCAGCCGAAGGTCGCGGTCCTGAAGCCGCTGTCCTCGGCGGTGTCGATCGGGAGCGGCGGTCCGTTCGGCGCCGAGGGGCCGATCATCATGACCGGCGGCGCGATCGGGTCGATCTTCGCCCAATGCTTCCATCTCACCGCCGCCGAGCGCAAGACGCTGCTGGTTGCGGGTGCTGCCGCCGGCATGACCGCGATCTTCGGCACGCCGATCGCGGCCGTCCTGCTCGCGGTCGAACTGCTGCTGTTCGAATGGAAGCCGCGCAGCTTCCTGCCCGTGGTGACGGGGGCGGTGGTCTCGGCGGCGTGGCGGCCGTTGCTGTTCGGGACGGGGCCGCTGTTTCCGTTTGCCGAGCGGCCGGACCTGCCGTGGTGGGGGCCGGCGGCAGCGATCGGCGTCGGCATCGTCGCCGGCCTGCAATCAGGGCTGATGACGCGGCTGCTCTACGCGATCGAAGACCTGTTCGATCGTCTGCCGGTGCACTGGATGTGGTGGCCGATGCTTGGCGGTCTGATCGTCGGCCTCGGCGGCCTCGTCGATCCGCGCGCGCTTGGCGTCGGCTACGACGTCATCGCCGATCTCTTGTCCGGCCACATGGCGCGCGATGAGGCGATCCGGCTGCTGCTGGTGAAATCCGTGGTCTGGGTGATCGCGCTCGGCTCAGGCACATCGGGCGGCGTGCTGGCGCCGCTGCTGATCCTCGGCGGCACGGCTGGCTGGATGGAGGGGCTGGCGCTGCCCGGTGGCGCGTCATTCTGGGCACTGGTCGGCATGGCCGCGATGATGGGCGGCACGATGCGCTCGCCGCTGACAGGCGTGATGTTCGCCATCGAGCTGACCGGCAATATCGACATGTTGCTGCCGCTGCTGGCGGCGACCGGCGCAGCGCATGCCGTCACGGTGCTGCTGCTGAAGCGCTCGATCCTGACCGAGAAGATCGCGCGCCGCGGCCAGCATATCACGCGCGAATACGCGATCGATCCGTTCGAGCTGCTCCGCGCCGCCGATGTCATGGTCACTGATGTCGACACGCTGCCGGTCGACATGCCCATTGACGAAGCGGTCACTTTCTTCACCTCGGACCAGCGCCGTCACAAATCCTATCCCGTCGTCACTGCCGATGGACGGCTGGCCGGCATGGTCACGCGCGCCGATGTGTTGCGCTGGCGCACCGAGGGCGATCACCAGGCGGCAACGCTCGACGACGTCGTCTCGGACTCATCGGCCGTGATAGCGCATCCCGATGACGTGCTGGGGCGTGTCGCCGATCTCATGGTCGCCTCCGATCTCGGACGCCTGCCGGTGGTCGAACGCAACAGCCATCGCGTGGTGGGCCTGGTTGCGCGCAAGGATTTGTTGCGAATTCGCGCGGTCGTGAACGCGCAGGAGGAGGACCGCAACGCATATTTCCTGCGCGAAAAGGCGCTTGTGCCGGAGGCGTAGATCGCGGAAGGTCGGGCCTCTGAACTCCAGCACTAATGGGAATGAACATGACTCGTGTTCGCTGCGTCACCGAGATGGGTATGGGCGTCGATGTCCACGGCAGGGACGCCACCAAGGCGGCGAAGCGCGCGGTGTCGGATGCCATCAGGCATTCGAGCCTCGGCTTCTTCCGGATGATCGGCAAGACCGCGAACGACATGTTCGTCGATGTCACGATCGCGGTGCCCAATCCGGAAGCCGTCGACAAGGAGGCGGTGGCCAAGGAGCTTCCCTACGGCACCGTGACCGTCACCGCGGTCAAGGGCGGGCTGGAGATTCCCTCGGCGACCGAAGTGGCCAACGATCCCATCCTCATCGCCAATGCTGCGGTGATCGTCAGCTTCGACAAGGACTAGGCCAGTGTCCGACAGCGATGAGGCGCTGCTCGATCGCCCGATCTGGAGCGCGCTGACGACCAGCCACAAGCATCTGGCCGAAGGCGGCCCGCGGGCGCTGCGCTATCCCGTCGACATGACGCCGTTCGCCGACATGGCCGAGATGTCCGAGGCCAGCTTTGCCGCGCTCGGTGATCTGCTGTCGGGCTCGCAGGTCGCCGCATTATTCACGCCGGATCCGGTCGAGGTACCCGCCGGTTTCAAGGTCGTGATCGCCGGGCCCTGCGAGCAGATGATCGGCTCGCCCGCCGACAGTCCGCTCCGCGATGCCGAGATCGTTACTCTGGGTGCCGACGACGTTCCCGCGATGATGGCGCTGACGGAGCTGACGAAGCCCGGTCCGTTCGCGCGGCGGACCCACGAACTCGGCACGTTCCTCGGCATCCGCGCCGGGGACCAGTTGGTCGCGATGACGGGCGAGCGCATGAAGCCGGGCAAGTTCGTGGAGATGACGGCCGTGTGCGTGCATCCCGACTATCGTGGCCGCGGCTATGCGCAGGCGCTGCTTGCGGCCGTCGCGCGCGGGATCGAGGCGCGCGGGGAAATTCCGTTCCTGCACGTGTTTTCCAGCAACGTGTCGGCGATCGCGCTGTACCAGCGGCAGGGCATGCGCATCCGCCGCTGCCTGCACGTCACCGCGTTCATGAAGCA
The DNA here is from genome assembly GCF_054863005.1 of Bradyrhizobium sp. 25ACV. Taxonomy (NCBI): domain Bacteria; kingdom Pseudomonadati; phylum Pseudomonadota; class Alphaproteobacteria; order Hyphomicrobiales; family Nitrobacteraceae; genus Bradyrhizobium; species Bradyrhizobium sp. 25ACV. The sequence goes on from NZ_JAVAYO010000030.1 coordinate 5,086, forward strand.
GCAATAGGCGCTGCGGCCTTCATTTCCCGCGAAAGCGCGCTATATCCGTCCAAACCGCAATTGGGGGAACTCATGGACGCCAAGGTTACGGAATTTTCCGCCGCACGGACGGCAATGCAGCGCTACGTCGATCAGGAGATCATTCCGGGCGCATCCTGGGCCGTGCTGCGCGGGGGCGAGGTGGTCGACCAGCAATGCGTCGGCTTTGCCGACCGCGAAGCCAAGACCGCGCTTCGTCCCGACCATATCTTCCGCGCCTTTTCCAACACCAAGATCTTCGTCGCCTGCGCGATCATGCTGCTGGTCGAGGAAGGCCGCATCGGCCTCGATGACCCGATCGAGAAATTCCTGCCGCAGCTCGCTAATCGCAAAGTGCTGAAGCCGGGCGCTTCGAGCCTTGCCGATGTCGAGCCGGCGAAGAACCCGATCACGATCCGCCAGCTCCTGACCCACACCTCCGGCCTCAGCTACGGCATCTTCGATCCCGGCACGGTGCTGTTCAAAGCCTACAACGAGGCGCGCGTACTCAATCCGCTGACGCCGCTGACCGATATGATCGACAGGCTCGCGGATCTGCCGTTGTCCTATCATCCGGGGATGTCCTGGGAATATTCGGTGGCAACCGACGTGCTCGGCCGTATCGTGGAGGTCGTCTCCGGCCAGGCGCTCGATGCCTTCCTCAAGGCGCGCATCTTCGATCCGCTCGGCATGACCGACACCGGCTTCCACGTGCCGGAAGCGCAGCAGGGCAGGCTGGTTGCGCTCTACAATGGCGCTGATGTGCTCGATCCCATGAAGCCCGGGCTCACGCGCGCCGACAATCTGCCGTTTCCGCAAGCCTATCGACGGCCGTTTCCGCGGCTCTCGGGCGGCGGCGGTCTGGTCTCGACCCTGCCCGACATGCTCGCACTGGTCCGCGCGCTGCTGCCCGGTTCGGATGCGCTGCTGAAGCCGGAGACGCTGCGGCAGATGATGACGAACCAGCTCCCGGCAGGGCAGACCATCCGCTTCGCCAATCTCGGCCCGATCCCGGGCAAGGGCTTTGGCCTCGGCGGCGCGGTCACCTTCGCGCCGACGCCGTTTGATCCGCCGAACTCAACCGGGGAATTCCAGTGGGGCGGCCTTGCCGGCACCCATTGGTGGATCTGCCCTGAGGCCAACACCGCGGGCGTCCTGATGGCCCAGCGTTACATGGGCTTCTGGAATCCGTTCTTCTTCGAGTTCAAGCGCCTGGCCTATCAGGCCGTCGGAGGCTGACCGCGAAAAAAATCACGCGCCCCGCGAATCCTTTCCGGCCGGCGCGCCCTCTTGATGGTCGAGGCACTTTGCCTCGGCTCATCTCGGAGGAAGCGATGGCATTTTACAGGAAGAACATCGGCGGCCTGCACCAGGCGGTGCGGATCGCCGCGGGCGTGGCGGTGGTGGTCGCGGCATTCATTTATCTGGCGGGTGCGACGGCGTGGCTGGTCGCGCTCGGCGGCGCAGGCTTCGCGCTGACCGGCTTCGTCGGCTATTGCCCGATGTGCGCGATGGCGGGGATCGGGCGAGGGGGCGTGTCGTGAGTGCGGCTGCGATCTCACCAAGGCTGTTCGAGGCCGCACGGCTCGGTGATCCCCATGCGATCGCGCGGCTGCTCGAGACGGCGCAGCCGGATATCCGCCGCTATGCGCGGGCGACCTGCCGCAGCTCGGCGGATGCCGAGGATGCGACGCAGGAGGCGCTGTGGATCCTGTTCCGCCATGTCGGCACGATCCGTTCGATGCTGGCGCTTTCGGCCTGGCTGATCAGCGTGGTCCGCCGCGAATGCCTGCGGCTGGCGCGTCGGGCCGGTGTCGTCGCCGCCATCGACGACGGCGAGGCGGAGGCACTGCTGCTGGCTCGCCCCGAGGCCGATTTGCGGCTCGACGTGGCCGCGGCGTTCGAGGCGCTGCCGCCGCACTATCGCGATGTCGCGTTGATGCGCGACGTCAAGGAAATGACCATCGACGAAATCGCCACTGCGCTCGGTGCGACCAGGCAGACCGTAAAGGCACGCCTGCATCGTGCCCGCGCCTTGATGCGCGAATATCTAACGAGATGAAGCATGACCGCTGTTCGAGCAACATCGAGGTGACGGCATGGGATGAACGAACGTCGGCAGCGGCGGGGTCGTGCGCGTGAACAGTTATCTCGGCCTCGACGGATTTCGTTTCGGCTGGGTCGCGGCCTGGATCGACGAGCGCGGGAATCATGGTTTTGACTATTCGCCGGGCCTGACGCGTTTGCTCGCGTTGCCGCATGCGCGTGCGATGATCGACATGCCGATCGGATTGAATCCGGCCGGCTATCGCATGTGCGACCTGCGTGCGCGCGAGCTGATTGGCCCCGCCGTGTTTCTCGGTGCGCGCCGGGATCTCTGGACGTTCGCCGACATGGCTGAGGCCAACCGTTACTACTGGACGCATGAGGGCAAGGGCAGAGGTGTGTCGGCGCAGCTGTGGAATATCAGGCACAAGATCAGGGAGGTCGACGATGTCATGACGCCGGCGCGGCAGGCGACGATCGGCGAAGCGCATCCGGAATTGATTTTCTGGAATCTGGCGGGAGGAGCACGGCTCGCGAACAAGACGTCGGCGCAAGGCCGCGAGCAGCGCGTCGCGCTGCTGAGAGCTCGGGGTTTCACCAAGGTCGAAAGATGGCTGACGCTTCGCCACGGCACCGGCATCGGTCGCGACGATCTGATCGACGCCTGCGCCTGCGCGGTGGCGGCGCGTGACAGCACGCGGTTTGTCGGCGGCGAGGAGATCGATCCGCGCGGACTGCGAATGGAGATTAACTACTGACTAGATCAACTCTGCCGATCGTTTGTACCGGCAAGGTGACCACGACCACAATGGCTCGGCTTCAAGGAGCCACCCTCATCGTCCAGCCTTGCTGCTCGCGCTTCGTACACATCGGCCATCTCTCGGAGCCGTCGGCGGATTCGCGATGGGCGAGATCGTCCGCGACGCGGCGACAGCGCTGAGCGTGATCGAGCAGGGCGCGCTTCTCAATATTCATCCCGCCACAACGCGTAAGTTGCTCGATGGTCCCTCGAAACAACGCAACGTCTCGTCTGGGAAAACGGGAAAAACCGGCAAAATTTTCCTGCCAAGTCGGAACACGGCCTGTCAGCGGACGTTTAAGCCACAGGAGCTGAGGGACAAATGCCATGCACGACGTCTGCCAATGGGCGACCGCGACCCTCGCGATTGCCTTCACGGCTGCGCTGCTGATCACGGGTCAATGGTTCATCCAGTATCGACTGCAGCATGAAACCATGACTCCGGTCGTCAAGGTCGCGACGCTGCCGCCCTAGTCGCTTCAAGGCCGTTGTGACTGGCTGGCGACGCAGGCGTTAAGCTGACGGCTGCTCGGCCTTGCATCGTTCGCCGGCTCGCCTAGATTAGGCGCGTCTTACGAACGCAGCCGGAGTGTCGATGTCTGATCTGTCCGCCTTTCCCATCACCAAACGCTGGCCGGCCAAACATCCCGAACTGCTCCAGCTCTATTCGCTGCCCACGCCGAACGGCGTCAAGGTCTCGATCATGCTGGAGGAGATCGGACTTCCCTACGAGGTCCATCTCGTCGATTTCGGCAAGGACGATCAGAAGACGGCTGAATTCCTCTCGCTCAATCCGAACGGCAAGATCCCGGCGATCCTCGATCCCAATGGTCCCGGCGGCAGGCCGCTGCCGCTGTTCGAGTCCGGGGCGATCCTGCAATATCTCGCGGAGAAGACCGGCAAGCTGTTGTCCCAGGATGCCGCCCGTCGCTACCAGACCATCCAGTGGGTGCACTTCCAGATGGGCGGCATCGGGCCGATGTTTGGTCAGGTCGGCTTCTTCCACAAATTCGCCGGCAAGGATTTTGAGGACAAGCGTCCGCGCGACCGCTACGTCGCCGAAGCCAAGCGTCTGCTCGGCGTGATGGAAGCGCATCTTTCGGGACGACAATGGTTCATGGATGACGACTACACCATCGCCGACATCTCCATGCTGGGCTGGGTGCGCAATCTGATCGGCTTCTACGGTGCCGGCGAGCTCGTCGAATTCACCCAGTTCAAATCGGTCGGTGCCTGGCTCGAACGGGGCCTCGCGCGTCCGGCGGTGCAGCGCGGGCTGAACATTCCGCCTCGGCCGTAAGATCAGGTCAGCGCCTTGTACGTCATGTAGAGCGCCATCAGCGAGACGAAGGCGATCATGACCCGACGCAGCACCGATTTGCTGACGCCATTGGCCAGGCGTGCGCCGAGATCGGTGCCGATCCAGAGGCCGGCCAGAATGCCTGTGATGGCCGGCCAACCGACCATCAGGCCCTTGCTCCAGTAGATCCAGGCTGCCGGAAGATTGGTCGGGATGACCGAGAATACGAGGCTGACGAGCTGCGCCTGATGCTGCGGCACGCGCAGGCCCGCAGCAAGGCCGACCGTGATCGCCAGGCCGCCGCCGATGCCCATGAAGCCGGAGGAAAACCCGGCGAGCAGGCCGATGAGCAGCAGGGGTAGCCGGGGCAGTTGGGCCTGGTCGCCAGCCTCACGGCCACCGTCCTTGCGATCGCGACGCAGGATAAGCAGGGCGATCAGCGCGACGAGATAGACGACATAAGTCCATTGCAAGACCTGGTCGGAAACCGCCGCCGCGGTGTAACCGCCACCGGCACCGCCGACGAGAAATCCGATGCCGATCCAGACGATCCACGGCAGGGGGCTGCGATTGCCGCTCTGCCAATAGCGGCGGGCGCCGGCGAGGCCCGTCGGCGGGACCTGCGTGATCAGCGACGTTCCTTGCGCGACGTGCTGTTCCGCGCCGAGCAGCAGCACGCTGAAGATCACGAGCCCGCCACCCGGGCTCGTTCCCATCAAGCCCGAGGTCAATCCGCTGACCAGGCCGACGCCGGCGCCAGCAAGCAGGTCATGGATCCCTGACATCGCTTACGTCCTGCTTCGCCGCTTGATGTCGGGCCTGGTCGTGCGAAAGCCGTCGATCACCCCAGCCACGGCCGCCATGCAGGCCTCGACGTCAAAATCCTCGCCCCAGCATTTTTGCAGCACAAAACCCTGGAAGATCGCGATCAGCACGCGCGCGATCGCTTCGGCACCGAGGTCGCGCCTGATCAGGCCGTCATGCTGGCCGCGCTCGACCAGCGCCACGATCAGCGCGCGCGGCATGTCGATGCCTTCGACGACGCTGGTGCGGACGCGGCGGTTGCGCAGGGCTTCGGCCCAGCCGTGAATGCCGACACGGCGGCGCGGTTCGCCGGCGGGGTCGGTCAGCCATTGCGCGTAAACGCGGATCAGCGCGTGAAGCCCTTCGATCGGATCGCCGGATCCTTGCGCGACCGAATTGAGCACGGCTTCGCGCCGATGCCGGTCGTCGGCGAGCGCCTCGATCAGATCGTCCTTGCTCTGGAAGTAGAGATAAACCGCGCCGTGGCTCAGTCCGGAGCGTTTCACGATGTCGGCCATGCCGGTCTGGTGAAAGCCGTCTTCGGAGAAGCAGGCGAGAGCAGCTTCGAGAATTTGCTGCCGTCGACTTTCGCGCTGCTTGTCGCTGATCTTGGGCATCTCGCCGTCCTTAAATAACTGACAGGTCGATCGTTTTACCGTCGATCCCGATTGGGCAGAGGGTAAGTTGATCTTAATAAAAACAGATCAGTCAGTCATTTTTAATCCAGAACATGATTTTGGTCAAGTCTGGCTGGCCTGCGGCCTGGCAGGAGAAGGATGATGTCGTTGCGAATGCGTCGACAGAGGCGAGGCTGCGCTCGATCGCGCGCGGCTAGAACAGCCGTCCGCCGTTCGGCACCGGCTTGCTCGGCTGCATCAGCACGACCTTGCCGTCGGCATCGGGGAAGCCGAGCGTCAGCACCTCCGAGATGACGGGTCCGATCTGGCGCGGCGGGAAATTGACGACGGCCGCGACCTGTTGTCCCACCAAAGTCTCGAGCGGATGGTTTTCGGTGATCTGGGCCGAGCTCTTGCGCACGCCGATCACCGGGCCGAAGTCGATCCACAGCCGAAAGGCCGGCTTGCGCGCCTCCGGAAACGGTTTTGCATCGACGATGGTCCCGACACGGATATCGACCGCGAGGAAGCTGTTGAAGTCGATGGTCGGCGTGGCGGCGGCTGCCGGATCGTGGGTGACGTGCATGGGATGTCCGTTCGGCGAGTTTGGCCTCGTTCGCAATATTGTCGCGCGAAGCGGAGTTTCGTACAACGCTGCGAACATCACGGTACGCCATGCGCGAGGAACATCTTGCCCAACATCATCTATGGCATCAAGAACTGCGACACCATGAAGAAGGCGCGCGCCTGGCTCGACTCTCATGGCGTCGCGTATGAATTCCACGACTACAAGGCGGCGGGCGTCGAGAAGGACAAGCTCAAGCAGTGGAGCGACAAGGTCGGCTGGGAGACGCTGCTCAATCGCGCCGGCACCACCTTCAAGAAGCTGCCCGATTCCGACAAGGAAGGCTTGAGCGAGAAGAAAGCGCTGGCGTTGATGCTAGCGCAACCATCGATGATCAAGCGGCCGGTGCTGGAAATCGCCGGCAAGCTGCTGGTCGGCTTCAAGCCGGACATCTATGCCAAGGAAGTCGGCGCCAAGACGCGTTAGAGACTAAAGCGCGACGAGATTGTCATCGCGCTTTAGGTTGTTGTTTGAGCATGATCTTTTCGGAAAACCGCTGCGCACTTTTCCGGATCATGCTTTAGAGACTAGTTCAGCTCGATGATCTCGTTGGTGACGCCGGGAGCCGGCTGGTCCGCGAATTCGACGACGTCGGCCGTCGCGATGCGGCCAGGCGCGCGATGGAAGAGATCGCGATCGATCACGGCGCGCAGTTTCGGGCGCGGCAGCGCGTCATTTCCGCGCATCAGATTCTTGATCTCGAAGCCGCCGTCCTCGCAAAAGGTCTTGACCGAGGCGATGACGTGGCAGACTTGGCCGCCGATCTGGAAAGGCAGCAGCAGCCGTTCATACGCGACGATGCGCCCGTAGATGTCGTCGACGTCAGCAACGCTGTAGACGGGCAGCCCGCGCGCCACGCATTCATAATAAACCGGCATCACGAAGGGGGCGAGTCGCGGCCCGAGATAATCGTCGAGCAGAACGCCCTTGCCGGTATGTCCATAAGCGCGCGAGATGCGGGTGCCTTCGCTCTGGATGGTCAGGCGCGGCGCCGGCGTCGAAGCGTCCACCGTATAATAGATGAGATCGGACAGCTCTTCCTCGAGCCGCGCAGGCTGATATTCCCAAACCGCCGGCGCGATCTGCTGGCTCGCATAAAGTCGCAGCCACGTGTTCAGGAGATCACGCTGCCTGATCGACTTGACGACGGACGGAGCGGCGCTTGCGAAAGCCAAAACAATAATCCTGGAACGTCAAAACCCGCACATGATGCAGCCTGCGGGAAAATTTTCTATGAAGGCTGGCGCGCCGGACGAAAGACCGTTAACGACGGCTTGATGACCGGTGCCTTGCGAACCGGGAGGCCGGGCAGGCACGACATCAAAACATCTCCGACTAAGGGAGCATTTGTATCCCAGCCGCAGACCTGATCTGCTCAGCTTTCCGCCTTGCCTAACCCCCGTCACCTCCGGCATATTCCGCGCCCGGAGGCGGCGTTCCGGATGGGCTCCAAGGATAGGCTCCAAGGCCCCCGGAAAGCCGAAGCAACAAGGATAGCCACGCGGCTCGCGCGGGCAGGGGGAAATCTGTTTGGCCGATGAGTTTATTCTCGAAACGGAAGGCTTGACCAAGGAGTTCGCGGGCTTCTTCGCCGTCCGCGACGTTGCGCTCAAGGTTCGCCGTGGGAGCATTCATGCGTTGATCGGCCCGAACGGGGCCGGCAAGACGACCTGCTTCAATCTTCTGACCAAGTTCCTGAAACCGTCCGCCGGAAAGATCCTCTACAAGGGGCAGGACATCACCGCGATGGCGCCGGCCGACGTGGCCCGCATGGGGCTGGTCCGTTCGTTCCAGATTTCGGCGGTGTTTCCGCATCTCACGGCACTGGAAAACGTCCGTGTCGCGCTTCAGCGCCAGCACGGCTCTTCGTTCGATTTCTGGCGCTCCAAGTCGGTGCTCAACCGCTTCAACGATCGCGCGCGCGAATTGTTGAACGATGTCGGCCTGAACGAGTTTGCCAACACGCCCGCGGTCGAGATGCCCTATGGACGCAAGCGTGCACTGGAGATCGCAACCACGCTCGCGCTCGACCCGGAGATGATGCTGCTGGACGAGCCGATGGCGGGCATGGGCCACGAGGACATCGACAAGATCGCGGCGCTGATCAAGCGCATCTCGGCGAAATACACCATCCTGATGGTGGAGCATAACTTAAGCGTCGTGGCCAACCTGTCCGACATCATCACCGTGCTGACGCGCGGCCAGGTGCTCGCGCAGGGCCATTACTCGGAGCTCACCAAGGACGAGCGCGTCAAGGAAGCCTATCTGGGAGCCGGTCATGCCTGACACTGCGATCGCCGAGGCTCCGGCCAAGGCTGCGACCGGCGGAAACATCCTTCAAATCCGCAACCTGGAAGCATGGTACGGCGAGTCCCACATCCTGCACGGGATCAACTTCGACGTGAACGCGGGCGAGGTCGTCACCCTGCTCGGGCGTAACGGCGCCGGCAAGACGACCACGCTGAAGTCGATCATGGGCATCATCGGCAAGCGTACCGGCTCGGTGAAGTTCAACAACCAGGAGATCATCCGCGCGACCTCCGACAAGATCGCCCGTATGGGCATCGCATTCTGCCCGGAAGAGCGGGGCATATTCTCCAGTCTCGACGTGCGGGAGAATTTGATGCTGCCGCCGGTGGTCCGTGAAGGCGGGCTGCCGCTCGATCAGATTTTCGATCTGTTCCCGAACCTGAAGGAGCGGCTCAATAGCCAGGGCACCAAGCTGTCCGGCGGCGAGCAGCAGATGCTCGCGATCGCGCGCATCCTGCGCACTGGCGCGAGCTTCCTGATGCTGGACGAGCCGACCGAGGGCCTGGCGCCGGTCATCATCCAGCAGATCGGCCACACCATCGCGCGACTCAAGAAGGAGGGTTTCACGATCCTCCTGGTCGAGCAGAATTTCCGCTTCGCATCCACCGTCGCCGACCGCTACTACGTGGTCGAGCACGGCAAGATCATTGACGGATTTTCCAATGCGGATCTTGCCGCCAACATGGACAAGCTCCACACCTATTTGGGTGTCTAGTACCGCCAACGAGAAAATTCAAAAAGGAAAGTTGCATGAAGACGAAGTCGATTGCATCATTGCTGCTGACCACCGCGCTCACCTTCGCCGTCACAGGCGTCGCGTCCGCGCAGGACAAGACCGTCAAGATCGGCGCGCTGTCCGATCAGTCCGGCCTCTACGCCGACCTCGGCGGTCCCGGCTCGACCCTCGCCGCACAGATGGCCGTTGAGGATTCCGGCCTGGCTGCGAAGGGCTGGAAGATCGACATCATCTCCGGCGATCACCAGAACAAGCCCGACATCGGCACCGCGATCGCGCGGCAATGGTTCGACGTCGACAAGGTCGACATCATCGTCGACGTGCCGAATTCCGGCGTGGCGCTCGCCGTCAACAACGTCATCAAGGAAAAGAACGGCGTCTACATCAACTCGGGCGCGGCGACCTCGGATCTCAGCAACGCGCAGTGCTCGCCCAACACCGTGCACTGGACCTACGACACCTACATGCTGGCCCATACCACCGGTCAGGCGCTGGTGAAGGCCGGTGGCGACAGCTGGTTCTTCCTGACCGCCGACTACGCCTTCGGTGCCGCGCTCGAGCGTGACACCACGGCGGTCGTCACCGCCAACGGCGGCAAGGTGATTGGCGGCGTCAAGCATCCGCTGAACACGCCGGACTTCTCGTCCTTCCTGCTCCAGGCGCAGTCATCCAAGGCAAAGATCATCGGTCTTGCCAATGCCGGCGGCGACACCACCAACACGATCAAGCAGGCCGCCGAGTTCGGCATCGGCAAGGGCGGCCAGAAGCTCGCGGCGCTGCTGCTCTTCCTCACCGACGTCAAGGCGATCGGGCTGGAGACGGCGCAGGGTCTCAACTTCACCGAGACCTTCTACTGGGACATGAACGACCAGACCCGGGCGTTCTCGAAGCGCTTCGCTGAAAAGATGAAGAACAACGCGCCGCCCACCATGGTGCAGGCCGGCGTCTATTCGGGCGTGCGTCACTATCTCAAGGCGCTGGAGGCGCTCGGCGGCAATCCCCATGACGGCGTCAAGGTCGTCGAGAAGATGAAGTCGATGCCGACGGAGGACGATCTGTTCGGCAAGGGCGAGATTCAGCCCAACGGCCGCACCATCCACAACGCCTATCTGTTCGAGGTGAAGAAGCCCTCCGAATCCAAGGGGCCGTGGGACTTCTACAAGCTGGTCGGCACGGTGCCGGGCGACCAGGCTTTCACGCCGCTGTCCGAGAGCAAGTGCGCGCTCTTGAAGAAGTAAGACAACCGCCCGCGGGCCATCAGGCCCGCGGGCGACTTTCAGGGAACGCCGAAGGGACCGGGTGCGGGATCGATGCAGGCTCTATACGCTCAGCTACTGGTGGGACTGATCAACGGCTCGTTCTACGCGCTGCTCAGTCTCGGGCTTGCCGTGATTTTCGGCATGCTCAACATCATCAATTTCGCCCATGGCGCGCTCTACATGATGGGCGCCTTCGTTGCCTATTTCCTGTTGAGCCTCGGCGGCATTAACTACTGGTGGGCGCTGCTGATCGCACCTGTTGTCGTCGGCATCTTCGGCATGATCCTGGAGCGGACCATGCTGCAATGGCTGACCGGGCTCGACCATCTCTACGGCCTGCTCCTGACCTTCGGCATCGCGCTGATCGTGCAGGGCGTGTTCCAGAACTATTTCGGCTCCTCCGGTCTGCCTTACGCCATTCCGGACCAGCTCAAGGGCGGCATGAATCTGGGCTTCATGTTCTTGCCGATCTATCGCGGCTGGGTGGTCGTGTTCTCGCTGGTCGTGTGTCTGGCGACATGGTTCCTGATCGAGAAGACCCAGCTCGGCGCTTACCTGCGCGCCGCCACCGAAAATCCGACGCTGGTGCGCGCCTTCGGCATCAACGTGCCGCGCATGATCACGCTGACCTATGGTCTCGGCGTCGGCCTTGCCGCGCTCGCGGGCGTGCTCTCGGCGCCGATCAACCAGGTGCGGCCGCTGATGGGCGCCGACCTCATCATCGTCGTGTTCGCGGTGGTCGTGATCGGCGGCATGGGTTCGATCATGGGCTCCATCATCACCGGCTTCGCGCTCGGTGTGATCGAGGGTCTGACCAAGTACTTCTATCCCGAGGCCTCCAACACCGTCGTGTTCGTGCTGATGGTGCTGGTGCTCTTGGTGAAGCCAACGGGATTGACGGGAAGGGCGGCCTGATATGACAACCCTGACGGACGACACGCTGCCGGTGACCCCTCGCGCGATGCGCGACGAGATGATCGCTTTCTTAGTGATGGCGCTGCTGCTGGCGTCGGTGCCATTCACGGGCGTCTACCCGTTCTTCGTGATGCAGGCGCTGTGCTTTGCGCTGCTCGCCTGCGCCTTCAATCTGCTGATCGGCTATGGCGGCCTGTTGTCGTTCGGCCACGCCATGTTCCTGGGGACCGCCGGCTATTGCTGCGCGCATGCGCTGAAAGTGTGGGCGTTGCCGCCCGAACTCGGCATCCTCGTCGGCATCGCCGCGGCTTTCGTGCTCTCGCTGATCACCGGCTACATCTCGATCCGCCGCCAGGGCATCTATTTCTCGATGATCACGCTGGCGCTGTCGCAACTGCTGTACTTCATCTACCTCCAGGCCCCGTTCACCCACGGTGAGGACGGCATCCAGGGTATCCCGCAGGGACGCATGTTCGGCGTCCTCGATCTCTCCAAGCCGACCGTGCTCTATTACGTCGTGCTGGTCGGGTTTCTCGCCGGCTTCCTGTTGATCTACCGCATCATCAACTCGCCGTTCGGCGAGGTGCTGAAGTCGATCCGGGAGAACGAGCAACGCGCGATTTCGCTGGGCTACCGCACCGACCAGTACAAGTTCCTGGCCTTCGTGCTGTCGGGAACGCTGGCCGGTTTTGCCGGTGCGCTGAAGGTGTTCGTGGCGCAGAACGCCTCACTCACCGACGTGCATTGGTCGATGTCGGGCGAGGTCGTGCTGATGACGCTGGTTGGCGGCCTCGGAACCATCTTCGGCCCCGTGGTCGGTGCCTTCGCGATCATCGCCATGCAGCAATATCTCGCCGGCTTCGGCCAGTGGGTGACCGTGATCCAGGGCTCGATCTTCGTGGTCTGCGTGCTCACCTTCCGCCGCGGCGTCATCGGCGAAATCGCGCATTACTTCCGGCGATCGCTCTAAGTAGCTGATTCAAAAACGGTTTACCGGCCGTCTGAAAGCGGTGGATGATCCGGCTCCGCGGGCGTGAGATGACACGCGCGCGGATCGAAAATGGTCTATGACAGTTTCATGACGGTCCGACAGGGCCGGGCCATTTCCAACCGGTAGCCTACCCCCATGATGCGATGGTTTCGTGCTTTCCTGCCCAAGGAAGAACGGTTCTTTGACCTGTTCGACCGGCATGCCCAGACGGTGATCCAGGGCTCCATCGCGCTCCAGGGCATGCTCAACGGGGGCGAGGAGACGCCGGTCTATTGCCAGCGCGTCAACCAGTTCGAGAACGACGCCGACAACATCACCCGAGAGGTGCTGACGGCGGTGCGCCGCACCTTCATTACCCCGTTCGACCGCGGCGACATCAAGAACCTGATCACGTCGATGGACGACGCCATCGACCAGATGCAGCAGACGGCCAAGGCGGTGATGCTGTTCGAGGTCCGCACCTTCGAGCCGCCGATGCGCGAGATTGGCGGGCTTCTGATCGAGTGCGCCAATCTGGTCGGCCGCGCGCTGCCGCTCATGCAATCGATCGGCCCGAACGTCGCCATGCTGACCGCGATCACGGAGGAGCTCGGCAAGCTCGAGGGCCGCGTCGACGACCTCCACGACATCGGCCTTAAGGAGCTGTTCCTCAAGCATCGCGACGGCAATGCGATGGACTTCATCGTCGGCGTCGAGATCTACGACCACCTCGAGAAGGTGGCGGATCGCTTCGACGACGTCGCGAACGAGATCAACAGCATCGTCATCGAGCAAGTTTAGGGCAGGCCGCTGTGGATGCCGCGTTGGGTCTTCCCGTCCTGGTCGGCTTGATCGCCGTCGCGCTGCTGTTCGATTTCCTGAACGGCCTGCACGACGCCGCCAATTCGATCGCGACCATCGTCTCGACCCGCGTGTTGCGGCCGCAATTCGCGGTGTTCTGGGCCGCATTCTTCAATTTCGTCGCCTTCATGGTGTTCGGCCTGCACGTCGCCCAGACCATCGGCACCGGCATCATCGATCCCTCGATCGTCGACGCCCAGGTGATCTTCGCGGCCCTGGTCGGCGCCATCGTCTGGAACCTCGTGACCTGGGCGCTCGGCATTCCGTCCTCGTCGTCGCATGCGCTGATCGGCGGGCTCGTCGGCGGCGGCATGGCCAAGGCCGGGGTCTCGGCTGCGGTGTGGAGCGGATTGACCAAGACGGTGCTGGCGATCGTGCTGTCGCCGCTGATCGGCTTCCTGCTGGCGATGATGCTGGTGGCGATCGTGTCCTGGGCCTCGGTGCGCTCGACGCCGTTCGCGGTCGATCGCGCCTTCCGTATCCTGCAATTCGCCTCCGCCTCGCTCTATTCGCTCGGCCATGGCGGCAACGACGCGCAGAAGACCATGGGCATCATCGCGGTGCTGCTCTATTCGCAGGGCCATCTGGGCAGCGACTTCTCGGTGCCGTTCTGGGTGGTGCTGTCCTGCCAGGCGGCGATGGCGCTGGGCACCCTGATGGGCGGCTGGCGCATTGTCCGGACCATGGGCCTGCGCATCACCAAATTGACCCCGATGCAGGGCTTTTGCGCCGAGACCGGCGGAGCCGCGACTTTGTTCATGGCAACCTATCTCGGGGTTCCCGTCTCCACCACGCACACCATCACCGGCGCCATCGTCGGCGTCGGCGCCGCCCGCCGCGTCTCGGCGGTGCGCTGGAACGTTGCCAGCTCGATCGTCTATGCCTGGGTAATCACGATTCCTGCCTCGGCCATCGTGGCGGCGCTGACCTGGTGGGCGGTCAAGATCTTGGTCAAGTAACCAGCTTCAGCCCGACGATCCCGGCGACGATCAGCCCGATGCTGGCAAGGCGGAGGGCCGTGGCCGGCTCGCCGAACAGGATGATGCCCAGCGTTGCGGTGCCGACCGCGCCGATGCCGGTCCAGACCGCATAGGCGGTTCCCACGGGTAGGGATTTGAGGGCGAATCCGAGCAGGATGACGCTGCCGGCCATGGCCACGAGCGTGACGACGGACGGAACAAGCCTGCTAAAGCCCTCGGTGTATTTCAGGCCGATCGCCCAGGTGATCTCGAGAAGGCCCGCGACGAACAGGATGCTCCAGGCCATGACGACCCTCCATTCAAGGCAGGGTCGTCCCCGCGACTGATGTGCTGATGGGCCGGGGAGGTCGTCCTCCCCCCAAGGCCAGTATGGCCAAGGCCGATATGGGGCTGGCCGGAGGGCTCCGCAATCACCAAATGAGGCTTGATCAGGCCCGTTTTCCCTGCCACACGCTCCCGCCATGTCCGACATCGCCGCCACCACAGCCGAATCGCCGGCCCGTTCCCCGCTTGCCGCCGAAGTGGCGCGGCGGCGCACGTTTGCGATCATCTCCCATCCCGACGCCGGCAAGACCACGCTGACCGAAAAGCTGCTGCTGTTCGGCGGCGCCATCAACTTGGCCGGCCAGGTCAAGGCCAAGGGCGAGCGGCGCAACACGCGGTCGGACTGGATGAAGATCGAGCGCGAGCGCGGCATCTCGGTCGTGACCTCGGTGATGACCTTCGAGTTCGAGGGCCTTGTCTTCAACCTGCTGGACACGCCGGGCCACGAGGACTTTTCGGAAGATACCTATCGCACCCTCACGGCGGTCGATTCCGCCGTGATGGTGATCGACGCCGCCAAGGGCATCGAGGCGCGCACTCGAAAGCTGTTCGAGGTGTGTCGTCTTCGGGATATCCCGATCATCACCTTCATCAACAAGATGGACCGCGAGAGCCGCGACGTGTTCGAGCTGCTCGACGAGATCGAGAAGACGCTGGCGCTCGACACCACGCCGATGACCTGGCCGGTCGGACGCGGCCGCGACTTCCTCGGCACCTACGACGTCGCCAATGGCGGCGTGCGCCTGCTCGAAGGCGGCGGCGCCAAGACCGGCGCGGCGCAGCAGATCGAGATCGCCGAGCTCGCCAAGCTCAATGCCAATCTCGATGTCTCCGCGGTCAAGGACGAGCTCGAGCTCGTCACCGAAGCGTCAAAACCGTTCGAGCTCGACGCGTTCCGCGAGGGCCATCTGACGCCGGTCTATTTCGGCAGCGCGCTGCGCAATTTCGGCGTCGGCGACCTGCTGGAAGGCCTCGGCAAGTTCGCGCCCGAGCCGCGCGCGCAGGACAGCGACCAGCGCAAGGTCGAGGCCACCGATCCGCGCATGAGCGCCTTCGTGTTCAAGATCCAGGCCAATATGGATCCGAACCACCGCGACCGCATCGCCTTTGCGCGCCTCTGCTCGGGCAAGCTCAGCCGCGGCATGAAGGCCAAGCTGGTTCGCACCGGCAAGAGCATGCCGCTGTCGAGCCCGCAATTCTTCTTCGCACAGGACCGTTCGGTCGCGGATGAAGCCTTCGCCGGCGACGTCGTCGGCATTCCCAATCACGGCACGCTGCGCATCGGCGACACCTTGACCGAGGGCGAGGATTTCAACTTCGTCGGCGTGCCGAGTTTCGCGCCGGAAATCGTCCGCCGCGTCCGTCTCACCGACGCGATGAAGGCGAAGAAGCTGAAGGAGGCGCTGCAGCAGATGTCGGAAGAGGGCGTGGTGCAGGTGTTCCGGCCGCGCGACGGTGCGCCGGCGCTGGTCGGTGTCGTCGGCGCGCTTCAGCTCGACGTGCTGAAGGCACGGCTGGAGGCGGAGTATTCATTGCCGGTCGAGTTCGAGGTCAGCGAATTCCAGCTCGCGCGCTGGGTCTCCTCCGAGGACCGCAAGAAGCTCGACACGTTCATCGCCGCGAACACCTCCAGCATCGCCGACGACGTCGACGGCGATCCCGTGTATCTCGCCCGAAACGAGTTCTATCTCGGCTACACCAAAGAGCGCGCCGAGGGCATCGAATTCACCAACGTCAAGGACGTCAAGAAGAAGGGGTAGGGTGGGCGCTCCGCCCGCTTTTCAGTCACACCCTCCGCTGTCATTCCCCGCGAAGGCGGGGAATCCAGTACGCCGCAGCCTCTCGATTCCATAACCGCCGTCACGGAGTACTGGGTCGCCCGGTCCTAGTGCGCAATTGCGCACTGGCCGGGCGACGATACCGGTGTTGAACGCGCGCATGTGAATGCGCTCGGACTTGACGCGTTGATGGGCAACGCCACTTTTATCGCATGGCTTTGCGAGTGCACTCCATGTGGCGCGGCATCCTCGTTTTCATCCTATTGGCGATCTCGACGATCGCCGCCGACGCGCAGCGCCGCCAGATCAACCCGATACCGTTCGCGCACGAGCCCTGCAGCGTGCTCGACGGCCAGCCCTGCACGCCGTCCTATTGCAGCCCGCTCGAACCCGGTCCCTGCATTCCCGAGATCGACTATCCTTACGGCCAGAATCTTCAGCTCACGATCGAGACTGTGCCGTCCGAGGCCGACCGCGCCAAATATCAAAAGCCCGATCACGATCTCGACACGATCGGCGACCTCTTCGCCGAGCTGCGCAGCTGCTGGTCGCCGCCATCGGACAATCCGCGCGCGGGCATGCAGATGTCGGTGCGTTTCAGCTTCAACAGGGCCGGCGGCCTGATCGGCCCGCCGCGCCTGACCTTCGCAACTCCTGGCGTTCCCGCCGATACCCGGACGACCTATCTGGATGCGATCAATTCATCACTGAAGGCTTGCCTGCCGCTGAAATTCACCGGCGGACTCGGCGGCGCGCTGGCCGGGCGGCCGATCGCGATCCGCTATGTCGACAATCGCGAGCTGGGCAAATAGCGCATCAGTTGCGACCACGGCCCAATCGATGATACCTCAGAGGCGGGGCTGCTTTGCGGGGAGGATGTCGTGGGTCTGCTGGTCATGATCCTGGGGCTTGCGCTGTTTTTTGCGACCCATGTGTTCACCACCAAACGTGAGGCGCGCGCGCAGGCGATCGCGAGGCTGGGCGAGGGGACCTACAAGATCCTCTATACCGTGGTCTCGCTCGCGGGGCTGGCGCTGATCATCTGGGGCTTTGCCCATTACCGCAGCTCCGGCTGGATCGACGTCTGGTATCCGCCGAAGGCGATGAAGCACATCACGCTCGCGCTGATGCTGCCCGCGGTCATTCTGGTGGTCGCCTCTTATCTGCGCGGCCGCATCTACGCGACGCTGAAGCATCCGATGCTGGCCGGCATCAAGCTGTGGGCGGCGGCGCATCTTTTGGCCAATGGCGATCTCGGCTCCATCATCCTGTTCGGCTCGTTCCTGGGCTGGGCGGTGTATGACCGCATTTCGCTCAAGCATCGCACCGACGCCGGCGGCCCGCCGATCCCGGTGGGCGGCGTCAGCAATGATCTGATTGCGGTCGTCGTCGGCGTCGTCGCCTATCTCGCGCTGGCCTTCGCGTTCCATCCGGTCGTGATCGGTGTTCCCGTGATCGGGGTCTAGCCGGTCAGCACAAGACGAAACCCGATGTCCATGCGCGGAAGCTGACAAGAGCAACAAGCCGAGGGCCGTTCGATGGATTGGTCGCAATCTCAGATCCCGCCGATGCGGTTCGAGGCTCGCTTCGGCGACCGGGTGGTGCCGGCATTTTCGGATCGGCCGGCGAGCGTGTGGGCGATGATCGCGGAGGCGCGCGATCGCAATGCCGATGGCGAGGCGCTGATCTGCGGCAATGTCCGGCTGAGCTGGCGGCAGGCCGTGGAGCAGGCCGCGCGGATCGCCGCGGGCTTCCGCAAGCTTGGTCTGCAGCGCGGCGACCGCGTCGCGATCCTGCTCGGCAACCGCATCGAATTCCCGCTGCTGCTGTTTGCCGCCGCGCATGAAGGGCTGGTCACCGTGCTACTCAGCACGCGCCAGCAGAAGCCGGAGATCGCCTATGTCCTCGCCGATTGCGGCGCCAAGATCCTGATCCACGAGGCAGGGCTCGCAGAGCGGCTGCCCGATGCGCAGGAGGTGCCCGATGTGATCCACCGCATCGCCGTCGACGACGATCCGGTTCGCTCGCGCTTTGCCGCGCTCGCCGACAACCCGCCAGCGCCTGCGCCGATCGAGGTGAGCGAAGAGGATACCGCGATGATCCTCTACACCTCGGGCACGACAGGCAAGCCGAAGGGCGCGATGCTGGCCCATTGCAACATCGTCCATTCCTCGATGGTGTTCGTGTCCTGCCTGCAGTTGACGGAAGCGGATCGATCGATCGCGGCAGTGCCGCTCGGCCATGTCACCGGAATCGTCGCCAACATCACGACGATGATCCGCAGCAGTGGCGCGCTGATCATCATGCCTGAGTTCAAGGCGGCCGATTACCTCAAGCTCGCCGCGCGCGAGCGCGTCACCTACACGGTGATGGTGCCGGCGATGTACAATCTCTGCCTGCTCCAGCCTGATTTCGACAGCTACGATCTGTCGAGCTGGCGCATCGGCGGCTTTGGCGGCGCGCCGATGCCGGTCGCGACCATCGAGAAGCTCAAGGCGACAATTCCCGGACTGAAGCTGATGAACTGTTACGGCGCGACCGAGACGACGTCGCCCTCGACGATCATGCCGGGCGAACTGACCGAGAGCCATATCGACAGCGTCGGCCTGCCGTGTCCCGGCGCGCGCATCGTCGCGATGGATTCGGACGGGCGCGAGCTGCCCCATGGCGAGATCGGCGAACTCTGGATCCAGAGCGCCTCCGTCATCAAGGGCTATTGGAATAACCCCAAAGCCACCGCCGAAAGCTTCACCAGCGGATTCTGGCACTCCGGCGATCTCGGCTCGGTCGATGCGGACGGGTTCGTCCGCATGTTCGACCGGCAGAAGGACATGATCAATCGCGGCGGCCTGAAGATCTATTCGGCCGAGGTCGAATCCGTGCTGGCCGGCCATCCCGCCGTGATCGAGAGCGCGATCATCGCCAAGGCGTGTCCGGTGCTGGGCGAGCGCGTCCACGCCGTGGTGGTGACGCGTGCGCCGGTCGCCGGCGAGGCCTTGCGCGCCTGGTGCGCGGAGCGTCTGTCCGACTACAAGGTTCCCGAAACCATGGCGATCACACCAGACCCGCTGCCGCGCAACGCCAACGGCAAGGTGCTGAAGCGGCAGCTCCGGGAGCTCCTGGGCGCTTGAGCTGGGCAGGCGCATCCGGGCTCTCCCGGGTGGTTAACGCCTTGATCGGGCTCGCTTTGCCTTGCCACCGCCATATCGTTAGGGTACCTCGCCGCCACGTGGGGGACGGGATTCCTGACGCGAACGCCTCGGCGCGCGCACCCGGACGGGCATGGGATTAACATAAGTGTCTGAATTATTTGACGAAGTCGACGAGGAAGTACGTCGCGAACAGCTCAAGAAGCTGTGGGATAGATATTCGATCTACTTCATCGCCCTGATGGTGCTGGTCATTGCCGGCGTCGGCGGCTGGCGCGGTTATCAATATCTGGAGTCCAAGAAGGCCGCCGAGGCCGGCGCCGCCTTCGAGAAGGCCGCCGAGCTGTCCGACCAGGACAAGCATGCCGAGGCCGAGGCCGCCTTCACCGAGCTCGCCGCAAAGGCGCCCTCGGGTTATCGCACCCTGGCGCGGCTGCGCGCCGCCGCCGAGGCGGCGCCCCGCGACGCCAAGGCTGCTGCCAAGATGTACGACGACATCGCTGCCGACCGCAGCGTCGGTGGTGAGTGGCAGGATCTGGCCAAGATCCGCGCCGCCGGTCTGCTGCTCGACAGCGCCAGCTATGCCGACATGCAGCAGCGGCTGGAGGCTTCCGCCGCGCCCAAATCGACCTTCCGCCACAGCGCCCGCGAGATGCTGGCGCTGTCGGCATGGCGCAACAACGACATGACCGCGGCCCGCAAATGGCTCGACGCGATCGGTGAAGACGGCGAAACGCCGCCCGGCCTGCGCTCGCGCGCCGAGGCGCTCCAGGCCCTGCTGCCGCCCGTCGCCAAGAGCTGACGACGGCCCTCTGACGTAAACGAGACACACAAGATGCGCCGCACGCCACGCTTGATCGCAGCCGCCGTCCTGATCGCCTTCACGGGCGTCCTGGGCGGCTGCTCCAGCTTCGATCCAAGCGACATGCTCGACTTCCTCGATACCAAGAAGAAGCTGCCGGGCGACCGCAAGCCGGTCTTCCCGGAAGGCGTGCCGGGCCTCGAGCAGGGCGTCCCGAAGGATATGTACAAGGGCGCGCAGCAGCAGCCCGATCCGAACGCACCTGCCGTTGCGGCCTTGCCCGCCGAGCCGCCGCCCGAGGCCAAGCCGGCGAAGGGAGCCAAAGCGAAGCACACAAGGCAGCCGGCCGCCGCAGCCGCAGCGCCGACTGAAGCGCCCGCTGGCGAAGTCGACGGCGAGGCCCAGCCGGAGGCGGCGCCGGCCACGGCCGCTCCGCCGCCCAAGCACAAGATCGTCCGCAAGCGCACCACTGCGCCGCCGCCGGACCAGCCGGTCCAGCAGGCGCAACCGACCCAGACCACGCAGCAGCAGACGCAGGGCGGCTTCCCGGCGCCGCTGCCGAGCGGCAGCTTCTCGCGCTAATTTTTTCCTTTGATTGACAGGCGCAGCTCCGGCAGCGCACGAATGACCGATGTCCTTCACGATCGCCATCATCGGCCGGCCCAATGTCGGCAAATCGACGCTGTTCAACCGCCTGGTCGGACAGAAGCTTGCGCTCGTCGACGACCTGCCGGGCGTCACCCGCGATCGCCGCGAGGGTGAGGCGAGGCTCGGCGATCTCGAATTCACCATCATCGATACCGCAGGCCTCGACGAGGGCGCCAAGGGCTCGCTGACTGCCCGCATGCAGGAGCAGACCGAGACTGCGATCGCGCAGGCGGATGCGCTGTTCTTCGTCATCGATGCCCGCGTCGGCCTCACGCCCACCGACCGCGCCTTCGCCGATTTCGCCCGCAAGGCCAACAAGCCCGTGCTGCTGGTCGCCAACAAGAGTGAGGGCAAGCACGGCGATGCCGGCGCGATGGAATCCTTTGCGCTCGGCCTCGGCGATCCCATCCAGATCTCGGCCGAGCATGGCGAGGGCATGGGCGAGCTCTACGATGAGCTCGCCAAGCTGATGCCGGAGCCCGTCGACGAGGACGAGACCGAGGACGACGAGCCGCTCACCGAGGAAGAGGCCGCGACGCGCCCGATCCGGGTCGCCATCGTCGGCCGGCCCAATGCCGGCAAGTCGACGCTGATCAACCATCTGCTCGGCGAGGAACGCCTGCTGACGAGCCCGGAGGCGGGCACCACGCGCGATTCCATCGCGGTCGAGATCAACTGGAAGGGCCGCGAGTTTCGCGTGTTCGACACAGCAGGTCTCCGCCGGCGCTCGCGCATCGAGGAGAAGCTGGAAAAGCTCTCGGTCGCCGACGCGTTGCGCGCGGTCCGTTTTGCGGAAGTCGTCGTGATGATGATGGATTCGCAGAACCGCTTCGAGGAGCAGGATTTGCGCATCGCCGATCTGATCGAGCGCGAGGGCCGCGCAGTGGTGCTCGCCGTCAACAAATGGGACCTGATGGAGAGCAAGGGGGGCGGTGCGATCTCGGGTCTGCGTCGCGATGCCGACCATTTGCTGCCGCAGATCAAGGGCGTGCCGATCGTCGCGGTCTCGGGCCTGATGGGCGAGGGCATCGATCGGCTGATGCAGGCGATCCAGGACGCCTACGCGCTTTGGAACCGGCGCGTGTCGACTTCGGCATTGAACCGCTGGTTCGAGCAGGCGGTTCAGGCCAATCCGCCGCCGGCCGTGTCCGGCCGCCGGCTCAAGCTCAATTACATCACGCAGACCAAGGCGCGCCCGCCGAGCTTCGTGCTGTTCTGCTCGCGCGCTGACGCGGTGCCGCAGTCTTATTTGCGCTATCTCATCAATTCCATGCGCGAGACTTTCGAACTGCCGGGCACGCCGGTGCGCATCACCTTGCGCGAGAAGGCCAATCCCTTCGCGCACAAGCGCAAGCGCCCGTCGTGAGTGACGGCGCCGGCGAGGTGGCAGCGCAAGTCGCTGTGCCGGTCCGGCGCGGCGCGGTCGCCTTCATCTTCGTCACCATCCTCTTGGACATGCTCGCGCTCGGCGTGATCATGCCGATCCTGCCGAAGCTGATCGAGAGCTTCGTCGACAACGATACCGCCCACGCCGCCCGAATCTTCGGCCTGTTCGGCACCGCCTGGGCGCTGATGCAGTTCGTGTTCTCGCCATTGCTCGGCGCGCTGTCGGACCGTTTCGGGCGGCGGCCGGTGGTGTTGCTGTCGAATTTCGGCCTTGCCGCCGACTACGTGCTGATGGCGCTGGCGCCGTCCCTGGTGTGGTTGTTCGTCGGCCGCGTCATCTCCGGCATCACGTCGGCCAGCATCTCGACGGCCTTCGCCTATATCGCCGACATCACGCCGCCGGAGCGACGCGCGGCGGTCTTCGGCCGGATTGGCGCGGCGTTCGGCGCCGGCTTCATCCTGGGGCCGGCGCTCGGCGGCCTGCTCGGCGATATCGATCCGCGCCTGCCGTTCTGGGCGTCGGCGGCCCTCAGCTTCGCCAATGCGCTTTACGGTCTGTTCGTCCTGCCGGAATCGCTCGCGCCCGACAGGCGCGCGCCGTTCCGCTGGCGGAGCGCCAGTCCGCTCGGTGCGCTCCGCCTGTTGCGCTCCAATGCAGTGCTCGCTGCGTTGTCCGTCGTCAATTTCATCGCGCAAGTCGCGCATGTCGTGTTGCCCTCGACCTTCGTGCTCTATGCTACCTATCGCTACGGCTGGGATTCCAAGACCGTGGGACTGACGCTGGCGATGGTCGGCATCTGCGCCATGGTGGTGCAGGGGCTCGCGATCGGCCCGATCGTGCGCGTGCTCGGCGAGCGGAACGCGCTGTTGCTGGGCCTGTGTTGTGGCGCGCTCGGCTTCGTCGTCCTGGGCGCTGCGCCGACCGGGCCGCTGTCCTGGATCGGAATTCCCATTTTGGCGCTGTGGGGTATCTCGGGTGCCGCCTCGCAAGCATTGATGACGCGGCTGGTCGCGGCCGAGCAGCAGGGTCAGCTCCAGGGCGCGACCGCGAGCGTGCAGAGCGTGTCGCAGCTCGTCGGCCCGTTCCTGTTCACGCTGACCTTTTCCTATTTCATCAGCGCCGGCGCGCCGCTGCATCTGCCCGGCGCACCGTTCCTGCTCGCGGCAACGCTGATGGTGGTCTGCGTAGCGATCGCGGTGCGGACGCTGGGTGGGGCGAAGACAGTCTCGTAGCAACCAAGACGGTCTCGTAGATTCCATGGGGTGGTGAGCGTGGCCTTTCCGGTAGGTTTGGGTTTCCACACTCGAACCCCCGGAGAGTCAGA
>NZ_JAVAYO010000031.1:0-25033 GCF_054863005.1 Bradyrhizobium sp. 25ACV
ATCAACTCCTCGGCGGGCCTGATCTGGGACTTCACCATCAAGCAATATCCGACCCCGTTCGGCTCCGCGCCGTTCCTCGGCAGCCAGCTGATCTCGACCCACCAGGCCGGCATGATCGGCGTCACCATACTGCTGCTGCTCGGCCTCTATTTCTTCTTCCAGTACACGCGGATCGGTCTTGCCATGCGCGCTGCCGCCTCGGTGCCTGAATCGGCCCGCCTCGTCGGCATCAACACCTCCTGGATGATCGCGCTCGGCTGGGGCATGGCGACCGCGATCGGCTCGATCGCCGGCATGCTGATCGCACCGGTCGTGTTCCTCGAGCCGAACATGATGGGCGGCGTGCTGATCTACGGCTTTGCCGCGGCCGTGCTCGGCGGACTGACCAGCCCGTTCGGCGCCGTGGTCGGCGGCTTCCTGGTCGGTGTCTTCGAGAACCTCGCCGGCACCTACATCCCCGGCGTCGGCAACGAGCTGAAACTTCCGATCGCGCTCGCGCTGATCATCTCCGTCCTGGTCGTCAAACCCGCCGGCCTGTTCGGTCGGCACATCGTCAAGCGAGTTTGATCATGAGCGCTGCAGAAGAAGTCGTCGAAGGCCACGCGGCGGTCGAAGCCGTTCCGAAGCGGGCCATGACGCTGGGCACCGGCACCTCGGTGGTGGTGCTGTTGCTTCTCATTGCCATTCCCTTGTTCGCGAAGAACTTCGTGATCTTCCAGCTGACCCAGCTGTTGTACCTGGGCCTGGCCGTGCTGGCGCTGAACATCCTGACCGGCGGAAGCGGCCAGTTCTCGCTCGGCCAGAGCGCGTTCTACGCCATCGGCGCCTACGTCACCGCCGTGATGATGGAGCAGTTCAACGTCCCCTACTTCCTCTGTCTGCCGGTTGCGGCCGTGCTGTGCTTCGGCGCGGGCTTCCTGTTCGGCCAGCCGGCGCTGCGGTTCTCCGGCGTCTACCTGGCGCTTGCGACCTTCGCGCTCGCCACCGCCATGCCGCAGCTGCTCAAGCTGAACTTCCTCGAGCACTGGACCGGCGGCGTGCAGGGCCTCGTCGTCACCAAGCCCGATGCGCCGTTCGGCCTGCCGATGTCGCAGGACATGTGGTTGTATTACTTCACGCTCGTCGTCGTGCTCGCGATCTACATCTTCTCGGTCAACCTGCTGCGCTCCCGCTCGGGCCGCGCCTTCATGGCGATCCGCGACAACGAGATCGCGGCCTCGGCCATGGGCATCAACGTCGCGCTGTACAAGACGCTCGCCTTCGGCGTCTCCGCCGCCATCACCGGCGTCGCCGGTGGCCTGAGCGCCATCGCGGTGCAGTTCGTCGCGCCCGACAGCTTCACCATCACGCTGGCGATCCAGCTGTTCCTCGGCATGGTCGTCGGCGGCGTCGGCTGGCTCCCCGGCTCGATCGTCGGCGCCGCCTTCATCATCTTCGTGCCGAACATCGCGGAAGGCATCTCCAAGGGCCTCTCCGGCGCCGTGTTCGGCGTGCTGCTGTTCGCCGTCATCTACCTCGTGCCGCATGGCGCAAGGCAGGTCGCGATCCTGGGCCAAGGCTGGATCGCCAAAACTAAACAGAACTGAAATGCAACAAGGAGACCTCTTATGTTTGGCAGAACTATACAGACGACTGCCCTGGTGACAGCAGTCATTACGCTCGCCTCCGGTGCCGCGCAGGCGCAGAAGAAGTATGATACCGGCGCCACCGACACCGAGATCAAGGTCGGAAATCTCATGCCGTATAGTGGTCCAGGATCTGCTTACGGCGTCATCGGCCAGGTGGAGGCCGCATACTTCAAGATGACCAACGACAAGGGTGGCATCAACGGCAGGAAGGTCAACTTCATCAGCTATGACGACGCGTACTCGCCGCCGAAAGCGGTCGAACAGGCACGCAAGCTGGTGGAAAGCGACGAAGTTCTGCTCATGTTCGATCCGCTGGGCACGGCCAACAACACAGCAATCCAGAAATATCTGAACTCGAAGAAGGTCCCGCAGCTATTCGTCGCCGCGGGCGCAACGAAATTCAACGACCCCAAGAATTTTCCCTGGACCACGGGTTGGCAACCATCTTATCAGAGCGAGGCGCGCGCCTACGCCAAGTACATTCTCAAGGAGAAGCCAAACGCCAAAGTCGCTGTCTTCTTTCAGAATGACGACCTCGGAAAGGATTATCTGAAGGGTCTCAAGGACAAGCTCGGGGCACGGATCATTGCCGAGGAGAGCTACGAGACAACCGAGCCGACGATCGACACTCATATCGTCAAGCTCAAGGCGTCGGGTGCCGATACGCTGGTCAACATCAGCTCCCCCAAATTTGCTGCTCAGGCAATCAAGAAGATCGCTGAAATCGACTGGAAGCCGCTGCATATCCTCAGCAACGTTTCTTCTTCGATCGGTAGCGTCATCAAGCCCGCCGGCTTTGAGAATGCGCAAGGCGTTGTTTCCGCGACTTACCTGAAGGATCCGTCGGATCCGCAGTGGGACAATGACCCTGGCATGAAGGAGTTTCAGAGCTTCCTCACCAAATACTATCCCGAAGGCAACAAGCGGGACATATTGTTGATTACCGGCTACGCGCTTGCTGAGACGCTGGCCCAGACATTGAAGCAGTGCGGGGACGATCTCACCCGCGAGAATGTCATGAAGCAGGCTGCGAACCTGAAGGATTGGCGGACCGAGGCGCTCTTGCCGGGCATCTACGTGAACACCTCGCCGACCGACTTTGCGCCGATCAGTCAATTGCGTCTGATGCGCCTTAGCGGCGAGAAGTGGGAGCTGTTTGGTGACGTGATCAACGGCGACACGGACGATTGATCCGGTCTCGGAGTATTCCGCGCATGCCCTTTGCACAACAGTTCTGATGTCAGGGGCTTTGTTGAAGGGCGTGCGCGGAAGCCCGTAAGCGGTCGCGTCCGATAGGGGGCGATCGGATCGGTATCCAAGTGAACGGGGCAGCTCTGTTTTGCGGATGCAAGGGGCAAATGAACGCAGTTTTGCGTTCGTCTTAACGACGAGTGAAGCGCATGATCAACTTTCAACCCTCTTGGCTCGATTCTGACCTCGAAATGTATCGCGACACTGTGTCACGCTTCATCGAGAAGGAGATGGTGCCGCTGGATGAAGAAGCTCGTGAGCGGGGCAATGTCGGGCACGAACTGTGGCTAAAGGCTGGAGCACTTGGGCTTCTGTGTTCGGACATTCCGACAGAGTATGGCGGCGGCGGCGGCGATTTTCGCCATGAGGCGATCCTCTACGACGCAATGTCACGGCGCGGTTTGACGGGAATGAATCCGTCTGTGCACACGATTGTGGCCCACTACCTGCTCAACCACGGGACCGAGGCGCAAAAGCGCGAATATCTGCCGCGCTTGGCGAGTGGAGAATTGGTCGGCGCCATCGCAATGACCGAGCCGGGGGCGGGCTCGGATCTTCAATCTATTCGAACTCGCGCCGAGAGGCGCGGCGACACCTACGTGATCAACGGTTCCAAGACGTTCATATCTAACGGCCTCCTTGCAGGATTGGTGCTGGTTGTCGCGAAGACCAGCCCGGCTGAGCGAGCGAGCGGAATGTCGATCATTCTAGTTGAGACCGCAAAAGCTCCGGGCTTCAGGGTCGGCCGCGTGCTCGATAAGCTCGGACTGAAGGCGCAAGATACGTCCGAATTGTTCTTTGACGAAGTCGCCGTGCCAGCGTCAAATCTCCTCGGCGGAGTGGAAGGTCATGGCTTCTATCAATTGATGTCCGACCTGCCTTATGAGCGCACCATTATTGGTGTGATGGCGGTGGCGGCAATGGAGGGGGCGCTGGAGGCAACGCTTGCCTTCGTCCGCGAACGCAAGGCGTTCGGAAAACCGATCGCTGAATTCCAGAACACAAAATATAGGCTCGCCGAATTGGCCACTGTCACGAAGGTTGCGCGCAGCTTTGTCGATAAGTGCGTCGAAGCACTGGTTGACGGCACGCTCGACGCAGCGACGGCTTCGATGGCCAAACTCTGGGCCTCAGAACAGCAAGGCAAGGTCATCGACGAGTGTTTGCAGCTGCATGGCGGGTACGGCTTCATGAATGAGTACCTCATCGCACGCATGTATGCTGATGCACGGGTTCAGCGCATCTACGGAGGGACAAGTGAAATGATGAAGGAAGTGATCGCCAGGGCACTTTAGGCCGTCGTAATTGGCTGAATTCCATCGCGTGAACTCGTGGCCGACGGGTCGGCTCGCTCAAGAGGATGTCATGAAAGCAGTCTTGGTTGAGAACTACGACCATATCGACAATATCACCATCAAAGAGGTCGCTAAGCCGGAATTGTCGGCGGGAATGGTCCGCGTCGGGATTCAGGCCGCCGCCGTCGGCTTCGTCGATGGCTTGAAGGTGCAGGGCCTGTACCAGACCAAGGACCCGTTGCCGTTTACGCCCGGCTCGGAGTTTGCGGGCATCGTCGACGAGGCGGCTGCAGATGTTGAGGGCTTCGCTTCGGGTACGCCGGTCATCGGCATGGTCAGAAGTGGCGGCCTTGCCGAATATATTTGCGTGCCGGCCACGGACCTTTTCGTGACGCCAAAAGGCATTGAGCCCGAGGTCGGCGCCTCGTTCTTCGCTAACTACCTGACGGCGCTCTACGCACTCAGCGCTCGGGGAAAGCTACAGAGCGGCGAGATACTCTTGGTTTTGGGGGCCGCCGGCGGCGTAGGAATAGCGGCTGTTCAGATCGGAAAGTTGCTCGGCGGCCGCGTCATTGCGGCGGCTTCGACCGAGGAGAAGAGGCAGTTCGCGATGAAGTGTGGCGCGGATGCAGGTCTGGACTACACGCGTGAAGATTGGCGCGATGCGCTTAAGGAACTAACCGGTGGTCACGGCGCCGACGTGATCTATGATCCAGTCGGTGGTGACGTGAGCCTCCAAGCATTCCGGTCGATCGCCTGGAATGGGCGGCACTTGGTGGTCGGCTTTGCGTCTGGAACGATTCCTGCACTGCGTTTCAACCTGCCTCTTCTGAAGGGAGGGGCACTGCTGGGTGTCGACCTTGCGCAGATCGGTCGTCGCGAACCCGACGTGCGGGATCGAGTGATCGCGCAGCTCTTCACCTGGTTGAGCGAGAAGACGCTCGTTCCCGTCGTAGGGAAGGTCTTCGCATTCGAGGACTTCCACGAAGCGTTCAAAGCGATGACGACGCGCTCGGCACTCGGAAAGATGGTCGTCCGGATCGGCTGACGACATTCCTCGTTTAAGGTATTTGGAGACATTCACATGAACGTGTCGGACGCGCTCAATTCGCGGACCTCGGTCCGGGCGTTCTTGGACTTTCCCGTCCCCGGAGAGATCGTTAAGGAGATCCTGCTTTCTGCCGGCCGTTCGCCGTCTGGCGGAAATCTACAGCCGTGGCACGTGTGGGTGCTCGGTGGCCAAGAACTGTCGCGCTTCAAGGCGCTGATGGCCGAGCGGATCAAGGATAATCCGATGGGAGAGCAGCCGGAATACAATATCTATCCGCCCGACCTGAAGGAGCCGTATAAAACTCGGCGCTTCAAAAACGGCGAGGATCTCTACCGCACGATCGCAATTCCGCGCGAGCACAAGGCGGCACGCCTCAAGCAGCTTGCAAAGAACTTCAGCTTTTTCGGCGCGCCTGTCGGCCTGTTCTTTGCCATCGATCGCCAGATGGAGCCTGGGCAATGGGCTGACCTCGGCATGTACATGCAGTCGGTCATGCTGCTTGCGGTGGAGAAGGGATTGAGTACCTGCCCGCAGGAAGCCTGGGCGCTCTGGCACAAGACAGTGGCGGAGTTCATCGGATTGCCTTCCCATCTGATGCTTTTTTGCGGCATGGCCCTGGGGTACATGGATCCCGCACATCCGATCAACAGTTTGCGTGCTGATCGCGCAGACCTGTCGGAATTTACAACCTTCATCGGATTTTGATGGAGATGGCGTTCGGAATGTGCGCGCATCGCGGAACTGTCGAAACTTTTGAGTTTGGATGGGCCGCCGGGGCAATCGCCGACTATCCGTCTTGCTCAACTTCAAAAGGCTGAACGCTGATGACTTACGAATATGTCAAAGTTTCCCGCGACGGACACTGCACAATCGTTACCATCGACAGGCCTGAAGCACACAACGCCTTGAACTCGGCTTGCCATTGCGAACTTGAAGAGATTTTCGACGAGTTCGCCACGGATGAGCAACAGTGGGTCGCGATCATCACGGGAGCCGGGCAGAAAGCCTTCTGCTCAGGCCACGATCTAAAGCAGCAGGCTGCTGGCGGTGGACTCACAACTCCGCCAAAGGGTTTCGGGGGTATAACGAAGCGCTTTGATCTCGCAAAGCCGGTGATCGCCGCGGTCAACGGAGTAGCAATGGGCGGCGGTTTCGAGATCGCGCTTGCATGCGACATTGTCGTGGCGTCTGAAAACGCCGTGTTTGCTTTACCTGAGCCGCTCGTCGGCCTGGCGGCGCTCGCGGGAGGAATCCAACGGTTGCCCCGCGAGATCGGGCTCAAGCGAGCGATGGGCATGATGCTGACGGGGCGGCGGGTCAACGCCGAAGAGGCGCTCTTGCTCGGTCTCGTCAACGAGGTGGTGAGCGGCGACCTCATGGGCGCCGCTAGGCGTTGGGCCGACGAGATCCTTGCATGCAGCCCCATGTCGGTGCGTGCCACAAAGGAAGCGGTTCTTCGGGGGCTATCCCGACCCGTTTCGGAAGGGTTGTCGGAAGAATGGGATTATCCGGCAATGAAGGCGATGCTTGCCTCCGCGGATGCAGTCGAAGGTCCGCAGGCTTTCGCGGAAAAGCGAAAACCGGTTTGGAAGGGTCGCTAACGGCCACGACACCTTCGACAACGATGAAGGCTTTCTCAAGCTTGTCGTACTCCGACCCGATGGTCGTCAAGCGGATCAAGCGCTTAGCGCACCGATCGGCGCTAGAGCCCCCGCGCCGATACACCGGGGCGCCTGGGTCGCATTGTGTTGCGGCTAGGGGACGCGCTTAACGACTACGCGCGTCCCAAGTATTCACTCGAGTGTGTCCGAGTATCGCGCCGAAATCGACTGCTCCATTTTCGGTTTCAAACGGTCAGGCGATCGCCTGAATCTTCCCCGCATACATACTCGCCGGCCGCTCGAGCCCGTAATGCTCGCGCAGCGTCGAGCCGGTGAAGTCGTGGCGGAACAAGCCGCGCTTGCGCAGGATCGGTACGACCTGCTCGGCGAACAGATCGAAGCCGCCGGGCAGGAAGGGCGGCATAACGTTGAAACCGTCGGCGGCGCCGTTTTCGAACCAGGCCTGGATACTATCGGCAATCTTCTCCGGCGGACCGGCAATCACCCAGTGGCCACGCGCGCCGGCGAGGCGCTGCACGAGCTGACGTATCGTCGGCTTCTCGCGATCGACGATGTCGACCACGAGCTTGAAACGGCTGGCGACGCCCTGCGCGCCGCTGGCGTCGATCAGATGCCGTGGAAAGGGACCATCGAGGTCGAATCCGGTGAGGTCAAGACCGGTCATCTGGCGAAGCTGGGTCAGCGAGAATTCTGGCTGGATTAGCGCGTTGAACTCCTCTTGCAGGCGGTCAGCCTCAACCTGACTGCTAGCGATGAACGGACTGATTCCGGGCAGGATCTTGATCTGATCGGGACTGCGGTCGAAGGCGCGCGCCTGACGCTTGATGTCGGCATAAAACTCCTGGGCGCTCGCCAATGTCTGGTGCGCGGTGAAGATCGCTTCCGCAAAGCGCGCGGCAAAGGCTCGCCCATCCTCGGACGATCCGGCCTGGACATAGACTGGCCGCCCTTGGGGCGGCCGTGAGACGTTGAGCGGGCCGCGTACGCGAAAATGCTTTCCAATGTGGTCGATTGCGTGGATCTTGCTGGTGTCGGCGAAAATGCCGGAGACAGGGTCGTTGACCAGCGCGTCGTCTTCCCAGCTGTCCCACAGCCGTGTGATGACGTCGAGATATTCCCGCGCCCGCTCATAGCGCTCGTGATGCGGCGGATGCGCGGGCAGGCCGAAGTTCTGGGCCGCCTGCGGCGAACTCGTGGTCACGATGTTCCAGCCGGCGCGACCGCTGCTGAGGTGATCCAACGAGGCGAACAGCCGCGCAAGATTGTAGGGCTCGGTGTAAGTCGTCGACGCGGTCGCGATCAGGCCGATATGCTTCGTGGCCGATGCGATCGCCGTGAGCAGGGTGATCGGCTCGAGCCGGAACCGCTGCGCGTAACGGACGTTGTCGGCCAGCGCCGGACCGTCGGCGAAGAACACCGCGTCAAATTTGTGGGCTTCCGCGCGCTGCGCCAGCTCCTGATAGTAGGTGACATCAAGGATGCGGTCCGTCGTTGAGGCCTTGTGACGCCAGGCCGCCTCGTGGTGACCGTCAGGATAGATGAAGAAGTTGAGTGAAAGTTGCCGTTTGCTCATAGCATTGCTCGTTGGTTGCTGTCGGATATCGGCGTCGCGCTTTAGGTTTCACTCGAATCTATGTCGATGACCGCAAAGCTGTCGATGAAATGAATTTGCGTTGTTGCGGGCGAAGCGAGCATGAAGCGCGTGAGGTCCTCGGCGATCGGAGACGAGTGCGTTCGTCGTCACGAACAAACGCAGCACTTCGAGCTGTTTCGTGGCTGATTTGACTCGCTGTCACGCCGGTGACTCGGCGCAACCGACCATCACTATCGTAAATATTTCCGTGTCCGCTTGGCGTGCGAAGCGATCATTGCTCGCCGCGCAAAACAAAGCTGGTTTCGTTTCATTGACTGGATCGCGATCGCATTTACGATCTGCACCGTCCAAGCGAGGTCGTTCACCATGCGGCAATCCGATCCACCCGTCGTTCGCGAAGCAGCCCGGCTGATCTCGGTTCTGCGTGTGCGGTGCTGCGCTGGCGCGATGGCGGAGAGCTGTACCGCCGGGATCCGTGTGCCGCGAGCCATCCAGCCGCCGACGTGATCCCCTAGGACCACATCCAAGACTTCATCATCATTCGTCATCATCATTCTTCGCCGCTGCTCGTACGACCGGCGCATGGCGGAGCTTTGTCCAGAACATCACAGGAAAGACTACGATCATGAGCATCACGGCCACCACCATCGACAACGTCATCCCGCGCGCCGACATCGTGAAACGCGCGGCACGGCTCGGCGCCGAGATCAGGAACGTCAAGCTGTCGGGCGACCTACCTGACGACGTCGTTCGCGCCATCAACCAGGTGCTGCTCGAGCACAAGCTCATTTTCTTCAGGGACCAGGGGCATCTCGACGATGCCGAGCAGGAGCGCTTTGCCGTCAGACTCGGAAAACTCGTGCCCCATCCGACGGTCGGTGCGACCAAGGGGACGTCGTCGATTCTGGAGCTTGACTCGGGGCGGGGCGGCGGCCGTGCCGACCAGTGGCACACGGATGTCACTTTCGTCGACGCCTATCCGAAGATTTCGGTTCTGCGGGGCGTGGTGATCCCGCCGTACGGCGGTGACACCGTTTGGTCGAACACGGCGGCGGCCTATCTCGACCTGCCGGCGCCGCTGCGCAAGCTCGCGGATGAGCTCTGGGCGATCCACAGCAACGCCTATGACTACGCCGTGAAGACGCGCGCGAGCGAGGCGGATAGAAAGCACTTCGACGAGGTATTCACCGGAACGATCTATGAAACCGAGCATCCGGTGGTACGGGTCCACCCCGAAACCGGCGAGCGCACGCTCGTGCTGGGTAATTTCGTGCAGCGCTTCGTCGGCCTGCCGAAATATGATGGCCAGAAGCTGTTCGAGCTGTTCCAGTCCCACATCACTGCGCCGGAGAACACCGTGCGCTGGAATTGGCAGGCCGGTGACGTTGCGATCTGGGACAACCGCGCAACCCAGCATTACGCCGTCAACGACTATGGCGACCAGCACCGCGTGGTCCGGCGCGCCACCATCGACGGCGAGGTGCCGCTCAGTGTCGACGGTCGCCGCAGTGTGACGCGCATCAAGGCGTCGAAACCGCAGACGGCCAAGGCCGCTTGATCCCGCTTCACTGACAGGAAATATCAGAATGAATTCGCTATTTCGATTTGTTGGCGCACGGCATCGCGCCGCGCGATTGGCGCTCGCTGGCGCCTTCATGCTGGGCCTCGCGGCTCCGGCCGCTGCCGAGCCGCCGCTCGAAAAGACCGAAATCCGCTATCAAGGCTGGGCCGGGCAGGTGACCTTCATCGAGCTTGCCGACGATCTCGGCTATCTCGCGCCGCTCAAGCTCAAATGGGTCGGCAATACCATCAGCGGCCCGCAGGACATCCAGACCGTCGTGACCGGCGATATCGATATCGGCGGCGCATTCTACGGCGCGATCCTCAAGCTCATCGCCGCAAAGGCGCCGATCAAGGCCGTGGTCGGGTATTATGGCTCCGACGCGAACACCTATAATGGCTATTATGTGAAGGACGACAGTCCGATCAAGGCCGCACGCGACTTGCTCGGCAAGAAGGTCGCGGTCAATACGCTGGGCGCGCATCTGGAGTTCGTGCTTCGAGAATATCTGGCCAGGAATGGTCTCGGCGCGAGTGAAGCCAAGCAGGTGACGCTGGTGGCGGTCCCGCCGGTGACCGGCGAGCAGGCGCTGCGCCAGGGGCAAGTCGAAGTGAGCGCGCTCGGCGGCGTGCTGCGCGACAAGGCACTGGAGAGGGGTGGTATTCACTCACTGTTCAACGACACAGATCTGTTCGGCCAGTTCACCGGTGGCTCCTATGTACTGCGGGACAAGTTCATCAAGGATAATCCTGATGCCGCCCGCAGGCTGGTCGAGGGCATTTCGCGCGCGATTGACTGGGCGCAGACGACGCCCGCCGAAGAGGTGCGGGCCCGGTTCGACCGGATCATCGCCGAGCGCAAGCGCAACGAGGATGCCTCTTCGATCAAGTATTGGAAGAGCAGCGGCGTCGCATCCAAGGGCGGCGTGATCTCGGACCGCGAAATCCAGGTGTGGATCGACTGGCTCGAGAAGGATGGCCTGTTCAAGCCCGGTCAGATCAAGCCCCCCGACACCTACACCAACGCGTTCAACTATTTCCGTCCGGGAAAGACGGCGGAGGTGCAATGACCCCGGTCAAGATCAGCTTCGAGCAGGTCCGCAAGGAATTCATCACGCGAGGTGAGGGCGGCCGCCCTGCAGGCCGCTTCACGGCCCTTGACGACATCACGCTCGACGTTCGCACCGGCGAGTTCCTGGTCTTGGTCGGCCCAAGCGGCTGCGGGAAATCGACCTTGCTCGATTTGCTGGGCGGACTGACGACGCCGACCAGCGGCCGCATCCTGCTCGACGGGCGCCCCATCGCCGGACCCGGACGCGACCGCGGAATCGTATTTCAGCAGTACGCCCTGTTTCCTTGGCGGACCGCCGCGGAGAACGTCGAATTCGGGCTCGAGATCGCCGGATTCAAGGCCAGGCAGCGGCTTGAGATCGCGCGGCATTTCCTCGACCTGGTCGGCTTGTCGGGCTTTGCCAATCGGTATCCGCACGAGCTGTCCGGCGGCATGAAGCAGCGCGTCGCGATCGCCCGAAGCCTCGCCTACGATCCGGAGGTGCTGCTGATGGATGAACCGTTCGCGGCGCTGGACGCTCAGACTCGCGAGACGCTCCAGGGTGAATTACTGCGGATCTGGCGCGCCACCGGCAAGACCATCGTCTTCATCACCCATGGCATCGACGAAGCCGTCGTGCTCGGCCAGCGGGTGGCGGTCATGACGTCCCGTCCGGGCCGGATCAAGCAACTCGTCGACATCCCCGAGGTACTACGCGACGAGGCAGGCGATGTGCGCTCGCTGCCGGAGTTCGGCCATGTACGCCATGAGGTCTGGAGCTTGCTGTGCGACGAGGTGCAGAAGGCCCAGCAGGGCCAGTTGAACGCAGATGTCGGTGCGCGACATGTGGACCACGAGGTGAAGGAGATCGCCCATGTCTAGTCTGGAAACGCTGACACTGCTGGAGCTCGCGCACGGACGCCGAGAGGCGCTCACTGGCGTGCAACCTCCCCCCTCGCCGGCGGTGAGTGGGGCCCGTGCCGCGATCCGCCAGTTGACTGTCCTTGGACACCGCTCCCTGTTACTGATTGCCTTGTTGTTGCTATGGGAGGCGGCGCCCAGGCTCGGCCTGATCGATGCGGTATTCCTGCCGCCGTTCTCGGAAGTGATTGCCGCCGGCTGGCAGCTCGCGCAAACCGGCGAGCTCTATGATGATGCCTCCGCCAGCTTGCTGCGCGCGTTGAGCGGGTTTCTGATATCGGTCGCACTGATCGTGCCCCTTGGCCTGGCAGTCGGCAGGTCAGCCCGGCTCGGCAATCTCCTGAACCAGTTCATCGAGATCTGCCGCAACACCGCGCCGCTCGCGCTGCTGCCGGTGTTCATCCTGCTGCTCGGGATCGGCGAGATGTCGAAGATCACGATGGTGATCTACAGCTGCGCCTGGCCACTCCTGCTGAACACCATCGCCGCGGTGAAGCAAGTCGATCCGCTCCTGATCAAATCGGCGCGGACCATGGGCGCGACGCCGCAGCAACTGTTCCGCAAGGTGATTCTTCCAGCTTCGCTTCCTACCATCTTTGTCGGTATTCGCCTTGCGAGCGCATCCGCCATGCTCGTGCTGGTCGCGTCCGAGATGGTCGGCGCCAAGGCTGGTCTTGGCTATCTCATCATCAACAGCCAGTACAGCTTCCTGATCCCGCAGATGTATTTCGGCATTCTCGCCATCACGGTCATCGGGCTCGCGTGCAATGCTGTCGTCGAGGCGCTGGAGCGGCGCTTCATGCGATGGAAAGCGCCGGTGACGGCATGAGCGTGCAGATAACGTCGCGACGCGAAGCCCTATCGCAATCATCTGAACTGCGGACGTGAGTATGACATCTCTCTACGAAACAGCGAAGTCTTCGCAGATCGATTCGAATACCTTCTTCACCTTTACATCATCGAAGCAAAAATGCGCCCCTTCGTCGATCCACCACTCGATTTTGCCGTCCCGTGCGATCCGGGATGCCTCACCACCCAAATGATCTAATTGTCTTCCATGCGCCTGTACAATCACACAGAAATCCAGTTCACGAAGTATCGCGTCACCGGCCTTTGATCTCGACCCACGCATCTTGCGGCGTTGTGATGCGGCTGATCGTGTCGAGACAAGACTGTTGCGAGCCTGGCACATGAGAGGAGGAAAGCTCTCCGGGACGCCGCGCCCCGTTCTCGGTGGAACACGATCGGCTTGCGTTAGGCGTCCTGAACGGCAAACCTAGGAAACGACGCTTGTTTAGTCTAGGATTGTTGCCGGGGGTGGACTGCATTGTTTCACAATGAGCATTTTGAACCCGGAGGGCCACCGGCAATAATTATTGTCGGTGGGCTTTTCAAGGAGAAGCAGATGCTGGTTGGGGTGCCCTATCTGGCGATTGGCGTCTGCGTCATGGTCGCAGTCTGGCTTGTGATGAACTGGCTCATCTAGCGGGCCGTATTGCGTGGGGGGGCGTCAATGCATGATTGGAAGAGCGAGCTCGATGCGCTTGTCGCTGAAACCACGGCGTTCGCCAGATCGCTGAAGGTGGATGAGCGGCCTCAGCCGAAAAAAGTCGCCGAGCAGGGTACCCCCAGCGTGCCGGACTATGGCGGTAGCGAACGTGATGAGATCAGGAAGCGGGTCGAGACTTTCCAAGCGCATCAAGAGCGCTTCATGCGCGAACGCGAGGAATATGCCGATTCCTTGCTGCGCCGGATCAAGCCGATCGAGAAGCGCTAGAAGAGCTCTTAAACGTTCAGGAACCCCGCCGCCCTTGAGTCGTGCACCTCACGCAATACGGGCTCTCAAGCCTGAGGAATTTTTCGGCGCATTTCGGACCCTGGTAAGCTCGCCGCATGGCTCGATCCCAGAGCGCGAAAGCTCTCAGGCTCGATTGAACGTCACGCTTGCGAGTTTTCATCGTATATCTACCCCACAACGCAGGAAAAATGCCTTTCTTTCTACAAACAGCAGGAGTTCTGCTCCAAGCTCGGGGCAACGTCCCGCTCGAGCATTCGAGGCGATCGCCGGAGGGAGCTGCGACAGCTATTTGCGATTGACTAAGATCAAATCATCAAATGAGAATCCTATATCCTTCAGCAAGACTAAACGGAGGCTAGAGGTCTCATGCGCATCCTTCTGTTTATCGGTCTGCTCGCACTTGCCATTCTCGTCGGCTTTGAATCGCCTTTGACCGCCAGTCCGCGAGGTCGCTCGTACATACCCCCGGATCGGCAGGACGTTTATTGCCTGCAAGGACGTACCTGGGGATATCCGGGCAATTGCCAGTTCTCCACTTATGACCAGTGCATGGCCACTGCATCCGGTACTTACGCCTATTGCGGTATGAATCCTATCTACGCGTTCCAGCGACAGGGAGGAAAATTGCACTGATGTATGATCGTCAAGGGTGATCGAGGTATCCCTCCGAGCATTGCTCATATCGACGGATCCGGCCATCCAAGTTGAGAGTCGTTGGACGTCTTGATCGGAGGCCCTTCGTGCGAGTACGCTACGCGATGTAGTCTCCTCAGTCGCATCGGACCGAAGCAACAACGATTGGGGCGCAGTGGCTCGTCGGCGTCACGCCCAGTTGCGTGTCGCTCTTGATTCAATTCAAGGAGCGTGCCTTTCCGGCAATGCGCCACCGAAACATGCCCGCTCTCGTCGTGAGCGGCGGGGGCATCCTACGCACCGCGATGTTGACGCTCGCAGTCTCTTCCGAATAGTGGTTTCTGGGCTAGCTTAACTCAGTCGAACCGCCGCGGTACGGACTCGTGTATGCCATGTGGTGTATGAAGGCGGCATCGCGAGACGTCCCCCTATCCCGATCAACCAAAGCACAAATTGCGGGCTAACCAGTTGGGGCTTTTGCGGCAGCGTCGCGCCACGACTATGCGAGCTTCGTAGGGCGGACGCACTGATTTCCTCAAGGAGCTTTAGTCGGAAGCCACCGAGGGCGCGTCGTCGTGCTTGAGGTGTCGCTTTCGGATGTTGTAACTCACCACCCAGATCACGCCGACCGCGATCGGCACGAAGGCTGCGGTTAGGAACGAGGGCTCTACACGCAGTCCGACATCGTGCGCGCCCTTGGCCAGATAGCTAAACAGGCTGACCACGTAATATCCGATCGCCCCGACCGACAATCCTTCGACCGTGCACTGCATCCGAAGTTGCTGCCTCGCGCGCTCGTTGATAGCGTGCAAGAGGTCACGATGCTGTCGTTCAATTTCGACGTCGACACGGGTTCGCAACAGATCGGCGGCACGCGCAAGCTTGACCGATAGGGTGGCCTGACGATCCTCCACGGTCGCGCAGGTGCGCATCGCAGGCGCCATGCGGCGCGCCAGAAACGACGACCAGGTCGGATAGCCCGCCACATCGTTGCCTTCAATGATTGACAGTCGCGATTGGACCAGCTCGTTGTAAGCCCTGCTGGCGCCGAAGCGAAACAGGCTGCCGGTCGCGCCTCTTTCGAACGACGCGGCCAACGCCGTCAGCTCCGCAAGCAGATGGTTGTTGAATTTTAGCCCCGCACCGCTTTGCATTTTTTCGAGCGCCTCGACAAGACGGCGATCGATGCGATCAACAGACGGTGCAAGCTCAAGGGCCGCCGACAGGCCAAGCAGCGCCAAAGGACGGTAGGTCTCGATTTCCAGGAGCCGTTGCACCAGCGCTCCGAGATCGTGCGACGTCAACCCGAGGTCGCAGACGAGGATTTTCGTGAAGCCTTTTTCGTCGACGCGGAAGTCGGAGGCGGCAACGCCTGCACCGCTCTTTGTGGCAACCATGGCCAAGCTATTCTTATCAAAAATCTGTTCGGCGCGCTTGATCGGCGAGGCTTCCTGCTCCACTTCTAACCTGATCGCGACCAGTAATTGTCCGGTCTGCCGCAATGCGCGGATCAGCGATCGGACAGCATTATCAGTTTTGTCGAATTGGTGAGCGGCAGGACCATTTGCGCTAGGCCAGAACCAGGTGAATGTTGTAAATTCCGAATGCTGCTCCCAGCGTAGCGTAGCGGGCCCGATGACAATCTGATGATGTTTCGCCGATTGCCCAGGCGGCGGAAGATTGCGGTCCACGCAGAAATCGATAAAACGGCAGCGATCGCTTGCGGCTGCCTCGCCCTGCGCAAGAAAAGCCAAGTGGATCACGCTGAATGGCGAAGCAAGGCGCGTGAAAGGGCGCGCATGCACCTCGCCGAGCACGGCGTCGCGTTGCGGATGTGGCGTGAAGGTACGCAGATCCAGTTCATTGATCATGTATTGACCCCTCGCTTCAGAGTGAGAAAGCGACCGTCAGCCTTCACGCGGGAGGCATTGGCGGTGCTGGAAAACGGGTGCGCGGCAGGCGCCGATCAAGTCACGTTGGTGATCGATACCAAGGCCGCCTTCAGCTCGAGAAAGAGGTCTTGCGGGAGCAGGATCAGGCCGAGCAGATTGAGCCGGAACAGCCTCATCCGGCTTTCGACTGACGCCGTCAAAGACGTCTGCGGGGCACGGTCCGGCGGCGGGATGGCGGCATTGTGGATCAATGCTTATAGCGGTGCGCCAACAAGCTGTTCCGCTACCTCGGCCGTAGCGTGCGAGACCGTCCGACCAATGCCTAGATCGACGTGGACATGGTTGTCTGTCTCCGAGTCCCACGGACATCGCCCGCCACCGAAGGATTGCCGCGTGCAAGTGAAGATACGCCGGCCGTCTTCTGAAAACAGGTTTCCGGCGGCATGACCGATGGCAAGCAAGGGCGTCTTCGGTTCTCCCAGCGGGGTGCAGACAGTCGACCTCTGTTGCGGCAATTGCTTCGTCGATTGATAGATCGATGCCCAAACCGCGACTCCCACCTTGTTGCTGCCCCAACTTCCTGGCGCGGGGAGCCGGTGCAGGATTTGGGCCAGCACTATAGAAGGGCACGCTCGCGTGTTTCTTGGCGCAATGTGGTCTTCGAAGACGGTAGGAGACGGATTTCAGACATGAAGTGCGCTTGTATTCTGACAGAATGCGCACGGGGGCAGGCCACGGGGATTGCCTGTTTCGGCAAGATGATCGCTCGCCCGGCCGCTGCCATTGTCTGGCGGCTCCGCTGTCGTCGAATTGGTCGATGCAGAGCCTGGAGAGTGACCGCGCCCGGACCGCGGGGCAAGGCTTCGCGATGGGCTCAGAACGTCACATCGAGTGAGGTTGACTGGATCACGCACCCAGACACCTGCTTTCCGAGAGCGACCCTCACTCGCGGTCTTCGGTTTCCGGGATTAGAATCCCGCCTCGCTTGGGGGCAGATGAGGCGGGCGCTTCGATCGTCATTCTTCGCTCGCAGGCAACAAGCCCACCAAGGCCTTCGCTTCTGACTTCAGAGCATCGACTGCGGTCTACCTAAGCGGCCAAGCGTGGGATTGCCGCTTCCGTCAATCGCAAGAATCGGGTGTTGCGTGTCACCGACGCAGCAGCTCGCGAGATGGACCGGGCGCGCGATCGTGTGCTTGCCGCTTTCCGACGGCCGTATCCCTCCTTCAAGGTCGTCCTCGAATGACGTCGCCTCGGCTTCAGCCAAGCTGCCGTGAGGTGCAATCAAGTGGGGCCACATTTTGACCTGTAGCGAAAGACTGCGACGGATACTCGAAGCCGGTGTGTTTGACGGCGAGATTGGCCCGGTGACGGCGCGCGAACTCGTTGAAATGCCGGACGCCGAATGGGGTAGGCTTTGTGCCATTGCGTAGGCGGCCTGTGCCCTCAGGAATAGAGGCCACTACTAGACTTAGTAGGTTTGTTGTTCCCGACTCTTAGCTAACTGAAGAGAGCCGTTAGGCAGATGCGCCTAGTGCAACATAAGGCAGAACCACGACAATCCGGCCTGTCCCGCAACCTTAAACCATCGGCCGCTGACAGAAAGGTGCGGCCGGACCGGGGAGAAAACTCTATGCTGTTCGATTTAACCGCGCTGCGCCACATTCCTCTCGCGCTGGCCCTACTTGCGTGCACCGTGATGGGGAGCGCCCGCGCCGACGATCCGCCGCCGCGTCCCGACGCCCCGACGCCGGTCGGCCAGAAGGGCGAGCCCGGCGCGCGCAGCGCCAGCGCGCCGACTTCCCCATCGGGGGCCGAGCAGCATCGCCTGCCGCCAGATTCGACCATCAAGCAGACGCTGGAGCTGCCCGGGCGGACGCTTCGTTTCATCGCGACTGCGGGCTCGATCCACGTGTTCGACCACAAGGGCGAGCCGCAGGCCGACATCGCCTACACCTCCTATCAGCTCGACGGCACAGATCGCGCCACGCGTCCGGTGACGTTCCTCTTCAACGGCGGCCCCGGGTCATCCTCTGCTTGGCTGCAGTTCGGCAATGCCGGGCCATGGCGGCTGCCGATCGATGCGGAAACCGTCACAGCGTCGGCCTCGCCCGAGGTCAGGCCCAACGCCGAGACGTGGCTCGATTTCACCGACCTCGTGTTCATCGATCCCGTCGGTACCGGCTATAGCCGTTTCGTGGCGACGGGCGAAAATGTGCCCAGGCGGTTCTATTCGGTCGATGGTGACGCCAGTTCAATCGCGCTTGTGATCCGCCGCTGGCTCGAGAAGCACGAGCGGCTCTCCTCGCCGAAATATGTCGCGGGCGAAAGCTATGGCGGCATTCGCGGACCGAAGGTTGTGCGCAATCTGCAGATGGAGCAGGGCGTCGGCGTGAAGGGTCTGATCCTGCTCTCGCCGCTGTTCGACTACCGAGAGTTCACAAGCACGAGCCTTCTGGGATTTGTCGCAACGCTGCCAAGC
Organism: Bradyrhizobium sp. 25ACV; assembly: GCF_054863005.1. Taxonomy (NCBI): domain Bacteria; kingdom Pseudomonadati; phylum Pseudomonadota; class Alphaproteobacteria; order Hyphomicrobiales; family Nitrobacteraceae; genus Bradyrhizobium; species Bradyrhizobium sp. 25ACV. Next base: position 18,779 of record NZ_JAVAYO010000031.1, read on the forward strand.
TATGTCGCGGTGGCCCGCGAAGCCAAGGGCGAGGGCAGGGGGGCGGTCAAACGCGCCGATCTCGCCGATGTCGAAGCTTACGCGCGTGGCGAATTTTTGGCCGACCTCATCAAGGGCGAAGCAGACAAGGAGGCCACCAACCGTCTCGCCGACAAGGTCGCCGCTTTGACCGGCATTGACCAAGCCGTAAGCCGACGGCTCGCCGGGCGCCTTGACCGCGGCGAATTCCGCCGCGAGTTCGACCGCAAGAGCGGCAAGGTGACCGGCGGTTATGACGCCTCGGTGCGCGGCCTCGATCCCTATCCGGACTTGGATAGCTACCGCTTCGGCGATCCCTCGGGCGATGCGCTAGCGGCGCCGTTGAGCAGTGCCGCCGTCGATGTCCTGACGCGCAAGCTCAACTGGCGGCCGGACGGCTCGTATGAACTGCTCAACCGCGCGGTCACACGGGCCTGGGATTTCGGCCACCAGAGCCTACCGGAGTCGCTTTCAGAGCTGCGCGAGATCCTTGCCACGGACGCGAAGCTGAACGTGATGGTCGGGCACGGACTGTTCGATATTGTTACGCCCTATTTCGGCTCGAAGCTGGCGCTCGATCAGTTGCCGCCCTTTGCGTCGGCGCCGCGGGTCAAACTCGCGGTCTATCCGGGCGGCCACATGTTTTATTCACGCGACGCCTCGCGCCAGGCCTTTCGTGCCGAGGTCGAAGCGATGATGAAGTAGGGCGTGTAAAGGCAGCAGCGCTTGAACATCTGCGCGCTGTTGGTGCCAAAGCCTGAGCCTGGTCACCGCGAATTGGTGCCGGAGATCGTGGGGCCGCAGGGGCTTCCCGACAGGCTGGCGGTCGACCCGTTCGCGGACGACGTCGCCGCGCGCTACGGCGTGAAGCTGAACGGCAATACCCGCGCGGGGAACGGGATCATCGAGGAGAAGCGAGTGCCAAGGCGTCCACGCGCGAGCAAGATGCACAGATAAGTAGGAATGCCGGACCTGCGGCTTGGCGCTGTCCACTGCTGAAAACGAATTGCGGATTAAGCCCTTCTCCAACTCTTAGGCTCAGGAACCGGCGAACGTCCCCGCGGATGCTGTAGTCGATGGTTTTCCAGTCGGCATGCGGGCGCAGCCGCTGATGCAGCTCGTTGAGTACGGGCTGATTTGGGCCAGCCTCTTATCGATGATCTCTACGCTCACGCGTCTGACCGCTCAATTTCGCGAGCGGATGCAAGTGCAGCCTGGGAATGGCTTACCGCTTCGGCGAGCTTTTCGATCTCGTCTCGAAGCGCGGCGATTTGGCCCTCAATAGAAGATATCCGGAATACAGACTGAGCGATTTTTGTCCAAGGCACATTGTGCCCCCGCTGTGCCCCTACTTTTTCGGGGCACACTTCAAGGGAACAAGATCTCTAACTTACTGATTAAAGGGGCTAAATGGTGGGCGCACAAGGGATCGAACCTTGGACCTCTCCCGTGTGAAGGGAACGCTCTCCCGCTGAGCTATGCGCCCGGGACCATCATGCAGACGGCCGGACCTGTTCGGCCGGCCGGCGCATCGGAGCCCGCGATTTAGAAGTGCGGGCTTAAGGTGTCAAGTTTCCAGGCGCCGCGGGGGGCGGAAAACCTTGGCCTGGTCGCGTAATCCGCAAGGAAGGCGGGATTTCGGGCCGCTTATGCGCCCTGCTGGCGGGCGCGGGAGGCGTGGGCCTGCAGCGCCCGGATGCGCTCGGCCAGCGTTCCGCCGCCTTCGGGCAGGCTCGGCGCGCCATTGGTCGCGGCGTCGTTGGCCGGGCGCGGCGCCGGCTTCGGCGGCTGGCCGGCCTCGGCCGCCAGCAGCGCCTCGATCGGCGAGTTCGGGCCTTCGAGCTGCATCGCGAGTTTTGCGACTTCGGCGGCGATGTCGTTGATGCGCTCGCGGAGCAGCGCGTTCTCCATGCGCTCGGTCGCCCAGGAGCTTTCCGCCTGCTGCTGGATCGCGTTGATGTCGCGCTGGAGTTTGGCGCGCTCGTCGCGGGCGGTGCGCAGCTGCTCCTCCAGCGCGGTCTTTTCCGCGCGCAGCGCTTCCACGGCGGCCGAGGACTTGCCGCCGCTCAAGGCGGCGATCTCGACCCGCAGCTCCTTGACGGTGCGTTCGGCACCTTCATTGGCCTGGCGGAGCTGGTTGTTCTCATAGTCGCGCTCGGCGAGCAGCTTACCCTGCGTGGCGAGCCGTCCTTCGAGGTCGGCGACGCGGCCCGACAGCATCTCGGCTTCCTTCACCTGTCCGATCAGCTGGCGATCGAGCTCGGTGACGCGCTGGCTCAAATTCTCGACCCGGCCGCGGGCATTGCCGAGCTCGCGCGAGGCGGTCTCGGATTCGGTGCGCTCCTGAGCGAGGCGTGCTTGCGTGGCGGCAAATTCCTTCTCGGCATCGCCGACGCGGTTCTTCAGCTCCTCGATCTGGGCGCGCACCGCGACCAGCTCGACCTGGCGGCTCTCTGCCATCATCGAGCGGTCGGACAGTTCGGAGTTGATCTTGGCGAGCTCGCCCTGCTTGTCGGTCAGTGCGTTCTCGGCGGCGCGCAAGGCTTCGGTCTTGGCGTTGAATTCCTCTTCGGTGGCGCGGAGCTGCTCCTTCACCGCCTTCTCGCGCGCCTCCAGCGCGAAGATCGTGGCGTTCTTCTCGCCAAGCTCGATCTTCATGCGGTTGATGGCGTCGCTCTTCTTGCCGAGCTCGGCGAGCTGGCTCGTGGTCTTGTTCTTGAGTTGATCGACGCTCATCTCGAGCCGTCGCGCCGACATGGCGAATTCGGCGCGGAGCTGGTCCTTGTCGGCCTGGATCTCGGCCATCGACAGCGGCGTTGCGGCCTCCAACCGGCGCGTGGTCAGGCGCACGGCGCGGTTATGCACCAGCGGCACGATCGCGAGCCCGCACAGCATCGACAGCAGGAAACCGATCGCCAGGTACATGATCGGTTCGACCATGGGGCAGAACTCCCAAGCTTAAGGAAAAATTCACCAACGACCATGCCATGGCGGCCCGGCAAAAAGCCAGCCCCGGCATGTCGTTAACCTTGATCCGTAAGCTCGATGGGAGAGGAAAACCCTAGAATGGGTTCCAGGTCGCACGCGGCGTGTATTTGAGATAGCCGATATTGGCGCCTAGCCTGAGGCCGAGCCCGGAGCGGATCGGCACCAGCACGATGTTGTTGGCGGTGAGGGCCGTCATGCCGAAGCCGCCGATGATGTAGGCCGAGCCGTCGAGGCCGGCGAAGCGTTGGTAGATCGCGTTGGTGGCGGGCAGGTTATAGACCAGCGTCATGGTGCGCGCGCCGTCGCCGCCCCAGTCGAAACCGAGCGAGGGGCCCTGCCAGTAGACGCGCAAGTCCCCGGCATTCTTGGTGTAGAGCGTGCCTTCGCCATAGCGCAGGCCGGCGACGAACGCGCCGGAACCTTCCTCACCCAGGATATAGCCGTTGGGCAGGCCCCATTGGCTGATCGCCTTCTCGATGATCGAGGCGAGCCCGCGCGAGACGTTGCCGAAGAAACGGTGCCCGGCGCCGACGAGCTCGTCCGGCCCGTAGGTGCTGGGCGTCGGGGTCCGCTGCGGCGGCGGCAGATTGGGCGGCGGCGCCTGCTGGGCGGAGGCCGGCACGATCCAGCCGACCATCGCGGCAAGCGCGAGCGCAGCAAGGCGTGATGCGAAAGTCATAAAAGAACCCCTGGTACCGAAACCGGTCGCTTCCTTAACCTGACGCCAACAGGCGAGGCTCTAGGTTGCGCCGGATGTCCCCTCGACTCGGATGTTATCCGCAGCAACTATGACGGCACAACGGCAGGAAGATAGCCCTTTGCGCCCCGGAATTGCCTTGATCGGCCTCCTCGTTTGGCTGCTGCCGGGCATATGGCTCACCGGCCCGGTCACGCCGGCCGGGGCCGCCACCACCGAGCGGGTCGTGGTCAACCGCTTCACCGGCGTCGCCATCGAAGGGTTCGACCCTGTCGCCTATTTCGTCGCGGGGGCGGCCATGCGGGGCACGGCGGAGTTCGAGGCGAACCTATGGGGCGCGGTCTGGCGCTTCCGCAACGAGGGTAACCGCGCCTCCTTCCTGGCCCATCCCGAAATCTATGGCCCGCAATTCGGCGGCTACGACCCCGCCGACATCGCCCGCGGGGTGACCGTCGCCGGCAATCCCCGTTTCTTCGCGATCGTGGCGCAGCGGCTCTATCTGTTCAGCCGGGAAGCCAACCGCGACGCCTTCGCCGCCAATCCCGAGCGGTTCCTCTATGAGGTGGGCAAGCGCTGGCCCGCCCTTCAGGACAAGCTCGGTCAGTAGCAGCCTTCAGAGCCTTGCCGCCTGCGGGTCGCCCCAGGCGATGAACTCCGGAATGATGAAGCCGCTGGCGTGCCGCTCGCCGAAGCGGAGCTCGCCGCCCTTGCCGTCGGTCACCTTGCCGCCGGCCGCGGTCACGACCGCGGAGCCGGCCCCGACGTCCCATTCACAAGTGGGCCCGAAGCGGGGGTAGATGTCGGCGCTGCCTTCCGCGATCCGGCCGAATTTCACCGCCGAGCCGACCGTCCGCCTGACGGCGTTGGGCCTGTTATCGATGAACGCTTCGCTCCTGGGATCGCCATGCGAGCGGCTCACCGCTGCGATCCAGGGCTCGCCTTGCGCAGGCAGCCTGCGGGTGTGGATCGGCTCGGCCACGCCGATGGTAGCGCCGTCAAAGCCCACGCGCTCGGCGCCGCGGCCGACGATGCCGCGCCAGAGCAGGCCGAGCGCAGGCGCACTGACGATGCCCAGCAGCGGCACGCCTGATGTCACCAAAGCGAGGTTGACGGTGAACTCGTCGCGGCCGGCGACGAACTCCTTGGTGCCGTCGAGTGGGTCGATCAGGAAGAAGCTGCCATCAAACGATGGCGAGGCCAGCTCGGTCCGCTCTTCCGAGAGGGTCGGAACGTCGCCCGCCAGCTGGGCCAGGCCGTCCGCGATGATATGGTCGGCGGCAAGATCCGCCTCGGTTACCGGCGAGCCGTCCTGCTTGCCGTCGATCCGCATCGCCGCGCGGTTGACGCCGAGGATCGCTTCGCCCGCCTTCACCACCAGCGCGGTGAGCGGCTCCATCAACCGGGATGCGGCCTCGGCGTCGATGATCCTCACCTGTGTGCCTCATTCGTCAGCAAGTCTCGCCCCTCTCAGTTGATTCGCCTGCAGCGCTTTATGGCCGCTTCGAACCTATCGCAAGCTAGCTGCCACGGGCCGGCGAATGTTAGAACCCGAAGCATCCGTCAAGCATGCGTGATTCGCGGCGTCCAGCGCCGTGCAATTTCAGGAACCCTCCAGGACCCCTTTATATGTCTGACGCCTCGTCGCCCGCGACTGCCACTGCTCCCGATATGCTCGAACTCGCAGCGCTTCTGTGCTCGCGGGTCTGCCACGATCTCATCAGCCCCGTCGGCGCCATCGTCAACGGGCTCGAAGTGCTCGACGACGATCCCAAGCCGGAAGACCGCGAATTCGCGCTCGACCTGATTCGTAAGAGCGCCAAGACCGCCTCCGCCCGGCTCCAGTTCTGCCGCCTCGCCTTCGGCGCCGCCGGTTCCTCCGGCGCGCAGATCGATCTCGGCGATGCCCAGACCATGGCGCGCGGCCACATCGAGGATGGCAAGTGCTCGATCACCTGGAATCTGCCGCGGCTCCTGCTGCCGAAGAATCGCGTCAAGCTGCTGCTCAACATGCTGGTCGTGTCGCAGCACACGATCCCGCGCGGCGGCATGCTGACGATCGACCCGATCGGCGAGGGCGAAACGATGAGCTTTCGCATCACCGCGACCGGACATAATGCGCGCCTGCCGCAGAACATCTCCGAGCTCTTGAGCGGCGAGCGCGGCCCTGCCGCGGACGCGCATGCGATCCAGCCTTATTATACGCGGCTGCTGGCGCAGGCCTGCGGGCTCACCGTGACGCTCAAGCCGGAAGGCGAAGCCATCATCATTACCGCTTCGTAAACGCGCGCAGCGCGCTCGGCATCTTAATCAAATCTTTACGAGGCGCTTCGGCTTGTCCGGAGCGCCTTATCTCTTTGTTGGTTCCGTTCTTTTGCACATACTCAACCAATATTAAACGCTTTGCGGTGAAGCTGGCCCCATTCCGAATAGGCGCATCACAATTCGTGCGTGCCCGCCCTGTATGAAGGCCTGTTTTCATGGATGATCTGTTGCGGGAGTTTTTGACGGAGACCAGCGAGAGCCTGGACACCGTCGACAACCAGTTGGTGAAG
>NZ_JAVAYO010000032.1:0-18612 GCF_054863005.1 Bradyrhizobium sp. 25ACV
TGGAAGGTGCGGCCGATGCCGATCTCGGCGATCCGGTGCGGCGGCCGCGTCAGGATGCTCGCGCCCTCCATCAGGATATCGCCGGATGACGGCTGGTAAAGCCGGGACAGGCAGTTGAAGAGCGTGGTCTTGCCGGCGCCGTTGGGGCCGATCAAGCCGAGGATCTGGCCCTTGTGCATGTCAAAGGACACGCCGTTGAGCGCGACGATGCCGCCGAAGGCCACCGTCACATCTCGAACCGAGAGTAACGCCTCTTGATCCTTCATTTGACTCGCTTGAATCATGCACTTCCCCACACGCCGATCCACCGGCTCTTTCTTCAAACCGGGAGACCTTTAGGCTTCAGCAATCCAGCGAGCCGCCCCCCAATCGTAACTTTGGCATCGGCAACGATTCGCTCGATCAGGTGCTTGCAAGTGGGTACGTCGTGAATCAGCCCCTGCACCTGCCCGGCCCAGATCAGCCCGGCATCGAGATCCCCCGTCTCAAGCGCAACGCGCCCCTTCGCCCCTGCGACCAATGGCCGGACATCGTCGAACGCGGCGTCGGGCACGCTTGAGATCGCAACGACATTGTCGGACACGCTATTCTTGGCGACGCGCCCCGTATTCCGAAACTTTCGGAAAATGAGGTTCGTTGCCCGCTCGTCGTTCTCAACCAGAAACTGCTTCACCGCTTCGTGTATCGGAGCCTCAACCGTCGCGCAGAAGCGCGTGCCCATATTGATTCCGTCAGCTCCAAGGGCCAGCGCAGCAGCGAGGCCGCGACCATCGCCGAAGCCACCACTGGCCAGCATCGGAATGGAAATTTTGTCTGCCGCAGCGGGGATCAATACGAGGCCAGGTACGTCGTCCTCACCGGGATGCCCGGCACACTCAAAGCCGTCGATCGATACGACGTCGACTCCCATTTTCTCGGCAGATATGGCGTGCCGAACCGACGTGCATTTGTGAATGACGATGACGCCATGGGACTTGAACTCCTCCACATGCTCTTGTGGCCGGGCACCAGCCGTCTCGACCACCTTGATCCCGCTTTCGATGATGGCCTTGCGATACTCGGCGTAAGGCGGAGGTGTCACCGAGGGCAGTATCGTAAGGTTGACCCCGAAAGGCTTATCGGTCAGCGACCGGCAGCGTTCGATCTCCCGCCGCAGATCATCCGGCGTCGGCTGAGTCAAGGCCGTGATGACACCCAACCCGCCGGCGTTGGAAACTGCGCTGGCGAGCTCTGCGCGCCCGACCCACATCATGCCGCCCTGCATGACCGGGTGACGGACGCCGACAAGCTCCGTGAAGCGGGTTTGGAAGGTCATCCCAAAGCCTCGACAATCGTGACGTTGGCGATGCCTCCGCCCTCACACATCGTCTGAAGCCCGTATCGCTTGCCTCGAGCCCTCAGAGCATGGACCAGAGTCGAAAGGAGCTTGGTACCCGAGGCTCCGAGCGGATGACCGAGTGCAATCGCGCCGCCATTGACATTGAGCTTTGCGGGATCGGCCTCGATCGCCTGAAGCCAGGCCAGCGGCACCGGTGCGAAAGCCTCGTTGACCTCGTAGAGGTCAATATCGCCGATCTTCATTCCGGCCTTTGCAAGGGCCCGACGGGTTGCGTTGATCGGCTCTTCAAGCATGATGACGGGGTCGCCGGCGGTCACCGTGAGGCCAACGATGCGCGCGATCGGCTTCAGATTATAGTCCTTGAGGGCCTTTTCGCTGACGACCAGTGCAGCCGAGGCGCCGTCGCAGATTTGGCTCGCGTTGGCGGCACTGACGACGCCATTCTCCTTCAGAAGCTTGACCGATCCGATCGACTCCAGCGAAGCGTCGAATCGAATTCCTTCATCGACGATGTGCTCTCCCCCTTCGATCTTGAGCGGAACGATCTCGCTCTTGAAGGCTCCGGATTTCGTTGCCTCTGCCGCGCGCCGGTGGCTTTCGAGAGCGAACCGGTCCAAGGTCAGCCGATCAAACCCGTATTTCCTTGCGATCATCTCGGCACCCTCGAACTGGCTGAAGGATTCCACGCCGAACCGCTTCTGAATGCGGTCGCTGATCGGGCCGGTCCCAATGCCCTCCTTCTGATGCAATGAAATGTTCGAGAACATCGGCACGCGCGTCATGCTTTCCGCGCCGGCGGCTATCACCACATCCTGAGTGCCCGACATCACCGCTTGCGCAGCGAACTGCACCGCCTGCTGCGAGCTGCCGCATTGCCGATCGATCGTCACGGCCGGAACGGATTCCGGGAGCTTGGAGGCAAGCACCGCATTCCGCCCGAAGGCGAACGCCTGCTCGCCGGCCTGTGTCACGCAACCCAGGATCACGTCCTCGACGGCGGCCGGGTCGATCCCCGACCGATCGACGACCGCGTTGAGTGTTTCGGCAGCCATGTTGGCCGGATGCCAGCCGGAAAGTTTGCCGTTACGCCTGCCGCCAGCTGTCCGTACCACCTCAACGAGATAAGCTTCTGCCATAGCCTGATCCTTTCATCCGTTTGAATTGCGACGAGCGGCGAATGCCGCAACACGACGGCGCGACTCGTCCGAGCCGCCCAGCTCGGCGATGCTCCACATCTCCAACTCGAGTTGCTCCTCCAACGTGCTTTCATAGCTTTCGACCAAGAGACGGCGTGCTGCGCCGAGCGCCGCCACCGGTTCTGCCACAAGTTTCGCGGCAATTTCGGTGCCGGCAGCATGCAGCTGCTCGCCATCGACAATACGCGTAACGAGTCCTATTCGCTCCGCTTCGTCGCTCGGTACGCGTCGATTAGACAAGATGATCTCCTGTGCTCGCCTAAGGCCGACCACGCGCGGTAGCAGCCAGCTCATTCCTCCGTCAGGACTGAGGCCTAAGGCGGTATAGGCGGCGCAAAAGTGCGCTGACCGCGCCGCTAACGCAAAGTCGCCGATCATTGCGAGGCTCATGCCGGCTCCGGCTGCAGGTCCGTTCACAAGCGTAATCAGCGGTTTCCGCATATACATAAGGCGCACAATCGCCGCGTGAAGCGTTCCCGCCAAATCCTCCAGGAATGCCGACACGTTGTCGCCAGCCGCGGCGAAAGCACTGACATCACCGCCTGCGCAAAACAGCTTTCCGCGCCCCGTCAGGATGACGCATCGGATATCATCATCTTCGTCGCAACGTTCGGCGGCCTGCAGGAGAGCGCGGGCCATCGCCGGATCAATCGCGTTTCCGTGTTCCGGACGTGCCAACGTCAAGGTTGCGACTTTTTCGTCGCAAGAGAATTCGACCGGAGCACTCATGTTAGATTCTCCAACGCGCGAATAGCCAGCTTCGCCAGTTCCGGAAAGCTCTTTCCGCGCTCGATGGCCTGCGTCGACGACGCTGTCCCGCGCAGCGCGCGACCGGCTATGCCGTGCATGATCGCCGCAAGCCGAAAGAAGTTGAAAGCAACGTAGAACTGCCAGTCTGCAATCGCCTCTCGGCCGGTCGCGCGGCAGTACCTGTCGATGTATTCGGCTTCTCTCGGAATATTGAGAGCGGCCAGATCTGCTCCCGCGAGGCCAGCAACTATGTGCGGAGGCATTCGATACATGATTGCGTGGTAAGCGAAGTCGGCGAGCGGATGTCCGAGGGTCGAAAGCTCCCAGTCGAGCACGGCGATCACCCGCGGCTCGCTCGGATGAAAGATCAGATTGTCGCAACGGAAGTCGCCATGCACGATGGAGGCCTCGTCACCCGCCGGAATCCTTCCCGGAAGCTCGCTGACAAGGCGATCCATGTTGGCATCGCGCCCGGCCTGTGGATCTTCCTGATACTGGCGCGACCACCGGCTGATCTGCCGCTCAAAGTAGCTGCCCGGCTTGCCGTAGTCGCCCAGGCCGATCGAGGTCGGGTCAACCGAGTGGAGTTGCGCGATGACGTCGCACATGGCGTTGAAGTAGGAAGGTCGTTCTTCTCTGCTAACTCCGGGGAAAGTCGCGTCCCAGAAGATGCGGCCCTCCACCAGCTGCATCACATAGAATTCGCTTCCGATGACGGACGTGTCGGCGCAATAGCCGTAAATGCGTGCCACAGGAAACCCGACCTGCGACAGCGCGCGCTGGACGCGCGCCTCGCGATCGACGGCGTGCGCTCCGGCTACCAATGGGCCCGGTGGTTTGCGCCGGAGCACGTAGACGCCGCCTGCGGATTGAAGACGGTAAGTCGGGTTCGACTGACCTCCCTTGAATTTGGAGACGTTGAGCGGCCCTCGAAACCCCTCGACATTGGCCGCCATCCAGCGCACCAAGGCACCCTCGTCAAGACGATGGGCGTCAGAGGGTTCCGCCAATCCGGAGTTGGCGGTATCGTCGAGCGCGCTCACGGGTTTGCCTTCTGCCAGTCGCGCTTGATCTTTTTCGCAAGTGACCATTTGTGCACCTCGGTGGGACCGTCGTAGATGCGGAATGCACGAACCTCACGAAACACCTGCTCGACGATGGTTTCGTTGGTCACGCCCGATCCGCCCATGACCTGCACGCAACGATCGGCGACACGCATGAGCGCCTCGCTGACCGCAACCTTCGCCATGGAGCTCTCGTTTGTTCCGAGCGATCCCGTGTCCAGGACACTCGCGCACCAGGAGATCATCAACTCGGCCTGCTTGAGGTCGATCAGGTTGTCGGCCAACATGAAGCCAACTCCCTCATGATCGATGAGCGTCTTGCCGAACGCCTGCCGACGGTTGGCGTACCTCGTCGCGATCTCGTTCGCGCGAATGCAGGCGCCCAGCCAGCGCATGCAATGCGACAACCTGGCCGGCGAAAGGCGGATCTGCGCGTACTTGAAGCCCTCACCCGGGTGTCCGAGCATTTGATCGGCCGGGATGCGCAGATTCCGGATGGTCAGGACGGCGTGCCCGCCTGGCATCGAACTGTCGATCGTGTTGGGCACATGATCGATGGTGATTGCCGGATCAGGCAAATCGACGAGGAACATGCAGGCGCCCTCCTCGGCCTTTGCCATAACGATGCCGACCTTGGCTCCGCGGGCACCTGTGATGAACGCCTTGCGTCCGTTCACGACCCACTGATTGCCGTCCCGGCGACAGGTCGTGGTCATCATCGATGGGTCGGAGCCTGCTCCCCCTTCTTCGGCCGGTTCGGTCATGAAGAAGGCGGACCGAGCGCGTCCCTCGACCAGCGGCTTGAGAAAGCGTTCCTTGATCTCCGGCGAGCCAATTCTACCCAGAAGGTACATGTTGCCTTCGTCGGGAGCCGCCGTGTTGCACGCGAGCGGCCCAAGCGGCGATAGACCCGTCTTGGCCAGAACGATAGCGGTTTCGCCCTGCGAGAGGTGTGAACCATCTGCCAGGATGTGCGGCGTCAAGACGCCTGCAGCCCGCGCCAGCTCGCGCAGGTCGGTGACCAACTCGTCCTTTGGGCAATCGTGATGATCACGGCGAGGATCGCGCTCGAACGGGACAACGACGTCCCGAACGAAGCGCTCGACGCGATCCGCGATCTCTTGAGTACGCTCCGCGCCGACCCCGCTCATTTCGGTGCCATCCGGATTGCGCCGTCGAGGCGGATTGTTTCGCCGTTGAGCATCGGATTGACGACAATGGACTCGACCATTTGAGCAAATTCGGACGGCTGACCGAGCCTGCTTGGAAATGGAACCTGCTTGCCGAGCGACTTCTGCGCCTCTTCCGGAAGCGACATCAGCAGCGGCGTAAGGAAGATGCCCGGCGCGATCGTCATCACCCGAATGCCGTAACGCGCAAATTCACGAGCAAGGGGCAGCGTCATGCCGACGATTCCACCCTTTGATGCTGAATAGGCCGCTTGGCCGATCTGGCCATCGTATGCAGCCACACTGGCCGTGTTGACGATGACGCCTCGCTCCTCACCAACAGTCTCGGCCATATGAAGACGGGCGGCAAACTTCGATAGCACGTTGAAGCTACCGATCAGATTGATGTTGATGGTCCTGGCGAAGTCGCGCAGCGGCAGCGCCTTGCCGTCTCGACCGATGGCTTTGCCGGGCGGTCCGAGGCCGGCGCAGTTGACCAGGATCCGCGCCTTACCGTGCATGAGCTCTGCTGACTCGAGCGCCTGCTCGACACCGTCTTCGTCAGTCACGTCAACCTTGATGAAGTGCCCGCCGATGGACTTGGCGTGCGCCTCGCCCAGCTCTGCATTGAGGTCCAGGATGGTGACCTTCGCACCGGCGGCCGCCAGGCGCTCCGCTGCGGCGCCTCCGAGGCCAGACGCCCCGCCAGTCACAACCGCCGCCGTTCCCTTGATTTGCATGATTGTCCTTTGTCCTTTCCGATTCAGATTTCGATGGCCATTGCCGTCGCTTCGCCGCCACCAATGCAGAGGCTGGCCACACCGCGCTTGAGGCCCCGCGCCTTAAGCGCGGCCAGTAACGTGACGATGATTCGGGCGCCACTTGCGCCGATGGGATGGCCGAGGGCGGTCGCACCGCCGTTGACGTTGAGTTTCTCGGCCGGAATGTCGAGCCCGCGCGCAGCGATCATCGCCACAACGGCGAATGCTTCGTTGATCTCGTAGAGATCGACGTCCGAAGCGGACCACCCCGCCTTGGCCAGCGCCTTCTGAATTGCCGGCGCGGGAGCAGTCGTAAAGAGAGCCGGCGCCTGAGCGTGCGCCGCGTGTGCGCGGATCGTGGCGGCGATCGGAAGGCCCAGCCTATCGGCAATGCTTCGGCGGGTCATCACGAGAGCTGCGGCTCCATCAGAGATGGACGATGCGTTGGCAGGGGTGATCGTGCCGTCAGCTGCGAACGCCGGCTTCAGCAGAGATATCTTTTCGGGCTTCGCCTTTCCTGGCTGCTCGTCCGTGCCCACGACCGATCCATCTTTGGCGGCCGCCGGCATAGCGGCGATCTCGTCGGCAAATGCGCCGCTGGCGATCGCAGCCCGAGCGCGATCCAAGGACCGGAGCGCATATGCGTCTTGCGCATCGCGACCAAACTGAAATTCGCGCGCAGCATCTTCCGCGAAGGCGCCCATGGCCTTACCTGGAGTATACGCATCCTCCAGTCCATCCATCATCATCGTGTCTACGATGCGGTCGTGCCCGATGCGCGCGCCACTACGATGCTTGGGCAGGGCATATGGTGCATTCGTCATGCTTTCCATGCCACCTGCAACGATAACGTCGGCAGAGCCGACGGCGAGCGCGTCATGGGCCAAGATCGCGGCTTGCATGCCCGAACCGCACATCTTGTTGACCGTGGTCGCCTGCACGCTCAGTGGCAATCCCGCCCCCAACGCAACTTGTCGGGCGGGAGCCTGACCAAGCGCGGCCGGCAGCACGCACCCCATCACGACCTGATTGATGCGCTCCGCCTCGATGCCAGCACGCTCAACTGCCGCTTTCGTTGCCGCCGCACCGAGCTCGGTGGCCTTGAAGCGCGCGAGCGCGCCCTGAAAGGACCCGATAGGCGTGCGCGCGTAGCTCGCGATAACAACTGGGTCGGACATGGACGTGGAGACCTTCCGTTAGTTTCGAAACTAATCGTGAGCTGTCGCCTCTCGGGCGAGTTCGCGCGCGATGACCATTCGCTGGATGTCCGAGGTGCCTTCGTAGATCTGGCAGACGCGCACATCTCGATAGATCCTGGCGACGGAGAAATCTTCCAGATAGCCGTAGCCACCGAACGTCTGCAGCGCACCGGAGACCACCGCCTCGGCGGTTTCGGATGCGACGAGCTTGGCCATTGACGCTTCTTTCAGACACGGCAGGGCCGCGTCCTTCATTGCGGCCGCATGCAAAACCAGTTGATGCGCCGCCTCCAGGCGGGCGGCAAGATCCGCAAGCCGAAACCCGACGGCCTGATGCGAAAAGATTAGCGCGCCGAAGCTCTTGCGCTCGCCCGCATATCTTGCGGCCGCATCGAGCGCCGCGCGAGCCATTCCAATACATTGGGCAGCGATGCCGATGCGGCCAGCCTCCAGATTGGAGAGCGCGATCGAATAACCAGCGCCCTCCTGGCCAAGCCGCATCTCTCCTTCGACGTAAACGTCGTCGAACCGTAGAGCACACGTGTCTGACGCGGCCTGCCCTAGCTTGCTCTCGATCCTCTCGACGCTGTAACCCGGACTATCGGTGCGAACCAGAAAAGCTGTGATCCCGCGCTTGCCGGCGGAAGGATCGGTGACGGCGAACACGATCGCGAGTCCAGCCGTTCGACCGGACGAGATGAACTGCTTCGCGCCGTTGAGCTTATAACCAGACCCTGCCCGGGTCGCGCGCGTGCTCAACGCGGAAGCATCAGAACCTGCCTCTGCCTCCGTAAGAGCGAACGCGCCGATCATTCGACCGGAAATGAGCGAAGGCAGAAAGCTTGCTCGCTGTGCCGGCGTGCCGTCCTTCATGAGGCCGGATACGATCAGGCTGTTCTGGATGCTAAGGATTGTTGATAGCGCGCCGTCCGCCGCAGCAATTTCGATGAGCGAAGCTGCGTAAGAGACGTAGTCCGCGCCCGCTCCGCCCTCTTCTTCGGGTGCGAGCATTCCCATGAGACCAAGACCCGCAAGCTCCTCAAAGAGCTCCGCTGGATATCCCTTGGCCTGTTCGAACTCGCGCGCGCGAGGAGCAATTCGCTCTTGGGCGAATTTACGCACCTCGTCGCGTATTGCCGCCTGCGTTTCATTGAGGATCACGACGCGCACTCCGCCGGATTTTCGCCGCAGATCACGCCGAAGCAACCCAATGGCAGCACCAAAGCAAGCCGCAGATGGAGTGACGAAATCATTGGTTTCATTGCTTTTTGCCGATTTTATCGGCTCCTCCCGTGCGAAACGATCTGCGCTTCTGGCTGGCGCTTAAAAGTGATATTGACGTCATATTACCGATTAGCTCGTCTCGTCAAGCCGAGTTCGCCTATCGTTTGCAAACAAGACCCTAGCTGGCGTTTAGACGGACGACAGGCCGTGGCCGTCTTGGGCCGAAATTCGAGGAATAGGCTCTAATGGCCGTGAGACGCCACATGGACATCGACGGGCGTCGCACCCGATCGATACAGGATTCGATGACTCAGAAAGGCGACGATCTTGCCGATCATCCCCACCGACAGCAGCGAGAGAAGCTGCTCATGATTGTGTTTCGCTCATACCTCGTCGCGACGCAGAGCGGATAATGAGTCCCGCCTAAGGCGATACGTCAATTCGAAGCCTCAGGGCATTCTTTGACCATCCCAAACACGCCTCGATACCAGACCTTCGCGCAGTGTGTGCCTATGTGCTGGGTCTCGGCATCACTCGGATCTTTCGGCGCGAGATCAAATTTCATGTAGGCAATCTGCTCCATCGTAGAACCGAGCACCTCAGCAGCCATTTCAGGATCAAGTTCACGACTTAGTTCGCCTAATCCTTGAAGCCGCATTAGCCAGGTGGTGGTTCGTCTCACGAAGCGACTTCGTTCCGAGACGTAAAGCGACAGGAAGGTGGCTTTCTCGCCGCGAGCAGCCGCCTCGCGCATAACGCGCAACAATTTACGATGCTGTGCATAGATCTTGAGATAAGCGATGGTGTTTTCAATGAATTCCGCTTCGGTCGCTTTCAATGAGCGGCCGATCCTACGCTTGCTTGCAACGTAGATCTCGTCGATCAGTGGCCGAAGCACGGCCAGCAGAATCTCATCCTTATTCCGAAAGTGCCGATAGAAGTTGCCGTAGGATGTGCGAGCAATCTTGACGATATCCTCGACCCTGGTTGCCTCGTACCCCTTACGCGCGAAGACGCGCGCCGAGGCATCAAGGAGCCGCTGGCGCATCGCAGCGCCCTTCGCCGTGGCGGGGGCCAAGGGCTCCAACGCAGAATCACCGATGTCCAGCATTTGCGACCTTTAGCATCGGGTCCGCTTGACCGCCAGCCTACAATCAGTAATGTGACATCAATATCAGTTCTTGTCCAAGCCTGAACTGTAAGCAATTCAATGGGCGGAGAAGCAGTCGGGGGCGCGGCGGTTGCCTAGCCCTTGGGCCAAAGCCGGCGAAGCCAGCCTAGCTGGCATCTCGACCTTGGCGGGCGCAAGAACCCCGATCCGGGCCAATTCGCTCCAAATCGTAACTCCGCCTCTTGAGGGGTGGTATCCAGGGAGTGCTCATGTATCCGGGGACCCACGCGCTTACAAATCCGGACCGCCCGGCCCTCATCATGACCGCCACTGGCGAGGTCGTGACCTACGGGGACTTGGAGGATCGTTCACGGCGCATCGCGAACTGGCTGTCCGACGCAGGCCTGCGCGTCGGCGACGTGGTTGGCCTACTTTCAGACAACAGCTCTTGGGTATTCGAGATCTATTGGGCCACTCAACGATCTGGCTTGTACCTGATGCCGATAAACTACCGGCTGAGCGCCAGCGAAGTCGACTACATGCTCGAAAACTCTGGTGCTGCCGCGTTGTTCGTTGGTCGAGGCGCTGTTGAGACGGTCTCCAGGCTTGGCGCGCATCCAAAGCTGAAGCGACGGGTTTGTCTCCACGAAGAGTTGGCGGGTTACGATTCGTACAATCAAATACTGAAATCGGCTCGGACTGACGCGCCGTCGTCTCAGCCTCGTGGCGCCGATATGTTGTACTCTTCCGGTACGACCGGTCGGCCAAAGGGCGTGAAACACGCGTTGCCGCAGCGAGACGTTTCAGAAGCGGGCGACACAATGGTGCAGATGTTCTCATCGAGTTTCGGCTTCGATGAAAACACCATCTATCTGTCTCCTGCGCCTCTCTATCACGCGGCACCGCTTCGCACATGCGCCACCGTCCAGGCATTAGGCGGTACCGCACTCGTCATGGACAAGTTCGACGCCGAAGCAGCTTTGGCCGCCGTGCAGGACTACAAGGTGACCCACAGCCAGTGGGTGCCTACCATGTTTGTTCGGATGCTCAAGCTGCCTGAATCCGTCAGACATCAATACGACGTCAGCAGCCTGAAGGTCGCTATCCACTCGGCCGCACCCTGCCCCGCTGAGATCAAGCAAGAGATGATCCAATGGTGGGGTCCGATCCTGTGGGAATACTATTCCTCTACCGAAATGAACGGCATGACCGTGATTGGATCGGAGGAGTGGTTGAAGAAACCCGGTTCTGTCGGTCGCGCCGTGCTTGGAAAGATTCACATCTGTGATGAGGAAGGAAATGAGCTTCCGGCCGGTGAGACCGGAGTCATCTATTTCGAACGCGAAAAGATGCCTTTCATCTACCATGACGAGCCGGAGAAGACACAAGCCGCCCAACATCCCGCGCATCCATATTGGACCGCTGTTGGCGACATCGGACGCGTCGATGCGGATGGCAACCTCTTTTTGACCGACCGCAAGGCCTTCATGATCATCTCGGGCGGGGTTAACATCTATCCTCAAGAGATCGAGAACGTTCTGGTGGTTCATCCTTCTATCGCAGACGTGGCCGTTATCGGCATTCCCGATCCGGATATGGGTGAACAGGTAAAGGCCGTCGTTCAACTAACTCCCGGCATCGAAGATAGCGACAGCTTGGCGCAAGAAATCATCGCCTTCGTGAAGGCCCGGGTTGCGAGCTACAAGGCGCCGCGCAGCGTCGATTTCGTACCTGAAGTGCCGCGCTCACAGACGGGCAAGCTCATGAAGCAGGAGTTGCGTAAGCGATACTGGCCAGAGAAAACCGCCTGACGGCCAACGCCGCCGCGATGCATCGCTCCGCAGACTGCTCTGTATGAGGTACAGGTTGAGAAAGACCGATGTAACGTGCTCAGAGTGTGGCGCTGGGTTTCAGCGCGTCGAATTGTGGTCGCAGCCAGGGGAGAAAGGGGAATATCGCTGCCCGGGCTGTAACAGTACTTTAGAGGTTTTCGACGGCACGAAGTGTATCGGTTACCGCCTCACTATTGAACCGTGTATTAGACCAGTGCGCGATTGAGACCGCATCATTTTTCGGCCTCTTTGCCACAAAGTGTCATCTATTGAGCCTTTTGCAGACATGAGCATTTGGCCAAATGTCCGGTCCCGTCGATGTCGTGGCGAGACGCCTAGTGGGACGCTCTCGTCCATCTCAGCATTTTCGGCGACCGACTTTGCCCTTTGCAGGATGAGGTCTCGCTTTTGCCAATTCGTCGCGTCGAAGGCACAATTCTTCGATCTTCGCCAGCATTGTCTTTACAGCAGCCTCTGCCGAGTCGACGTGTATCCCAGCGCGCTGAAGACGGGCGATTTCCCTGCGATGTCGCCCAACCTGAAGACGCATGCGGTCTATCTCGTGACGGATCAATTCAAGAGTTGGCACGATGCTTATTCTACTGCTGAGAACCGGAATCGAAACGGAACCCCAATGTGGCGGCTGTTTCACAGGCCGTCTCGGGAGCTAGGCCGCTACGCCGCGGCATCATGCCCAAGCCGGGCGTTCAGCTTGCGGATCAGCTCCTCGGCCGCGTCTGCAATCACGGTGCCCGGCGGGAAGATCGCCTCGGCGCCGGCCGCGTAGAGCGCGTCGTAATCCTGCGGCGGCACCACGCCACCGACGATGATCATGATGTCGTCGCGGGCCTGCTTCTTCAGCGTGGCCTTCAATTCCGGCACGGCGGTGAGATGCGCCGCGGCGAGCGAGGAGACGCCGAGGATGTGGACGTCGTTCTCGACCGCCTGCCGCGCCGCCTCGTCCGCGGTCGCAAACAGCGGCCCGATGTCGACGTCGAAGCCGATATCGGCAAAGGCCGATGCGATCACCTTCTGGCCGCGATCGTGGCCGTCCTGGCCGATCTTTGCGACCAGGATGCGCGGACGGCGGCCTTCCGCCTCCTCGAAGGCGTCGATCAGCGCCTGAACCTTCTCGACCTGGTTGCCCATGCTGGACGCCTCCCGCTTGTAGACGCCGGTGATGGATCTGATCTCGGCGCGGTGGCGGCCGAACACCTTTTCCATCGCGTCCGAGATTTCGCCGACGGTCGCTTTCGCCCGCGCCGCGTCGATGGCGAGCGCGAGCAAATTGCCATTGCCTTCGCCGGCCGAACGCGTCAGCGCCGCGAGCGCAGCATCGACGTCCTTCTGGTTGCGCTCGGATTTCAGCCGCGTCAGCTTGTCGATCTGGAGGCGCCGGACATTGGTGTTGTCGACCTTCAGGATCTCGATGCTGTCCTCGTCGGTCGGCTTATACTTGTTGACGCCGATCACCGCCTGCTTGCCGGCATCGATGCGTGCCTGGGTCTTGGCAGAGGCCTCCTCGATGCGCAGTTTTGGTACGCCGGCTTCGATGGCTTTCGCCATGCCGCCGAGCTCCTCGACCTCCTGGATATGGCCCCAGGCTTTCGCGGCCAGGTCGCGCGTGAGCCGCTCGACATAGTAAGAGCCGCCCCAGGGATCGATGATGCGGGGGGTGCCGCTCTCCTGCTGCAGGAACAGCTGGGTGTTGCGCGCGATGCGCGCCGAGAAATCGGTCGGGAGCGCCAAGGCCTCGTCGAGCGCGTTGGTGTGCAGCGACTGGGTGTGGCCTTGCGTCGCCGCCATCGCCTCCACCGTCGTACGCATCACATTGTTGAACACGTCCTGCGCGGTCAGCGACCAGCCCGAGGTCTGGCAATGCGTGCGCAGCGACAGCGAGCGCGAGTCCTTCGGGTTAAAGGGCTTCAGCAGCTTCGCCCAGAGCAGGCGCGCGGCGCGCATCTTGGCGACTTCCATGAAGAAGTTCATGCCGATCGCCCAGAAGAACGACAGGCGCGGCGCGAAGCGGTCGACGTCGAGACCGGCTGCAAGCCCGGCGCGCAGATATTCGACGCCGTCTGCGAGCGTATAGGCGAGCTCGAGGTCCTGCGTCGCGCCGGCTTCCTGCATGTGATAGCCGGAGATCGAGATCGAATTGTATTTCGGCATCCTCGTGGAGGTGTAGGCGAAGATGTCCGAGATGATCCGCATCGAGGGCGCGGGCGGATAGATATAGGTGTTGCGCACCATGAACTCTTTCAGAATGTCGTTCTGAATGGTGCCCGACAGCTTCTCCGGCGCCACACCCTGTTCGCCCGCGGCCGCGACATAGAGCGCGAGGATCGGCAGCACCGCGCCGTTCATGGTCATGGACACGCTCATCTGGTCGAGCGGGATGCCCGCAAATAGCGTGCGCATGTCGTAGATGGAATCGATGGCGACACCGGCCATGCCGACGTCGCCACCGACGCGCGGATGATCTGAGTCATAGCCGCGATGGGTGGCAAGATCGAAGGCGACCGAGAGGCCCTTCTGTCCGGCCGCGAGATTGCGGCGGTAGAACGCGTTGGAATCCTCAGCCGTGGAGAAGCCGGCATATTGCCTGACGGTCCAGGGCTGGTTGACATACATCGTCGGGTAGGGGCCGCGCAGGAACGGCGCGATGCCCGGATAGGTCTCGAGGAAATCGAGCCCGGCGAGATCGGCCTCGCCATAGGCGGGTTTCACCAGGATCCCCTCGGGCGTCAGCCACGGCGCGGCGCTTCCGCCTGGCGCGGCGGTGGCGGCGCACTCAAAGGCGACGTCAGCGAAATCGGGAATGCAGCTCATGATTCCAACCAGACAAAGTGAGCACGGGATTGTTAAACATGGTCAATTTGGCGCGAGCCATCGGTAGATGTCCTGCAATGTCGCAAGCGCATCGCAACCGGCGAAGACGAAGCCCGTGACGCCAGCCGCACGAAGCGCCGGCTCGGCATCGGTCGGACGACCTGCCAGATAGACCCGCGCATCGGCCAATTGCAGGACCTTGGCGGATGTTTCCGCGAGGTCCGCATAGGCCTTATCGCTGGAACAAAGGCAGGCAAGCGCGGCGCCGGAGGCCTTGAAGGCGGCAGCGAGCTGGGTGGGATCGGCAAAACCCTCGGTGTCGATGGCCTGGATGCCGCCGGCCTCAAACAAGCTTTTTGCGAATGTCGCACGTGCGGTGAAGTCGGCGGGCGTGCCGAGATTGGCCAGGAACACGCTGGGCCGCGTGCCGCGCGCTTTCAACGCCGCATCGGATTTGTCGCGCAGCGCTTCGAAGGGTTGGGCAAGCCGGATCGGCGTGAGCGCGTCGAACTTGTATTTTGCCTCGCCATAAGGCGCGACCGCGATCGGGGTCGCGTTGAGCACCGCCGTTTCCCTCTCATGCAGGTTCGGAAACTCGCTCGCGCCGGTCAGCACGTCGCGGCGCTTTGCGATGTTGGCGTCGCGTGCCTTTCGTGCCGCTGCGACCTTGCTCTGGAACAGGCCCTGCTGAAGCGCCGCGAAGGCACCGCCGGCCGTTTCGCTCTCCTGGAACAGGGCCCAGGCGGCTTCACAGAGCTGCGCCGTAAGAGTCTCGATGCCACCGGAACCGGCCGCGGGATCGCTGACCTTGGCGAGGTTGCTTTCTTCGAGCAGCAGGAGCTGCGTGTTGCGCGCCACGCGCCGCGCGAACGGATCGGGCAGCCCAAGCGCGAGCGTATGCGGCAGCACGGTGATGGCGTCGGCGCCGGCAAGTCCGGCCGCGAATGTCGCGATGGTCGCGCGCAGCATGTTCACGTAGGGGTCACGCTGCGTCAGCATGCGCCAGGCCGTATCGGCGGCGATGAACAGCGGTTTCGGCGTCAAACCGCACGCCGTCTCGACGCGTGCCCAGAGCAGCCGCAGCGCGCGGAATTTTGCCATGGTCAGGAATTGGTCGGCATCCGCGGAAAGCCGCGCATAGACCATGCCCTGCGCCTGCTCCAGCGGAACGCCGGCACCTTCGATCGCGCGCAGATAGGAGATGCCGCAGGCGAGCACGAAAGCAAGCTCCTGCGCCTCGGAGCCACCGGCATCGTGGATCACGCGTCCATCGGCGGAAGCAAACGGCCCCTTGAAACCCAGCCCGGCGAGGCCCTTGATGCCACCGGTAACGGTGGGAACGATCTCTTCCCAGCTGTAGGGGCTGTTTCCCCACACGGCGCAGGCGGCCAGCGGATCGAGCCCGAAGCGGATGTTGCAGGCCGCGGGATCGATGCCGTTGCTCTTCACATATTCCGCGATGTGGATCGCAGCCATCCGCGATTGCGGGCCGACCTGAAGCTCGATTCCGATGCCGGCATCGAGGTGAATATCCTTCAACACTTTCGCGACCGCATCGGCCGTCGGTTCCAGGCCGAAGCCATGGCTGCCATTGCCGCCGGCGAACACCAGCGCGAGGCCCGTCGCTCCGTTCTCAAGGTCCTGCAAGGCCTGCGCGTTCGCAGCAACCGCATCGGGATGATCGATCCGCTGCATGATCTGCCATGGCGCGGCCGCCGGCCGTCCCACCACAGGCGCAACGCCCCTGGCGCGCGGATAGAGCGGCTCGATCCTCAGACCGTCATAGGTCTTGCCGACCAGCTTCTCGAACGGCGCGCCCTTCAGCACACCGTCGACCAGCTTGCGCCAGTCCGCGTCCGTCGCCTTGGGAAAATCGGCCGCCAGCGGCACATCATCCCCCGTCACGGTTTGAACCTCCTTGCACATCGGCGAAAAATTGCGGATCGCGTCCGCACGGCAACGACTACCGCGACAACGACTTATCGATCGTCCTTCCAGGAGCCCACGATTGCCGCAAGCGACAGTTCTTCTGGCTCACGAGCCAATGAGGGAGTCCTTGAGAACCGCGGGGCAGGAGCAGGCTGGAGGACACCGTGGCGGGTAAGGAACACTTGTCGGGAAACCATGTGCTCGTGTCGCGATGCCTCTGTCATCGTCAAGACCGGGGCGAAACACACGTCAGTGCCTTCCATGATCTTGCACCATTCTTCGCGAGTTTTGGTCTTGAAAACTGCTGCAAGTTTTTGCTTCAGCCCTGGCCAAGCTGCAGGGTCCATTTGAGCATCGAACTCTGGATCATGCAGGCCCGCATGCCGCCGCAGGATCACGTAGAATTGCGGCTCTATGGATCCAATCGAGACGAAGTTGCCGCACGCGCATTCGAAAACGCCGTAGAAGTGCGCGCCTCCGTCCAGCAAGTTTTGCTCGCGGCCTTCAATCCAATTCCCCGTAGCTCTCATATCGAAGAACATGGTCATCAATGAGGCTGCTCCGTCACACATTGCAGCATCAACGACTTGTCCCTTGCCTGACTTCTTCGCTTCAATCACGGCGGCAAGGACGCCAACGACGAGGTAGAGCGCACCTCCGCCGAAGTCACCGACCAGATTGAGTGGGGGGATCGGCCTTTCCCGCGGACCGATCGCGGCGAGCGCCCCTGTGATCGAGATGTAGTTGATATCGTGACCAGCGGCGTTGGCCAGAGGTCCATGCTGGCCCCAACCGGTCATCCGTCCGTACACAAGTCGAGGATTTCGGCTAAGAATTACATCAGGACCGAGCCCTACGCGTTCCATCACGCCCGGACGGAAACCTTCGATGAGAACGTCGGCTGTGCTGAGAAGCTCGATTACCTCGCCCCTGCTCTTGTCGTCCTTCAGATCGACATGGGCCCACTTGCGACCACGTGATGCAACTCCCTTCAGGTTCCGGGCGGCACCGACACGGTCAAGAGTCACAACCTCCGCACCCATGTCCGCCAGCATCATGCAAGCGAAAGGGCCGGGACCGATGCCGGCGAATTCTACGACGCGAACGCCGGCAAGTGGGCCGTTCATCTGCGAGCCCGAAACAGCTACCATGTTGCATCTCCCATCAAGCTCTTCTTGTTCGGCGGCTACTCGCGCAGTGAATAGACTATTCGAACTCCAAAATCAGCGCGTCCACCGCGAGCGTCGCGCCGGCGCTGGCGTGGATCTTCTTCACGGTGCCGTCCTGCTCGGCGCGGAGCACGTTCTGCATCTTCATAGCCTCGACGACCGCGAGCGTCTCGCCGGCCTTGACCTCCTGGCCTTCGGTCACAGCGATCGAGACGATGAGCCCGGGCATCGGGCACAGCAGCTTCTTGCCGGTGTCGGAGGCCGTCGTCACCGGCATCAGCTTCGCCGACGCCGCTTCCGCTTCGGTCCAGACATAGACCGGCACCTCGACGCCCTGATGCGCCAGACGAATGCCGTTGGCGATCGGGCGCGCCTGCACCGCGACGAACTGGCCGTCGATGGTGCCTTGCCAGACCGGATCGCCCGGCTTCCACGGCGATTGCAACAGATGCGCATTGCCGGCCTTGCCCTCGGCGTCGATGAAGCGCACCGCGATCGCCTCGCTTTCGCGTCCGACCTCGAGCTGGATCTCCTGGCGGTCGAGCCAGACCGCGCGGCGCCGCTCGCGCTGCACGACGCGGCCGCCCATCTGCCCCGAGATCTGCCGCTTGCGCTCACCCAGAACGTGATCGATGGCGGCGCCGACCGCGGCGATGCGCCGGGCGACCTCGCCTTCGGGCACGCGCACCGCAAAGCCCTTGGGGAATTCCTCGGCGATGAAGCCGGTCGAGAGCCGCCCCTCGCGCCAGCGCGGATGATGCATCAGCGCCGACAGGAACGGGATGTTGTGCCTGATGCCGTCGACATAGAACGAATCCAGCGCGGTCGCCTGCGCCTCGATCGCGGCCGCGCGCGAGGGCGCATGCGTGACGAGTTTGGCGATCATCGGATCGTAATGGATCGAGATCTCGCCGCCCTCCTGGACGCCGGTATCGTTGCGGATGGTGATGCCGTCCTTGCTGGCTTCCGCCGGCGGGCGATACTTCACGAGCCGCCCGATCGAGGGCAGGAAGTTGCGGAACGGGTCTTCGGCGTAGAGG
>NZ_JAVAYO010000033.1:0-12465 GCF_054863005.1 Bradyrhizobium sp. 25ACV
GCGTGCTTGTCGTCCTCGATGACGCCGAGATAGCCGGGCACGGTCGAGACCTTGGCCTTGGCGGCCGCCTTCTTCGACTCGATCTTGTCGCCCATCGCCGCGATCGCGCCCGGGTTCGGGCCGATGAAGACGATGCCTGCGGCCTCCAGCGCGCGCGGAAACGCCTCGCGCTCGGACAGGAAGCCGTAACCGGGATGCACGGCCTCGGCGCCCGTCTTGCGGCAAGCCTCGACGATCTTCTCGATCAGCAGATAGCTCTCGGCCGCCGCCGGCGGGCCGATCAGCACGGCCTCGTCGGCCATCTCGACATGGAGGGCGTCGCGGTCGGCCTCGGAATAGACGGCAACCGTCTGAATTCCCATCTTGCGGGCGGTCTTGATGACCCGGCAGGCGATTTCGCCGCGATTGGCGATCAGGATGCGTTTGAACACTGCTATCTCACAACGGCAAATTGTCATGCTTCTTCGCCGGCATCTCGACCTTCTTGTCCTTCAACATCGCCAGCGCCCTTGCGATGCGCTTGCGCGTCGAGTGGGGCATGATGACGTCGTCGATGTAGCCGCGTTCGGCTGCAATGAACGGTGACAGGAAGCGGTCTTCGTATTCCTTGGTGCGCGCGGCGATCTTGTCGAGGTCGCCGATGTCGCTGCGGAAGATGATCTCGACCGCGCCCTTGGCGCCCATCACCGCGATCTGGGCGGTCGGCCAGGCGTAGTTCATGTCTGCGCCGATTTCCTTCGACGCCATGACGTCGAAGGCGCCGCCATAGGCCTTGCGGGTGATGATCGTCACCAGCGGCACGGTGCACTGCGAATAGGCGAACAAGAGTTTCGCGCCGTGCTTGATCAGGCCGCCATATTCCTGGCTCGTGCCGGGCAGGAAACCCGGTACGTCGACGAAGGTGACGATCGGGATGTTGAAGGCGTCGCAGAAGCGGACGAAGCGCGCGGCCTTGCGCGAGGCGTCAGAGTCGAGCACGCCGGCCAGCACCATCGGCTGGTTGGCGACGAAGCCGACGGTGCGGCCGGCGATGCGGCCAAAGCCGGTGACGATGTTCTTGGCAAAACTCTCCGCGATCTCGAAGAAGTCGCCCTCGTCCACGACCTTCAGGATCAATTCCTTCATGTCGTAGGGCTTGTTCGGATTGTCGGGGATCAGCGTGTCGAGCGACATGTCGAGGCGGCCGATGTCATCGAAGCTCGGCCATTCCGGCACGCCGTCGGTGTTGTTGGACGGCAGGAAGTCGATCAGGCGACGCATCTGGAGCAGCGTCTCGACGTCGTTCTCGAAGGCGCCGTCGGCAATCGAGGAGCGCGTGGCGTGCACGGAGGCGCCACCGAGCTCTTCGGCGGTGACGACCTCGTTGGTCACGGTCTTCACCACATCGGGGCCGGTGACGAACATGTAGCTGGTGTTCTTCACCATGAAGATGAAGTCGGTCATCGCCGGCGAATAGACGTCGCCGCCGGCGCAGGGACCCATGATGACGGAGATCTGCGGGATCACGCCGGAGGCGAGGACGTTGCGGCGGAACACGTAGGAATAGCCGGCGAGCGCGGCGACGCCTTCCTGGATGCGAGCGCCGCCCGCGTCATAAAGGCCGATGATGGGCGCCCGCGCCTTCATCGCCATGTCCTGCAGCTTGGTGATCTTCAGCGCGTGGGTCTCGGACAGCGAGCCGCCGAACACCGTAAAGTCCTTGGCGAAGACAAACGTCTTGCGGCCGTTGACGGTGCCCCAGCCGGTGACGACGCCGTCGCCGGGCACCTTGGTCTTCTCCATGCCGAACTCGGTGGAGCGATGCTCGACGAACATGTCGAACTCCTCGAACGATCCCTTGTCGAGCAGGAGCTCGATGCGGTCGCGCGCGGTCAGCTTGCCGCGCGCGTGCTGCGCCTCGATGCGCTTCTCGCCACCGCCGAGCTTTGCGCCGGCACGACGCGCCTCAAGCTTTTCGATTACGGCAGTCATCCGTGCGCCTCCAGCGTAGGAGCGAGCGAGTTCGGTCCGCCCCTCCTGGAGGACTTGACCCAAATCTCAGTTCCAGTAACGTGACGTCAGTGTCATAAATTTATCTAGTTGTCAAATCATCACAACTAGCTGATATAACTTGGTAATTATTCCATGAGGTCGACTTGTGATCAGTTTATAAAATGGCGGTCTAAGCCATTCCGAAGCTACTGGTCCGTCCAGGCGATCAATCAAACGAAACAGGAGGAAAAATGAATACGCGTAGTTTGCTTGTTTTTGCCGTAGCCGCCGGCGTCACGATTGGCTCGCACCAAGCGTTTGCACAAAAGCCATACGGTCCCGGGGCGAGCGACACTGAAATCAAGATCGGAAACATTCTTCCCTATAGCGGGCCAGCCTCCGCCTACGCCATCGTGGGCAAGATCGCTGCTGGGTATGTGAAGATGATCAATGAAAAGGGCGGCATCAACGGACGGAAGATTAATTGGATTTCGTACGACGACGCCTATAGCCCGCCGAAAACGGTCGAGCAGGCCCGCAAGCTGGTCGAGAGCGACGAAGTTCTATTCCTCTACCAGACGCTGGGCGTTCCGCCGAATTTGGCCATCATGAAGTACATGAACCAGAAGAAGGTCCCACAGCTGATGCTCGCGACCGGAGGAACGAAATTCGGCGAGGATCCCAAGTCGTTTCCATGGACGATGCCCTTCAATGCGTCCTACCAATCCGAAGGTCGCGTCTATGCCAAATGGATCTTGAAGGAGCACCCTAACGCCAAGATCGCCGTCCTGGTTGTAAACGACGAGTACGGCAAGGATATCTACAAGGGCGTTAAAGACGGGCTCGGCGACAAGACCTCGATGATTGTTGCTGAGGCGACATACGACTTCAACGACCCCACGATCGACTCGCAGATCGTCAAGCTGAAGGCATCGGGAGCAGACCTGGTACTCAATCTCAGCCAGCCCAAATTCGCCGCGATGGCGATCCGAAAGATGGGCGAGTTAGATTGGAAGCCTGTCCATATCCTGAACAACGTTTCGAGCTCAGTGGGAGCGGTGATTAAGCCAGCCGGCTTCAACTACGCGCAAGGCATCATCAGCGCTGGCTACTACAAGGACCCGACGGACCCCGCTTGGAAGGACGACTCCGGGGTTAAGGAATGCGAGCAGTTCCTGCAAAAATACGCGCCTGACGCAGATCGCAATAGCAATCTGGTAACCTACTCGTATGCAGCTCTTCAAACGCTGCAGTACATTCTCGAGCAGGCGGGCGACAACCTGACTCGGGAAAACATCATGAAGGTCTCAGAAAACCTGAATGGCTTCGCGCCGTCGACCTTGCTGCCCGGTATCACACTCAAGACGTCGCCTACCGATCATTTCCCGATCGAGCAGATGCAGTTGATGACGTTTGAAGGAAACAACTGGGTCACCTTTGGTCCGATCATCGAGGGCAAGTTATCGAACTGAACGTATCCGAGCCGCACGGACTAGGAACTCCGTGCGGCTCACGACTGCGCCGTTCTTCGATAGGTATTTCGCTCAATTCGGTCGTTAGGAGAGAAGGTGGACTCGTCCAACCAAAATCTGCCGTTTCGGAATCGCCTTGCCTTACCGCTAATTGCAGCACCGATGTTCCTCGTCTCAGGCATCGAGCTTGTGGTGGCGGCAAGCCGAAGCGGCGTGATCGGTTCGTTTCCGACGGCGAATTGTCGCAGCGCCGATGAGCTGGATCAACGGCTAGCCGCGATCAGCGATCGTCTACACCCCACAGCTTCAAGACCGGCAGACAACATGCGCCGATCTGTCCAAATTTGATCGTGCTAATACTCGCCTCGCAGACGATCTGCGCGTCGTCCTCAAGCATAATCCTGAGATTGCCATCACATCGGTCGGGTCCCCTATCCCGGTGCTTCGTCTGCTCCAGGATGCAGGCGCGTTAGTTGTTGCCGACGTAGCGTCTATTCGGCACGCTGAGTGGGCCGCAGAGGCCGGTGTCAACGGCCTAATACTATTGACCGCGGGAGCCGGCGGCCAGACCGGCTGGCTAACTCCATTCGCATTCGTTCGCGCGGTGCGCGCGTTGTTCGACGGGATGATCGTCCTCGCCGGAGACATTAGCGATGGCGTCGCTCTCAGAGCGGCGCAGACATTGGGCTGCGATCTTGCCTACATGGGGACCAAGTTCATCGCGCCGCACGAGAGCATGGCTGACCGACGATTCAAACAAATGCTCGTCGAGAGTACCGCCGACGATATTCTCCTGACGACAGCATTCACCGGATTGCAGACGATCATGTTGCGGCCATCGATCACGTCGGCGGGTCTCGATCCCAACAACCTGCCGCTCCACGGTTCGATCGAAATTGGCAAGGATATCGACATCACCGCTCGCGAAGCTCGACCAAAGCGATGGCGCGATATCTGGAGCGCTGGGCATTCGACTTCAGGAATCACCAATGTCGTGTCCGTCAACGAATTGGTCACGCAGACGAGCTCGGAGTTTCATGGCATCAGCCGTTGAAAATGGCCGACATTATCAATGTCATTGCGGCCAGCCCCATTGATTGGCCGAAAGATCAAATGATCGATAGGAGATGGAAACTTGTCGCTCCACTCATTCCCGAGTGTCTGCGAGCAGACCCTGCGTGCCCTTTCGCGGTTCCCGTCAAATACCGCCTCGTCGGCCCGCACCTTCCCCTTCGCGGGCTTGTTTGTAATCACGAAAGGACGAACAATAGTTCACTCGAGATGAGAACGGGCGATAAGCTCATATTCCCCCTGCTTGCACGCGATCATGTCATAGGCCATTGATCTGGCGATCCAAGTCGCGATATGGCCCAGCGGACCACGCCGGTCTCCAGGGAGTCTCACGCCTGCGCCGGAGATACTCACGAGGCGGCGTACGTCCGCATTCTCCATAACCGTAATGATGTTCGATACGGCGACGGTGATAACCGGAATGTCGTCCTTTGATCGCACGCCGACAGTGTTTACGACCGCATCAGAGCCTCGAACTGCGGCCGTCATGGCGACTTTGTCCGAGAGTTCGCCGCGGATGAAATCAGCTCCATTCGCGTTCGGTGACGTGCGGCCATATATGCGCAGTTCGTGGCCGGCTGCGATAGCCTCTTCGAGAAACACGCGGCCGATCGACCCGGTACCGCCCAACAACGTGATTTTCATGGATGCGCCAGAGCCTCATTTTGGATATGGACGGACTTGACATATATTAAGGTGAAGGCCGCCGCCGGCGGAGCATCTGTCACCTCTCCATAGCTGGTAGTATCAACTGCTGCTGAATAGTTAAGATATCAGACGACCGTACAAGGATCAGACGATCGTTGATCGATTTAGCGATCGAGACGTCGCGCTTTCCTGCCGTCGGAGCACGCAACCCGTTGGCGAAAGACGTCTCCGTCTTCGTAATCGACCAGCGCCAAACTGACGGAGCGGCGATGATGCAAGTCACAGGCTTGTCTACTTTGGACGCGTGCGCGACGAAGCGGGGCGATGCCCGCATGCCTCACTGGGCTCGACGGCGACCTCACCTACCTCGGAGCTTGCGGCGAGCCGCACAGCGAACTAAGCTTGGAACTCGTCAGCCACCGCATCGCAGGCGCTGCTTTCATTCAGGCGCATGGACTCTGTGAACGCGTGATCATATGCTATACAATTGCGCCGGCGCCAAAATTGCCCGGGATCCCTGTGGTGATCCCAGGAGGGTCAATCAGGAGGCCGTTGTCTGGAGCTTGACTGTGGATCGGCCTTTTCAGTTCAACTTATAAGAGGCCTGAAAGAATGTACCCCAGCGCTCCGTGCTGAACTTCGCAAGCTCAGTCCCAGTGGTTCCCGGGCCATCACAGCCTGTGCATGTCATTTCACTGTCTTTTTTGGTCCACATGGCCCAATAGCGCGCGCCGATGCCGACGCTGAAGTTCTTGGTAATGAAGTAGGACAACACGCCTTCGAGTTGGACACCCCCGCCTCCGTTCCCGCGTTGATCAATGAAGGTGGTCGTCGGGCGCACAAGATGATTGTCACGTCCTTTGAAATCGGTCCAAGGCAGGTAAGCGACGTCGCTACTCAAACGCCAACGCTCGGTGAGCATGGTTTCGGCGCTTAGGCCGGCACGAGGTGCATTCCACTGGGAATTCTGGCTTCCAGCGACTGTGTCGTCACCATCTGGATCTGGCCGCAAGCATCCAACCATCGGGTTGGCAATCTGTACACATCCGATGTAGTCGGAGCTCTGTTCGTAGTAGGTCCAGCCGATAAAGCCCCCGACCTTGTAGTTGGCGCCGCGCAGGAAATCGTAACCTACGTCGGCGGTGTAATAGGTGAACCTCCCGTTTGTCTGGCCTGATCTCGTGTTGATATAGGAGAGGCTGCGATCAATTCCCCAATCTTCATCGTTGGTGATTCCTTTGTCGAAGCGACCGATGCCAACGTTGCTCTTCAGAAACGCTCCCCACGGGCTGTCAACCCGGCCAAATAATTCCCCGGAAAGTCCGTTGAGACCGTGGTGGGTGATCCTCGATACAAGAATGTTAGGATCTCCAGCAGGGATTTCATTGGGCACAGCGCTGTCATTCCATTGGAATCGTCCGCGGCTGAGCCAGAGCCGCGAGCCGCCTTCGAACGACCAACCGGCTGTGTCAGCCGTCGGCGGCACGCTGCCCGTTGCTTTCGTGAACAACGGCGCATCGGACCGTTGCGCATCCCAAGGGTCGGCGTCAAAATGGTAATTCAGACCGATCGTTCCGATGTGATAGGTGCTAGACAGGCTCGTTGTATTCGCCGGAAGGATTGCGAACGGCGGAAACTGCACCGTCGGAGGCGTTGCGATACTCGGCCCACCGAAATGCAGATAGTCGTATTCGACCTTGAGAGACCATGCAGACGTAAGTGCTTGCTCGACGCCCAGCCCGATGATGCCGCCGACCCGACCATAGTCGAAACTGGTGTTCTCCTGAGTCCCGCGGCCATTGAACTCGTTGTTGTTGACGACATCGCCGCGATTGTTTTGCCAAGCCAAGCCTCCCTTGAGATAGGCCAGCGTGTGGCCATGTGGGCCAAAGGTGTAACCGACCCGGCCGGTCCCGGTCGCAAAGACGTTGGGACCTGCCGCGCAATTTGCGCTCACAACAAAGCCGGAGGAGGCGAGGCAGGTATTTGTGCCGTCGGAGACAGCACCGCTGACATCGAGTTCGACGCCAAAGACCCAGCTGTTCTTCTGCCAGTTATAGCCTATCTGGCCACCTGCGAGGAACACTGGGGTGTCAACCACGCCGCCATAGATTGGGGGACCGTAGAGATTGCTGAATGAGGTTCGGCCATACCCACCGCCGACGTTCCCGCCGATATAGCCTCCGGACCAACTCCACACCGCCGCTGGCAATTTCACGTCTGGCCAAAGGTCTACCGCATTGGCTGCACCGCTTGCGACGAGCGCAATTGTTGCGACTCCCGAAAGAAGAACTCCAGATCGCATTCCAAACACTTCCTGCATTTTGCGCCGTCCACAACCGAGCGCCTTAACTTGTCGCCACAGCAAACCGTCGGGGCCAGACCACACGCTTGCGACGCGCGCCCTAGTCCGCCTGGAAAATCAACGCTTGCGATTGGCAATGATGGCGTCAGCAAAGCAAACCGCGAGCCAATTGAATTCGGCGGTTCTGCAGGCACTTCGTAGTGGTGTGTAGCGTCAAGTTGCTGACATTTGTCTCAAGACTCACAATCTACGTTGCTATCGCCGACGGCATCATCGTGAGGCGCATCTGAAGCAGGCCAATAGAGCATCCGCCGCAACTCTGCCGATGTCTCGCCTGATAAGGAACGGGGCTGGCTGGCGAGACCACCGTCTTCACTGCAGGGGGTCACGTGTGAATCGGCGCCGAAGCATGCCTCTTCTATATCGCATGGGTCAGTGACTCATGGCGCCGATCGGGATCGGGATCCCGCACCGATACACAGACATGGCTTAAGTCAGGGTTGCTCAAGCCTTCGCGTGAGGGGTCGCGAAGAGTCGTCCGGCCTCGCGAGCAACCGGATGGGATCCGGTGCGCACGTCGCATCACGACGAAAAACCCGCATTGCCGCCAGCATGCCTCCGGAACGACGCTGCCGGGCGCCAGATTTCCGACATCGCCGTTTTCAATTCGACGTGGCTCTGATCTCACAGCGTTTCGCGGCTGATTTCGCTCGAGGCGCGCACAGATGACGTGCTTCAAGGCGACGTAATGACGACACTTCTATTAGGATCTTCGCACAGGAAGGATGCGGAGCGCCGCGAGCAGCAGCGAACCGTCGTCGGCGAACAGGTCCCAGATCATGATCCCGGCGAGTCCATGGGCGCGCGCGTACATCGTCTTGCTTGCGATGGATAGCGGATCGTCGTAGCTGATCCATATCCGCCGTTCGGCGTCATAGAGCCACGGCACTTGGGCCTCATCACACCAATACCGGCGAAAGCCCTGCTCTTCCGGTCGCCGGACAACGAGATCGCGATAATCGATGCCGTCGCTCCCTCCCCACTCCTCGCTCGCCACCGTCCCCTTTTGCAAGAGCCCCCCGTTCTCCTGCGGAACGCCTGCAACAGCTCGGCCATAGAAGGCTACCCCGAGCGTGACCTTGGCCCGCGGCACCCCGGCCCGGATCAAGGCATTCACACTGGCATCGACATTGAGATCGGGACTTGGATCGCCGGCGCAGGCAAACAGCGGAGCATTGAAGCCGGCAAAGGTCGAGCCCGCATGATAGTCGTAGGCCATTAGATGAATCCGGTCGACCAGCGGGGCGAGAGCGGCCGCCTCCAGATTGATAATCTTGTTGGGGACGGCCGATACGGCGATGGTGAGCTCCAGCTCCCTGCGCTCCAATGCGGAAAACTCGGTGAGTCTTCGGCGAAGCTCCGCAATCAGGAGCGTGAGATTCGTGCGGTCCTCGAGGCGCGCGAGATTCCCTGGGCGTCCTCCTGAGACGGGAAACTCCCAATCGACATCCACACCATCGAACAGACCCGGATACGGCCGAAAGAACGCCTCGATAACGGATTGTGCGAACCGCGCGCGCGACCTCGGCGTGGCAGCGGCGGCCGAGAAATATTTCGACCCGCTCCAGCCGCCCAACGCAATCAGGATCCGGAGCTCCGGACTGCTCCGCTTCAATTCGGTGAGTTGGGCGAAATTGCCGCCGAACGCGGTCGACGGCGCGGTTCCGTCGCAGGCTCCTGCGTCGAGGCAACGATCCGAAAGTCCAGCCAGTCCTTCTGCCGAAACGGTGCCGAACGCGTACATCAAGTGCGTCAGTTCGCGAGCCGGGATCGTCTTGATGTTTGGACCGCCCGTCCGGGCTTTCCAAGGGGCGACATAGCCTGCGACCACTGGCCTCCGGGACGGCGTGCCCCGTCCCGGCTGCATCAGTGCGTATCCGCACACGAGCGTAGAAAACCCGGCTGCAGCGAAGTTTCGACGATTAATTGCCACGGATTACGGCCTTATGCTCTCTGTCTGATTTTACGCTGCGCCAACCGATAACGCGATCGCCTCAGCGAGCCTTCGATCTGCGCGGCACTGGCTCCCTTCGTTTCACCTGATCGCTACGACTTCATGGCGGCATCTTCATCGAGAGCTGTATTTGCTGCGCGACGGGTTCAGCTCTCGAATGGCGAGAATACGACGAATTGAATGCGGTGGAGGAAGGCTCGTCTAAGACGAAGTATGGAAGTTCAAAGAGCTGTTCTGTGGCGGGCTTCCGACATTTTGTGGCTAGCATCCGCCGCGTTGTCCCATCCGAATTTGTCGAAAGGCGCACAAGTGGATTGGTGTATTGGAACGTATGGGCAGCAGCTACGGCCGCTCTCGTCCGCTGAATTGCGCTTCGCTTCATCGTCTCTGCGCCAGGATGGGAGGCTGTCAAGGGCAAACTGTGGCACGCATCCTACCCCGCACGGGCTCCGTGTGAACCTGCGTTCAGGCGCGAGCAGAACCCCTCCTTTTTGGTAGGATTTATGTTGCAACCGGCGCGTGATACGGATCATTCTTGCACTTGCGACTTGACCCACCTACAGAAAGCCAGGGAGCTCGAAAATGAACGACACCGCGTCTTCAACGCGAAGCGATCTGCAGGGACTTAGGTTGATCCGCGCTTTTGTCCGGATACGCGATCAACGCACCCGGTCCGAGTTCGTCGAACAAGTCGAAAAGCTCGCCGCGGAGCAGCCTGCGGGATCGGGTTCGAGCTTGCCCGGTTCATCTGGTTTCGCCGAGCATCCGGCGGATCCCCTCTGTTGATCTCTCGCCTTCTTCGTGTCGCCCAACGCCACGTTCCAGCATCATTCGCGTCTGCCCTTGTTGCAGGAAGTCCATGACTTGGCCGCAAATCGTGATAGCAGGGAGCCACGATCTGGCGATGCCTCAAATGCGAGTCCGCAGGCTAATTCCGCCCTGATGCCACCGCTGGGGTGTGGCGACGTCGGGACGATCGGCGTGCTCAGATATTCGGGTACGTCGCCGCATTTCCGGATCACCTTGGCGTCGCCGAAGACGCCGCGCGATGGGTCCTTCGGTCCCCGAGAGGGCGACCGCGCCCATGATGCCGGGCTTGCGGGACAACGCCTTGGCGCGCCTCACAGCGGCGTTGGCGGAAATGCATTCCGTCTTGTCGGCTGCAACTCCATCGTCGAGAACAGGCCGGCTCTCGTCGGGAGCGAACCGGACCGACACCTTCTTGCCATCGATGGTGTCGTCCTCGGAGAACGAGGTGAACGGCACCAGGCAGCGGCTCTGCGGATCGAGCCAGCGCTTCCAGTACGCGCTCTCACTACCGGACGTTGGTCGTGCCGCCATCGAGCTCATCCTCAGCAGCTGCTGGAAGTCGACTGGCCTGCCCTTTGCTTCCAGCTTCTTGGTGGCGTCCACAGAACCCGCCACGAGCTCGGCACGCCCCAGCGTGCCATCACGAGTTCGCGTCCGCGCGGGATAGTGAGGAAAATCCTAGACACCAAGGGCAGATCGCCGGTTCGGTCATTCGCCGGTATGACCACGAACAGCCGGCGAATACCCTGAGCGCCTTTTTTCTGCGAGGAGCCCTTGCTTCCCGAAAAGACCAGCCCTACCTGTGCTCCGCCCGCATTGGCACTCGCGGGCATCGACTGCTAACTACCTAAAATCACCAACCCAAGCAATTGCTTAGGAGGACTGCATGAAATTCCGTCCGCTTCACGACCGCGTCGTGGTCAAGCGCATCGACGCAGAAGAGAAGACCGCAGGCGGCATCATTATTCCCGACACGGCCAAGGAAAAGCCGTCCCAGGGCGAAGTGATCGCCGTTGGCCCGGGCGGCCGCGACGAGAGCGGCAAGCTGATCCCGATCGACGTCGAGGTCGGCGATCTCGTGCTGTTCGGCAAGTGGTCGGGCACCGAGGTCAAGATCGACGGCCAGGAGCTGTTGATCATGAAGGAGAGCGACATCATGGGCGTTCTCACCGATGCGTCGGCCAAGAAGAAGGCCGCCTAATCCAACCGCTCGCACCGCTCACCCTGAGGAGCGCCTGCCGGGCGCCTCAAGAGTGAGATGAGACCAATCAACTCAGGGAAACCAATATGTCAGCCAAAGAAGTCAAATTCGGCGTCGACGCCCGCGACCGCATGCTGCGCGGCGTCGACATCCTCAACAACGCGGTGAAGGTGACGCTCGGTCCGAAGGGCCGCAACGTCGTGCTCGACAAGTCGTTCGGCGCGCCCCGCATCACCAAGGACGGCGTCACCGTCGCCAAGGACATCGAGCTCGACGATAAGTTCGAGAACATGGGCGCCCAGATGGTGCGCGAAGTCGCCTCCAAGTCCGCAGACGCGGCCGGCGACGGCACCACCACCGCGACCGTGCTCGCGGCTGCGATCGTGCGCGAAGGCGCCAAGGCGG
Source organism: Bradyrhizobium sp. 25ACV (assembly GCF_054863005.1). Taxonomy (NCBI): domain Bacteria; kingdom Pseudomonadati; phylum Pseudomonadota; class Alphaproteobacteria; order Hyphomicrobiales; family Nitrobacteraceae; genus Bradyrhizobium; species Bradyrhizobium sp. 25ACV. The sequence goes on from NZ_JAVAYO010000033.1 coordinate 11,898, forward strand.
TCGCCGCCGGCATGAACCCGATGGACCTGAAGCGCGGTATCGATCTCGCCGTAGACGCGGTCGTGGCGGACTTGCAGAAAAACTCCAAGAAAGTCACCTCGAACGACGAGATCGCCCAGGTCGGCACCATCTCGGCCAACGGCGATGCCGAAATCGGCAAGTTCCTCTCCGATGCCATGAAGAAGGTCGGCAACGAGGGTGTCATCACCGTCGAGGAAGCCAAGTCGCTCGAGACCGAGCTCGACGTCGTCGAGGGCATGCAGTTCGACCGCGGCTACATCTCGCCCTACTTCGTCACCAACGCCGACAAGATGCGCGTTGAGATGGACGACGCCTACATCCTCATCAACGAGAAGAAGCTCTCCTCGCTGAACGAGCTGCTCCCGCTGCTCGAGGCCGTGGTGCAGACCGGCAAGCCGCTGGTCATCGTCGCCGAGGACGTCGAAGGCGAAGCCCTGGCGACTCTCGTCGTCAACCGCCTCCGTGGCGGTCTGAAGGTCGCGGCCGTCAAGGCTCCGGGCTTCGGCGATCGCCGCAAGGCCATGCTGCAGGACATCGCGATCCTGAC
>NZ_JAVAYO010000034.1:0-2333 GCF_054863005.1 Bradyrhizobium sp. 25ACV
CAGGTGGTGCTGCTGGTGTCTCGACCGTTGCTGGCGGTGCCGTCACGCTGAGGAGCTCGACAGGCGCGGATCTGAGCATCACCGGCAAGGCCGACCTGCTCAAGGCCCTCGCCCTGACGAACTCTGTGGGCGGCGGCAACGCCACGGTCAATGTCAACCGGACCACGAGCGCGGCCTCACTGGGTGCGACCATCGCGGACGGCTCGACGCTGAACGTCGACGGTCACGTCATCACCTTCAAGAACGCGCCGATCCCGGGCTCGACCGGTGCTCCGAGCGTTCCGAGCGGGTATGGTGCGAGCGGCAACGTCCTCACCGACGGCAACGGCAACTCGACGGTCTACCTGCAGGCCGGCACGGTCAACGACGTCTTGAAGGCGATCGACCTTGCCACCGGCGTTCAGACCGCGACGATCAACGCCAACGGCACTGCGACGCTTGCGACGGCCACCGGCCAGACCAACTCGTCGATCAACGCTTCCGGTGCGCTCAAGCTCTCGACCGGCGTCAATGCCGATCTGTCGATCACGGGCACCGGCAACGCGCTGAACGTGCTCGGCCTCGCCGGCAACACCGGAACCTCGACCGCCTTCACCGCGGCGCGGACCTCCGGCATCGGCGGCATCAGCGGCAAGACCTTGACCTTCTCCTCCTTCAACGGCGGCACCGCGGTTGACGTCACCTTCGGCGACGGCACCAACGGCACGGTCAAGACGCTCGATCAGCTCAACACCAAGCTTCAGGCCAACAACCTGACTGCGACGATCGACGCCAACGGCCTGCTGACGGTCTCCACCACCAACGACTACGCGTCCTCGACCATCGGTTCGAGCGCTGCGGGTGGTGCGATCGGCGGTACGCTGACTTCGTCGCTGACGTTCTCGACGGCTTCCAGCCCCGTCCAGGACACGGTTGCCCAGACCTCGCGTGCCAATCTGGTCAACCAGTACAACAACATCCTGAACCAGATCGACACGACGGCGCAGGACTCCTCGTTCAATGGTGTCAACCTCTTGAACGGCGACCAGCTCAAGCTGGTGTTCGACGAGACCGGCAAGTCGAACCTCAGCATCACCGGCGTGACCTACAACTCCAAGGGTCTGGGCCTCGCTGCCCTGACCAGCGGCGTCGACTTCATCGACAACTCCGCGACCAACAAGGTGCTGGCGAACCTGAACGCGGCGTCGAGCACGCTGCGCTCGGAAGCCTCGAGCCTCGGTTCGAACCTCTCGGTGGTGCAGGTTCGTCAGGACTTCAACAAGAGCCTGATCAACGTGCTGCAGACCGGTTCGTCCAACCTGACCCTGGCCGACACCAACACCGAAGCGGCCAACAGCCAGGCGCTGTCGACCCGCCAGTCGATCGCGGTCTCCGCGCTGTCGCTGGCCAACCAGTCGCAGCAGAGCGTGCTGCAGCTGCTCCGCTAAGTCGCGGACGACATCGCAAGCTAGATCCGGCGGCGGGGCCTCGGCCCCGCCGCTTTCTTTTTGCGCCAGCATCGGGATGCCGCCTGGCAATCTCGGACGATGCGTTCGAGTCCAGCGAATTGCTCACTCTGAGTTATGGTTGACAAGTGGCAAACGCGGCGTCGCTGCACCAAAAAGCATCATGTGATCATGACGATACGACGAAGCGCGGTCCGGCTCCGATCGCGCACATGGTGAATCCGCGGAAGGACTGGAGCGACACGCTTCATGCTTTGTTAGCCGTCTGCGTTCACCGTCCCGGCATCGATTAATCCTAATCGAAGTTTGTTTGTTGCGTTGCGTACCAGAAGGGTAACACTCAATGTCCGGTATCGTCCTCTCCTCTTCGGTTCGTCAGAACCTGCTCTCCCTCCAGTCCACCGCCGATCTTCTCGCCACCACCCAGAGCCGTCTATCGACCGGCAAGAGCGTCAATTCGGCCCTGGACAATCCCACCAACTTCTTCACGGCACAGTCGCTCGACAACCGCGCCAGCGACATCAACAACCTGCTCGATGGCATCGCCAACGGCGTGCAGGTGCTGCAGGCCGCCAACACCGGCATCACCTCGCTGCAGAAGCTGATCGACAGCGCCAAGTCGATCGCCAACCAGGCGCTGCAGACCACGGTCGGCTACTCCACCAAGTCCAACGTCTCCACCACCATCTCCGGTGCGACGGCGGCCGACCTGCGCGGCACGACGAGCTTCGCCAGCGCCACGGCATCCAGCAACGTGCTGTATAGCGGCGCGGCCGGCGGCACCACCGCGGCGACCGGCACCACGACGCTTGGCGCCAGCATCGGCGTCTTCGCAAGCACTGGCGCAACGACCGGCGCCGGCGGTACCACGACCCTGGAAGGTACCAT
>NZ_JAVAYO010000035.1:0-2278 GCF_054863005.1 Bradyrhizobium sp. 25ACV
CAGGTGGTGCTGCTGGTGTCTCGACCGTTGCTGGCGGTGCCGTCACGCTGAGGAGCTCGACAGGCGCGGATCTGAGCGTCACCGGCAAGGCCGACCTGCTCAAAGCCCTCGCCCTGACGAACTCTGTGGGCGGCGGCAACGCCACGGTCAACGTCAACCGGACCACGAGCGCGGCCTCGCTGGGTGCGGAGATCGCGGACGGCTCGACGCTGAACGTCGACGGTCACGTCATCACCTTCAAGAACGCGCCGATCCCGGGCTCGACCGGTGCTCCGAGCGTTCCGAGCGGTTATGGTGCGAGCGGCAACGTCCTCACCGACGGCAACGGCAACTCGACGGTCTACCTGCAGGCCGGCACGGTCAACGACGTCTTGAAGGCGATCGACCTTGCCACCGGCGTTCAGACCGCGACGATCAACGCCAACGGCACCGCGACGGTCGCGACGGCCACTGGCCAGACCAACTCGTCGATCAACGCTTCGGGTCAGCTCAAGATCTCGACCGGCGTCAACGCCGATCTATCCGTCACCGGCACCGGCAATGCGCTGAACGTGCTCGGCCTCGCCGGCAACACCGGGACCTCGACCGCTTTCACCGCGGCGCGTACCTCGGGCGTCGGCGGCCTCACCGGCAAGACCTTGACCTTCTCCTCCTTCAACGGCGGCACCGCGGTTGACGTCACCTTCGGCGACGGCACCAACGGCACGGTCAAGACGCTCGATCAGCTCAACTCGAAGCTTCAGGCCAACAACCTGACCGCGACGATCGACGCCAACGGCCTGCTGACGGTCTCCACCACCAACGACTACGCGTCCTCGACCATCGGTTCGACGGCCGCAGGTGGTGCGATCGGCGGCACGCTGACCACGGCGCTGACGTTCTCGACGGCTTCCAGCCCCGTCCAGGACACGGTTGCCCAGACCTCGCGTGCCAATCTGGTGTCTCAGTACAACAACATCCTGAACCAGATCGACTCCACGGCGCAGGACTCCTCGTTCAACGGCGTCAACCTCTTGAACGGCGACCAGCTCAAGCTGGTGTTCGACGAGACCGGCAAGTCGAACCTGAGCATCACCGGCGTGACCTACAACTCCAAGGGTCTCGGCCTCGCTGCCCTGACCGGCGGTGTCGACTTCATCGACAACGCCGCCACCAACAAGGTGCTGACCAACCTGAACTCCGCGTCGAGCACGCTGCGTTCGGAAGCTTCGAGCCTCGGTTCGAACCTGACGATCGTGCAGGTTCGTCAGGACTTCAACAAGAACCTGATCAACGTGCTGCAGACGGGTTCGTCCAACCTGACCTTGGCCGACACCAACGTCGAAGCGGCCAACAGCCAGGCGCTGTCGACCCGCCAGTCGATCGCGGTCTCCGCGCTGTCGCTGGCCAACCAGTCGCAGCAGAGCGTGCTGCAGCTGCTCCGCTAAGTCGCGGCAGACATCGCAAGCAAGATCCGGCGGCGGGGCTTCGGCCCCGCCGCTTTCTTTTTGCTTGCTGCCTGGAGACTTCGAGAGGGGAGGCGGCGCTCGAAAAAAGTAACCAGCGGTTATGGTTAATGGAGCGTAAGCGCGGAGAAACGCCAATGATTTCAGCTTGATTGCCGAGCTCACGCGCACCTTCCGCGCGCTTATGGTGAACCGGCGCTTATGCAGGCTGCGGTCCTTTCACCCTTTGTTAGCCACGTCGCGGCACGCTGGCCCCGTCACTCGATCCAGAAGCGATCGAACGAAGACGCGTAAGCCAGAAGGGTAAGAGTCATGTCCGGTATTGTTCTCTCTGCGTCGGTTCGTCAGAACCTCCTCTCTCTCCAGTCCACCGCCGATCTTCTCGCCACCACACAGAACCGTCTGTCGACCGGCAAGAGCGTCAACTCGGCCCTGGACAATCCCACCAACTTCTTCACGGCACAGTCGCTCGACAACCGCGCCAGCGACATCAACAACCTGCTCGATAGCATCGCCAACGGCGTGCAGGTGCTGCAGGCCGCCAACACCGGCCTGACCTCGCTGCAGAAGCTGATCGACAGCGCGAAGTCGATTGCCAACCAGGCGCTGCAGACCACGGTCGGCTACTCCACCAAGTCCAACGTCTCCACCACGATCGCCGGTGCAACGGCGGCCGACCTGCGCGGCACGACGAGCTTCGCCAGCGCCACGGCATCCAGCAACGTGCTGTATAGCGGCGCGGCGGGCGGCACCACGGCGGCGACCGGCACCACGACGCTTGGCGCCAGCATCGGCGTCTTCGCAAGCACTGGCGCAACGACCGGCGCCGGCGG
>NZ_JAVAYO010000036.1:0-2149 GCF_054863005.1 Bradyrhizobium sp. 25ACV
TCAACCGCGGCGCCGCCGAGACCGGCTCGGCCTCGGAGGAGGTGCTGCACTCGGCCAAGACGCTGTCATCCGAAAGCACCCGCCTGCGCGCCGAGCTCGATCGCTTCATGGGGAATATCAGAGCGGCGTAGGGCTGACTGCTGCCTCTGAAGTTCGCGCCGCCGCCTCATACTCCGCTGTCGTCCCAGGGGCCGACGGCGGAGATTGGCGCCGGCACTCAATTTATGACGGCATTTGTAACGGCGCGAGAAAGCGCGCCTTAACGAATCCCCGCGTCACCTAACCGCGAGTTGCGGCGCCACAAATTTACCACAGCTTATCCTTTGCCGATTACCGTGCGGGCGAGTCAGGAAGCGGGCTGCTTCCGGGCTGCGCCTGGTTTTCCGCGAATGGAATGGGGTGGGGGAATGTCGGTTAAGTCCAAGTCGAAGTCGAACCAATCGAAGCTGCCAACCTTGCGTTTTCGCGCAAAAATCATCCTCGGCTTCGTGGCGGTGCTAGCCATCCTCGCCGTCAGCATGGCTTTCGCCTATTTCGGCTTCGAGCGGATCCAGGCCGCCGTGGCTTCCTACCGCACCAGCGTGTCGGAAGCCGACCTCGCGCGGACGGTCGATCGCGACCTCATCGCCTATCAGGGACTGGCTCGGGCCTATACGCTGACGGGCGCGATGGATGACGAGACCGCAGCCAAGGCCGCCGAAGACAATCTGAAGAGCGCGATCGCCAAGTCGATGTCCGCCACGACCGGCGCCGCCCGCCGTGAGCAGGTCGGCAAGCTGGAAGCCGAGTTTCAGCGCTTCACGAAGGTGTTCGGCGAGATCATCGTCCTGACGCGCGAGAACAACAAGATCGCGGCCGATGAGCTCAACAGCGTCGGCAACAAGATCCGTTTCAAGTTCGACGATCTCGCCGATACTGCCGCGCTGGCGGGGCTGGCATCGGTCCAGACCACGGCCAAGGACATCACCTCGCAATATCTGGCTGTCTCCACCTCGGTCAGCGCCTTCGTGGCCAAGCCGGAGCCGAAGACCGCCGATGGCGTGATCGCACGCATCAAATTCCTGGAGACCCTGCTGGTCTCGATCTATGCCAGCGACCAGAAGATCACCGACCGCGTCACCGAGATCGGCAATCTGCTGAAGCAGTACCGCACCTCCTTCTCAAAGCTGACCGAGAATGTGAAGATCATCGTCAAGTCGAACGGTGAGATGACCAAGACGGCGGCAACCATCCTCAAGCTCTCGGCCGAGCTGCGTTCGGATTTGACCGCTGACCAGCAGCGCATCGAGGCGAGCGCCAACGCGACGATCGGAGAGACCGAGCAGCTGATGCTGATGATGGCGCTCGGCGGCCTTGCGATCGGTGCCGTGCTGGCCCTGTGGCTCGGCAACGGTATCTCGCGTCCGATGATCGCGATGTGCAAGGCGATGCGTGAGCTGGCCTCGGGCAATTTCGACGTGGTGCTGCCGGGTCTCGGCCGCAAGGATGAGATCGGCGAGATGGCCGGTGCGGTCGAGGAGTTCAAGGTTCAAGCCGTGGCCAAAGCCGAGCGCGATGCCGCTGCCAGCGAAGCCCAGAACAGGGAGCAGGCCGCAAGCCGCCGCTCCGAGCTGATCCGCTTCGCCGATGATTTCGAAAGCGCGGTCGGCGCCATCGTATCCAACGTGTCGGCCTCGGCCGTGCAGCTGGAATCGGCCGCGTCCACGCTGACCCGCACTGCCGAGACCACCCAGAGCCTGTCGAGCCAGGTCGCCGGCGTCTCCGAGCAGGCCTCCTCCAACATGCAGTCGGTCGCCACCGCGACGGAGGAACTGTCGGCCTCGGTCGAGGAGATCGGCCGCCAGGTTCGCGACTCCAGCCGGATTGCGGAAGCTGCCGTCGTCCAGGCCAAGGAAACTGACGGGCGCATCGGCAAGCTGTCGCATGCCGCCCAGCAGATCGGCGAAGTCGTGAAGCTGATCACGGCGATTGCCGAGCAGACCAACCTTCTCGCGCTCAATGCCACCATCGAGGCGGCGCGTGCGGGCGAAGCCGGGCGTGGGTTCGCCGTGGTTGCCAGCGAAGTGAAGTCGCTGGCGAGCCAGACCGCGAAGGCGACGGACGAGATTTCCTCGCATATCACGGGCATGCAGGGGGCCACCGCCGAATC
>NZ_JAVAYO010000037.1:0-1552 GCF_054863005.1 Bradyrhizobium sp. 25ACV
CCTCATATGGGGATTTGTGAGTCAAGGCCTGTCGACTGGCTTGAGTGAGGTTGGTCGGGTGAGAGGGCGGCGCGCGGAGCCATGCGTAGCGCAACGCGTCGACCGTGTTCCGAGCGAGGATTGGCTTCCGACGATTTATGCAGCTCACTGCATCACCTCATATCCGGTCGGACCGCTGTGGTCCGGACCCACATTCCGCATGCTTGCGGCGAGGAAGCCCTGAGGATGAGACCCATCTACAAAACGGCTGTTTGTTCGGCCCAAGGGTGGCACGGTCATCATCCATTCCGCGCGGACTGCGGCCAAGCGCAGCGCCGGTGCGGTTCTGTTATGCCTTCATGGTTGCCCCCGCCGGTACAAGTCCAGTGGTGAGATAGCGCCACAGCGCCACTATTAGCTTGCGCGCCAGTGCGACGATGGCGATGCGCCTGGCCCGCTTGCCGGCATTGGCGGTGCGGGTGCGGAACCAATGGCTGAGTTCGCTGTCGGGCTGATGCCGCAGCCACAGCCAGGCCAGTTCGATCGCCTTGACGCGGGCGCGCGGGTTGCCTGCCTTGCTGATGCCCTGCTCGCGATCGATGCCGCCGCTCTGCCAGGGACTGGGTGCCAATCCGACGTAGCTGGCGACCTCGCGGCGGTTGCGGAAGTCCTTGTAGAACGCCTCGTTGGTCATCGTTGTGGAGAAGGCTGGACCGAGGGCCTTGAGCCGTTCCAGCCGATCCCGCCGTTCGGCCGTTTGCTCGGGAACGGCACATGCTCGGGTCGCCTGGACCTGCTCCAGCGCGACGAGTTGCTGACGGACCAGCATCAGGCGCGCATGTTCGCGCGTCACTTCGGCCAGAAGATGCGGCGACAAAGGCTGCCCTTGCCAATCGCGCTGCTTCGCCAGCCAATCCAGCCAATTGCCTCGACGCGGATAGCCGACCGCCATGCCCGCCAGCCGCAGCAGTGCCTTGATCCGGTTGGTATGGGCCGTCTGTTCCTTGACCAGCCGATCGCGTTCGCGGCTGGACCGCCGGGCGTCTTCCTGCGCCACGCTCGGCACCCGCACGATCCGGACCACCCGCGGCTCCCCGCGCAAGTAGGCCATCAACGTCCGCAGCAGAAGCTCGCCGTCGATCCGGTCCGTCTTGGTCCGCCGCGAGCGCTGCTCCACCGCAATGCTCGCGGGGTCGAACACGAAGTTCAAAATCCCGGCGGCCTCCAGCAGACGATGCAACCAGAAGCCGTCGTAGCCGGCCTCGTAGCAGCTCACCACGCGCGGCACAGATCCGAGCTTATCCGCCGCCCGCCTGCGGACCTTCTCAATCAGCTCCAGCAGTCCGGCATGATCGCCGCCCTCCAGCTTGTGACGGGACATCCGATCCCGATCCGGACTGTGCAGCGTTACCAGCCACGTCTTCTGGCTGAGTTCGAGCGCAACGAAAATTGTGCCATTATGGTCGGTGGTGAGCGTGCCTACAGTCGATGCTTGCATCTGACTCTCCGGGGGTTCGAGTGTGGAAACCCAAACCTACCGGAAAGGCCACGCTCACCACCCCATGGAATCTAC
>NZ_JAVAYO010000038.1:0-794 GCF_054863005.1 Bradyrhizobium sp. 25ACV
CTCATCGACAAGCTGGAAGCGATGGTCGAGCAGGGCATGGCGGCAATGGCTGCCGGTGCAGCTCCCGTTGCCGAAGCCCCGCCGCTGGTGCCGGAAGCCCCGGTTGCCGCGGCTGCGCCGGCAAACCTGACCACGGGTTCGCTGATCGACCAGACCCTGGAGCGCCCGCTGCGTCCGGGCGAGGTCTCGCTCGACGAGCTCGAGCGCGCCTTCCGCGAGACCGCGATCGAGGCGCCGACGCCCGCGCCCGTTGCCAAGGCCGAGCCGGCCGCTGAAGCGCCCGCGCCTGTTGTTAAGGAAGCAAAGCCCGCCAAGGAGAAGGCCGCGCCGAAGAAGTCGATGGCCGACGAGGGCGCCAGCGAAGGCGACCGCATCGCCAACCAGTCGATCCGCGTCAACGTGGATACGCTGGAGCATCTGATGACCATGGTCTCCGAACTGGTGCTGACCCGCAACCAGCTGCTGGAGATCTCCCGCCGCAACGAGGACACCGAGTTCAAGGTGCCGCTGCAGCGCCTGTCCAACGTCACCGCCGAGCTGCAGGAAGGCGTCATGAAGACGCGCATGCAGCCGATCGGCAATGCCTGGCAGAAGCTGCCCCGCATCGTCCGCGACCTCTCGAGCGAACTCGGCAAGCAGATCGAATTGGAGATGCACGGCGCCGACACCGAGCTCGACCGCCAGGTGCTCGATCTGATCAAGGACCCGCTCACCCACATGGTGCGCAACTCCGCCGATCATGGCCTGGAGACCCCCGCCGAGCGCGTTGCGTCCGGCAAGGGCGAGCAGGGCAC
>NZ_JAVAYO010000039.1:0-506 GCF_054863005.1 Bradyrhizobium sp. 25ACV
GCGAACTCGAACCCGTTCATGTCGGGCATCTCGATGTCGGTCAGGACCACGTCGAAGCTCTGGGCGCGCAGTGCCGCTAAGCCCTCCTGCGCGGTCGGTGCGGTGCGGACGCGGTAGCCGGCGGCCTTGAGGACGGGCGCCAGCATGTTGCGGAAGAAGGCTGAATCGTCGACCAGCAGCACCGACTGCGAGTGCATCGACGGCTTCATCTCCTTGCGGGTGAACCAGTCGGCGAACGCCATGGGGAGGAAGTGGCCGACGTCGATCACCTCGGTGGCCTGGCCCTTGATCACGGCCGAGCCGAGGATGCCGGAGGCGGAGCCGCCGACCTCGATGTTGAGCCGTTCCTCGACGATGTCGATGATCTCGTCGACGACGAGGCCCATGGAGCGGCCGTCGTCGGCGAACACCAGGATCGGCTGGGCGCCTTGGCTCGCGATGGTGACGCCTTCCATGGCAACGAGTGGCATCAGCTGCTCGCGGTATTGCACCATGTAGCGGCCGTT
>NZ_JAVAYO010000003.1:0-651180 GCF_054863005.1 Bradyrhizobium sp. 25ACV
TGACTCTCCGGGGGTTCGAGTGTGGAAACCCAAACCTACCGGAAAGGCCACGCTCACCACCCCATGGAATCTACGGGCTGTCGAAGTCGGAGCCTAATCCCCCGCCTTCAACCGGTACCCGATCCCCGTCTCGGTCAGCACAAATTGCGGCCGTTCCGGATCGGCTTCGATCTTCTGGCGGAGCTGGCGAACATAGACCCGCAAATATTGCGCATCGGTCAATTCGTCCCAGAGCTCCCTCAGCAGGAAGCGGTGGGTGAGCACCTTGCCGGCGTGCTGCACCAGCACGCGCAGCAGGTCGTATTCCTTCGGCGACAGTTTCACATCACGTTCGCCGACCTTGACGATGCGGCGGACGAGATCGACCGAGAGATCGCCGGTGCGGAACACCGGGCGTTCGCCCTGGACCTGAAGCTGGTGCCGCAGCGCCGCGCGCAGGCGGGCCAGGAGCTCGTCCATGCCGAACGGCTTGGTGAGATAATCGTCGGCGCCGAGATCGAGCGCCTGTACCTTGCCGGCTTCGTCGCCGCGGCTCGACAGCACCACGATCGGCACGCCTTCATTGCGGGCGCGGATGGTGCGCAGCAGCTCGTGTCCCTGAACGTCGGGCAGGCCGAGATCGAGGATGATCAGCGCCGGCTCCTCAACGAGTTTCTCCAGCGCGATCTTGCCGTTCGACGCTTCCAGGATCTCATAGCCTTGCGTCGTCAGCCCCATCCGCAGCAATTTGCGGATCGGCGGCTCGTCGTCGATGACCAGGACCTTGATCGGCGCAGCGCTCATGCGGCGGTATCCAATGCGCGGCTCTCTGCCGGAACGGGAAGACGGATGGTGAGGACGGCGCCGCTGCGGTCGCCGCGGTTGGCGGCCGAGATCGTGCCCCGCATCGCCTCGACGAAGCCGCGCGAGATGGCGAGCCCGAGCCCCGTGCCGGGTCGGACATGATCGCCTTTCTGCACGCGGTAGAACTTGTCGAACACGCTCTCGAGCTCGTCAGGCGGGATGCCGGCGCCCTCGTCCGCGATCTCGAGCACAACATGATCGCTGTCGCGCCGGCTGCGGATCGAGATGATGGTCTCGGGCGGCGAATATTTGGCGGCGTTGTCGAGCAGGTTGAACAGCACCTGCTCGAACAGCACCGCATCGAGCTGCAGCATCGGCAGATCGGCGGCCAGCACCAGCTCGACCTCGTGGGCGGTGAGAATTTTGGCTGCGCGCCGCAGCGCGCTGCCCACGATCTCACTGAGATCGTGCAGCGCCGCATTGGGCACGACGGCACCCGACTCGAGCTTGGTCATGTCGAGCAGATTGGCGATGAAGCGGTTCAGCCGCTCGGATTCGTCGATCACGGTCGCGAGCAGGTCGCGCTTCTCGGTGTCTGAGAGGGCGCTGGCGAGATCGCGCATGGTGGAGGCCGCTCCCAGCACCGAGGCGAGCGGCGTCTTCAAATCGTGCGAGATCGAGGTCAGGAGCGCGGAGCGCAAGCGCTCGGACTCGACGGTGCGCTTGACACGGTCCATGTCCTCGACCAGCAGCACGCGCTCGATCGCCAGCGCGCCTTGGTCGACCAGCGCATCGAGCAGGCGGCGCTGGTCCGGTGTCAGCAGCGGACCGGTGCGGTCGTCGTCAATGCCGATGACGCCGATCGGGCCGCGCCCGGTGCGCATCGGCAGGAACAGTCGTTTTGCACCCGGCAGCGTATCCGAGCCGCGGCCGGCGGGGCGGTCGTTGCTCCAGGCCCAGTTGGCGGCGGCAAGATCGGCCTGATCGAGTTCGTCCTCCGGCGGATAGCCGGATTTCACTGTGAGCAGACCTTCTTCCGGCAGCAGCAACACCACCCGGACTTTCAGCATCAACGCGATCTGGTAGGCCGTCGCCCACAGCACGTCGTCGAGCGTCGCGGTGCCGGCGAGCTTGCGGCTGAAGGCGTAGAGCTGCTCGCTCATCCTGATCCGGCCGATGGCGGCATCGGCCTGGGTGCGCACGCGCGCCGCGACATTGGAGACAATCATCGCCACCACCATGAACAGCACGAAGGCGGCGACGTTGGTCGGGTCGGTGATCGTGAAGGTGTGGATCGGCGGCAGGAAGAAGAAATTGTAACAGAGCGAGGCCGCGACAGTCGCCAGCAGCGACGGCCATAGTCCGTAGCGGACCGCGACCGCCACCACCGCCGTCAGCAGCACGAGGTCGACGTTCTCGATGCCGAACCGCGGCTGAATCAGCTCGGCGGCGCCAAGGCCGATCAGCACGATGCCGAGAGCCTTCAGATATGGCAACGGATTGAACGGCTCGGACCGCACGGCAGTTTGCACCGCCGTCTTGGGCGCCGCTTCGCCCGGCAGCTCGTCGCCGGCGATGACATGAACCGTGATGTTGCCGGCGCGGCGCACCAAATCGTGCACGACGGAGCCGCGTGTCATCTCGAACCAGCGCGAGCGCGTCGACTTGCCGATCACGATCTGGGTGACGTTGTTGCCTTGCGCAAAACTGACGACGTCATCGGCAATGCGGCGACCGACCGCCGGAATCGTCAACGCCTCGCCGCCGAGCGATTCCGCGAGCCGCAGCGTATCGGCCAGCCGGTCGCGCTGTTCATCGGACAATTGCAGCGAACGCCGCGTTTCGATCGAAACTGCGGTGAATGGCGCATGCAGCCGGTCCGCCAGCCGTTTGGTGTAGCGCACGAGACCGGCCGCGCGCGGATCCTCGCTGACGCAGACGAGGATGCGCTCGCCCGCAGCCCAGGGCCCGGGAATTGCATTGGCCTGCATGTGGTTGAGGAGCTGCTCGTCGACCCGCTCCGCCGTGCGGCGCAAAGCGAGCTCGCGCAACGCCGTCAGGTTCCCCGGCGAGAAATAATGCTCCAGCGCACGCTCGGCCTGCTTGGGCACATAGACCTTCCCCTCCTTGAGGCGCTGGATCAAATCGTCGGGCGTGAGGTCGATCAGCTCGATCGCGTCGGCGCGATCGAACACCGAGTCCGGCACGGTCTCGCGCACCCTGACATGGGTGATCTGCGCGACGACGTCGTTCAGGCTCTCGATGTGCTGGATGTTGACGGCGGTGTAGACGTCGATGCCGTGGGACAGCAACTCCTCGACGTCGAGATAGCGCTTGGGATGGCGGCTGCCGGCCGCGTTGGTGTGGGCGAGCTCGTCGACCAGAGCAATCTGCGGCCGACGCGCGATCACCGCATCGAGGTCCATTTCCTCGACGATCTGCCCGCGATAATCCAGCCGCTTTCGCGGGACCATCTCGAGCCCGCGCACCAACGCCTCGGTCTCGGCGCGGCCATGGGTCTCGACGAAGCCGACCACGACGTCGATGCCGGACTTGCGCTTGGCGTGGGCGCTTTGCAGCATCTCATAGGTCTTGCCGACGCCGGGAGCGGCGCCGACGAAGATCTTCAGCTTGCCGCTCGCGCTCCCTTCCCGCCGCGCTGCTTCCAGCAGCGCCTCGGGCGACGGACGTTGTTCGGGATCGCGGCGCTCTCGGACCATTTTGCCAATATAATCATCTGCCTGACGCGAGCCTAGACCGCTACCTGGCGGCGGCGCGATCCAGCGAGAGATTCAGTGCCAGAACGTTAACCCTGGGTTCGCCAATCAGGCCGAGCAAGGGGCCTTCGGTGTTGGCGGTCACGATCTGCTTGACCTGATCCTCCGACATATTCCGCGCCTTGGCCACGCGCGGCACCTGGAATTGCGCCGCTTCCGGCGAGATATCAGGATCGAGGCCGCTGGCCGACGTCGTCACCAGGTCGACCGGCACGGCAGCGTTCGGATTCTCAGCCTTGAGCTTGTCTACATCTTCCCTGAGCCGGTCGGCCAGCGCCTTGCTGGTCGGGCCGAGATTGGAGCCACCGGAATTGGCGGCGTTGTAGGGCGCGGGCACCGTCTTGGTCGAATCATTGGGGTCCGGCGCAACCGTCGCCGAGGGACGGCCGTGGAAGTATTTGTCGTCCCTGAACTCCTGCCCGACCAGGGCGGAGCCGATCACCTTGCCGTCCTTCTCGATCAGGCTGCCTTGGGCCTGCGCAGGGAAGAGCGCGCCGGCGATGGCCGTCATCGCCAGCGGATAGGCAAGGCCGGTGATGGCAGTGAGCACCAGCAAGAGGACGATGGCGGGGCGGATTTCTCTGAGCATGTTGGTCTCCTAAGTCTTCGTCATGGCGCGCGGCGCCTTGCGCCGCGCCAGGACGGTCAAGCCAGGTGCAAGGCGGTGACGACGAGGTCGATTGCCTTGATACCGATGAAGGGAATGACGATGCCGCCGAGGCCGTAGATCAGAAGGTTGCGCCGGAGCAGCGCGCCGGCACCGACCGCGCGGTAGGCGACGCCCTTCAGCGCCAGCGGAATCAGCGCAATGATGATGAGTGCGTTGAAGATGATCGCCGACAGGATGGCGCTCTGCGGGCTCGACAAGTTCATGACGTTGAGGACATTGAGCTGGGGATAGAATGCCAAAAACATCGCCGGGATGATCGCAAAGTACTTGGCGACGTCGTTGGCGATCGAGAACGTCGTCAGCGCACCGCGCGTCATCAAGAGCTGCTTGCCGATCTCGACGACCTCGATCAGCTTGGTCGGGTTGGAATCGAGGTCGACCATGTTGCCGGCCTCGCGGGCGGCTTGCGTGCCGGTGTTCATGGCGACACCGACGTCGGCCTGCGCCAGCGCCGGGGCATCGTTGGTGCCGTCGCCGCACATCGCAACCAGCTTGCCCTTGGCCTGCTCGTCGCGGATCAGCTTGAGCTTGTCCTCAGGGGTCGCCTGCGCCAGGAAATCATCGACGCCGGCTTCGGCCGCGATGGCGGCTGCCGTCATCGGGTTGTCGCCGGTGATCATGATGGTGCGGATGCCCATGCGGCGCAGCTCGGCAAAACGCTCGCGGATACCGCCCTTGACGATGTCCTTGAGCTGGATGACGCCGAGCAGCTTGCCGTCCTTAGCGACCGCAAGCGGCGTGCCGCCGGCCTTCGAGATATCGTCCGCGATGGTCTGGATCTCGCGGCCGAGGTCCGACAGTGCCGCCGGCTGGATCGCCCGCGCCGCGTTGCCCGAAGCAACCGCCAGCGGCGCGCCGCCGCCGACATAGTTCAGCATCGCATCGACCGCGCCCTTGCGCACCGACGAGCCACCGGCGTCGACCCCGCTCATGCGGGTCTGCGCCGTGAACGGGATGAAGGTCGCGCCAAGCTCCGCCATGTCGCGGCCGCGGATGCCGTATTTCTCCTTTGCCAGCACCACGATGGAACGGCCCTCCGGCGTCTCGTCGGCGAGCGAGGCGAGCTGGGCCGCGTCCGCGAGCTCCTGCTCGGTCACGCCGCGCACCGGTCGGAACGCGGTGGCCTGCCGGTTGCCGAGCGTGATGGTGCCGGTCTTGTCGAGCAGCAGCGTGTCGACGTCGCCGGCGGCCTCGACGGCGCGGCCGGACATTGCCAGCACGTTAAAGCGCACCAGGCGGTCCATGCCGGCAATGCCGATCGCCGACAACAGCGCGCCGATCGTGGTCGGGATCAGCGTCACGAACAGCGCGACCAGCACGATCACCGAGATCGAGCCGCCGGCATAGGCCGCATAGCTCGGAATGGTGACGGTTGCGAATACGAAGATGATGGTGAGGCCGGCGAGCAGGATGTTGAGCGCGATCTCGTTCGGCGTCTTCTGCCGCTCGGCGCCCTCGACCAGCTTGATCATGCGGTCGATGAACGTCGAGCCCTGCGCTGCCGTGATGCGGACGCGGATCCAGTCCGACAGCACCTGCGTGCCGCCTGTTACCGCCGATCGGTCGCCGCCGGATTCGCGAATGACGGGCGCGGACTCACCGGTGATGGCGGCCTCGTTGACGGAGGCGACACCCTCGATCACCTCGCCATCGGAGGGAATGGTGTCACCGGCCTCGACCAGCACGATGTCACCCACCTTGAGGCTCGTACCCGGCACCGTCTTGAAGGCCCGGCCCGCACCGGTCAGGAGCTTGGCCTGGCTCTCGGTGCGGGTCTTGCGCAGCGATTCGGCCTGCGCCTTGCCGCGGCCTTCGGCCACCGCTTCGGCGAAATTGGCGAACAACACCGTGAACCAGAGCCAGACGATGATCTGGAAGGTGAAGCCGAGGCCAGCGCCGCCGGTGACGACGTCGCGCAGGAAGATCACCGTCGTCAGCGCGGCTACGACCTCGACCACGAACATCACGGGGTTCTTCACCATCAGCCGCGGATCGAGCTTGGTGAAGGAGGCGCGGATCGCGGGCATCACGATCCCTGGGTCGAGCATTGCCGAGACGGCAGCACGTTTTTGCAGTTTCATCGTATCCATGGAGGTCACTCCAGACAATCAGAAGAGGTTGCCGGCGTTCATCGCCAGATGTTCGACGATCGGGCCGAGCGCGAGCGCCGGGAAGAAGGTCAGGCCGCCCATGATCAGGATGACGCCGACGACGAGGCCGACGAACAGGCCCCCCGTGGTCGGGAACGTGCCCGTGGACGGCGGGATCGACTTCTTCTCCGCGAGCGATCCCGCGATGGCCATGGCCGGGACGATCATGAAGAAGCGGCCGACGAACATCGCGCTTGCGAGCGTCAGGTTGTAGAAGAAGGTGTTGCCGGTGAGGCCTGCGAAGGCCGAGCCGTTGTTGCCGGCCGCCGAGGTGAAGGCATAGAGCACTTCGGTGAAGCCGTGCGGTCCGGCATTCGCCATCGAGGCGACGGCCGCCGGATAGACCACGCCGACGGCGGTCCAGCCGAGGATCATCAGCGGCAGCACCAGGATGGCCAGCATCGCCATCTTGACCTCGCGCGCCTCGATCTTCTTGCCGACATATTCCGGGGTGCGGCCGACCATCAGTCCGGCGACGAAGATCGCGAGGATGACGAACAGCAGCATGCCGTACATGCCGGCGCCGACGCCGCCGACGATGATTTCGCCGAGCTCGATGTTGATCAGCGGGATCATGCCGCCGAGCGCGGTGAAGCTGTCATGCATGGCGTTCACCGCGCCGCACGACGCAGCCGTCGTGACGACGGCGAACAGCGAGGACGCGACGATGCCGAAGCGGATCTCCTTGCCTTCCATGTTGCCGCCGGTCAGGCCCAGCGCATGCAGCATCGAGGTTCCGTTCGCTTCCGCCCAATAGGTTATGGCGACGCCTGCGACGAACAGCACGCCCATCACGGACAGGATCGCCCAGCCCTGGCGCTGGTTGCCGACCATACGGCCGAACACGTTGGTCATCGCGGCGCCGAGCGCGAAGATCGAAAGCATCTGCACGAAATTCGACAACGCAGTTGGATTTTCGAACGGGTGCGCCGCATTGGCGTTGAAGAAGCCGCCGCCATTGGTGCCGAGCATCTTGATCGCCACCTGGGAAGCGACCGGGCCGACCGCGATGGTCTGCCTGGCGCCCTCGAGCGTGGTCGCCTCGATATACGGGCCGAGCGTCTGCGGCATGCCCTGCCAGACCAGGAACAGCGTGTAGACCACGCAGATCGGCAGCAGCACGTAGAGCGTGCAGCGGGTGACGTCGACCCAGAAATTGCCGACCGTGCGCATCGAGGCGCGCGAGAAGCCGCGGATTAGGGCCATCGCCAGCGCGATGCCGGTTGCCGCCGAGAGGAAGTTCTGGGGCGTCAGGCCGAGCATCTGGACGAGATAGGACAGCGTGCTTTCGCCGCCGTAGTTCTGCCAGTTGGTGTTGGTGATGAAGGAGACCGCGGTGTTGAAGGAGAGATACTCGGCGACCGCGCCCTGCCCGGCCGGATTGAAGGGCAATACGGCCTGAAGCCGCATCACGCCGTAGATGACGAGGAAGCCGCCGACATGGAACAGCAACATGGCGACCGTGTAGGTCAGCCAATGCTGCTCGCGCTTCTCGTCGACGCCGGAGATCCAGTACACGCCGGCCTCGATCGGGCGCAGCACCGGCGACAGGAACGTCCGCTCGCCGTTGAATACGCGCGTCATGTACCAGCCGAGCGGCTTGGTCAGCGCAACAATAATGGCGCAAAACAGAATGATCTGGAGCCAACCGATCACAGTCATGGAATCAACCCTTCAGGCTTGGTGTCCGGCGCAACAGCGGCAGGAGCACCGTCAGCAGGCAGGCGACAAGCACGGCGTCCGCCAGCAGCAATTCGACGAGCAGCAGCACGGGTCAGAACCGCTCGGGCCGCAGCAGCGCATAGGTGAGGTAGACCAGCAGACCGAACGAGACGGCAGCGGCGAGCGCATAATCGAAGATCATGGTTTGCTCCGTCACAGCCGTTCGCAGGCATAGGTGTAGCCGATCGCGAGGGCGAAGAAGCCGAAGCCCAGCGCCAGCATCAGAATGTCCATCATGGCGATACTCCTCATTGCGCCGTCAAATCCGGCGCAACTTTCTCTCGGTGCCCCGGCGGCTCGCGAAGGAAATGATTTCCACGGGCGACAGCCGGGACTTTTGACCGTGCTGAAGTGCCACCCCGCTCATAGGTTTTCGAGATGAGGCCTATGGCGAAGATATAGGAATCTCATAAAGGCGGCGGTGCTGCTCGCCCAACCCTCCAGCCCCACACTTATGAAATCCCTATATCTCCCCCCTCTTCCCCATCTCGTTTTCAAATGCCTTTGAGGCCCATCCTGGCAACGCCGGCCGACTGACCGACGCCACTCCAGGAGGCCTGACATGACCGCCGCTCTCCGACGCCTCGATCCACCTTCCCTCGACCAGCAGCTTCGCGCGGCACCGGCGATGACCCGGCCGTTGATGCTCGACATCGTCGCGCACGCCTGCCGGCGCGTCGCCACGCTCGGCCAAGGCGAACGCACCGCACGCATCATGCGCCTGATCGACGTTGAAGCCTGGGCCGATGCGGCGCTGGCGCTGATCGAGCTCGAGCTGCCGATGTGGCAGGTCCGGCGCATCGGCTATGACGAGGGCGAGTGGCATTGTGCACTGTCGCGCGAACGAGAGCTGCCGGATTGGCTGGATGCCGCGGTCGAGGCGCGCCATTCCGACCTCGCGCTGGCTCTGCTGTCGGCCTTCGTCGAGGTTCGGGCGTTGGCCACAGACGTGCCGCGGCCAAGCGTTCCTTCCGTTCGTCCCGTGCCGGATCCGCTTTACGAGCCGCTCGCTTGCGACAATTTCGGCTAGGGGCAAGCCGGGCCCGCCGCGCGGTGGCGATGCCCGGTTGACGCCGCCATTCCCGCGGAAAAGACCCGGCCGATCTGGCGCAATTCTAGGGAAACGTGTAGAGCGGTTGCATGAGCACTGGCAATGTCAACGTCGTCGCCCACCCCCTGGTCCAGCACAAGCTTTCGCTGATGCGGGAGAAGGATCGCTCGACCAAGAGCTTTCGCGAGATCCTGAACGAGATCGGGATGCTGCTTGGCTATGAGGTGACGCGCGATTTGCCGCTGGAGCTGGTCGAGATCGAGACGCCGATCGCGCCGATGCAGGCGCCCAAGATCGCCGGCAAGAAGCTCACGCTGGCGCCGATCCTGCGCGCCGGCGTCGGCTTCCTCGACGGCATGCTGGCGCTGATGCCGTCGGCGCGCATCGCCCATATCGGGCTCTACCGCGACCCCGAGACGTTGCAAGCCGTGGAATATTACTTCAAGGCGCCGCAGGACCTCTCCGACCGCACCGTGATCCTGATGGACCCGATGCTGGCGACCGGCAACTCGGCCTGCGCCGGCGCCTCCCTGCTCAAGGCCCGCGGCGCCCGCGACATCCGCTTCGTGTGCCTTCTGGCCGCGCCCGAGGGCATCGCGCAATTCCAGAGCGAGCATCCTGACGTGCCGGTCTGGACCGCCGCGATCGACGAGCGGCTCAACGACCACGGCTACATCGTGCCGGGCCTGGGTGATGCCGGCGACCGGATGTTCGGCACCAAGTAGACAGGTTGGCGCGATCGGGTTACTCCCCTTGCCATGAGTGCCAACGCGTTTTCGCTGCAATCGCTGATCCGAACCGAGGCCGCCGCCGATCCCGCCTTCGTATTCGACGGCACGCGGGTCTCGCGAGCTGAGTTCTCCGAAAGGATCGAGCAGACCGCGGCCTGGCTTGCGGCGCAAGGCATCGGCAAGGGCGACGTGGTCGCTGTCTGGCTGGTCAATCGGATCGAATGGCTCACGCTGCTGTTCGGCGCCGCCCGCCTTGGCGCGATCGTCGCGGCCGTCAATACCCGCTACCGCAGCGCGGAAGTCGCGCATCTGCTTCGTTTGTCCGGCGCCAGGCTGATGGTGGTCGAGGCCGCATTCCGCTCGGTGGATTTTGCCGCGATCCTCGCGGATGTCGCCAAGGACGAAGTGCCGGCGCTGCAACGGCTTGCGGTGATCGGCGCGGATGCGATCAAGGCCAATTGGCCCTGTGTCCGCTTCGACGCTTTCGAAAAGCCCTATCCGGCCGCCTCTCCGATACGGGACGACGTCGACCTGCCCGTGCTGCTCTACACGACATCCGGCACCACCAAGGGGCCAAAGCTCGTCGCGCATTCGCAGCGGACGCTGGCGGGCCACGCCGTCTCCGTCGCCAAGGCGCTTCGGCTTGATCCGCTGCGTCATTCGCTGCTGGCCATGCTGCCGTTCTGCGGCACGTTCGGCATGACGAGCCTGCTCGGCTTCGTCGCGGCGGGCGCGACCGTCCATGTGCTCGACGCCTTCGAGGCGGCACCGGCACTGGAGATCCTCAGCACGCAGGGGATCACGCACGCCTTCGGCTCCGACGAGATGTTCCGGCGCATTCTCGCCTTCAGCGATGCGCCACGCCCATTTCCGCATCTCGAACTCTGCGGCTTCGCCGCGTTCCAGCCTGGCTGGCGCGAGCTTGCCGCGGAGGCCGAGGCGCGCGGCCTGCCGCTGTTCGGCCTCTACGGGTCGAGCGAGGTTCAGGCCCTGTTCTCGATCGCCCGCACCAGCGACACCTTTTCCGACCGCATCGAGGGCGGCGGCTGGCCGATGTCACCGGACACAAGAGTGCGCGTGCGCGACACCGAGACCGGCGAGCCGGCGACCGAAGGCATCTCAGGCGAGATCGAAATCAGCGCGCCGTCACTCTTCCTCGGCTATTTCAACAATCCGGATGCGACGCGCGATGCGCTCACCGCGGACGGGTTCTTCCGCACCGGCGACATCGGCCGGTTGCGCGGCGACGGTTCCTTCGTCTACGAGACCCGCGCGGGCGACGCCATGCGGCTCGGCGGCTTCCTCGTCGCGCCCGGCGAGATCGAGGACGAGCTCAAATCCTGTGCCGGCGTGGCCGACGCCCAGGTGGTTGCAGTCGATCTCAAGGGTCAGGCGCGCTGCGTCGCCTTCGTGATCCCGGCGAAGGAGCCGCCAATGCAGGAGACGCTGGTCGCGCGCCTGCGCGAGCGGCTCGCCGGCTACAAGGTCCCGGCGCGGATCTATGTCGTGGAGGCCTTCCCCGTCACCGATAGCGCCAACGGCGTGAAGATTCAGCGCGCCAGGCTTCGCGCCATGGCGATGGAGCGGATCGCCGCCGAATAGGCGGGCCCATTTGGTTTGCGCACAAGGCTCGTTCAGTACGACTTCGCGAGCCCCAGCACCTTCTCCGCGATGAAGCTGAGCGCGAGTTGCGGGCTGACCGGCGCGATGCGCGGGATCAGCACTTCTCGCAAGTAGCGCTCGACATGGAATTCCTTGGCGTAGCCGAAGCCGCCATGGGTCATCACGGCCTGCTCGCAGGCCGAGAAGCCCGCTTCGCCCGCAAGGTATTTTGCGGCATTGGCCGCAGCGCCGCACGGCATTCCCTTGTCGTATTGCCACGCCGCCGACATCACCATCAGCCAGGCCGCCTCGAGCTCGACCCAATTCGCCGCGAGCGGATGCTGAATGCCCTGGTTCTTGCCGATCGGACGGTTGAACACCACGCGCGTCTTGGCATATTCCGTGGCCCGCGCCAGCGCCAGCTTGCCAAGGCCGACCGCCTCCGCCGCGATCAGGATACGCTCGGGGTTCATTCCCTCGAGAATGTACTGAAAACCCTTGCCCTCTTCGCCGATGCGGTCCTCCATCGGGATCTCGAAATCTTCGAAGAACAGCTCGTTGGAATCGACGATCTTGCGGCCCATCTTCTCGATCTCGTGGACCTTGATCTTGGTGCGGTCGAAATCGGTGTAGAACAGGCTGAGGCCGTGGGTCGGCGAACGCACGTCCTCGAGCGGCGTGGTGCGGGCCAGCAGCAGGATCTTGTGCGCGACCTGCGCGGTCGAGATCCACACCTTCTGGCCGTTGACGATGTAGCGGTCGTTCTTGGCGACCGCGCGGGTCTTCAGCTGCGTGGTGTTGAGGCCGGTGTTGGGCTCGGTGACGGCAAAGCACGCCTTCTCGCGACCCTCGACCATCGGCGGCAGCATGCGCTTGCGCTGCTCCTCGGTGCCGAACACGACGACGGGATTGAGTCCGAACACGTTGATGTGCACGGCGGATGCGCCGGACATGCCGGCGCCGGATTCTGCGATCGTGCGCATCATGATCGCAGCTTCGGTGATGCCGAGGCCCGAGCCGCCATATTCCTCCGGCACGCAGATGCCGAGCCAGCCGGCGTCGGCAAGTGCTTTATGAAAATCGTGCGGGAAGCCGCCGTCGTGGTCCTTCTTCAGCCAGTAGGCATCCGGAAAGCCTTCGCAGATCTTGGCGATGGCATCGCGAATGGCTTCCTGCTGGTCGGTGAGCGCGAAATCCATGTTCTGATCTCCTTGTCGGAGAGCCGCGACCGCGCCATCTCCCGTCTCTTCGCGTTCCCCGCTCAAAGGCCGTGGCCGCTTGCTTCGCGCCCTGACGTGCCCCTGCCTGGGTTCTTAGCTCGAAAAACCGCGTACAGATACGTGAATTTGTCTATCAAGTGTGTCTACCATGCATAGGGTCATGCGACGTAAAGCTATGAGCGCGCCGTTATTTCGCAGGGAGGAAACCGCGATGGCCGGACTTTATTTCGAAGACTTTTCCGTAGGCCAGGAGTTCAGGCATCCGCTGACCCGGACCGTCACGGAGATGGACAACACCATGTTCAGCCTGCTGACGCTCAATCCGCAGCCGCTGCACATCGATGCGCATTTCGCCGAAAAGACCGAGTTCGGCCAGCGCATTTTCAACAGCCTTTACACCCTCGGCATCATGATCGGCATGACGGTCTATGATACGACCATGGGGACCACCGTTGCCAATCTCGGCATGACCGACGTGACCTTTCCAAAACCGGTCTTCCATGGCGACACGTTGCGGGCGACGACAAAGGTGCTCTCGATGCGGGAATCCAAGTCGCGGCCCAAGGCCGGCATCGTCGAGTTCGAGCACCATGCCTTGAACCAGAACGACGAGATCGTCGGCAAATGCCGTCGCATGGCGATGATGCACAAGAGGCCGGTCTGATGCGTTCGATGCTGTTCGTGCCGGGCGATTCCCCGCGCAAATTCGAGAAGGCGAGCGAAGGCAAGGCCGACGCGCTGATCATCGACCTCGAGGATTCCGTCGTCACCGAGAAGAAGGCGGAGGCGCGCGGGTTGACGCTGACGATGCTCAAGGGCCAACGCGGCTCGCACCAGCTCTATGTCCGCGTCAACGCGCTCGACACCGGCATGACACTCGCCGATCTCGCCGCGGTGATGCCGGGCAAGCCCGACGGCATCGTGCTGCCGAAATCGCAGGGCGGTGACGACGTAAGGCACGTCGCAACCTGGCTCGAAGCCTTGGAAGCCGCGGCCGGCACGGAGGTGGGCTCAACTCGCATCGTCTGCGTGGCGACAGAAACCGCGGGTTCGATCTTCGGCCTCGGCAGCTACAAGAGCTGCTCCCCTCGCCTCGCCGGCCTGATGTGGGGCGCTGAAGATCTCTCGGCTTCGCTCGGCGCCACCGAGAAGGCCTCCGGCGGCGTGTTCCACAGCCCCTATCGCCTCGCGCGCGATCTCTGCCTGATGGCGGCTGCCGCAGCCGAGGTCGCGCCGATCGACACCGTCTATACCGACATCGACAATCTCGCGGGCCTCGAAGCCGAAACCCGCGCGGCGCGGCGGGACGGTTTTTCCGCCAAGGCGCTGATCCATCCCAAGCACGTCGATGTCGTCAACGCGGCGTTCGAGCCGACCGAAGCCGAACAGACCTGGGCGCAAAAAGTGATCGCGGCGTTCGCCAGCAATCCCAATTCCGGCACGCTGCGGCTCGACGGCCAGATGATCGACAAGCCGCATCTTCGCGCCGCGAAGAAAATCCTCGGCCAGCCCTAGGATCGGCTATGGCCGAACGTGTCGGCATGAAGCTGCGGCCTCAGTCGAATCCCTGAACCGGCGGCGCCGAGGCTTGCGCCGGAACGGCGGGCGCGGCCTGAACCGGCGGAGCCGGATTGCCGGCAGTTCGCATCTGACCGTTGGCTGCCATCGCCTCGCGGGTGCGCGTCGGGCTCCTGGTCGCAGCCGCGCGGCGCGGCGGCGGCCGATGTCCTGCCGAGTGCGAACCTCTCATGCCCCAAGACCGAGCGATTGACGGTCCAGCGGTGTAGCCGATCAAGGCTCCGGCAACCGCACCGACTGGCCCCAGCACGACCGCGCCGGAGACGGCACCCAGCGCCGCATCGCCCGCGCGCTCTTGCGCAACCGCGCTCACGGGCACACACGCAAGCATTGCGACAGCAGTGATCAGAGCCTTGGTCATCGGAGCGCCTCCCTCGCGGGAAATCACTCGTTCCCAAATATGGCCACAGGAGGTTCGCTTGCCGGCCAACAAATGGCAATCGGCGGGTGGAACTCCCCTGGCGCAGGGCTGCCGCCGCCAACCGGCGGTTGCGACGGCGGCGTGGAGCTACACGATCTTGATCGACATATCAGGCAAGCCCTCGAGCTTGCACAGCAGCACGTCGCCCTTCACGACGGGACCGACATTCTCCGGCGTGCCGGAATAGATGATGTCGCCGGCTTTCAATTCGAAGGCTTCCGACAGCTTTGCAATCTGCTCGGCCACGTTCCAGATCATCTTGCTGAGATCCGAGTTCTGCTTCACCGTGCCGTTGATCGCCAGCGAAATGGCGCCCTTCTCGAAATGGCCGGTCATGCTGGCCGGATGAATCGGGCCGATCACCGCGGCGTGGTCAAAACTCTTGCCGATCTCCCAGGGCTTCTTCTCCGCGGCCATGCCGTTCTGGAGGTCGCGCCGGGTCATGTCGAGGCCGAGCGCGTAGCCATAGACGTGCTCGAGTGCCTTATCGACCGGGATATTGGTGCCGCCTGATTTCAGCGCGGCGACCAGCTCGACCTCGTGATGATAGTTCTTGGTCAATGACGGATAGGGATGATCGGCGACCTCGCCGACCGCGACGTTCTGGATCGCGTCGGTCGGCTTCTGGAAGAAGAACGGCGGCTCGCGGTTCGGATCCGAGCCGCGCTCGATGGCGTGCGCGGCGTAGTTGCGCCCGATGCAGTAGATGCGGCGGACCTGAAACACCTGGCTCTCGCCGACGATCGGGATCGTCACCATCGGCACTGGAAAGATGGGCTTCGGTCCAGCCTGCGCTGCGGCCGGCGCCGCTTCGGCGATGCCCGCCGCGGTCATCGCGGCTGCGGCAGTGAGCACGTCACGTCGAGACGTCTTCGTCATGGTTCTGTTCCCTGGCTTGGGGGAAGTTTCCTCAAGGGCGTTCTTAGAACCAAACGGTTCGCAGGCCAATGGCCCGTCTGCTACATCTTGAGTCGCGAGACGATCGACATCAGGATTTCAGCGAACTCTGCGCCGTCTCCGGCGCCATCAGCGTCGCGACGATCGTGATGATCGAGAGTGCGATGATGTAGACGGACACAGCCCAGTACGAGCCGGCCCACGCCAGCAGCCCGGCGGCAATCAGCGGCGAGAAGCCGCCGCTCAGCGCCGCCGCGACATTGGCGCCGAGCGAGGCTCCGCTGTAGCGCACCTGGGTGCGGAACAGCTCCGGCATGAACGCGGCCTTCGGCCCGAACAGCAGCGCATGGGTCAGCGTCATCGTGACGACAAGTGCCAGCGTGATCAGCGCCGGCTCCTTCGTATCGAGGAACCAGAACAACGGAAACGCCAACGCCACCGAGAACACGCCGCCAGCAAGGTATAGAGCCTTGCGGCCGAAGATGTCGGACAGCCAGCCGGCGAGCGGCAAGGTCGCGAACTCGACGAGGGCTGCATAGACCACGGCATCCAGGATCACCTGGCGCGGCAGCCCGAGTTTCGTCGTGGCATAGACCACGGTGAAGACGGTGAGGAGATAAGCAAGCCCGACCTCCGACACCGTGATGCCGATCGCCAGCAGGAAGCTGCGCCAGTCGCGGCGGAGCACTTCCAGCACCGGCTGCGCCAGCACCTCCTTGCGCTCGACCACCTCCTTGAAGTGCGGCGTCTCCGCAAGCTTGAGCCGCACGATGAAGCCGACACCGACGAGCAGGATGCTGATCAGGAACGGCACGCGCCAGCCCCAGCTCAGGAAATCGGCTTCGGGCAGCTTGGTCATCAAGCCGAAAATGCCGGTCGAAGCGGCAACACCGACGGGAAAGCCGATCTGCACCAGGCTGCCATAGAAGCCGCGGCGATTGCCGGCATGCTCGATCACCATGACGACCGCGCCGCTCCATTCGCCGCCCAGGCCGATGCCCTGGACGAAGCGCAGCACGATGAGCAGGATCGGCGCCCACACGCCGATCTGGCTGTAGGTCGGCAGGCAGCCGATCAGGAAGGTGCCGAGCCCCATCGCGATCATGGTCGCGACCAGCATGGTCTTGCGGCCGAGCCGGTCGCCGTAATGCCCGATGATGGCGCCGCCGATCGGCCGCGCCACGAAACCGACCGCATAGGTCGAGAACGCCGCCAGCGTGCCGACGAAGGGATCGAAGCTCGGGAAGAACAGCTTGTTGAAGACCAGCGCCGCCGCCGTGCCGTAGATCAGGAAGTCGTACCATTCGATGGCGGTGCCGAGCGCGCTCGCCCACACCACGTGCGCCGTCGTCGATTTCTCCGCCGCTACGGAGACTCCCGTTGCTGCCGTCATGCCCTGCCCCAGAGATTCCCGAGAGCATCATGGCCAATCGTGCCGAGGGTTGCAACCTGCAGGGGTGATGGCTCTCACAGGATAACAACGCGGGATTTTGTGCGCAGGTGTCGCAACATTCTTCGTTGCGAGGAGCTCTTGCGACGAAGCAACCAGGCTGCCTCCGTGGAGAAAGTCTGGATTGCTTCCGCCTTCGCCAAGGCTTCGGCGGACAAGTCGCTGCGCTCGCAATGACGGGTGCTGAAGCAGCGGTGCCCCTGTCGTCCGACCCGCCGAGAGGAACTCATCTCGACGCTGAATTCACGATTGACAAACTTATTTGCTTATATCTAATTTATCTCAAGAACAGCCAGCCGCGCCATGCGGCCAATAAAAGAGAGGAAATGACGATGAGAGGGCTTCTGGCCTGCGCCATGCTCGCGGCCATGACTTCGGCAGCCATGACCACAGTCGCCACCGCGCAAGTCTCCGACGACGCAGTGCGGATCGGCGTGCTGACGGATCTGTCGAGCTGGGGCCGCGACAACTCAGGGCCGGGCTCGGTCGAGGCCGCGAAAATGGCGGTGGAAGAATTCGGGCCGACAGTGCTCGGCAAGCCGATCGAGATCATCAGCGCCGATCACCAGATGAAGACCGACGTCGGCGTGCAGATCGTGCGCGGCTGGTTCGACAACGGCAAGGTCGACGCCGTCGTCGACATCCCCAATTCCGGCATCGCGATTGCCGTCCACAACATGGTGCGCGAGCGGGGCAAGGTCGCGCTGGTCTCCGGCCCCGGCGCAAGCTCGCTGACCGACGAGCTGTGCAGCCCGAACACCGTGCACTTCACCTACGATACCTATGCGCTGTCGAAGGTGACGGCCTCCGCCGTGATCAAGGAGGGTGGTAAGTCCTGGTACTTCATCACCGCGGACTACGCCTTCGGCCAGCAGCTCGAGAAGGACGCCACGCGCTTCGTCAACGAGATGGGCGGAAAGGTCCTGGGCGGCGTCAAGCATCCGACCAACACCGCGGACTTCTCCTCCTTCGCGCTCCAGGCGCAAAGCTCGAAATCCGACGTCGTCGCCTTCGCCAATGCCGGCCAGGACACCGACAACGCGATCAAGCAGTCAGGCGAGTTCGGCCTCGTCCAGGGCGGCCAGAAGCTCGTCGGCCTCTTGATGTTCGACACCGACGTGCACGCGATCGGCCTCAAGGCCGCGCAGGGCACCTACATGACCACGGCCTCGTACTGGGCCATGGACGAGGCAACCCGCGCCTGGTCGAAGAAGTTCTACGAGCGCACCAAGGTGATGCCGACCATGATCCAGACCGGCGTCTACGGCTCGGTGCTGCATTATCTCAAGGCCATCAAGGCGGCCGGCACCGACGATTCCGCCAAGGTGATGGCCAAGATGCGCGAGCTACCGATCGAGGATACATTCGTCCATGGCGGCAAGTTGCGCGAGGACGGCCGCGTCATCCGCGACATGTATCTCGCCAAGGTGAAGAAGCCCGAGCAGTCGAAGGAGCCGTGGGACTATCTGGACATCGTCAAGACCGTGAAGGGCGAGGACGCCTTCCGCCCGGTCTCCGAGTCCAAATGTCCGCTCCTGAAGAAGTGAGGCCAAGATGACCGGCAGCGAGCATAGCGCAATTGAAACTTACGAGTGCGATGTGCTCGTGGCCGGATCAGGCTGCTCCGGCATGTCGGCCGCGATCACCGCGCGCCATCGCGGCCTCGACGTGCTGATCGTCGAGAAGGAGCCGCGCTTTGGCGGCACCACCGCCCGCTCCGGCGGCTGGCTCTGGATTCCCGGCACCTCGCTGGCAAAGGCCTATGGCATCGCCGAGACGCCGGAGCAGGCCCGCACCTATTTGCGGCACGAGGCCGGCAACAATTACGACGCCGCGCGCGTCGATGCATTTCTCTCGGCCGGTCCCGAGGCCGTCGATTTCTTCACCACCAAGACCGCGCTCCGCTTCGACATGCCGCTGGTGTTTCCCGACTACCACGCCGAAGCACCCGGCGGCGCGCAAGGCGGGCGCTCCATGGTGACGCGCCCGTTCGACGGCCGCGAGCTCGGCGACCTCATCAAGACGCTGGGCATGCCGCTCCCCGAGCTGACCGTGTTCGGCATGATGCTCGGAAGCGGCAAGGAGATCATCCACTTCATGCGGGTGACGAAATCGCTGACCTCCGCGGTCTACGTCGCCAAGCGCTTGTCGCGTCACCTGATGGACGTGCTGCGCTACGGCCGCGGCATGACGTTGACCAACGGCAATGCGCTGGCCGGACGGCTGGCGAAATCCGCGCAGGATCTGAAGATTCCGATGTGGCTGTCCTCGCCGGTGCGCGAGCTGACGGTCGAGAACGGCGCGGTCACCGGCGCGATCGTTTCGCGCGAGGGACGCGAGGTGCGCGTCCGCGCGAGGCAAGGCGTCGTGCTGGCCTGCGGCGGCTTCCCGCATGACGTCGAACGGCGCAGAAAAATGTTTCCGCACGCACCGACCGGCAACGAGCATTTCTCGCCGGGGCCATCAGGCAATACCGGCGATGGATTGCGTCTTGCGGAGCGCGCCGGCGGACATGTCGAGGATCGTCTGCCGAACGCAGCGGCCTGGGTGCCGGTGTCGCTGACCACGCGCAAGGACGGCTCGAAAGGCGTGATGCCGCATTTCATCGACCGGGCCAAGCCGGGCGTAATCGCGGTGATGCGCGACGGCAAGCGCTTTGCCAACGAAGGCAATTCCTATCACGACTTCGTTCAGGCCATGATCAAGGCCGCCAAGCCCGGCGAGGAGATCGCCGCCTTCCTGGTCTGCGACCACCAAACGCTGCGCGAATACGGCCTCGGTTGCGTGCCGCCCTTCCCGATGCCGCTGGGTCATCACCTCGATACCGGCTATCTCATGCGCGGCGACACGCTGGAGGCGCTGGCGGCGAAGGCCGGCATCGATGCCAAGGCATTCGTCGAGACCGTCAGGCAGTTCAATGCCACCGCGCCGCAAGGCCACGATGTCGCTTTCGGCAAGGGCTCGAAGGCCTATAACCGCTACCAGGGCGATGCGCTGCACGGCCCGAACCCTTGCGTCGCGCCAATCGAGAACGGGCCGTTCTATGCCATCAAGATGGTGGTCGGCGACCTCGGCACCTATGCCGGCATCGTCACCGACGCGAACGCGCGGGCGCTCGATGCCGAGGGCCGGGTCATTCCCGGGCTCTATGCCGCCGGCAACGACATGGCGAGCATCATGGGCGGCAATTACCCGGGGGCCGGCATCACGCTTGGGCCGGCGCTGACCTTCGGCTACATTGCCGGCCGTCATCTCGCCGACAGCGCCGCCAAGCGCGACGCGGCGTAAGCCACGCCAGGAGGCGCATGAAGAGGGAAAGCCGCGGCATCCAGTCCATCGAGGTCGGCGGGGAGCTGCTCCGCGCGCTCGCAAGGTGCGGCGAGCCGATGATGCTGCGCGATCTCGCGCGCGAGGCCGGCATGTCGCCGGCCAAGGCGCACCCTTACCTCGCCAGCTTCTCCCGCATCGGGCTGATCGAGCAGGACGAGACCACCGGCCGCTACGAGATCGGCGCGCTGGCGCTGGAGCTGGGCCTGATCAGCCTGCGCCGCCTCTCCGGCGTGCGCATCGCAAGGCCGAAGATCGCCGCGCTCGCGAGCCAGATCGGACATGCGGTCTCACTGGCAGTCTGGGGAACGTACGGCCCGACCGTCGTCCAGCTCGAAGAGCCGGCCCAGCCGGTCCACATCGTGATGCGCGCGGGGTCGGTGATGGCGCTACTGGAGACGGCCACGGGCCGCGCCTTTGCGGCGTTCCTGCCGGAGAAGACCATCAACGCCGCGCTCGAAAGCGGCCTTGATCGTCACGGCGTCGGCTACAATCCGAAGCGGACCGTGAAGGGCGCGAAGATCGCCGAGATGCTGACGGAGGTCCGCAAGCACGGCCTCGCCCGCGCGCTCGGCGATCCCCTGCCCGGCGTCAATGCGTTCTCGGCGCCGGTGTTCGATCATTCCGGTCACGTCGCGCTGGTCATCACGGCGATGGGACCGGAAGGCACGTTCGATGCGCGCTGGGACAGCCCGATCGCGCATGCGTTGCGGGATTGTGCCGGCGGCATTTCGAAGCGGCTCGGCTATGGGATGACGGTTGCGGCGGAGTGAGGGCCTATTTCTCCTTCACCGGCACCGTGTAATTCAGGACCAGCCTTCCGCCATCCGGATAGATCGTCTGCCCCGTGATGTAGGACGCATCGTCGCTGGCGAGGAACGCGACGACAGAAGCCACCTCGCTCGGCTCGCCGCCGCGGCCGGCTGGCGTGCGGGACATCACGGTCTTGCGCGCGTCCTCGGAGGTGTAGATGGATGATGCCACCATGTCGGTCAGGATCGTGCCCGGTCCGACCGCGACGACGCGGATGTTGTGCGGGGCGAGCGCGACGGCGGCAACCGAGGTCAGCTGCTTCATACCGCCCTTGGACATCGCGTAGGTCGCCAGCGCCGGGATCGCCAGCAACGCGTTCACCGAGGACATGTTGATGATGACCCCGCCGCCGCCTTGCGCGATCATCTGCTTCGCCGCGGCCTGGACGCCGAAGAACGCGCCCTTCAGATTAATGCCGATGATCTCGTCGAATTCCTCCTCGGATATCTCCAAGATGTCCCGGTTGCGGGCGACGCCGGCATTGTTGACCATGATGTCGAGCCGGCCGAATTCCTTCACGGCGGTGGCGACGAGCTGGTCGACATCGGCGCGCTTGGCGACGTTGCCGACAACGGTGCGCAAGGCATCCGGATGTCCGAGCTCGGCCGCCGTCGCGGCGAGGCCCTCGGCATCGACATCCGAGATCACGACCTTGACGCCGTCATCCAAAAATCTCTTCGCGCAGGCCTTGCCGATGCCGCGCGCTGCGCCAGTGATGGCGGCGACCTTACCGGATAGCTTCATGGTCTCACTCCAGATAAGAGAACCTCAATTCGCCGCCGACTGCGTCGTCGCCGGCATGTAAATCTGCGCGTAGCCTTCCTTGATCGCGGCGGTGATGCGGTCGAGGCGGCGGTCGATGTGCTTTTCCAGCACGGAGACGCAAATCCCCTCGTCGCGCGCCTTGAGGCCTTCGACCACGGCGCGGTGCTCGCCTTGCGTGTTGGAGCGGTTGACGCGGTCCATGTCGATCCAGCGCACGAAGCGGATGCGGGCGTTGACGTTGCGCAGCACGCGCAGCATCTCGGCATTTTCAGACATCGCCATCAGCCGCTCGTGAAAGGTCTCGTCGAGCTCGACCTGCTCCAGCGAGGAGCGCTCGCCGGGATCGGGGCCGGTGGCTTCGAGGAACGTCAAGAGCGAGTCGATGTCTTCGTCCCTGGCGCGCTTGATGGCGAGGCGGATCGAGGCGATCTCGATCGACTTGCGCAGCTCGTAGAGATCGAAGATCTCGCGCGCGTCGAGCTCGCGGCAGAAGAAACCCTTGCCCGGCGTGAAGCGCAGGAAACCCTCGGTGTTGAGACGGTTCAGCGCCTCGCGCAGCGGGGTGCGGCTGACGCCGAGGCGTTTGGCCAGCTCGCCTTCGTTGAGCCGCTCGCCCGGTTTGAACGCGTAGCTCACGGCCATCGCCTTGAGTTGTTCATAGACACGATCAACGATGCTGTCGGAAGCCAGTTCCACGTTGCTCTTCATAGGTTGCATTTGCGCTCGAACACAGCCGAATATAGGGGGGACGCGGGCGCGATGGCAATGCGCGGGAGCAGAGCTAGCAGAAGTTGTTCAAGCCTTTGCGACGATCGGAATCACGCAAAGACGCGCGGGCGCAGTCCGGCGTGAAACCAGCTGATCATGGAATAGATGTCGTAGACCGGCAGGCCGACCTCGGCCTGAAGCGCTGCCGCATAAGGCGGCATGTTGGTGCATTCGAGCACGATCGCGCCGACATCGGGATTCTCAGCGACGAGCTCTTTGCCGGCCTCGACCACGTCGCGCTCGGCTTGCGCGATGTCCATGTCGTCCTTCTCGGCCTTGATCAGGACGCGGAAGAATTCCTTGCCGTTCTCGGTGCCGACCAGCGGCGTGTCGAGCGGTACCCCCGCGCCTTCGAGATGGGCCGGCGTCAAGGTCGAGCCCGACACCGTGACGAGGCCGACGCGCTTGCCCGGCGGCAGGGTCGCCTGCACCCACGGCACCTGCATCAGTGATGAGGTCGCAACGGGAACGCCGACCGCGGCGGCGATCTCCTTCTGGAACAGCGAGAGAAAGCCGCAATTGGTGGTGATGGCCTCGGCGCCGAGCCGGACCAGATCCTTGGCGGCATCGATGAAGTCGGGCAGCAGGCCCGCCGCGCCCTTCAGCACCACCTTCTCCGGCGAAGCCCCGCTCACCACGCGATAGAGCACGGGGAATGGCCAGGTCGTGCCGTTCCCCATGTCTCCGGGAATGCGGGGGAAGCGCGCCTCCAGCATCAAGATGCCGAGCGGCGCGCCATAGATGGCCTTGCCGCCACGAGCGATGCGGGAGGACGAGTTGGCTGAATGGGTCATGCTGCGACCTCAGAGGAAACGTTCAGGCGCAAACGGCGCCAGCGGAATCTCTGGCGCCTTGCCGCTGAGCAGCTGCGCGACCAGCCGCCCGGTACGGGCCGAACCAACCAGGCCGACATGGCCGTGGCCGAAGGCATAGACGATGTCGCGCGAGGCGCGCGCATAGCCGATGCAGGGACGCCCGTCGGGCATGCTCGGCCGATGCCCGAACCAGGTCTTGATGCGAGAGGCCGGAATATCCTTCGGCAGCTTTGGAAACATACTGATGAGGTGATTGCGCAAGATCTCGGCGCGCTTCCAGTTCGGCGCGGCCTCGAGGCCCGCGATCTCGACCGTGCCGGCGGCGCGCAGGCCCTTGTTGGTCCAGTTCACCACCATCTTGGCGTCGGATGCCATCATCGAGCTGCGCGGACCTGACTCCGGGTTCTCTATCATGACATGGTAGCCGCGCTCGGTCTCGAGCGGCAAGGGATCTCCGACCGATGCGGTGAGCTGCTTTGATCGGGCGCCGGCCGCGACGACGGCAGCATCACAGGCGATCTCGCCGGTCTCGGTAAGGACGGCCATGAGCTTGTCGCCATTCAACTTCAAGCCGGTCGCCTTGGCCCGCACATGCGTGACGCCGCTGGCGATCGCATGATTGGCAAGCGCCGCGACATAAGCACCGGGATCGCGGCAGCGCCCGGCCTCCTCCACCACCACGCCAAAGGTGTAGCGCGGATGCAGCTCAGGCTCGCGCTGACGCATCTCGTCGGCGTTGAGCTCCAGCCATTCGACGCCGACCTTCTTGCGCAGGCGCCAGCCGAGATCGTTGTCGAAATTGCCGCGCGACGGAAACACATGCATCACGCCGTTGCGCTCGATCAGTTCGGGCACGCCGGCCTCCTCCGCCAGCTTCCGGTGCAGCAGCGGCGCGTCCTTCAACAGGTCGCGCAGGGCAAACGCCGTTGTCTCGACGCGCGCCTCGGTCCAGCCCGAGAGCAGATATTTGATCAGCCAGGGCAGCGCCTTCGGCAAATACGACCAGCGGATCGCGAGCGGCCCGAGCGGGTCCATTAGATAGCCCGGCACCTTCTTCCAGATGCCCGGCTCCGCCGGCGGGATCACCGAATGCGACGACAGCCAGCCGGCATTGCCATAGCTCGCCGCCTGTTCGCCGCCGGGCTCGCCCGGATCGATCAGCGTGACGCGATGGCCCTCGCGCAGCGCCTCGATGGCGCTGATGACACCGACCGCGCCGGCTCCGATGATCGCAACATGGCGACCGGTCGTCATCGCCTAAGCCTTCACCGCGGGCGCAAAGTCCTTGCCGACCGAGATCGCGCGCGGGTCGATGATGCAGTGGAGGATCGACGGCTTGCCGGAGGCCAGCGCACGCTCGAACGCCGGCGCGAACTCTTCGGTGCGCTCAACGCGCTCGCCATGGCCGCCGAATGCCTTCGCGTACATTGCGAAATCAGGGTTCTTGAGCTGGGTGCCGACCACGCGGCCGGGATAGTCACGCTCCTGGTGCATGCGGATGGTGCCGTATTGCGAATTGTCGACCACGATCACGACCAGCGGCGCGTCATACTGCACGGCGGTCGCGAATTCCTGACCGTTCATCAGGAAGCAGCCGTCGCCGGCAAAGGCGACGA
Organism: Bradyrhizobium sp. 25ACV; assembly: GCF_054863005.1. Classification (NCBI taxonomy): domain Bacteria; kingdom Pseudomonadati; phylum Pseudomonadota; class Alphaproteobacteria; order Hyphomicrobiales; family Nitrobacteraceae; genus Bradyrhizobium; species Bradyrhizobium sp. 25ACV. The sequence continues at coordinate 25,157 of NZ_JAVAYO010000003.1, forward strand.
CGGTGCGATCCGGATATTGCCGCTTGGCGAGAACTGCCGCCGGGACGCCGTAGCCCATCGAGCCCGAGGTCGGCGCCAGCTGCGCCGCAAAGCTGTGGAAGCGGTGATGGCGGTGGATCCAGCCGGCATAATTGCCGGCGCCGTTGCAGACGATCGCGTCCTTCGGCAGCCGGTCGCGCAGCCAGGTCATGACCTGGCCGTACTGGAACGTGCCCGGCAGCTCGCGGGCGTTCTCGGTCCAGGCGAGATAATCGGCGTGCGCCTTGGCGGCCTCGCCCTTCCAGGCCACCGCGCCTGATGGCTTGAGCGTCTCGACCGCGGCGGCGAACGCGGCGGGCGTCGCCTGGACCGCGAGCGCCGGCTGATAGACCCGGCCGAGCTCTTCGGAGCCCGGATGCACATGGATCAGCTTCTGCTGCGGGTTCGGGATATCGAGCAGTGTGTAGGACGAGGACGGCATCTCCGACATGCGGCCGCCGACGAGAAGGACGACATCGGCTTTGTCGATGCGCGCCTTCAGGCCCGGGCTCGGCCCGATGCCTAGATCGCCGGCATAGTGCGAATGGTCGGCATCGATCAGCGAGGCCCGGCGGAACGAGGTCGCGACCGGGAGGTCGAAGCGCTCGGCAAAGCGGGCGATGCTCTTGGTGGCCTCATCAGTCCAGCGCGAGCCGCCGAGGATGACGAGCGGCGCCTTGGCGCCGGCGAGCATGGCACCGAGCTTCTCGATATCCGCGGGCGCGGGCCAGCTCACGGCAGGCTCGATGCGCATGGCATCCGCAACGGCCGCGGTCTCGGTCAGCATGTTCTCCGGTAGCGAGATCACGACGGGACCGGGACGGCCCTGCATGGCGACGCGGAAGGCACGCGCCACCAGCTCCGGAATGCGATCGGGACGATCGATCTCGACCGCCCATTTCGCCATGGTACCGAACACCGCCTTGTAGTCGAGCTCCTGGAACGCCTCGCGCTCGCGCATGCCGGTGTCGACCTGGCCGACGAACAGGATCATCGGCGTCGAATCCTGCATCGCGATGTGGACGCCGTGGCTGGCGTTGGTGGCGCCGGGGCCGCGGGTGACGAAGCAGATGCCGGGCCGGCCCGTGAGCTTGCCATAGGCCTCCGCCATCATCGCCGCGCCGCCCTCGGCGCGGCAGATCATGACGTCGATCGGGCTGTCGTGCAGCGCATCGAGCGCGGCGAGATAGCTCTCGCCCGGCACGCAGGTGACGCGCTCGACGCCCTGGGCGACGAGCTGATCGATCAGGATCTGGCCCCCGGTGCGGGTGTTGCGGATGGTCATGACGGCTCCCTCAAGGCTCTGACGATCAAGGTTTGGGCGATGCGCCTCACCGCCTCTCGATCATTTGGTTCGACGCTGGCGTAGGACAGGCAGGTAGAGCGCGCAAGATCGAAAGGCTTTTCGCCCCCTGCGCAGGCGTCATGCCCGCCTTTGCCGTTTGCACGACCGCCCATTTGTCGGGCTTGGTGGAAGGATTGCGGTCGACATACTGGCGCCTGGGTGTCCCGGACGCGCCGCAACGCGCATAGCGCGTCGAAGGCGCGCGTGAACGCGCTTATGGCGTTGCTGCGCAGAGCCGGGACCCAGGGGCGGCACGGCGCGCGGCGACATGGGCCCCGGCTCTGCAGCGCACCACCCCGGACGATGCTGCGCATCGTCGGGCCGCTGCGCTGCGTCCGGGGCACGAGAGTTGCGAGTTTGGCGCGCTCTCTCCGCGTCATTGCGAGGAGCTCTTGCGACGAAGCAATCCAGAATCCCTTCGCGGAACGACTCTGGATTGCTTCCGCCTTCGCCGCCAGGCTTCGGCGGACAAGTCGCTGCGCTCGCAATGACGGAGCAAGGAGCGCCATCACGCTCCTTCGGAATCGCATCTCGATTCGCAGACATGCCTTCACCTTCTCGCGGCGCCTTTCGCCCGAGTTTTGCTGTCCGCTTCACGCCCTCTCCGAAGAAAAGGGCGCAGGGAAGGCCGGGTGCCGGCTGGCACCCGCAAGACCCCCGTGCGAAGACATTGCACACGCAATGCACGAGGGACACACAGGGCAGCCGATCATCCGGCCTTCCCTGCGCGATGGTCTGACGGCGTATGGCGCGCTCTCCCCGGAGACGAGTTCCTGCTTGCCTCCGTCACCCCGCGAATTGGCGGCGCGCTTCGCCCGGTCGGGCTCGGCGCACCTCCGCAAGGCTTGGCTGTAGCAACGACAGCCAGGACCACGCGATTTGGCCGTACGCATCAGCGCCGCTCGTCCGCACGAAGCCTGAACCTCACGGGGTTCATCCCGCCCTGCTCCCGCCTCTCGTGCACGACGCTGCTTGCGTCCACCGCTCCCCGATCCGCGGTTCGTGACGACGTACGACCGCCCCTTGTGCCGGATCAGGATAGGCGACACATACGCCGAACCCGAATTTCGGTAAAGTGGAATATTTTTGCGAGCGGCGATTGACAGAGGGCGACACAGGACGATGGCGTGGCCCGGATGGAGCGCCAGCGTAATCCGGGATGGTGTGAGATGCCGGGCGAAGGCCCCGGGTTACGCTAACGCTCCATCAGGGCTACGAGCGCTGAAATAATTAGGCCTGACGGTGCATTAAGCCGCAATCAAGCGATGGCTACCGCGCTTCGACGTCTTCGTTTACGATCCGGCCGAACCACATCGTCGAGGACACCGGAATGCAAACCATCGGTCTGATCGGGGGCATGAGCTGGGAGAGCACGGCGCTCTACTACAAGCTCATCAATGAGCGGGTCCGCGACCGCATCGGCAAGCTGCATTCGGCTCCACTGTTGCTGTATTCCTACGATTTCGAAGAGATCAAGCAGATGCAATACGCGGGTCGCTGGAGCGAGGCGGCGGCCAGCCTGGCGGAGGTCGCGCGGCGCCTTGAGGGCGCCGGCGCGCGGGCGATCGTGCTGTGCACGAACACGATGCACAAGCTGGCGCCCGACATCATCTCCAGCGTGACCGTTCCGTTCATCCATCTTGGCGACGCGACGGCCAAGCGGATCCGGGCGAAAGGATATCGGCGGGTCGGGCCGCTCGGCACCAAGTTCACGATGGAGGAGGACTTCTACATCGACCGGCTGCGCGCGCATGATCTCGAAGTGCTGGTTCCTCCCACTGAGGCCCGCGCCGACGTGAACCGCATCATCTACGATGAGCTGTGCCTTGGGGTTGTCGCCGATCCCTCGCGCCGCCGCTACCAGGAGGTGATGGCAGCGCTGGTCGCCGCCGGCGCCGAGTGCATCATCCTCGGCTGCACCGAGATCACGATGCTGGTCGGCCCTGACGACACATCAGTGGAGACGTTCGACACCACGGCCATTCACGCCGAGACGGCGGCAGATTTCGCCATCGGGTGATGCGATGTCGGCCGTCGCCGAGCCCGCCTCTATCACCGATGCTCGATCGCGCGGATCGCGCCGCGAAGCTCGGCGAGACCGCGCAGGCGGCCGATCGCGGTGTAGCCGGGATTGGTGCGTTTGGTCGCCGCGAGATCGTCGAGCATGCGGTGACCATGGTCGGGACGGAACACGATCTGCTTGTCGGGCGAACGCTTGGCGTTCTCCTTGAGCAACGCCTTGAGCACCGCGACCATGTCGACGTCACCGTCGAGATGATCGGATTCGTAGAACGACAGCCCGTCGGCCTCGCGCTTGGTGGCGCGGAGATGCGCGAACGCAATACGCGGGCCGAAGCGTTCGGCCATTTCGGGCAGATTGTTCTCAGCCCGCACGCCGAGCGAGCCCGTGCACAGGCAGATGCCGTTGGCCTTCGACGGTACGGCGTCGAATAGCGCCTGATAATCGTCGGCTGAGGAGGCAATGCGCGGCAGGCCGAACAGCGGCCTCGGCGGATCGTCCGGATGCAGCGTCAAGGATACCCCGAGTTGCTCGGCCACCGGCGTCACACGCCCGAGGAATTCGGCGAGATGCTGCCGCAGGATTTTTGGCGTGATGTCGCGATAGGTCTCCAGCCGGTCGCGGAATTGCGGGATCGTCATCGGCTCGGTGGTCGAGCCCGGCAGCGCGCTGGCGATGACCATAGCGAGATAGTCGATATCGGCCGGGCTCATCTTCTCGAACAGCGTTTTCGCACGCGCCTGCTGCTCGGGCGAATACTCCTGCACCGCGGCCGGCCGCTTGAGGATATGCAGCTCGAAGGCGGCAAAGCGGTCCTGGTCGAAGCGCATGGCGCGGGCGCCGTTCGGCAGCCCCCATTCCAGGTCAGTGCGGCACCAGTCGACCACAGGCATGAAATTGTAGCAGATGATCTTGATGCCAGAGGCCGCGACAGCTTCGAGGCTCGCGATCCAGGCCTCGATCGACTTGGTCGCCTTGCCGCCGAGCCGCTTGACGTCGTCGGGGATCGGAATTGATTCAACCACCGACCAGGTCAGCTGCGAGCGGCCGGGCTGGCCGCGCTCGATGAAGTTCTTGCGCTCCTCGACCGCCTTGCGCGTCCAGGCTTCGCCGATCGGCACCTGATGCAGCGCCGAGACGATGTCGGTCGCCCCGGCCTGCCTGACATCGTCGAGCGAGACCGGGTCATCCGGCCCGTACCAGCGCCAACCTTCGAGCATCATGTGCAATCTCCGATCAGTTCGCGGTCAGCACGACCTTGACGCTCTGCGAGCGGTCGAGCGCCAGCCTGAGCGCATCGGGCGCGGTCGACAGGGGACGCTCGGCGGTGACCAGCGACAGCACGTCGACGCTGCCATTGGAGATCAGTTCCACCGCAGTCATGAATTCGAAGCCGAAGCGGAACGAGCCGCGCAGGTCGATCTCCTTCGCCATCACCGCATTCGACGGCGTCGGGATCTGGCCGCCCGGCAGATTGCCGATCTGCACCACCACGCCGCCGCGCCTGACGATGCCAATGGCGCTCACAAGGCCCGCCGCCGTGCCTGAGACTTCAAACGCAACGTCGTAGGGACGCGACGCGGCCTGCGCCTTCAGACCCTCCTCGCCGGCCGAGACGTTCTCGACATGCGAAGCGCCGAGCTTGGTCGCAAAAGCCAGCGGTGCCGGCGCGATGTCGGCGACCGTCACATCGGCCATGCCGGCGCGGCGCGCGGCGAGCATGGTCAGAAGCCCGATCGGGCCGGCACCGAAGATGATGCCGCGCTTGCCCTCGATATTGCCGGCGCGCGCAACCGCGTGCAGGCAGACCGAAAGCGGCTCCGCCAGCGCTGCGGCCTGGTAGGACACATGGTCGGGAATCTTCACGCACTGCGCCGGGATCGCGTCGAAGTAATTGGCGAAACCGCCCTGCATGTGCGGCGTCTTCGAGGCCGAGCCCATGAAGTAGATGTTCTCGCACAGGTTCGGCCGGCCTTCGCGGCAGGCAACGCAATGGCCGCACCAGCGCGACGGATTGACGGCGACGCGGTCGCCGACCTTCAGGTTCACGGCAGGACCTGCGATCTCCACGACCTCGCCCGAGATCTCGTGGCCGAGCACCAGCGGCGACTTCACCACGAAATCGCCGGTGCGGGCATGGCGGAAATAGTGCATGTCCGAGCCGCAGATGCCGCCGGCGCCGAAGCGGATGCGCACCATGCCGTCCGCGAGCTTGTCGAGCGGATGCTCGACCATGCGCAGATCTTCGGGCCCGAACAGGGTAGCGGCGAGAGCGGTCGAGGTCATTTGGAAAGTCCCATGTATTTTGGCAGCCAGAGGGTCAGTTCGGGGATGTAGGTGATCGCGATCAGCGCGAGCATCAGCGGCACCAGCCAGGGCAGAATCGCGACCGTGGTGCGCTCGACCGAGAGTTTTGCCACGCGGGCGAGCACGAACAGCACCATGCCGAGCGGCGGATGCAACAGGCCGATCATCAGGTTCAGCGTCATGATCAGGCCGAAATGGATCGGGTCGATGCCGAGCTTGAGCACGATCGGCAGCAGGATCGGCACCAGGATGGTGATCGCCGCCGTGGTGTCGATGAAGCAGCCGACGAACAGGATCAGGATATTGGCGAGCGCCAAAAACACCCATTTGTTGTGGGTGACGCTGAGCATCCAGTCCGACAGCGTCTGCGCCGCCTGCGACACCGTCAGCAGCCAGGCGAAGATCGAGGCTGCGGTGACGATGAACAGCACCGAGGCCGTGGTCTCGATGGTGTCGAACGTCGCCTTCGCCACCGTCTGCAGCGTCATGGTGCGGTAGCGGACGAGACCGAGGAACAGCGACCAGATCACGGCGGCGACCGCGGCTTCCGTCGGCGTGAACCAGCCGAGCGTCATGCCGCCGATCAGGATCACCGGCGCCATCAACGCCATCACCGCCGAGAAGTCGAAGTACCAGTCGATCGCCAGCAACGTGCCGAGGCCGATCACCACGGCGACGTTGACCGAGAGGCCGGCCAGCACCATCAGCCAGATCGCCATCGGGAAAGACAGCACGATGAGGATCTCGAGCCCGGCCGAGCCGAGCTGCGGCCAGGAGAACGGCGTGTCGCTGCCCCATTTGTTCTTGTGCGCGAAATAGGTGACCGTCGCCATCATGAACAGCGTCAACACGACGCCCGGAACGACGCCGCCGAGGAACAGCGCGCCGATCGAGACGTTCGCCATCATGCCGTAGATCACGAAGGGCAGCGACGGCGGGATGATCGGCCCGAGCGTCGCCGAAGCCGCGGTGACGCCGACCGAGAACTCGGTGGAGTAGCCGTGGTCCTTCATCGCCTTGATCTCGATGGTGCCGAGACCGGCGGCGTCCGCGATCGCGGTGCCGGACATTCCGGAGAAGATCACCGAGCCGATGATGTTGACGTGGCCGAGGCCGCCGCGCATCCAGCCGACCAGGGCCACCGCGAACTTATAGATGCGGCCGGTGACGCCGGCGATGTTCATGAGATTGCCGGCCAGGATGAAGAACGGCACGGCGAGCAGCGGAAAGCTCTCGACGCCGGCGATCATGCGCTGCGCCAGCGTGACGTCGGGCGTCACGCCGCTGACCAGGATGTAGAGCAGCGACGACGCGGCCATGGCGATCGCCACGGGAACGCCGAGCAGCATCAGGATGAGAAAGCCTCCGAGCAACAGCAGCATGATGTCAAATCTCCGATCCGTCGTAGGCGCCGGGTCGTTCGAGGACCGAGTAGCCTTGCCGCCAGTGTTGCAGCGCCGCCTGCACCGAGCGCAGGAACATCAGCACGAAGCCGAGCAGCACGGCGTAATAGACGTAGTTCTTGGGAAAATTGATCGTCGTCATCTGCTCGTCGCCGATGATCTGGATGTAGACCCAGACCAGCTTGATGGCGTAGCCGAAGAAGGCGATCCGGATCAGGTCGATCACCGTCGACAGCGCGCGCGCCACGAGGTGCGGCAGATAGCGGTAGACGAGGTCGACCTGGATGTGCCGCGACAGCCGCACGCACATCGAGGCGCCGATGAAGACCACGCCGATCAGGCAATAGGTCGCGATCTCCTCGGTCCAGGCGTAGCTGTCGTTGAGCACGTAGCGGGTGAAGAACTGGAGGAAGACGGCGAGCGCCATCACCCAGAAGATCGCGAGCGCCACCCAGTCCTCGAACGCGTAGATGCCGAGGTCGACCTTCGGCGTCGCCTCCTCCTCGAAGGTATGGGCGATCTCGTCCGCGGTGATCTGCCGGTGTATTTCGGCGGTGGACATGGGTTGCTCCTCAAATCTCTCGATCGTCATTCCGGGGCGGCTCGAAGAGCCGAACCCGGAATCTCGAGGTTCCGGATTCGACGCTTACGCGTCGCTCCGGAACGACTTGGCATCGATTACTTGACCGCCTGGATCTTTTCCCAGTCGGCCTTGCGATAGCCGAAGGTCTCGAACGCGACGTTCTTCAGCACGGTGTCGCGGAACTCGTTCTTGTCGACCTCGGTCACGCTCAAGCCCTTCTCCTTGAAGAAGGCGACCAGCTTGGCCTCGTTCTGCTTGATCTCCGCGGTCGCCTTGGCGGCGGCCTCCTGGGCGACGTCGGTGAAGATCTTCTTGTCCTCGTCGGAGAGCTTCTTCCACAGCGCGCCCGCGACCACCGTGTTGAGGTGGTCGACGATATGGCCGGTCAGCACGATGTGCTTCTGCACCTCGTAGAACTTCTTGGCCTCGATCGTGGTCAGCGGGTTCTCCTGCGCCTCGACGGTGCCGTTCTGGAGCGCGAGGTAGACTTCGGCGAAGGCGATCGGCGCGGTGTTGGCGCCGCAGGCGCGCGGCATCGCGAGATAGGCCGGAACGTCGGGCACGCGCATCTTCAGGCCCTTCATGTCGGCGCAGGTCTTGATCGGCTTGTTCGACGAGGTCTGGCGCACGCCGTAATAGGTCACCGCGACGATGTGGTGGCCGCTCTTGTCCTCATAGCCCTTGGCGAGCTCCTTGAAGATGTCGCTCTTGGTGTAGGCGAGCAGATGATCGGCATCGCGGAACGTATAGGGATAATAGGTCACGCCGATCGGCGGGAAGCTCTTGGCCGCGAAGCTCGAGCCGGAGATGATGATGTCGACCGAGCCGAGCGACAGGCCCTGGTTGATGTCGGCTTCCTTGCCGAGCTGCGAGGCCGGATAGACGTCGATCGCATAGCGCCCGTTGGTGCGCTTGCCGATCTCCTGCGCGGCCCAGACCGAAGCGGTGTGGAACGGCTCCGAGGTCTCGTAGACATGGGCCCATTTGAGCTTGGTCTGCGCCATGCTGGCCTCGGTGGCCGCCAACAGCGTGGCGGCGGACATCACTGCTGCAATCGTCATTTTCTTCAACATCGACTTTTCCTCCATCGTTCAAGTCTGCTTCTTGTTCGCCCGCCCCGGCACGGATGCAGGCCGTACAATCTCATCGCCGGCGTGCGCTGCCGCTCTTGGCCTGCTTCTTCGGTGGTCGCTTTGGTGTCGCCGGCTTCGCCGGGGATCGCACGGTGCGGCCCCGCCCCGAAGACGTTCCTGCTGCTTTCTCGGCGCCGAAATTCTGCGCAAAGCGCTCCTGCGACCGCGCCAGATGCGCGCGCATCGCCTCGCGTGCAGCTTGCGGATCATGCGCCGCGATTGCCTCGCGCACGGCGCGATGCTCGTCGAGCGCGGTGCGCCAGGTGCCCGGGCTCTCGAAATAATGCGCGAGCTGCGCGAAATAGGGGTTGAGGCGCTGGTCGAACAGCTCGCCGACCACGCGCACCAGAACGGCATTGCCGAGGCTTCCGGCGATCGCGACGTGAAACGCGCGGTCATGCACCATCGAGGCTTCGCCGGGATGCTCGACATTCTCCATTGCGAGGAGCGAGGCGTCGATGCGGGCGATATCGTCCCTGGTCGCGACGCGCGCGGCCTGTTCGGCGATGGCGCTTTCGAGGAACTCGCGGGCGCGCAGCAGCTCGAACGGGCCCTCGATGACGGACGCGGCTGCGGGCGCGGCGATTGCGGCGGGCTCGATCACATAGATGCCGGAGCCGACGCGGATGCGCAGGCGGCCCTCGACCTCGAGCGCGATCAGGGCTTCGCGCACGGTCGGCCGCGACACCCTGAGCTGCTCGGCGAGCTCGCGCTCGGTCGGCAAGCGGCTGCCGACCGCGTACTCGCCGCTGTCGATCAGGCTTCGCAATTGATCGGCGACCTGGCGGTAAAGCCGTCTCGCCTCCACAGCTTCCAGCGGCACGCTGGTCCTCCCGAAAGGGTCGCGCGGGGCACCTGAAATGTCCACGGCCCGCCAATTTTGGAAAATTGGTCTTACCAATTGACCGAAGCATTGACCCGATACGGGCGCCATGTCAAGCAGCGGCAAAGCAAAGGGGAGACGTCCATGCGCCCAGGTTCAACGCGCCTTGGCTGCGCCAATCTCGACCGGCTGGCAGCTGGCGTTCGCCGTCCGGCCTACGACCGGTCGCGCATCACGCCCGGCATCGTGCATCTCGGCCTCGGCGCGTTTCATCGGGCGCATCAGGCCGTCGTCATCGACGATTGCCTTGCAGCCGGGGCCGCGTCATGGGGCATCGTCGGCGCCAGCCTGCGCAGCCCGGATACGCGCGACGCCCTCGCCCCGCAGGATCATCTTTACACCGTTGCCAAACGCGCCGCCGAAGGCACCGAACATCGCGTCATCGGCGCGCTGCTCGACAGCGTCGTCGCACGCCAAAATCCGGCTGCGCTGGTCGAGCGGATGGCCGATCCCGCCATTCGCATCGTCTCGCTGACGGTCACCGAGAAAGGCTATTGCCACACGCCGCAGACTGGCGATCTCGACGAGCGGCATCCTGACATCGTGCACGATCTCAACAATTTCGACGCGCCGCGCTCGACGCCCGGCTTCATCGTCGCTGCGCTGGCGCGGCGGCGCGCACTGGGCGCCCCGCCCTTCACCGTGCTGTGCTGCGACAACCTCGCCGCCAACGGCCACACCGTGCAGCGCATCGTGACGCAGTTCGCCGCGCTCCGCTCCAGGGAACTCGGCAAGTGGATCGTGGATAATGCCGCTTTCCCCTCAACCATGGTCGACCGCATCGTCCCCGAGACGAATGATGCCGACCGCGATGCGGTGGCGAACGCGCTCGGCATGCGCGACGCCTGGCCCGTGATGACCGAGCCGTTCACGCAATGGGTGGTCGAAGATCGTTTCACCGCGGGCCGGCCCGATCTTGCTGCAGCGGGCGTCGAGATCGTCACCGACGTCAAGCCGTTCGAGCTGATGAAGCTGCGGCTGCTCAACGCCAGCCACTCGGCGCTGGCCTATCTCGGCTATCTCTCGGGCTACGAGACCATCGCCGACACCATGCAGGATCCGCATTTCGCGCGGCTTGCCGCGCAAGTGATGGAGGAGGCCGCGGTGACGCTGACGATGCCTGTCGGCACCGACCTTGCAGCCTATCGCGCCTCGCTGCTCAAGCGCTTTTCCAATCCGGCGCTGCATCACCGCACCTGGCAGATCGCAATGGACGGCTCGCAGAAGCTGCCGCAGCGGCTGCTCGGCGCGATGCAGGATCGCCTCGCGAGGGGCCTGCCGATCGCAACGCATGCGCTCGCGGTGGCTGGCTGGATGCGTTACGTCAGCGGCGTCGACGAGCAGGGCCGCACCATCGACGTGCGCGATCCCCTCGCCGCCGAATTCGCCGCGCTGGCGCGCGAGGCGGGACCTGTTGCCGAGCGGCTCGCGTCTGCACTGCTCGGGGTCGAGAAGGTGTTCGGGCCGCTGGGCACTGATCCGCGCCTGCGCGAGGCCGTGACCGCGGCGCTCGGCCGGCTCTACAAGGATGGCGCGCGGCGTGCCGTAGAGACACACGTCTCCGTGTGACTACAAAGCGGGCAATGCTGCACTGCGTTCAAAGTCGACGGAAGTCGCGCTTGATTTTTGCCTGTCCTTGCCCCACCCGAGAGCGATGGCAAAGGACAGCAAGATCATCGCCGCCAACGCGGCCTTTTACGCCGCATTCTCGACCGGCGACTTCGACGGCATGGAACGGATGTGGGCGGACGACGACGGCATCTCCTGCATCCATCCCGGTTGGCCGGCCATCATCGGGCGCGCCACGGTGATCGGAAGCTGGCGCGACATCCTGCAAAACCCGGAGCGGCCGCAGATCGTCTGCGCCGAGCCGCAGGTCATCGTCGACGGCGACAGCGCCCGCGTGCTCTGCATCGAGATCGTCGACGGCACCGCTCTGGCCGCCGCCAACCATTTTCGCCGCGTCGGCGATGAGTGGCGCCTGGTGCACCACCAGTCGAGCCCTATCGCGCAGATTGTCGAGCAGGCTGAAGACGATAGAACAAGCCACCGGGTCCACTGAACGCGGCGGACACGCCGGCGTGATCTACTGTGCATGGGGTTGTTTTTCAGTTTTTTGTTTGCCCAGTTCCGACAGGTCATCCAGCACGGCCCGCGCCGTGGAAAAATCATCATCCGCAAAGAACATGCTCCGGGTGATCAGAACCGGGATGCCGGCGCGTGACGCTGCGATCAGCCCATTGGCAGAATCCTCTATTGCCACGCAGTCGGCCGCGCCGAGCTGCAGCCGGGCCAGCGTTTCCAGATAGACGTCCGGCGCGGGTTTCTTGTGCCTGACGTCGTCACCGGCGACGATCGCGTCGAACTCTGCAGCCCAATCCGCCCCCAGCGCCTGCGACAGCAGCGCATCGATGTTGCCATGGGAGGTCGTGGTCGCAATCGCAAGCCGCTGGCCGCGCGCCTTCGCCGCAGCGAGCAGCTCGATCACGCCCGGCCTTAGGGAACAGCAACCGGTTTCAACCAGCCCGGCGTAATGCGCGGTCTTGATGCGGTGAAGCGCGGCGATGTCCGCACCCGACAGAGCCGGCGCGATCCCTAGCCTTTCCTGGTAGGCGCGCATGCGCTCCTTGCCGCCGGTCACCCGCAGCAGGTCCTTGTAGACGGCGCGGTCCCACTGCCAGTCGAGACCGTGGCGCGCGAAGGCATGGTTGAAGGCCTGCCGATGCAGCTCCTCGGTCTCGGCCAGGGTGCCGTCGACGTCGAAGATCAGCGCGGCCGCGCGCCGGACCAGCTCATTGGCATCCGGCGGCACCAAGGCGAGCGCTTCTGCCTGCATGATCGATGCCTCCCTGTGACAGGCGAACATCGCCCGAGGCAGGAAACGAGACAAATCGCAATATCTTTTGCCGGACCCAAAAATCTCTTATGAGCAAACGACGCGCGACGGCGCGGACGGGAACTTTCGACCTGCACAGGAGACGCATGCGGCTGTTCATCCTTGGGCTCGGCTATAGTGCCCGGCATTTCGCCCGCAAACATGGCGGCAGCTTCTCGCATATCGCCGGCACTGTGCGCGATCCCGCGCAGCGGAACGACCTCGCCGGCATCGAGGTCCATGCCTTTTCCGGCAAGCCGTCGCGCGAGACGGTCGAGCAGGCTCGCGAAACCGATGTCCTTCTCATATCGATCCCGCCCGGTAGCAGCGGCGACCCCGCCATCGCCGCGTTCGGCGACGTGCTGGCGGCGGGCTGCCGCAAGATCGTCTATCTCTCCACTATCGGCGTCTACGGCGATCACGCCGGCGGCTGGGTCGACGAAAACACCCCGCCGCAGGCGACGCTCGACCGCGCCCGCATGCGGGTTGCCGCCGAGCAGGCCTGGATGGACATTGCGCACGGCGATGCCGCGATCCTGCGGCTTGCGGGCATCTACGGCCCCGGCCGCAACGCGCTGGCGACACTGCGGGCCGGGACAGCCCGCCGCGTCATCAAGCCCGGCCAGGTCTTCAACCGCATCCACGTCGACGACATCGCGAGCGCGATCATGGCCGCGATTCAGAACAAGTGCGGCGGGACGTGGAACGTCTGCGACGACGAGCCGGCGCCGCCGCAGGACGTGATCGCCTATGCGGCGAAACTGATGGGCGTTGCGCCGCCGCCCGAAGAGGATTTCGCGACGGCCGAGATGTCGGCGATGGCTCGCAGCTTCTATGCCAGCAGCGCCCGCGTCTCCAACGCAAGACTGAAGCGCGAGCTCGGCGTCACGCTTGTCCACCCGACCTATCGGCACGGCCTTGATGCGCTGTGGCATGCAGGCGAAGCACGATAAGGCACCGCCGCGTCCGGCACGTCCCAGACATGCCCTGCCCGCGCTTGACTTCGCGCCGGTGCAGTCGTGATCTAGGCGTGCAACGAGCCACTCACACAACGAGCTCGTGCGGGAGGACATAATGAACAAGACGATCGCTATGATCGCGGCGGCGGCTGCCGTCATCACATTCGGCACGGCTATCGCCGCGCCGCTGCCCGAAGCCAAACCCGACGACGTCGGCTTCTCCAGTCAGGGCCTTGCGCGCCTCGACAATTTCTTCGCCCGCGAGATCGCCGCCAAGCGCGTGCCCGGCGCGGTGGTCGCCGTCGCACGGGAGGGCAAGCTCGTGCACTACAAGGCTTACGGCATGCTCGATCCGGACAAGGGCACGCCGATGCCGATCGATGCGATCTTCGCGCTGGCCTCGATGACCAAGCCGATGGCCGCGGTCGCAGGGCTGACGCTGATGGAGCAGGGACGGCTGGCGCTCCAGGCCAAGCTGTCCGATTACTATCCCGGCTTTGCCGACATGAAGGTCGGCGTGACCGAGGCCAACGGTTCGCTCAAGCTGGAGCCGCAGGCCTCGCCGATCTTCATCCACGATCTCTACCGGCACACCTCCGGATTGATGTATGGCGGCCGGCCAGACAGTTCGAGCCCGGTGGCCCGGCAATATCCTGACGGCGTCGCGCCCGCGATCGAAGGCGACACCCAGGCGTTCATCGACCGCATCACCAAACTGCCGCTGGCGCATCAGCCCTCGACCGAGTTCGAATACGGTTTTTCGATCGACGTGCTCGGCGCCGTCGTCGAGAAAGTGAGCGAGCAGAAGCTCGGCGAGTATCTCGCCGCCAATGTCTGGCAGCCGCTCGGCATGAAGGACGCGACCTTCCACCCGACCGACGCGCAGCGCCCTCGCCTCGCCCGCCCGTTTGCCAATGATCCGCTGACGGGCAAGCCGCAGGCGATCAAGCTGCTCGACACCCCGACCAAGTTCGACTGCGGCGGCGCCTGCTCGTTCGCGACGGTCGGCGACTACGCCCGCTTCGGGCAGATGCTGCTCAACGGCGGCGAGCTCGACGGCCAGCGCATCCTCGGTCCGAAGACCGTGCATCACATGACGACCAACCACCTTGGCCCCGAGATCAAGAACAACGTGGCCAATGTCGAGCCGCATCGCGGCGGCTTCGGCTTCGGCCTTTCGGTCGCGGTTCGCACCAGCGAAGGGCTGTCGTCGGTTCCCGGCAATCCCGGGGAGTTCACCTGGAACGGCGCCTACGGAACGCAGTTCTTCTGCGACCCGAAGGAGCGCCTCGTCGTCGTGGTGGGAACGGCTGCGCCCGGCGAGCTCAGGAAGTATTATCGCGAGCAGGTTCAGGACATCGTCTATGGCGCGATGGTGAAGTAAGATCGGCACGCACTGAAAGAAAAAGGGCGGCCGATCGGGCCGCCCTTTTGTTTTGACCCAGCGTCAGCTCAACACGCCGTACTTCTTGAACCAGGCCTGCGCCTGCTTCCAGGCATCTTCCGCGGCGTCCTTGCGGTAGCTGCCGCGGTAGTCGGCATGGAAGCCGTGCGGCGCTTCGGGGTAGATCTTGAATTCGGCCGTCTTCTTGCTCTGCTCGAGCGCGGCCTTCATCTGCTCGACCTGAGCGACGGGAATGCCGGTATCGGCGCCGCCATAGAGGCCGAGCACCGGCGCCTTCATCTCGGGGGCGAGCTGCATCGGGCTCTTCGGCAGCAGCGGATTTTCGGGGTCGACCAAGGTGCCATAGAAGGCGACGCCGGCCTTGAGCGCGCCGCTGTGGGCGGCATATTCCCAGACCGTGCGACCGCCCCGGCAGAAGCCGATGATGCCGAGCTTGGCCGTGTCACCGCCCTGCGATCCCGCCCATGCCACCGTCGCGTCGAGATCGGACATGAGCTCGGCGTCAGGCTTGGCGTTGACGACCGGCAGCAGATCCTTGATGTCGGTGATCTTGGTGAGGTCGACCCCTTTGCGGAAGTAATAGTCGGGCGCGATTGCGAACGCACCGAGCTTGGCGAGGCGCCGCGTCACGTCCTTGATGTATTCGTGCAGGCCGAAGATCTCCATCGCCACGATGATCACCGGAGCCTTGGTATTGCCGGCAGGACGGGCGAAATAGACGGGCATCTCTTGGGAGCCGACCTTGACCTTGGCCTCGCCGGTCTGGAGGCCATGGGTGTCGGTCGTGATCACTTCGGCGCGCACGGGCCCGGCCGCCAGTGTATAGCCGGCCGCCACGGCCGCGGTGGCGCTCATGAATCCGCGGCGCGAGATCGGCGCGACTTTCGTCAACCCGACGACGTCGGATGTCATGGTGGTTTCGAAGCTCATCGGTCTATCCCTTGCTGCTGCCTATGCTGGTGCCCCGGGGGCGACGCATTCGCCGATAGTTGCCGGCGAGATGCAAATCACCAGCCTGCGAGCACGCGCGCTTTCAGGCCAGACCGTGCCGTTTCTGCACCGGCGCAGTCTCGGGCATCGGGCTCATCGCGCCAAAGTTCGACGACTGCGGCACGCAAGAGGCGACCGTGGCTGCCAACGCTGCACGACGTTGAACAACGCTGACTGTTTCGAGTCCCAACGGCACTCTGACATTCGCATCGCTCGCGCGCGGACTTAACCGTCTAGCTGCACTGCATCGCAACATCCATTAACCGAAAAAGACGGTTCTCCCACGGCCGGCCGAACCGCCAGGCGCTGCAGGTGATGCGCATGTGCGCGCATTCGAGACGCACACCCGCAACAAATGGGCACCGCAGTGGCCACGATGACACATCATGTTGCTCGCGCATCGCATATCACCGTTCAATCACGCGCGAGCCGTCGTCATTTGATTGAAATTTTCGGAAGACTTGAGCCGTGCGATTTACTCGAACTTTCTTTGTGACGCCCTAGTTCCACGGCCGGAAGTTCCATCTCTGCAACAGAGAGCTTCTTCCCCACGCGCGGTCCGCCGTCCGGCAACGGACGAAGGATCACGCGAGGACTTCATTCTCGTCCACACAGATTGCGCACCCCAAGGCTCAATTGAATAAAGCTTTATCCGATCTGGAACTGAAATGAATTTGGCTCGCGAATCGATTGAACTGTTGGAGCAGGTCGCACGAATCCTGTGGTTCGAAGGCACCAAGCACGGCTTGCGCGACCGCGAGTGGATGGCGCTGCGCTTCCTTTCCCGCGCCAACCGTTTTTCCCGGACGCCTTCGGCGCTCGCGAGTTACGTCGGCACCACGCGCGGCACCGCCTCGTTCATCATCGGGGAGCTCGAGCGGCTGGGCTATATCGAGCGAAAACGCTCGGCCACCGACAAGCGCTCGGTGATGCTGAGCGTGACGCAGCAGGGCAAGAAGTTCCTGGTGCGCGACCCCGTCAGCGTTCTCATCGAGGCGATTGCCGTTCTCGACGACGAGGTCAAGATCCGCTTCCGCGACACGTTCCGGCACGTGCTGGATCAGTCGGACGCGGCCGAGCAGCGGCACCACACCGACGTCTGCAAACGATGCATCTTCCTCCGGGAGGAGCGCACCACCAACGATAGCAAGGCAGCGGCCGAGTTCAGCTGCCGTCTGTTCCGCTCGCCGATCGCGGAGGCGGAGGTCGAGCTGCTATGCACCAGCTTCGAGCATCACCGCCAGTAGAGGACAGCCCTCGATCAGGGCGTCGCCTTACGTGACGAATAGATGACACCGCCGCTCGCCTCCACCACCAGGCGCCCGTTCTCGCTCCTGATCTCCTCGATGCGACCAAGACCTGGCACCTGCTGTCCCAGCACGGCCTCGAAGACGCCGTTCGGACCCTGCAGGATCGCGATGCCTTCATAGGCCTGGCGGACCGACCAACCCTTGATCACCTTCCGCGGCGCCGGCGCGCGCTCGGACGGGGACACCGAGCCCGTGAACTCGGGCGCTGCGACCGAGGCCAGCATCGATCCTTGCTGTGGCGAGGGCTGCGATTGCACCATGGCCGGCGCCGGAGCCGGCGTCTGAACCTGCGCTTGAGCGAGCTTGTCGAGCTTCACCGTCGAGGACGAGCTCACCCGCTCGATACGGTCCAAATTCTCGGCGAACCTGCCGAAACGGTCATTGGTCGCCTTGCTCGACTGATCCACCGCGGTGCGCAGGCCGTCGAGATTCTCCGACACGCCCGATACCTGCTTGCGCAGATGCGCGACGGTCTCGCGCAGATTCCTGATCTCCGTATTGGCTGCAACGTTGTTCTGGGCGGGCTGCGTGGTGAGATAGGCGATCACGCCGGTGCAGGCGCAGACCACCAAGGTGGCGGCGACCGCCAATGTCGCGAGCGGCGCGACCCACGTCGGACGCGGCGGCGGGGGCTTGGCGACGATCACGGCCGGCTTGATCACGGTCGGCGCAGGCTTGGGGATCGCCATCTTGTCGAGACGCGCCTTGGCGCGAATACGTTTCAGCCCCTCGAGTGCCTCCTTCGCCAGAGCTTCATCGCTTGCCGCGGCCGACGCTCGCTTTGCGCCCGCAGCAGGCCTGGGCGCTCGCGCCGTATCGTCCTTTGTATCGCGTGCTTCGGGAGCCGGCTTCGTCGTTGCGGAAACATCAGCGGTCGCGTTGGGACGAGCTTGTCCATCGGACAACATGTAAAAATGCTCCGTTCGGTTCGATCTGTCGAACGGTGACGTTATTTGCCGAAGCTTGCCTGAAACGTGCGCATCGAAAACTTTTCCATCGCGCGCGATGCGACGTCACATGAGTCAATCGCGTCATGGACGTGGCGAGAGTGCGACTCGAAAGACACACACTCGCCAAGATTTCGCCAAGCTGGAGTCTCGCCGCCACACGTGAGTCGAATTGTCGCACGGGGAAACACGCCCACGAGAGTCAATCCCGGGTTGAAAACCCCTCGATATGCCTGATCCACCACACACCTAAAACAGCTGTGATTGTACGGGGATGCGGAACCTTAGACCCATCACGATGCAAAACTAGTTTATTTTCCAAATCAACTGATGCGTTTGAACATATCAAGAAACAACCCGAAACAAACCAACAGCATCAAGCACTCGTAGCAATCGCTTCGTTACGCACGCTTGATCGGAAATCGGCAATTGTTACGGTCCTACTCAAGTGATTCTCGCCAGTTGGCGAGGAGATCGACACAGATTCAGTGGCGTTCGGACGCGATGAGCAACTTGGCGCAACTGTTCTAGGTCGTTTCTCAATCCGCCCCGCGAGGTGATCCGTAAGACACCCGCCGGGCCTCACGCAGTAAGCGTTCAGTATCGAGTTGAAGTACCAGGCCTGCGAGACGCAGGCACTGAATGCGTAGGGCTGCCCGCGAATATCGAAACCATAACAACGGTTCGCGGGAAGGAATGTCGTCAAACAGCATCGTTGCCGAGCCGGGCATCACAACAACCTACCGGCCGCGACAAGTGCGAAACAGGGGCGAAAGACTAATGTATATTATCGTTGATGATCGCGAGAGCGTCGCGAACAGCTATGTCGGAGGGCTCGTTCGCGAAGGCGTATCGTCGATCGGCTTCTCCTCCGGAGAATTCTGGGACTGGCTACAATCCGCGAGTGAATCGGATCTGGCAGCGGTGGACGCCTTCCTCCTCGGGGATTGCGATGCCCGCGGAAGCCTGCCGCGGGCGATGCGCAAGCGTTCCTCGGCTCCCATCATCGCCATGAGCGGCCAGAAGATGCTCAAGAACACGCTGGAGCTGTTCGAATCGGGTGTCGACGACGTCGTGCACGTGCCAATCCACCTGCGCGAGATCCTCGCCCGAACGGCCGCGATCGCGCGCCGCCGGGTGGGCGAGCTGCCGAGGCCCTGCGAGAGCAGGATCCAGGTCTTCTTCAACGGCCGTGACCCCGAGATCGCGGGCCACGCCCTCACCCTGCCCCGCCGCGAACTGCGCATTCTCGAATATATGGTCAGCAATCACGGCAAGTGGATCACCAAGACGCAGATCTTCAATGCGGTCTACGGCATCTTCGAGTCCACCTTCGACGAGAGCGTGATCGAGAGCCACGTCAGCAAGCTGCGCAAGAAGCTCCGCGACCGCCTCGGCTTCGACGCGATCGTGGCCCGGCGTTACGTCGGCTACCGCCTCGACATCCCCGCCGGCGAGACCCTCGACGTGCCGATGCAGGAGCTCGACGAGGTCGGCATCATCCTGAACAGGGCGCATGCCGTCCCGGCCACCTATCCAGTCAACAACTGACACGGCGCAAGCCTGCGGGCGAAACCAACAACGGCCTCTGCGAAGCACCTTCGCAGAGGCCGTTGCACGTTCGGGGGCGGGAGACGGATGGGATGAGCCCTACGAGTGCCCCGATGGAGCTGCGTTCCCCTCCCCCTGGTGAGCAGGGCAATCGCATATGGGCGCGATTTCGCCTGTGGCCATCCTTCGAGACGCCCGCCGTTGGCGGGCTCAGGATGAGGACCGAGAGCGTTGCGCCAGTTTTGACGAGTATCGATGCCCGCTTAGCCTCATCCTGAGGAGACCGCGAAGCGGTCGTCTCGAAGGACGAGGCGCGCGCTCAGCTCGCGCAAAGCGCCAAATGCGATAGCCCCTGCGTCACACTCTACGGCTTCTGCTGGAATTCTTCCTTGGAGACGTAATTGAAATCCTCGACCAGGACGTCCTGGACGACGTCAGCCTGCATCCGCTCGTTGACGCGCTGCTTGATGGCGGCCGTCAGGATGGAGAGGTCGTAGCGGGCGAGCTTCCTGAAGTCGAGACGGTCGTCGGCATAGATCCTGCGAAAGGCCTCATCGACGACGAACGGCTCCGGCGGAACGTTGAGCTGGTGCATCGTCCGCGCCTCCACGGTGTAGACGAAGCGCGCGACGATATAGCCCTGCACATTGCCGTTCTCGACCATGGGCACGCTCAATGCCCGGGTCTTCTGGTATTGCAGCCCGTCGAGAAATTCGTCCTTCGCCGGCAGCAGGCTGCCGTTCTCCTTCCAATAGGCCACGCCATAGCTCGTGCCCGCGGTGAGGATGCATACCCAGAGCCCGGCCAGCACCAGTCTGATCATTTTCCGTCCTGCGCTGCGCGGCCGGTATAGGTGCCGTCCGACTCGGCCTCCTTGATCGCTTTGACGATGATGCCCGCGACCTCGCGCACCGCGTCGTAGTGCATTTCGAGGATCGAGCGATTCCGCTCGAGCTTCTCGCGCAGCCGCCGAATTACCTCGGTGACCTCGACGTCGCCGCCGAGATGCATCCGCGCCCGCATCAGGCGGACGAATTCGAGCATGCTCCGGCTCTTCCGGGCGCTGAAGTCGTCGAAATCGATCTTCTGGCGCGTCGTGAGCGCGACCGTCTCCTCCTCGACGATGCTCTCGAGCCGGCGGATCGCTGCCAGCAGGCCGCGCACTTCATCCGATCTCGCCGCATCCGCGCCGTCGACCACGGCCTCGCCGCTCATGATCGGCAGCAGCACCGGCAGCAGCGCATCGGCTTCTGCTGCTTCCGTCGCCGTCACCCCGGTGTCCACGACCGGCTGCTCGATCACCATGGCCGCCGCGCTGTCTTGTGCCTGCATAGGAAATTCACCCTTCAACTTCTGTCACCCGTTCGCGGATCATCATCCGGCCTTGCCGGCACCGTTCGGCCCCGCCGGATTGGCGGCGGCCAGCTGCTTGGCGATGCCAATGCCGTTGCCCTTTGCCAGCTGGCTGCCAAGCTGCTCCGCCAGCATCGACTTCCAGACGCCGCCGGCCGTGCCCTTGCCAAAGACCTGCTCGGATTCCTTCGGCAACATCGTCTCGACGAAGGTCTGGAGGATGAACGCTTCGAACTTCCGGTACACCTCGCCGGATGCCGGCGCCTTGATCATCCGCACCGGGGCCCCGTTCACTGCATCCGACTGCGCCTCGGAAACCTTGGTGGCGGGCTGCTCGGCAGCTGCCGCCGCCTTGCCGGCCTCCGCGTCCATCGTGGCGGCGAAGTCGGCATCGGAGGATTTCAGCGCATCGAGTTTCGCGATCGCCGCGCGCTGGGTCGCGGGATCGGCGGCCTCGAGGACGTCGAGAACGAGGTCGGGTGTCGCGGTCACGATCATGGCTTGTTCCGATTGGCTGGCCGTGGCGTCCACGCGCGCACGGCTGGGCTTATTCCCGTCATCTCCTCGAGGGAGCGCTTCTCGGCGTCACGGAGCTTGTCGGCCAGCGCCGCCTTCGCGACCTGCTCGAGCTGCTTCACGCGGCGGCTCTCGGCGCGGACCTGGTCGAGCTGCTGCGCGGCCTGCGTCCGGATCTCGCGCGCACCGACGCTCGTCCTGTTCAAGCGCCGCGCGATCGATTCGCTCGACGATCCCGCGGGCGGCTTGCCATCATTCAGGGCTCCCACCAGCCATTCCTGCTCGTCCTGCAGGCTTCGCTCCTGCTGCCGCAGCTGCGCGAGCTGCCATTCGGACAGCCGGAGCTGGAGCTTCACCAACGAAACCATCCGGCCGAGCTTGTCCGCGCGCGACGTCATCAAAGGCTCACTCCGCCAGCCAGGACGAGAGGCCGAGCATGAATTGCGTCAGCAGCTCGTCGCTCGTGAGGTAGAGCAGCAGGAAGCCGCCGAACAGCACGAAGGGCACGGAGATGAAATAGACCGGAATTGCCGGCGTCAGCTTGTTGATCAGGCTGACCGCCAGGTTGACGATCACCGAATAGACGATGAACGGGCTGGCGATCCGCAGCGTCAGCACGAATGCTTCCGACAGGCGGCCGACGAGCAGGTCGAGTGCCATGCCGCCGCCGAGCCTGTCGCCGGGACGCCAGACGTCGTAGGAGTTCATCAGCCCGCGCAGGACCTGCCAATGCTGGTCCGTCATGAAGAACAGCGTGGTGACTGACACCATGATCAGCGGCACCAGCGCCGGCGCCGGATCGCTGTCGGCGACCGGCGTTCCCGGGATGTTGCTGAGCCCGATCGCACTGGCCGTCACCGTCGCCATGGTCTGGAGCGCCAGAAAGAACACCCGCCCGCCGAGCCCGATGACGCTGCCGACCACGAGCTCGGAGCAGATCAGGAGGGCCAGCGTCAGCGGCGCGGCGTTGTCCGTGAGCGGCTTCAGCACCGCGATCAGGATCGGCGTCAGTGCAAAGGTCGTGACGAGCGCGACGAACAGGCGGACCTGGGCCGGAACGTTGACGCTGGAAAAGCCGGGCACCAGCATCAGGCAGGCGCCGATGCGGCAGAACACGATGAACGTCACCAGCACGCTGTCGGCAAGGCCACTGATCACGACACGGCTCCGAGCGCCCTGATCTCGGCGCTGCGCGCGACTTCGACATGCGACAGGATCGGCAAGGTCGGGAACACCCGCTCCAGGATCATCCGGACATAGGGTCGGGCTTCCGGCGTCACCGCCAGCACGACGCTGGTGCCGTTCTCGGTGAACTTGCGGATCGCGGCGCTGGCCTCGGTCGCGAACTGCTCGATCAGGCGCGGATCGGCGTCGAACTCGACGACGTCGCCCTTGGCGTCGCGCTTCAAGCTCTGGTGGAACGCGAGGTCCCAGCGGTTGCCGAGACGGACGACGTTGAGCACGCCGTTGTCGGAGAGGTCGCCGCAGATCTGCTGGGCAAGCCGGGTCCGCACGTGCTCTGCGACCTGCTCGGAGCGGCGCACGTGAGGCGCGATCTCGGCGATCGCCTCGAGGATGAGGTGAAGATTGCGGATGGAGACGCGCTCGGCCAGCAGAATCTTCAGGATCGCCAGCAGGCCGGAATAGGAGATTTGCGACGGGCAGAGATCCTCGACGAGGCGCTTGTACTCGGGATCGAGCCGGTCGAGCAGCGCGCGCATGTCCTTGTAGGACAGGAGCTGGGCGAGGTTCGCCCGGATCACTTCGCTCAAATGCGTGAGCAGCACCGACAGATTGTCGACCGGCTTGCAGCCCTGCCGCTTGACTTCGTCCGTGAAGGCTTCCGTCACCCACAGCGCCTTCATGCCGAAAGCGGGTTCGACCACCTCTTCGCCGGGCACGTCGGGCTTGCCGTCCTTGTCGACCAGCACCAGCACCTCGCCGAGCCTGAGCTCGCCATGGGCGACGCGGGTGTCGTGGATCCGGATCTGGTACCCCTTGGGGTCGATCGACAGATTGTCGCTGAGCTTGATCTCGGGAATGACGAAGCCGTACTGCTTGGCGAACTTCTTGCGGATCTTGGCCACGCGGTGGGCCAGCTCGGTGCGCGAGCCTAGCAGATGGACCGACAAATGGCCGCCGAGCGCCAGTTCGATCTCGGCGGTCTTGAGCTGGTCCTTGACGGATTCCTTGGCCTCAGCCTGGGCGCGCTCGTCGGCCTTGCGCGCATCCTCCTTCTGCTTCAAGGCCGCCTGCTGCTTCGGCAGCGAGTAGCCGACGAAGGCCATGACGCCGCCGAGCAGCACGAAGGGCGCCAACGGCAGCCCTGGCATCAAGGCGAGCACAAACATCATCAGTGCGGCGGCCGACACAGCACGGGGATAGCCGCCGAGCTGGCGCAGCACGGCCTGCTCGGCCGATCCTCTCGTGCCGCCCTTGGAGACCAGCAGGCCGGCCGACAGCGATACGATGAGGGCCGGCATCTGCGACACCAGACCGTCGCCGACGGAGAGCTTCGTGTAGACGTCGGCGGCGCGCGACAGCGTCAGCCCGTGATGGGTGACGCCGATGATGATGCCGCCGAAAATGTTGATCGCGGTGATGAGCAGGCCGGCGATGGCATCGCCCCGAACGAACTTCGAGGCACCGTCCATGGCGCCGAAGAACGCGCTTTCTTCTTCGAGCTCGCGGCGCCGGCGCTGGGCTTCCTTGTCGTCGATCAGGCCCGCCGACAGATCGGCATCGATCGCCATCTGCTTGCCGGGGATGGCGTCGAGGGTGAAACGGGCGCCGACTTCGGCGATACGCGTCGCACCCTTGGTGATCACGACGAAATTCACGGTGACCAGGATGGCGAAGATGATCAGGCCGATGACGAAGTCGCCGCCCATGACGAACTTGGAGAAGCCGGCGACGACGTGGCCGGCGGCCTGCTCGCCCTCCCCGCCGCGCGACAGGATCAGGCGGGTGGTCGCGACGTTCAGCGCCAGCCGCAAGATGGTCGCGATCAGCAGCACGGTCGGGAAGGCCGAGAAGTCGAGCGGTCGCTGGATCCACAGCGCGACCATCAGGATCAGCGCCGACAGCGCGATCGAGAACGCAAGGCCGAGATCGATCAGGATCGGCGGGATCGGCAGGAACAGGATCGTGAGCATGGCCACGATACCGCCGGCGAAAAAGGCGTCGGCCCCCAATCGTCGTGGGGTCGGCAGGCTAGCAGCTAACGTATCGGCCATGGGTCACCGGCAGAGGGTCCACCCCTAATCTGCCCGGCAAAGCTTACGCGGGGATGGTGGCAGATCGCCCGCGCGGATCAGAAGCCGCGCTCGATCCGCGAATAGACCATCTCGGTGAAGGTGGAGAGGTGCGCGCCGATGAAGGAGCCGGAGACGGCAACGACCAGGAGAATGACGATGATCTTCGGGACAAAGGTCAGCGTCACCTCCTGGATCTGGGTCAGGGCCTGGATCAGCGCAATGATGGTGCCAACCAGCATCGCGGCGCCGACCGCGGGCCCGGAGGCGACGATGATGGTCCAGATCGCCGCCTGGACGATGTCGAGAGCGTCGCGTTCGTTCATGACTGGCTGATCGTGAGTCCGGGCCCGACCGCGACCTTGGTGCCGTTCTCGAGGGTCGCGATGGAGCCGTCGGCGTTGATGGAGACCGAGACGACCTTGCCGCTGAAGCTGGCGCCGGTGGCGTCGGTGAAGCTGACGGTCTTGCCGATCAGGCCGTTGGCCTGCGACAACGACTGCGAGGACAGCAGCGCATCCAGCTTCGAGTTGGTCTGCATGGCCTGCTCGACCGTCGAGAGCTGCGCGAACTGGCTCATATATTGCGAGGTATCCATCGGATTGGTCGGATCCTGGTTCTTCATCTCGGCGACGAGAAGCTGAAGAAACGTGTTGTAGTCGACGCTGTTGCTCGAGGTCGAATTGGTGGAGCCGGTCGAACTGGACGACTTGCTCGTGCTGTCGGTCGCACTGTTGACGTTCATGTGCCTCTCCGCTGTCAGGCAGCCTGGAATGGGGACTCGGTGATGGCGCCGGCCAGGATGGCCTGCTCCACCGGGAACAGGGCCCGGATCCGCTTGAGCGCCTCGAAGTAGCGGGTCGCCTCGACCAGCTCGTCGACCGCGCCCAGTCCGTCCAGCATCTCGCGGCTCTCGCACACGGCGAACAGGGCCGCGTGATGCTGGGCATAGAGCGCCGCGGCGTCGCGGATGTCGGTCGGGTTCATCAGCATGAGCTGGACGATGAAGTAGAGCTGCCGCAGCGCCGTGGTGGCGTCGGACGCCTGCATGACCTGCCCTTCGAGCAGGAACATCACGTCGTTGACGAGCTCGACGGAGACCTTGCGGTCCACGCGTAGCACCGCGCCGTTGATGTAGATCCGTTCGCCCGCCCGCAAGGAGATCTTCATTAAAGAGCGTCTCGGATCAGGCGGTTGATTTCGATGAGCTGCATCACGTCGTTCGACCTCTCCTCGCGAAGCCGATCGGCCTCCTTGACGACCCACAGGCCAATCGAGATGATGTCGGCGCGCAGCTTGTCCGGGAGCCCGTTCTCGGGGTGCGAGAGATCCTCGATGAAGATCGTCCACAGCCGCCGCACATAGAGCAGGCTTTCGACCAGATCCTCGAGGCGAAACACGCCTCGCTGAATCCGCTCAAGCCGGTCGATGCCGAGGCTGAGCGCCTGCCGCTCGCGGCCCCGCGCTTCGTAACCGCTCTCGTCGACGACCGATTCATAGGCTTCAAACGTCATCAGCATCACTCTGCGCAGGAGACCGGGTAACAAGACGAGGTTGCGAGCCTCGGCTCTAGAGATAGTTGATGAGGCTGATCTGCTGGAGCTGCGAGGTCAGCGCGAGCGCCGTCTTGATCTGGGTCTGCAGGGTGTTGACGCGGACCGAGGCCTCGGTCGGGTCGACCGCCTCCAGCTTGACGATCTGGTCGTTGAGGATGTCCTTCTGGATCTTCAGCTTCTCGGTCGCGCCGGTGACCCGTTGCTGGATCGAGCCGACGGTCCCGCCGAGCACGGCGAGATCGTTGATCGCGCCGCTGACCAGACCGATCGCCTTGTCGACGACGACCTGAAACGTGTCCTTGCTCAGGCTCGTGTTCCCGAGATCAGTGAGCATGGTGTAGGCCTCGGCCAGCTTGCGGAAGCCGGGCTGGTTGGCGCTGACCGAGCTGTCGACGACCTCGGTCGTGGAGATGCGGCTCGACAGCGTCTGGTCCGTGGCCGACGACCAGTTGGTGTTCCAGGCCGGGCTTGCGAACTCGGTGTCAAAGGCATTGTCGAGGAAATTCTGCATCTGCGCCGGTGTGATTGTGCTCACTCCGGGTGCAGACTGCGAGAAGCCGAAGCCCGCAGGCGGTGCCGCCGCGAAATCCGCATCGACCTTGTTCTTGCTGGCCGAGCCGGCCGTGTAGTTCGTGATGGGCACGGTCTGCGTATTGATTCCGCCGAACAGATACGACCCGTTGTAGGAAACGTTGAGCGCGCCGATGACGTCCTGAAGGTTTGCGGACGCGCTCGGCAGGATGATCTTCGCGCCGCTCTCGGCGTCGCGGGCCGCGATCAGGTTCTTGAGGAATTCCGACGCGGTCTTGCCGAGCTGCGTGATCCGGTTCTGGGTCACGTCGAGGCGCCCCGCAACCAGCTCATTGGTGTCGACGAGCTGATCGGCGAAATTGAAATCGGCGCGCAGCGCCACGTCGCGGCCCGTTCCCGTGCCGAGCTCGAGACCGACATCGGCGAAACGGCCGGTGGTCGCCTCCTTCGAGGCCTTGGTCAGCGCGCTCTGGTTGTTCGTGATCGACGACCTCAACGACGAAGACAGCATCAGGGTCGAGATGTAGTTCGCGCTCATCATGACTTAATTCCCCACGGCAGCCAGCAGGCTCTGCAGCATCTCATCGACGGTGGAAATGATCTTCGACGACGCCGAATAGGTGCGCTCGACCTGGAGCATCAACGACATCTCGTCATCCATATTGACGCCGCTGACGTTGGACAGCGCCGCGGTGCTGCGGTCGAGCAGCGTATTCTGGTACTGGACGTTGTCGTCGGCGGTCTTGCGCTGGCTCTCGATCCAGCTCGCCGAGGAGGACGCGAACTCGATCACGCTGCCGCTCGGCTTGCCCTGGGCCGTGGCATCGAACGGCTGCGGCGCTTCCATCTTGTTGATGAGCTGCTGCAGCCGCGCCGAGAAGCCGGCGTTGCCGGTCGTGTTGTAATTATAGGCGGCAACGCCGCTGATCGCGCCGTCGCGCAGCAGGTTCGGGTTCCCGCCCACGGCCGGATCGACCGAAGCGGCAACCGAGATCCTCCCGGCGAGGCCCACAGAGATCGTGGCGCTCGCGGGCATCGCGGGCGCGCCGGGATAAGTGAACAGGCCGGGCCGGTCCGCCAGCGTCGGGACAGCCGACTGGTCGCTTTCCTTGAAGGCGTCGATCAGGCCGCGCGCGATCTCGTCGAGCTGGCTCTGATACGTGACCGTGTCCTTGTCGCGCAGCTGGGCCAGGCCGGCGAGCTTGCCGGACTTGAGCGGCATGACGGAATTGGCACCGGTCACGGGAACGCCGTCGATGAAGACGGCATTGCCCGTGGTGCCGGCGGTATAGGCGTTGGTCGGCGCAAAGCTCACGGCCCGCGCCGTCTTGTCGAACAGCACGACGCCGCTGTCGGTATAAAGCGCGGCATCTCCATTGGTCCGGATCGACATCGAGACGCCGACCTCCTGCGACAACCTGGAGACGATGCTGTCGCGCTGGTCGAGATAGTCGGTGACGTCGTCGCCGGAGATCGTGCCCTTCACGATGGCGGTGTTGACCGTCTGGAACTGGGACAGGAGCTGGTTGATGTTGGCGACCGAATTCGCCATGTCGGCGTCGGCCCCCTCGCGGACCGACTGCACCGCCTTGGTGGCCTGGTTGAGCCCGGTCACCATGTCCTTGGCGGACGTTACGGCGGCCTGCGCCAGGGTCGCGTTGTCGGTCGAGTTGGCGTATTGCTGCAACGCCTGCTTCAGCTTGTTGAGCTGGGCGGTCGGCGACTGCTCGAGCTCGGGATCGTCCACCGTCGCGGCCGCGATCTTCTGCAAGCCGTCATAGATCACGCTCTGCTTGGCCGAAGACGAGGTCGCGGTCAGCACGTTCGAATAGAGACCCGAACTGGCGGCGCGCTGGATCGCCGCGACATAGACGCCGGTGCCGGGGAGGTTGTCCAGCACGGCGATCTTGCGCGAATAGCCGGTGGCGCTGGCACCGGCGATGTTGCGCGAGATCGTCGACGACTGGATGCCCGACGCCATGAGAGAGGCGCGAGCGGAGTCGAGAGCGGCGGTAAGGGACATGATCTGCTCTTGCCGGGGGTGAGCGCTGGGGAATTCAGCGCTTCAGGTTGACGACGACGTCGAGCAGATCGGCGCCCGTCTGGAACGATTTCGAGTTGGCGGTGAAGCCGCGCTGCGCCTCGATCATCCCGGTGAGCTCGTCCGCGAGATCGACGTTGGAGTCCTCCAGCGCACCGGACTGGACCGTGCCGAGCCCGCCGGTGCCGGCATTCCCGGCCTGCGCATTGCCGGAATTCATGTTGGTCGAATAGACGTTACCCGGCTCGGGCGTCAGATTGTCGGGGCTCGCGACGTCGGCGAGCATGATCGTGTAGAGCGTCAACTGCTGCCCGTTCTTGAGGATCGCCGTCACATGGCCCGCCTCGTCGACATCGACCTTGTCGATCGCCGCGGGCACGCTGCCGTTGACGGTGGCCTTGAAGCTGAAGTCGGCTCCAACCTGCGTCATGTTCGACAGGTCCATGGTCATCGCCGCGCCGCCCGGGACCGTGAACGTAAGGCCCGTCGGGCTCGCCGCGGCCAGCGCGCCCTTTCCGGTCGCGGTGGTGTCGAAGGTGAAAGTGGTCGCGGCGGCGAGCGAGGTGCCCGTCGCGGAGTTGTAGACCTGAACCTGCCAGGTATCCGAGCCGGCCGCCGTCGCGGTGTGGGACATATAGACGTCGAGCGTAACGGCCTGACCGATATTGTTGTAGGCGACGATCGAGCTTTTCGACGAATATGACGCCGGACCGGGCGGACCGGCAATGACAGCCGCCTTCGGATCGAGATTGCCGGTCGTTAAGGTGCCCGCAGTTGACGGCACCGGCACCTGCGAGACCTGGGCGATGTTCACGATCTGCATCCCAGCCAGGCTGTTCTGCGAAAAATTGGTCACTTTACCGGGCTGGCCCAGAAGGTAGTAGCCGGCCGCGTTGACGAGGTTGCCCTGAGCGTCCGGCACGAAGGAGCCGGCGCGCGTCAGATATTGCTGCGTGTTGGTGGCGTTCGAGACCACGAAGAAGCCGTTGCCCTGCACGGCAAGGTCCGTGGACGACGTCGTGAACTGCGTATGCCCGGCGTCGCTGATGGCGTAACGGACGGTCGTCTCGACAGCGCCGGAGTCGTAATTGCCAGAGCCGCTCTTCAGGATCAGCGAGGAGAATTCGGTCGAAGCCCGCTTGTAACCGGTGGTGTTGACGTTCGCGATGTTGTCCGAAACCGTCGACAGCTTGTTGGACTGCGCGCTCATACCGGAAACGCCGGTGCGCATAACACCATACAGGCTCATGAAGTGGGCTCCTTTGGTAGGTTGCAGTTACAATGGGGGATCTTGCTTGCGCGGGGCTGATGGTTCGGAACCATGCACAACTTCACGTCGTCATGTCGTTTTCGGCTGACAAAACGAGCGTGCCTTGTCGGTCCAGGCGCCGAATCCGCTCGACACGAGGTGAGCCACGATGTGACAGACATAGCGCTTCTGCGCCGGCTGGTTGTTGGGGCCGGCATTGTAGCGAGCCACCGCCATGGTCCAGCTGCCCTCGCGCTGCTTGAGCTCTTTCAGGAAGCGCGCGGCATATTCGACGTTCTTCGCGGGATCGAACATCGCGCGCACCGAGGCGAACTTGTCGCCGTGATAGTAGTGATTGATCTGCATACAGCCGAGATCGATCAGCTTGATGCCCTTGCCGCGCATGGCCTGGAAATTTGCGATCGCATCATCCATGTCCCTGGCGAACACGGTCTGGCCGTCGGCGCCGAGGGCATAAGGATGCAGCGCGCCGCGGCGGCCGGTCTCGGTGAGACCGACTGCGTAGAGAATGCCAAGCGGAATCCCATGTTGCTGGGCCGCGCGCGCCATCTCGCGCTCGCAGGGGCGCGCGGCGTCGGTGGCCGCGTCCGCGGCGCCGGCATTACAGATAAACAGGGCCGCGACGAAGATGCGGCGCCACGTCCTGGTCATGACGCGTCTCCTGGCTGGGCTGGCGCTCCTGGCGGGCCTGCTTCGCGCCGCCATCGGATTGCCCCGACGACGTGCCTGCGCCACCGAACGCACCTTGCGACTGCGACGAAGGCTGTTGCTGGCCCGAGAGCTGCGGCTGCGACTGGCCGGAGCCGCTCTGGAATCCATCCAGCGAGCCGTGCTGCACGGGCGCGACGTCGGCGACATAACCCGCCGTCTGCATGAGATCACGGATCTGGTCGCGCTGCTGATCCAGCATCTGGCTCGTGTCCTTGCGCGCGGCCGCAAGGTGGACGGACACTTCGGTGCCG
The DNA here is from genome assembly GCF_054863005.1 of Bradyrhizobium sp. 25ACV. Taxonomy (NCBI): domain Bacteria; kingdom Pseudomonadati; phylum Pseudomonadota; class Alphaproteobacteria; order Hyphomicrobiales; family Nitrobacteraceae; genus Bradyrhizobium; species Bradyrhizobium sp. 25ACV. The sequence goes on from NZ_JAVAYO010000003.1 coordinate 56,369, forward strand.
ACGAGACGAAGGCGCACGGTGACGTTGCCGAGCGCGGGCGGCTCAAGATTGATGGTTAGAATCTTGAGCGGCTGATCCGGCGCATTGGTCTGGGATGCTGCGAGATCGGGCGCTGCGGACGCCGCCGGGGCTGCGGAGTCCTTCAGTTCGGCGACGACCGCATTGGCGACTTGTTGCGGGGCGTTGAACTGCGCCGGGGGCAGATGGGTCTCCTGCTGGACCACGGTGACCTTGGTCGTCTCGGGCAATGCGTCGCGCGTCGAGACCTTGGCGGCGCGTTCGACATTGGCCGTGACCGCCTCGAAGCCTGATGTCGCGGGCATGGCTTTGGCGGAAGCCTCGCTGCCTGGCTGCGCGGTCGCGGCTTGCGATGCATCGCCTTGTGCACGCGCGCCGGTCGGAACGGCAGCAGACGGCGCGGAATCCGCTGTCGTTGCCTTCGCCATGGCTGTGGCCGCAACTTCGCGCTTCGTCCCGGATGAGCGCTCGTCGCGCGCGGGCACGTCTTTCCTGTCGCCCGACTGCGACGGCATTTGCGGCTTCGCGGCCGATGCGGCAACGAGATCCTGTCCGACCATCACGGGAGCGTTCGGGCCGTTCGGAACGTCCGGCTTCGGATCATGGCCGACCGGACTTTGCGTCTCCGACGATTTGTCGGTCGTCTGGTCGCCAACCTTGAGCACGTCGGTCGCCTCGGTGCGCTCGTCCGTCTCGTCCTTCGACTTGTCCTTGCCCGCTGGGTGGGCCAGACGCGTGCGCAGCGCTCCGGCCTTCGCGGTCGCATCGCTGCCCTCATCGTTGAGTGCCTGCTTGGCGAGGTTCGAGACGGTGTGGAGCAGATCGTTGAACGACGAGCCAGCCTGCGATTTGGCCCCGGCGCTCTTTGCCGAACGCGACGTGCCGCGGATGTTGAGGCTCTCGGCGAGACCCGAGAAGAGCTGTCCGGAGGTTCCACTGAGCTTGGTCATGGGCGGCGGTCCCTGGTAAGGAGTTCGAGTTCGCCGAGCTGCTTCTGCGCGCGCGCGAGCGTCACGGTCGATGACGCCAGATCGAGACGCGCCGGCGTTGCCGGAGGCTTGTCGGAAGCAGTGGCGGATCCGCTCGGAAGCGGCTTGCGAATGTCAAGCGCAAGCTGCAGCGTGGCATTCAGAAGAGGCACGTCGCGCTCGGGCAGCTTCGACCGGTCGACTGCCTTCAGCTCGGCAAGACCGCCGTCATACTCGTCGGTGAGCGCCCGCGCGGCGCCGCGGAAGAAGTGCGCCCGCTCGCGGTCCGCCGAGGCGTCGGCGCTGAGCGTCAGCGCCCGTTCGCCGGCAAGCCGCGTCACGGCCATCTGCCCGCGCACCATCGCCGCGCGCGCGATCACGAGATAGAGCTTGAGGCGACTCGCGCGATCAATCTGCTCGAGCAGCGCTGCGATCCGCGCGAAGCGGCGATCGTCGAGCGCCAGACTCGATTGCGTCAGGCCCGAGGAAAAGCGCTGCCAGAAATCGCCGGCATAGATCGAGTTGCGGTAGTGGCGGATATAGGCCAGCGCCAGGAACTCGAACTTGTCGAAATCCTCCGCCTGCCCCACCAGCAGGATCTCGCGCCGCAACGCCGCCTCCTCCACCAGCGTACCTGGCAGGAGCAGGCGCGCATCGTCCAGACGCTCGATCGCGAGCGATGCCTCGGAACGCGCGAACAACGCGCCCTGGACCAGCGCGACCTGTCCGCCGAGGCCGGAGGACAGCGTCCGCGGCTTGACGTCCTTGAGCAGCTCCCGCGCTTCCTCCTGACGGCCCTCGACATAGGCGAGCGCTCCGTTGAACAGCCGCTCGTCGACGTTCATCTTGTCGCGCGGCAGCTTGCGGACGATCTGCGGCGCGCCGCCGCTGAGCAGGTAGATGACCGCAGCCTGGCTGTTCTGCGCATTGCTCCACACGCCCGGATCAGCGGCGAGAAACTTCTCTCCGATCTGCCGGATCAGCGTGACGTGGCTGCCATGCGCGGCGGTGTCACCGTTGGCGATGCCGTCCTGCACGGCTTGCAACGCGCGGACGAGCTCATAGGGCTCGCCCGACTGGCGCGCGGGTTGTGCGAGCGCGTTCGCTGCCGTGAACGGCAGGAGCAGCAGGGCGGCGCAGAAGAGCGGCCTCATCAAGGGCGCTTCTCACGAATCAGGATCTCGATCCGGCGGTTCTGCGCGGCCGCCGGATCGTTCGGAAGCTTCGGCCGGCGGTCGGCATAGCCTTCGACATGCTCGATCCGCAGTGCGTCGACGCCGGAGCGAACCAGCATGTAATAGGCCATCTGCGCGCGAGCGGTCGACAGCCGCCAATTGTCGTAAGTCTCCGAACGATACGGCCGATTGTCGGTATGGCCGCGGACGATGATCATGCCCTGGCGTTTCGTCAGCAACGGCCCGATCTTGTCGATCACGCGGATCAGCTCGGGCCGCGGCTCGGCCGAGCCGACCGCGAACATGCCGAAGCTCGCATCGTCGGTCAGGCTGATCAGAAGGCCTTCCTCGACCTGACGCACCTCGGCCGCCGGCCCGGCGCCCGCCTTGATGTCCGAGAGCGCGTCCGCGATCGCGGCCTGAAGCTGCTTGACGGTCGGCTGCTGGGTTTGCGCCGCATCGCGCGGCTCGGACTCCTTCGTCGTATCGTTGGGACGCGCCTGCGCGGCGGCGTTGGCTTGAACGCTCGCCTGAGCGCTGCCCTCGCGCGGGGCTTGCGCCGGCGCGGGCCCCGGCGGCAACAGCGGCGACAAGTTTGCGGACGACGCATCCGCGTTCGGCGCCAGGCTTCCGCCGGCATCGTCCGCCTTGGCACGACGCGGCTGCGGCTCGCCCTGATTTGTGCCTGAGGCGCCGTCGCGCGCGGAGGCAGTCGGCTTGGGCTCGCTCTCGATCATGCGATCGGCATCCTTGGACGCTTGCGGCGCCAGCTTCCAATAGCCGGGGTCGAAGGGATCGCGGTAGGCGTCGCCGCCCTTGAGACCATCCTCTTCGGCGGACGTCAGCGCGCCGGCGCGCCGCTGTCCCGTAGACTGGTTCGCGCTGTTCGCGATCTCGGAGAGCGTCGCATAGGGATCACGGAACAGAACTTTCTCTTCATAGGAGGCCGGCTTCTCGGCCGTCGGCGAGTCGCCGCGACGTTCCTCGTTCGAGCCGGCCGGCTGACGCTTGCCGTCCTGACCTTCGAATGAGGTCGGCTCCTTCTTGGAGAGATTCTTCAGGCCCTTCGGCGCGGGGGCATTTTCCGCCAGCTGGATCGGATTGAAATAGCTCGCGACGACCTGCTTCTGATCCTGGTTGAGCGCGTTGAGCAGCCACATGACCAGGAAGAACGCCATCATCGCGGTCATGAAGTCCGCATAGGCGATCTTCCATACGCCGCCGTGATGCGCCTCCTCAGCGAAAGCGCTGCGCCGGCGGACGATCACGAGTTCATGCTTGACCTCTTCCATGGCGGGTTACCGGCGTGCTTCCTTCAGGCGTTCGCTCCAGGCCGTGATCCGCGTCTCGATCACGGTCTGGTCGGCCACGACGCGAACCTCCAAGGTGTCGGCGGCCTCGTACTCGATGCCGGTGCGCCTGGACGTCTCGAGCTGCGTCTTCACGAGGTCAAGCAGCTCGCTCGGGCCAGTGACCTTGAACGCCGGCACCGACGAGTTGCCGGTCAGCGCCGCGATCTGCTCGACTAGCGATCCGATCGCCTTGTCGCGGACTGCCTCGGTGAGGAACGGCAGTAATATCCGCGCCACGGAGCTTGCGATGTTGGTCTCGATCTCGCGGCAAGCCGTCTCGAAGCCGCTCACGATCGCGACCGCCTGCTGGTCGGACCATTTGGCGCGCTCCTCGCCGAGACGGATCGCGCTGCGGACGCGCTCCTCGGCAAGCCTGGCGTCGCCTTCCGCGACGCCGGCCGCATGGCCGCGCCGGTAGGCGTCGTCCAGGAGATTGGCCGGCGGGGCTTCCGCCTTCAGCGCTGGAGACGGCGACTGCGGCAACGGCTGCGAATGGGCCAGGGGCTGCGGCGGGGGCTCGCGCATGACCTCCTTCGGCCTCGTCAGTACGTCCTGGATCCTGGGCGGCGGAGGCGGCGGTGATTTGACCCGGCCGTTCGCGTCGAACTGCGTCAGAAATTTTCCGATTGCCGCGTTCATGCCGCCTCCTCGCGTCGCATCCAGTCTTTAAGGATCGCTGCGGCTTGCGCCTGGTCGAGCCGGACGATCTGCTCCAGTCGCTTCTGCGGCGTTCGCTGCATCTTGCCTTCGAGATCTTCGACGAGATTGAGCTCGGGGTCCTGACTCTCGGCCAATGCAAGGGCCGCAGCAGCCTCGATCTCAGCGGCCTCGGCCGCCTCCACCTGCTCCTGCTCCGCGCGATGGGTCAGAATGCCGTTGACCGCTGGCCGCAAGCCGAACCAAACCAGCATCGACGCGACGGCCAGGATCGTCACCGCGTTGATGACGCTGCCGAGCTGCTTGTTGATCATCTCGACGAAGCTGATCGGCGGCACCGGCGCCAGCTCGCGCGAGCCCTCGATGAAGTCGACGGCCGTCACCTGGATCTGGTCGCCGCGCTGCTTGTCCAGTCCGCCGGCCGTCGCCGCGAGCTGGCTGATCTCGGCGAGCTTGCTGTCGACGATGGCCTGGTTGCTCTTGTCGCCGAGATCGGCGACCAGCCGCGCCCGATTGACCAGGACGGCGATGAAGAGCTTCTTCACCGAATAGCCGTCGCTCACCGTCGTCGTGGTCTTGGACGAGACCTCGAAGTTGGTGACATCCTCGCGGCGGGTCTTGTCCTCGCTGGAGTTCTTGCCGCCGCCGGCGTTGACCTGTTGATCGGGAAGGTTCTGCTGCACCGTGGTCGGCGTCGAACGGTCGGCGTTCTGCGAGGATTCCTTCTCGCGCACGTTCCGCACCGAACGCTCGGCCCGGCTTTCCGGATCGTAGACGGTCTCGTTGATCTGCCGCTTGTCGGTGGAGAGTTGCGGTGCGACGCTGACCTCGAAATTGTCGAGGCCCAGATACGGCGTCAGCGCCTTGCGGATGTTCTCCTGCACCATGCCGCCGACCGTCTTCTGGAGGCTCGCCATCTTGGTCGGAGCGGCGCTCGCCTCGTCCTCTTCGGCGAGCAGCATCGAGCCGTCGGCATCCAGCACCGTCACCTTGTCCCGGTTCATGCCTGGAATGGCGGCGGCGACGAGATGGCGGATCGACTGCGCCGTGCGTGCCTCGATCGCGCCGTCGGTGCGCAGCACGACCGATGCAGATGGCGGCTGCTGCGTCGCGCGAAAAGAGCCACGCACCGGCAGCACGATATGCACCCGCGCCGCCTTGACGCCCTTCATCAACTGCACCGTGCGCGCGATCTCGCCTTCCAGCGCCCGGAGCTTGGTGACTTCCTGCATGAACGAGGTCAGGCCGAGCGAGCCGATCTTGTCGAACAGCTCGTAGCCCGAATTGGCGCTGGTCGGCAGCCCCTTCTCGGCCAGCAGCATCCGCGCCTGCATGGTCTGGCTCGGGCGCACCGAGAGCGCGTCTCCGGCGGTATTGACGTCGAAGGTGATGTTCTGCTCGCGCAGCGCGGCGCCCATGCGCGTCACGTCTTCGCGGGTGAGGCCGGTATAGAGCGTCTCGAATTCAGGCCGGCTCAGATAGTACGCGCCGCCGACGACGGTCACGAGAACGGCAAAACCGATCAGGCCCAGGGCCATCAGGCGTCGCGGCCCAAGCTCCAGCAGATTGTTGAGCAGTTGCTGTACCTGCGCACGACTGAGCATATGACCTCGTACCAATGCGAACGTACGGGACACTCCGCTGCCAACCTTGTCTGAAGGTTGCGCGAGGACACGAATGTGTCAGTTCGCAGGCGAGGCGTTGCAATTTTACAAGAAGCCCGAGTGACGCGACCGGCCAGCGGCTACGTGCGCCTGGCCGCACGATCGGCCGCTGCGCATCGCATGAAATTCAACGTCGGGAGATCGATTGCGGGCATGTCGTGCCGTCGCGTCCGCCGGTCACGGCGGGGACCGTGCTCCCTCAAGGGAGCACGGTCGTTTTCGAAAGCGCCGCTTAGCCGCGGAACAGCGACAGGATGCTCTGGCTGTTCTGGTTGGCGATCGAGAGCGCCTGAACGCCGAGCTGCTGCTGGGTCTGCAGCGCCTGGAGCCGGGTCGATTCCGCGTTCATGTCGGCGTCGACGAGCTGGCCGATACCACGATCCACCGAGTCCATCAGCGACTTCACGAACTCAGTGTTGTTCGAGATGCGGTTCTTGATGGCGCCGAGGTTGGCGGCGGACTGGCTGACCGTGTTGATCGCGGCGGTGACCTGCGCGATGTAGGTATCGATCGTGGTCTGGTCGGCCGTCGAGTCGGTCAGCGCACCGATGTTGAGGCTGTCGACCGACGCGCTGCCGCTCACCGTATCGAGGATACCACTCGTGCTCGAGGTGTAGAGCGAGTAGTTGGCGACCGTCACCGTGATGGTGTTGATCGTCGGCGTGGCGCCGACGCGCGAGAACGACGACACCAGATTGACCGTGGCCGGGGTGGAGGCGTTGGTGCTCAGCCAGTTAACGCCGTTGAACGTCGCCGCATTGGCCACGTTCTTCATGTCCTGCTGGATCTGGGTGATTTCCGACTGGATCTTCTTGCGGTCGATACCGGCGGTCTTGGCTTCGACCAGCAGCGCCTGGAGCTTGGTCAGGCCGGAGTTCTGGTCGCCGATGACCTTGTTCAGAGCGGTGTATTCGGTGTCGACGGTCGCAGCCGACAGACCGAGCGAGTCGGAGACGGCGGAGAGCGCGGCGTTGTCGGCGCGCATCGAGGTCGCGATCGACCAATAGGCCGAGTTGTCCGAAGCGGTCGAGACGCGCTGACCGGTGGAGATGCGGTTTTCGGTCGTCTGCAGGTTGGCGCTGACATTCCGGAGGGTCTGGAGCGCAGTCATTGCAGCGGAGTTGGTAAGCAGGCTGGAAGCCATCTTTGATGTCCCTTTGAAAACAGATTGGATGGGGACATACCGGGCTTGCACCGGTACGACAGGGCGGCATCATGCCTTTGGGCTGCGGAAATGCGCGTAAACCCAATCCGTCGTAGCGGCCAGACTAGTCAACGAAGCTTGTGCGAGGCTTGTGGCGTTGTGATCCCGTTGCAACAGGGCAGCCGAAATCACCGTCCGCGCGTCAGGCAAACGAAAGGGCCGCGCTTCGCAAGAAGCGCGGCCCTCCTGAGATCGTCGAAGGCTTAGCGGAACAGCGACAGGATGCTCTGGCTGTTGTTGTTGGCGATCGAGAGCGCCTGAACGCCGAGCTGCTGCTGGACCTGCAGGGCCGCCAGGCGGGTGGACTCCTGGTTCATGTCGGCGTCGACGAGCTGGCCGATACCGCGATCCACCGAGTCCATCAGCGACTTCACGAACTCCGAGTTGTTCGAGATACGGTTCTTGATGGCGCCGAGGTTGGCGGCGCCCGAAGACACCGTGCCGATCGCTGCGGTGACCTTCGCGATGTAACCATCGAGAATGGTCTGGTCCGCAGCCGAGTCGGTCAGTGCACCGATGTTGAGGCTGTCGACCGACGCGCTGCCGCTCACCGTGTCGAGGATACCACTCGTGCTCGAGGTGTAGAGCGAGTAGTTGGCGACGGTCACCGTGATCGAGCTGGTGGTCGGCGTGGAGCCGACACGCGAGAACGACGACACGAGATTGACGGTCGTCGGCGTGGAGGCGTTCGTGCTCAGCCAATTGACGCCGTTGAAGGTCGCCGCGCTGGCGACGTTCTTCATGTCCTGCTGAATCTGGGTGATTTCCGACTGGATCTTGCTGCGATCGATACCGGCGGTCTTGGCTTCGACCAGCAGCGACTGGAGCTTGGTCAGGCCGGAGTTGCTGTCGCCGAGGACCTTGTTCAGAGCGGTGTACTCGGTGTCGACGGTCGCGGCCGACAGACCGAGCGAGTCGGAGACGGCGGAGAGCGCGGCGTTGTCGGCGCGCATCGAGGTCGCGATCGACCAGTAGGCGGCGTTGTCCGCGGCGGTAGCCACGCGCTGGCCGGTGGAGATCCGGCTCTGCGTGGTGGAGAGTTGCGAGCTGACAGACCGCAGGGTCTGGAGCGCGGTCATGGCGGACGAGTTCGTGAGCAGGCTTGACATTGCGAATGTCCCTTTATGTACGCGTTACATTTTCATCAGGGGACATACCGGACTTGCACCGGTACGGAGGGGCGGCATCATGCCTTTGGACTGATATGGGTGAGGTCCAACCCGCCGTGACGCCTTGCTAACACGTCGAATCTTGCCGGCGGATTAAGATCTGCCTGAATTCATCAGCAATATCATATGGTTAATATTACTTTCCGCTAACCATAACGCGCCGGGCCGTCGGTCGCCGCCGTTACGAGAACGAGCGCACCAGTCCGGAGGCGAGCAGATTCCAGCCGTCGATCAGCACGAAGAACAGCATCTTGAACGGCAGCGCCAGGATCGTCGGCGGCATCATCATCATGCCCATCGACATCGTCAGCGTCGCCACGATCATGTCGATGACGAGAAACGGCAGGATGATGAGAAATCCGATCTCGAACGAACGCCTCAGCTCGGAGATCATGAAGGCCGGGATGATGACGCGCAAATCGACACGCTTGTCGTCGAACTTCTTGCGAAAGCTCTCCGCGGCGAGCGACTCGAAGGTCTGCAGATCCTTGTCGCGGACATGGGCCAGCATGAACTCGCGGAACGGATCCGTGATCTTCAGATAGGCCTGCTCTTCCGAGATCTCGTTCTTCATCAGCGGCTGGACACCGGTCTCCCAGGCGCGATCGAACGTCGGCGCCATCACGTAGAAGGTCATGAACAGCGCGAGGCTGATCAGCACCAAATTGGCCGGCGTGGTCTGCAGGCCGAGCCCGGCGCGCAGGAACGACAGCGCCACCGCAAATCGCGTGAAGCTCGTCACCATGATGAGCAGTCCCGGCGCCACCGACAGCACCGTGATCAGCGCCATCAGCTGGATGATCCGGCCGCTGGTCGAGCCGTTTCCGGGCGGCAGCAGCGAGTTAAGGTCCGGTATCTGGGCGAGCGCCACTTCGGGCAGCACGACCAGAACCAACGCGAGCAGCAGGATTTTCACTCTCACTGAATCACCAGGGTCTCAATGATCAATTCGCGCACCTTGCCCGACGAGCGGATATTGGCGCGCTCGGTCAGGTCGTCGCGCAGATGCTGAAGCCCGCGCGATCCCTCGAATTGGGTCACCGTCGCCGACCGCAGATAGGTGACGATGTCCTCGCTGATGTGGGCGGCCAGGATGCCGGCATCCTCGTCGCTCATGCTCTCGGTCACCATGGAGGCTTCGATGCGGGCCCAGTTGTTGGCCGGCGCGGACAGATTGGTCACGATCGGAGACAGCTTCCTGAGCCGGGCGCTGCCGGCGTAGCTCGAGGCAAGCGGCGGCGGCGTGGCGGTCTTCTTCGCGTCGGCGACACGCTCGGCAGCCGCGAACAGATGCAGCCCGGCCAGCGCGCCCGCACCGATCGCGACAAGGGTCAGCGCCACGATGGCCGCAATCAGGCGCATCACGTCCCCTGCCCTCGCGACGCGGCCAGACCGGCGCGGACTTCAGAATGGTGCCACGGCGTCATAGATCCGATGTCCCCATCCAGGCTGCTGCACGTCGGACAGATTTCCGCGACCGCCATAGGACACGCGGGCTTCGGCGATCTTCTCGTAGGAGATCGTGTTGGTGCGCGAGATATCGCGCGGACGCACGATGCCGCCGACGTTGAGCACGCGCATCTCCGTGTTGACGCGAAACTCCTGCGAGCCGCTGATCATCATATTGCCGTTCGGCAACACGTCGGTGACGATGGCCGCGATCGAGAGCTTGATATCCTCGGTGCGATCGATCTGGCCGTTGCCCTTGATCTGGGTGTTGGTGCTGAGATTGGCGTTGGTCGATCCCTTGTCGCTCCACCCTGCGACGTCCATCAGCCAGTCGAGCCCGAACTTGACCTGCGAATCGCGCGAGCGCCCGGTCTTGTTGTCGAGCTTGGCCTTGTCCTGCATCGAGATGATCACGGTCACGACGTCACCGGTGCGCCGGGCGCGGGGATCGCGGTAGAGATCGGTGCCGTCGTCCCAGGTCGAGCGATAGCTGACAGGCGTGCGCATGCGCGGCGTCACCGGGATCGGATCTGCCTGGGTCCGGAGGCCACTGCCGACCGGCGACATTTGCGGGCCGGTCAGGACCTCGGACGGATCATGGAAGCATCCGGCCAAGGGCACGGACGCCAGCACGAGCGAGAGGATGAGGATCGGCTTCTTCATCTATTTGGTCTTTCCGTCATCCACGCGACGCATTCCGCCAAGCAGGTCGGCGAGGTGCGCCGCGCGTGCCGTATCCATCTCGTTGAAGATCGCGCTCGAGTTCCTCGGGCTGAGCTTGGCGAGCACGGCGGCGGCAGTCTCATCCGCCATGCCGGCAATCTGGGTCGCCGCAGCTTCGGGCTTCATGCGCGAATAGATCTCGACGACGCTGGCTTCGGCCTTCTTCAGGAAGTCATCGCGCAACGCCATCCACTTCTCATACTCGACGCGCTTGGCCTCGACCTCGGCGATCCGCTCGCGGAGCAGGCTCTCGGCCTTTTCCAGCTCCTTGAGCTGCCAGGCCAGCCTCGCATCGACGGCGGGGTCGGCGACGTTGCTGCAGAACAGGGCGACTTCATTGTCCGCGGATACAGCGGCCGGCGGCGCGGGTTTCGACGGCGCCGTGACGCTGCCGGGCTTGGCCGGACGTGCCGGTGCAGCTGGTGGTGCAGGTGCAGCCGCTGGCGTCTGGGAAGCAGGCACCGTGCCGGTAGTCGCAGGTCCCTGGTCTTCGGCCGCCCATGCCGTCGCCCGGATCGACGCATTGTCGCCTGGCATCGTGGTGACCGGCAGCGGCTTCTGCGGGCCGGAGGCGCGGGCGCGCGCGAAGGAGAGCAGATTGAGCGGCTTCGGCGGCTTGGCCTCGTCCAGGGCCAGCACGGGCGACGCGCCCGCGAGCACGGATGCCGCGACCAGCAGGAGGAGTTTGGTTTTGTGATCCAGCTTCAGCATCGGGCCGCGTGCGATTCTCGGTCGAGACCCCAGCATTGAGCGACCAAGCTTGCACGACGCTTGCGCATCATTGCACGATGACGTCGGCCTGGAGCGCACCAGCCGTCTTGATCGCCTGCAGGATCGCGATGATGCCCGACGGCTTCAGGCCGATCTGGTTCAGCCCGCGCACGAGGCGCTGGAGATCGACCCCGCTGAGGATAGCCACCTGCGATCCCGCCTCGTTGGCCTCGACCACGGTCTGCGGGACCACCACGGTCTGCCCTCGCGAGAACGGCGCCGGCTGCGACACCACGGGCATCTCCGTGACACGAACCGTCAGATTGCCGTGCGTCACGGCCACGGTCGATATCCGCACGTCGCGCCCGATCACGACCGTGCCGGTGCGCTCGTTGATCACCACCCGTGCCGGCGTGTCCGGCTCGACCGTCAGTTCGCCGATCTCGGCGAGGAAGCGGACAGGGCCGATGTGGCGCGGCTTCGACAGCACGATGGTGCGGTAGTCGCGCTCGAAGGCGATCTGCGCGCGGTAGCGTCCACCGGCGTAGCGGTTGATGGCGTCCAGGATGCGCGTTGCGGTAACGAAGTCGGGGTTCTTCAGCTGCAGCACCAGGAACTCCATCTCATGGAGACTTCCCTGCACCTCGCGCTCGACCAGCGCACCGTTCGGGATGCGCCCAGCCGTCGGCGTGCCCTGACTGACGTTCTGCGCCTGGCCTCCGACGCTGTAACCGGCGACCGTGATCGCGCCCTGCGCCACCGCATAGACGGCGCCGTCCGCTGCGCGCATCGATGTCATCACCAGCGTACCGCCGAGCAGCGACGTCGCATCGCCGAGCGACGACACCGTCACGTCCATGCGCTCGCCAGGCCCGATCGAGGGCGTCAGGTCCGCAGTCACCATCACGGCCGCGACGTTGCGCGTGCGCAGCGTCGTCGGACGCGTCGGATTGTTGGTGCTCGTGGTCTCGTTCCTGACGTTGATGCCCATGTTCTCGAGCATCGATTGCAGGGACTGCTCCGTGAACGGAGCGTTGCGAAGCGTATCGCCGGTGCCGTTCAGGCCGATCACGAGGCCGTAACCGACGATCTGGTTTTCGCGCAGACCCTTAATGTCCGCGATGTCCTTGATGCGGACGGCGGCATAGGCGCTGGCGGCCGAAAGCAGCAGGACGAGCGCAAGCAGGATTCTGGTCATGACCCGTCCACGACCTTCACGGTGCCGTCCGGCTGGACCACGCCCCTGATGATCACCCCGGTATCCGTATTGCGCACCGGGATGAGCGCGCCGGCCGCACCCGATTGCATCGCCGAACCGTAAGTGACGATGGACAGGCCGCTGTCTTCCACCACGACCTTGACCATGGCGCCGCGGGCGACGGTCCAGGGGTCTTCCACCGAGTTGGTTGGGATGGGCTGGCCCGGCAGCAGCGCGCGCCGCGCCATGCGGCCGACCAGGACCTGGCGCCCTTCGACGAACATGGCAACGCCAAGCAGGCTCGGCGCGAATGCGCGCTCGGTGATCATGTCGTCCCGGATCAGCTCGCCGGCGCGGATCGCAACCGCCGGCACCGGAAGCCGCTTCTCCTCGGCCTCGGCGAGGCGCGCCGAAGCCAGAACCAGCAGCACGGCGGCCAACCCGCGCACGATCAGGCCCACCCTGTTCAACATCGAGACACCGGAACTAGCGCATGCCCTTCGATACCGTCTGGGCCATTTCGTCCGAGGCCTGGATGACCTTGGCATTCATTTCGTAGGCGCGCTGCGCCGAGATCAACTCGGTGATTTCCTTGACCGGGTCGACGTTGGAGGCTTCGAGCCATTTCTGGTTGATCTTGCCGTATCCGGAATCGCCCGGCAGGCCGACGACCGGCGTGCCCGACGCCGTGGTCTCCTTGTAGAGATTGCTGCCCAGCGGCTCGAGGCCCGCCTCGTTGGCGAAGTTGGCGAGGTTGAGCTGGCCGATCTGGCGCGGGTTCACCTCGGTATCCAGCTTGGCGAAGACCTGGCCGGTCTGGTTGACCGTGACCTCGACCGTGCCCTGCGGTATTGTGATCGCGGGATCCAGCAGATAGCCGTCGATGGTGACGAGCTGGCCGTTGGCATTGGTGTTGAACGAGCCCGCGCGGGTGTATTGCACCTCGTTGTTCGGACCGAGCACCTGGAACCAGCCGCGGCCGTTGATCGCCATATCGTAGGGGTTACCGGTCTGCGTCAGCGCGCCCTGGATGTGCAGCTTGCGGATCGCCGCCGACTTGACGCCGAGACCGAGATTGGCGCCTTCCGGGATCGGCGAGGAGCCGTTGACGTTCGCGACGCCCTGCATGCGGTCCATCTGGTAGAACAGATCGGTGAACTCCGCGCGCGCACGCTTGTACGACGTCGAATTGATGTTGGCGATATTGTTCGCGATGACTTCGATGTTGGTCTGCTGGGCATTCATGCCCGTGGCCGCAATGGCAAGCGATTTCACAGCTTCATTCCTTCAGATCAAATCGACATCCGGACGACTTCTTGGTACGCCTGCACGACCTTGTCGCGAACCGCGACCGCCGTCTGCAACGCCTGCTCGGCCGACATCAACGCCTCCACGACCTTGCGCGTCGATTCCTTGCCCTGCATCGCCGAGATCGACGCCGCTTCGCCTGCCTTGAGCGTCCCGATCGCGTCGGTCGTCACCTGCTTCATCACCGATTCGAAGCCGACATCGTCGGTGGACTGAATGGCGGTCGGAGCCGCCGGCGAGATGGCCTGCGCCTCGGTCGCACGGCTCGCCGCTTGCCCAGCGGAAATCGCAGTGGATGAAATTGCCTCAAGCATTGTCAGCTCCTCAAGAGGTCGATGGTCATGCCGAGCATCGACCTCACCTGTTTCACGACCTGGAGATTGGCTTCATAGGACCGGTTGACTTCCCGCATGTCGGCCATCTCGATCATCATGTTGACGTTCGGCAGCTTGACGTAGCCGGCCTTGTCGGCAGCGGGATGTCCCGGGTCGTACTCCACGCGGTACGGCGTGGTGTCGACCCCGATCTCCTTGACCTTCGCCAGCTGCGCGCCCGAGGCGCGGTCCATCGCGGCATCGAAGGTGATGGTCTTGCGCTGATACGGATCGGCGCCGGCGGCACGCCCCGTCGAGGTCGCGTTCGCCAAATTCTCCGAGACGATGCGCATACGCGTCGACTGCGCTTCGAGCCCGGAGCTCGCGACCGTCAATGACGTTTGCAGTGAGTCCAGCATCTCAATTCACCTCAGCTCTTCGCGCTCGACAGCAGCATGCGGTGAAACGACCGCACGACTGCCGAGTTCATCGAGTAATCGCGACTGACGTCGCTGCCCTTGATCATTTCCTGCTCGAGGCTGACCGAATTGCCGGAGTGAACCACTTCCCAGCTGTCCTTCTTCGCGGTCGCCCGCGTGTCGGTCTCGGCCGCGGCCAGCTGCATGTGCGACGGCGACGTCATGGCAAGCCTCACCGGCATGCCGTCGAGCACCTTGTTGAAGGGCTCGACGTCGCGCGCCTTGAAACCGGGCGTGTTGGCGTTGGCGACGTTGGTGGCAATGGTCGACTGGCGGAGCTCGAGATAGCGCGCCTGCGACGATGCGAGTTCGAAGAGATAAAGCGGTCCCACGACAGCCCCGTTATTGTCCGTTGGGGCAAGCCTAGGGCGTTAAGCTTTCGTCAAGCTGTTGGGCAGGACGTCGTCCTCGGAATTCTACTGAACCTTCTCGGTTCGCGGCGCCTGCTTCGACTGCAGGAAGTAGATGATCTCGGCTACGGGGCGGAAAAACTCCGCCGGGATCACCTGATCGACCTGGACCGCCTCGTAGAGTGCGCGCGCCAGTGCCTTGTTCTCGATCACGGGAATCCGGTTCTGCTCGGCGACCTCGCGGATCTTCAGCGCGATCACGTCCATGCCCTTGGCCACCACGAGCGGCGCCGGATTTTCCTCGCGCTTGTAGCGCAACGCGATCGCGAAGTGCGTCGGGTTCGCGATCACCAGCGTCGCGCGCGATGCGGACGCGATCATCCGCTGCCGCGAGCGGTCGCGCGCCAGCGAACGCAGGCGCGCCTTGATCAGCGGATCGCCTTCCGCCTGCTTGTGCTCGTCCTTGATCTCCTGCTTGGTCATGCGCAGCTGGCGCCGCCAGTGGAAGCGCGCCCAGGCGAGATCGATCGCCACCAGGACGATGGTCGCGATGCAGATCGCCGAGACGATCCGCATCGCGATGTTGAGAATCATCTCCGGCAGCGCAACCGGATCGGTGTACATCGCCTCGAATGCCTTCGCCTCCGACGCGCGCAGCACGAAGGCGACCACGGAGGTCACCGCGGCCAGCTTGAACAGCGACTTGGCGAACTCGACCAGTCCCTGCGTTCCGAACAGCCGGCTCCAGCCGCTGATCGGAGAGATTCGCGACAGGTCGGGCTTGATGCGCTCCAGCACCAGGCGCGGCGCGTTTTGCAGCAGCGAGGCGGCGAGTCCGAACGCGCCGAGGGTGACGACCAGCGGCACCAGGAAGCGCAGCGCCTCGAGGCCGACCACGGTGAGCAGGTTCTGCGCGTCCGCGCCGGTCGAGAGCGGGAAGCCTTCGGGATCGTCCAGGAGGTTCTTCAACGTCGGCGTCAATTGCTGCACGCCCTGGCCGATCAGGAACGCCTGAATGACCATCAGCGCGGCCATCGAGGCGAAAATAGAGGCCTCCCGAGAGACCGGGATCTTGCCCTGTTCGAGCGCATCACGGACTTTCTTCTCGGTCGGCTCTTCTGTCTTGCTCTCCTGATCGGATGATTCTGCCATGCCCGTTCAGCGGTCAGCGGAAGACCAGCTCATCCTCCTGGTCGGGGTTGAGCTCGATTTCGCCCTTCTCCGCGAGGTCGAGCGCCAGGTCGGTGATGACGCGGCGCGCCTCCAGCACGTCGCGCTGGTTCGACGGCTCGCCGATGGCGAGCTCGTGCTCGACGACGCGGCGGACGCGCGAGGCGACCGCGGACAGGATCAGTTCGCGGAAATGCTTGTCGGTGCCCTTCAACGCGACGACGATACGATCGGTCGGCACCTGGTCGAAGATCATGGTGCGCGCCTTCGGCGCCAGGTTGATGACGTCGTCGAAGGTGAACAGCAGCTCCTTCAGCACTTCGGCCGATTTCGGCCGCTTCTCCGACAGGCTCTTCAGCATGTCCTCGATATGTCCGCGCTCCATCTTGTTGATGATGTCGGCGACGCGGGCGTAGGTGTCGGCGCCGAGGTTGCGGGCGAAGTTCAGCGTCAGATCCTCATGCAGCGTCTTCTCGAGCACCCTCATGGCGTCGTCGGCGATCGGCTTGAGGCTGAGCACGCGCCGCATCAATTCGTTGCGCAGGCTCGAGGGCAGCTGGCTCATGACCTTGGCGGCGCAGGCCGGCTTGACCTTGGACAGGATCAGCGCCGCGGTCTGCGGATGCTCCTTGGACAGGTAGCTCGCGAGCGAGTTTTCGGACACCGACGAGACACGGTCCCACACCGACCGGCTCGAATTGCCGAGCAGGTCCGACATGATCGCCGACACCTGGTCGGCTGGAAGCACGTCGCCGAGCACGGCCTCCAAGCCACCGAGGGTGCCGAGAATGTTCGCGCCCATCGAGAATTGCTGGGCGAACTCCTCGACGATGGATTCGAGTTCTTGCGCCGTGATCGGCCGCAGCTCGGCCGCGGCCTTGGTAACGATGCGAATGTCCTGCGGCTCGAATTGCGCAAGCACGCTCGCGGCCGCCTGCCGGCCCATGGCCAGTAGGAGCGCCGCGACCTTTTCCGTACCGCCCAGCGTGGCAACGCCTCGCTGTTTTACGGGAGCGATGCCGACCTGTGCCGCCATGGTCAGCTGTCACCCTGCCCTAGCGGCCCGACGATCTCCGTGAGCGAGACGCCGAAGCGGGAATTGTCCTCCTCGACGACGACCACCTCGCCGCGGGCGACGATGCGGCCGTTGACGACGACGTCGACGGGCTCGCCGACCCGGTGGTCGAGCGGAACCACTGCGCCGCGCCCGAGCTTCATCAGGTTCGCCACCGGAATGGTCGCCGATCCCAGCACCACCTGCATGGTGACCGGAATGCGCAGGATGGCATCGACATTGGCGAACTTGCCGCTCTCCTCCGCCGTGCGCGCGGCGATCTCCGCCAGCCGCTCCAACGGAGACGCTTCGGTATGGCCCTCGTCGGCGGCCGGTGCTCGCGTGGCAGACTCATAGTCGAAGGATTGCGCCATCTGGTATCGCCTCTTGGTATTTCCGCTCCCGGAGCGCCTTGGCGTTCCGCTCGTATTGGTTCTGCCGGCTCTCGCTTCAGTGCTTGTTCACCTCAGCGCCGCCTGCGCTCGCGGCCGGCGCGAGCCCGCTCCTCGCATCGAGCGCCGCGATCGCCTCATGGGCCTGATCGATCTTGGTGGTCAGCACGTTGGCGAGGCGCCCGAGATTGGCGGTGGAATCATGCGCCGCGGTGATGACAGTGTCGAAGGCGCCCGCGGTCTCGTGGACGATGGTGGAGAATTCGCCCTGGTAGCTGCGCAGCCGCGCCAGCTCGCGGTGCATCCGGGTCACCCGCATGCTGGTGAAGGCGAGCGCGATCAGCAGCACGGCATCAACGAGATAGGATATCATCGACGAACTCCCGTTTCTGATCCACGGGATCGGCCACCTGCATGGCGTAATAGCCATCGAGCTGGCCGATCTGACACCAGAACAGCACCTGATTGTTGCTCTCGAGGCGCGCCAGCGTGCGCGGCGTTGCCTCCAGCTCGAGCACCTGCCCCACCTTGAATTTCACGACGTCCTCGAGCGAAATCATCTTCTCGTCGAGCACCGCGCTCAGCGTCACTTCGGTGCGGTGAACCTCGCTCTCCATCTGCTCGCGCCAGCGCGGATCGGTCGCGCGGCCGTCGCTGACGACGACGTGAGCGAGCTTCTGCCTGAGCGGGTTGAGCGCGGAGTGCGGAATGATCAGGAACATCTGGCCGCCGCGGTAGAGTGCCTGCACCATCATGTTCGCACAGATCGACATGTTGCTGGCGCGCCCGATCGCCAGCGAGGCCATCGCCGTCTCGACCCGCTCGACGCGGAAGGTGACGTTCGACGTGCCGGCGAAGGCGCTCTGCAGCGCCTTGGCGAACCGCTCGAACAGCGCCTGGACCAGGCGGATCTCGATGTTCGAGAAAGTGCGTTCGACATCGAGCGGCGGTTCCGCGCCGTCGGATCCGAACATCGCCTCGACCATCGTAAACACGAAGTCGCGGTCCAGCATGATGATGACGCGCGAGTCCCACTGCTCGGCATAGAGCACCGCCGCGACCGCGTTGCCCTCGTAGTCCTTGATAATGTCGCCGAGAGGATCGTTGGTGATGCCGTTGACCGAGAAATAGCAGGGCGTTCCCGCCATCGGCTGCAGGCTGTCGGTACACGATGCCGCCATGCGATCGAAGATCACATTGAGCATCGGCATACGTTCGATCGATATGCCGGCCGCGTCCAGCAGGTAGTTCGGCAGCTGCTTGCGCTGATCGACCTCGACGTCTTCCATCATCATGCGCGGGCGGCCTTGGGTTCGGGCTCGGTGACGACGGCCTTGGGACCTGCGATGGTCTCGTTCTCGACGACGTCGATCGACGGCCGCTCGGTGCTCGCGATCATCTTGCGGCCATGCTCGACGGCGATCTGCGGCATGGCGCCGTTCATGAACGCCAGCAGCGTCTGCTTGACGATGATGTAGGGCCGGCACTTCTTCTCGCGCGTCATCTTGATCTTGATCGCGAAGGGCGAAAGGACGCCGTAGGACAGGAAGATGCCGGCGAAGGTGCCGACCAGGGCCGCGCCGATGAAGCCGCCCAGCAGCTTCGGCGACTGGTCGAGCGCGCCCATGGCCTTGATGACGCCGAGCACGGCGGCGACGATGCCCAGCGCCGGCAGCGCCTCGGACACCGTCACCAGCGCATGATAGGGCGCCAGCTTGCTCTTCACGATGGTGTGGATCTCCTCGTCCATCAGCGCCTCGATCTCGTGCGTGCGCGCGTTGCCCATGATGATGAGGCGGACGTAGTCGCAGATGAACTGGAGCAGCGAGGGATCTCCGAGCACGCTCGGAAACGCCTTGAAGATCTCGGAGGACGCGGGATCGTCGATATGGGCCTCGACCTCGTTGCGGCCCTTGCCCCTGAGCTCGCGCATCAGGGCGTGGAGCGCGCCGAGCAGATCAAGGTAGTAGCGTTGGCCGGGCACCGCGCCGGTGATGGCCTGCATGCAGGCAACGCCGGTATCCACCACCGTCTTCCACGGATTGGCGACGATGAAGGTGCCGACCGCGGTCCCCATGATGATGACGAACTCCCATGGCTGCATGAGCACGGCCAGATGCCCGCCCATGGCGGCAAATCCGCCGAGCAGCGCCGCTACCGTGATGAAAATCCCCACGAAACTGCCCAACGCGCCGCTCCATCGCCAATCCCACTGGGAATATCTAGTCGGCGAGCCTTGCGCGAAGCTGGCTTCCCGCCTCGCCAGCCCCGCGCAAGCAACCGGCGGCAGCTTGGGGCGGCGTCGCAACAGCGGCCAGAGGGGCGCGTGTCATGCTATCCACCATCGCGGACTACACCAGACTGACCAAGGACATGGGCAAGTCGCTGACGCAGGTCGCGACACAACCGGATGTCAGCCGCGAGACCGACTATTTCCTGAGCCATATCGGCAACGTGAAGACGATCGACGACTTCCTCAAGGACTATCGTCTCTATTCCTACGCGATGAAGGCCTTTGGCCTCAGCGACATGACCTACGCCAAGGCGTTCATGCGCAAGGTGCTGACCGAGGGTGTCGGCAACAAGAACACCTTCGCCAACAAGCTGACCGACACCCGCTACCGGGAATTCGCCACCGCCTTCAACTTCGCCGCCCTCGGCAGCAACGCGACGAAGACCACCCAGGCCACGACCGGGACGGCGACCCATTATGTCACGCAGACGATCGAGCAGAAAGCCGGTGACCAGAACGAGGGCCTGCGGCTGGCGCTCTATTTCACCCGCAAGGCGTCTACGATCACGACCGCCTACCAGGTGCTGGCGGACAAGGCGCTGACGCAGGTGGTTCAGACCGCGCTGGGCCTGCCCTCGACGATCAGCGCAGCCGACATCGACGCCCAGGCCAAGATGATCACGAACAGGGTCAAGCTCACCGATTTCCAGGACCCGGCCAAGGTCACCAAATTCGTGCAGCGCTTCGCGGCGATGTGGGATGCGACCCAGGCCCAGAGCAACAGCTCGACCAATCCCGCGCTGGTCCTGATCGGCGGCGCCAGCTCTGCCAGCATGGATATCGACATGCTCTCGAAACTTCAGTCCCTCCGGCTCGGAAAGTAGATCATGCAATCGGCCCTCTATGTGGGATTGTCGGCCCAGGTCGCTCTCGAAAAGCGCCTCCAGACGATCGCCAACAACGTCGCCAACGTCAACACGGCGGCATTCCGCACCGACGTGGTGAAGTTCGAAACCGTGCTGTCCAAGGCCGGCGCAAACCCGGTCGCCTTCTCCTCGCCCGGCGACAACATCATCTCGCGCGAGCAAGGCAACATCACCGAGAGCGGCAATCCGCTCGACGTCGCCGTGGTTGGCCAGGGCTGGATCGCCTTCGCAGGTCCCAACGGCACGGTTTACACCCGCGACGGCCGGCTCCAGATCGCCGCCAACGGCGATCTTCAGACCGTGAGCGGCTTTCCCGTCGTCGATTCCGGCGGCGCGCAGATCACGCTGGACCCGAACGGCGGACCGGTCTCGATCTCGCGCAGCGGCGCGATCACCCAGGACAACAACGAGATCGGCACCATCGGCCTGTTCAACATCCCCGCTGACGCCAATCTCGAGCGCTACGGCAATTCCGGCGTGACACCGGACCGGCCTGCGAGCGCCATCGCCGATTTCTCCCGCGACGGCTTCAAGCAGGGCTATGTCGAGGGCTCCGGCGCCAATCCGATGATGGAATTGACCAAGCTGATCGCGGCCTCACGCGCCTTCGACGGCACCAATTCGATGATCGAGGGCACCGAGAGCTCGCTGCAGAACGCCATCCGGACGCTGGGCGAACCCGGCAAGTAGACCGCGCCCCGCGCGCTTTTGTTTGTTGTTCAAGCATGAACTTTTCGGAAAACCGCTGCACACTTTTCCGGATCATGCTTCAGATTGAGGTTGGACGGTTTCCTTGAACGCTCTTCGGCAACTCGAGTGGGCGCTGCTGGAGCTTCAGCAGAGCACTCCCCTGGCAAGCGTCAGCGGCGCGATCTCCGAGATCGCGCCGACGCATTTCCGTGTCTCCGGCCTGTCGCGCTTCGTCAGGCTCGGCGAGCTCATCGGCGTCAATTCGGGCGGCAGGCCGCAGATCGGCGAGGTGGTGCGAATCGACAGCGAGGGCATCATCGCCAAGCCGTTCGACCGGCAGTTCGCCGGCGGCCTCGGCTCGGTCGCCTACCGGATGCCGCCCTTGTCGTTCGCGCCCGATCCGAGCTGGAAGGGTCGCGTCATCAATGCCCTCGGCGCGCCGCTGGACGGATTGGGGCCCCTCACGCCGGGCCCACAGGCGGTCTCGGCCGAGGCTGAGGCGCCCTCGGCCATGAAGCGCGCACGCGTGCACAAGCCGCTGCGCACCGGCGTACGCGTCATCGATTTGTTCGCGCCGATCTGCGCCGGCCAGCGCGTCGGCATCTTTGCCGGCTCCGGCGTCGGCAAATCGACGCTGCTTGCGATGCTCGCCCGCAGCCAGGGTTTCGACACCGTCGTGCTGGCCCTGGTCGGCGAGCGCGGCCGCGAGGTGCGCGAGTTCATCGAGGACGTGCTGGGCAATGATCGCCAGCGCGCCGTCACCATCGTCTCGACCGGCGACGAAAGCCCGATGATGCGGCGGCTGGCGCCGAAGACGGCCATGGCGGTCGCGGAATATTTCCGTGACCGGGGCGAATCGGTGCTGCTCATGGTCGATTCGATCACGCGTTTCGCCCACGCCGCCCGCGAGGTCGCGCTTGCCGCCGGCGAGCCTGCGGTCGCGCGCGGCTACGCGCCGACGGTCTTCACCGATCTGCCGCGCCTCCTGGAGCGCGCCGGACCCGGCGAGGAAGGTTCCGGCACCATCACCGGGATCTTCTCGGTGCTGGTCGACGGCGACGACCACAACGAGCCGATCGCCGACACCATCCGCAGCACGCTCGATGGGCACATCGTGCTCTCCAGGCACATTGCCGACCAGGCGCGCTATCCAGCCGTCGATGTGCTGGCTTCGGTCTCGCGCCTCGCCCACAACGTCTGGGATCCCGAAGAGCGCGAATTGGTCAGCAAGCTACGTGCCTTGATCGCCAAATACGAGGACACGCGCGACCTTCGCCTGATGGGTGGCTATCAGTCGGGACGTGATTCGGGCCTCGACCAGGCGGTCGACATGGTTCCGAGAATCTACGGTGCGATGCGGCAAGACGCTTCGGCTCCCCCGAGTGCCGATCCGTTCCGCGAGCTGCGGGACATGCTCAAGGGCGAGTAGCAGCGCGAGAGGCCGCGACCGCCGGCAACATGCGCCGCTATCCTGCTCCTGCCCGTTGTTTTCGACAGGAGATTACGCATGCCACCACGCCGCCGGCGCATGCGCCGCACGGCCGTCGCCCGTTTTCCGTCCTGAGCGCCGCCACTACTCGGCTGAGAGCAGCGGACGACCGCGCCGGAAGCGACCGCACCGGCGATTCTGCGAGCATAACGGTCAACAACCGACGCGTGTAGTTCCTCCGAGTTCCCTTGACGATTCTCCGGCTCCACCCACAAGTTGTGGATGACGTGCCGAACTCATCGTCGTCATGCACAAGCTTCGATCAATTTGCGTCGATCACGGTCAGCAGGATGCCGTGCAATCATGGCGTCGCAGAATTGAGTGCATGTTGCTTGCCGGGCAGCGTATTGCGTTCACTATCATGTGTCCCGATGAGCGAGATTGTCTTGAACGTCATTCGCCTGCAACGACATCTGGCTGCGCGAGCGTCTCTACTTGATTTTGTTGAGAAGCTCATTCATCGTTTCAACGGAATATAAGAAACGTCTGCGTGTGACTTGAACTCAGGGGCTTCGGTTGAACTATTCCGATCCATCGTCGGCTGGCGACGGCAACTCGGGCTCCCGTGCGACGACGCTGTTGGGATGCCAACGACGCAGTTCGTCACTCCGAAGCACGCGACGCGCATCGGTCCGGGTCGGGCGCGCTATAATTCGTTCCTACGAACGAGAGCTCGATACGACGTGTTCGCCGGACAGCTGCAACCGCTCGATGTCTTTCGAAGGTTTCGCGGGCCAGGGTGCAAAGCGGCTTCGGGGCGCCGCAGACGAAGTTCCGGGGACGAGGTAGATTCATGCCATTGGCACGGGAAGCCGTCGAGCTGCTGGTTCAGGCGGCGAGGGCTTGGTATTTCGAAGGCAATCAGCATGGATTGCGCGATCGCGAATGGATGGCGCTGCGCTTTCTCGGCCGCGCCAACAGGTTTTCGCGCACGCCATCCGCGCTGGCCGGCTTCATCGGCGCCACCAGAGCAACTGCATCGCAGATCGTGAAGACGCTGGAGAGTAAATCCTTTCTGGTGCGCAAGCCGTCGCAAGAGGACAAGCGTTCTGTCGTCCTGCACGTCACCGCCCAGGGCGAGAAATGCCTGAACCAGCACGACCCGATCAATCACGTGGTCAATGCGGTCACCTCGCTTGGAAACGACGAATGCGTCAGGCTGCGCGACTCGCTCCGCGAAGTTCTCAATCACCTCGACGCGGCCCATCAGCGGCTCGATGCCAGCGTCTGCCGGGACTGCATGTTTCTCGCCGAACGCGGCCCGGGCACCTCCAAAGGTCGCGCGAGCGCCGAATTCATGTGCCGCCTGTATCGCGCTCCGGTCTCGCTCGATGAGACCGAACTGCTGTGCACCAGTTTCGAGCGCACCCGCGACCGCCCCAAGATCGAGGAACATCTCGACCGCGCGCGGATGGCAAGCCAGGGCTGAGACGTACGCAATTTCCGCGCGAGTGGTTGCAGCACAGCCCGCGGACACGCAGCGCCTGTCTCTGAACGACGCATGCAGTTCTCTCGTGTCCCGGACAAGCAGAAACGCTGATAGCGTTGCTGCGCAGATGCTTCGCATCGCCGGGGAGACGCTGCGCTACGTCCGGGGCACGCGAGCGGAGTTATGACGCCCGCTCTCTCCACGCCGTCATTGCGAGCGCAGCGAAGCAATCCAGAGTCTTTCCACGGAAGGATTCTGGATTGCTTCATCGCCAGCGCAAAATTGCTTCGCAATTTTGTCGCGAGCCCCTCGCAATGATTGAGCGTCCTGCAATCACCTCTGTCGCCGAAACCGAATTTCGGTAGATCGAAATATTTGCACCGCGATTCTCAGAGCAGCGAAACAGGCTCGGTGCCGTAGCCCGGATGGAGCTCCAGCGTAATCCGGGACCGGCGCGCGGTACCGGGCGAGCGGTCCCTACACCATCGGGCAGGGCATTCGCGCGACCCGTTGGCTCGATCCGGGCAACGCGGGCGTCAGGCATCACGCGGGATGGGCGCACAAAAAAACACCCGGCGGTTTCCCGCCGGGTGTTCATCACGTGGTTCGAAAGATCTTACCAGTTGCGCTGGGCGCGGAGCAGCAGGGTGACGCTGTCCTGATCCTTCAGCTCGTACAGGGCGGCCGGCTTGGCCGTCGTGCCGGCACCGGCGTAACCGACCGTGCCCGAGTACTTCTGGTCGAGACGGGTCCAGTTCAGGTCGCCCGAGAACGTCAGGTTCTTGACCGGGGTCCAGCGGGTGATGATACCGATCTGGCCGACGGCGAAGTCAGGGTTACAACCCGTGACACCGGCGAGACCGCCGAACACGCCGCCTGCACCGCCAGCGCCGCAGAGAGCGGTCTTGGCGACCGAGCCGTACTGCGCCTGAGCGTAGGCACCGTACAGGGCGGTGTTCCAGTAGGGATCCCAGTTGTGGGTGTAAGCACCGCGGAAGCCCCAGGTCTTGACGGTTTCCTGCTGGCCGCCCGTGACGAACACGGTGTCCGGAGCATAGGCGAAGCCGACGCTCTGATAGGCAACGCCCGAGCTGCCGAACATCGAGTAGCTGCTGCCCGCCAGGTTCTGGAAGTTGTAGCGGGTCGCACCGTCGGTGTAGACGCCCGAAATGTTGATCACGTCACCCGCACCGGTCGGGATGTTCTTGATCGACAGAGCGAGCTGAACCGCCCAACCCCACTTGTCGTCGGGGTGACCGGTGGCCTCATTCGCGCCGTAGTAGGCAACGTGGTTGTCATGCGCAGCAACCGACGCCTGGAACATGCCCCAGGCCTGGTCGACACGGACCATACCGACGAGGTTCGGCGAACGCGAGCCGCCGATGGCGTTGGTGCCGTACGTACCGCCGACCATGCTGCCGACGGTCGCGCCGGTCAGGTTCACGTTGCCGGCCTGGTAGTAGGCCGTCGCGTCTTCAGCCGAGAACGAAGCCGTCACGCCCTGACCGAAGTCAGCGGTGTAGGTGAACTGGTTGACGCCAGTGACCGTGCCCGAACCGCCGACGAGGCTGTCGATGTTGTTGCCGGGATAGTTGGTCCAGGGCGCGTCGAACTGCGACACGGCCTTACCCATGGTGAAGCCGGCGAACTGGATGAAGGCGTAGTACACGCCGAGCGAACCGCCCGAGGTGTTGCCGTCGGTGCCGTTGATCGACGAACCAACGAGCGCCGGCGTCGCGCCGGAGGTGTTGAGGCCGAGGTTGCCGGTATAGACCGTGCCGCCCGTCGCGGAGCCGGAGCCCTGATAGCCACCGGTGGTCCAGGTGAACACGCCGTCGAAGAAGGTACGGACGACGCCGTATTCGGTCGCGGTGCGCGTGTCGATGTTGAGATCCTGACGAGCGCGCATCTGGTAGTAGTTGCTGAGGCGGTTGTGCGCACCGGCCGGAGAGCCGTTCGAAATGCCGTAGTTGCTGTTGGTGTTGAACGCGACTTCAGCGCGCAGATAACCACCCAGCTTGATGCAGGTGTCGGTGCCCGGGATGTAGTAGAAGCCGGCGCCGTACAGCGAGCAGATCTTCACGTATTCGACGGCCTTGGCCTTCACGGGGAGATCGGCTGCGAACGCCCCGGAGACGGCCATCAGGCCGGCAGCCGAGCCGAGAAAAAGCGTCTTCGTCAACTTCATTAGTAAACCTCCAGGTCGGTTCAGGGGGCTCGGCTCCTCGGAGGACGCCGCTTGACCCACTTAATTTCCGTTCAATTCAGGTCCGCACTGAAGGTCCGGACTGAAACGACAGTGAGGTGCCCCCCCTCCGTCGTAGCCTCACGTATAGTTTATAAAAACAACGGCCTCAATTTATTGATTTAGTGAATCGTAACTTCCGTCAGAGATGTTGCCCGATGGCAACAGAGGCGGTCGGAACGGCACCTAACTCTTTAATCCAAAACGAAAAAGCCCTCAGGGGGCATCCCGAGGGCTTTCTTGGAGGTCTCACATCGCTGTCCATCGACAGGGTCAAGAGCAGCAAAGATTGAGTGCTGCGAGACGTAATTTAATTAATTGCTTTTTGCAAGTACTAAACCGCCCAAACCGTTTCCGCCGCGCGGTGTCCGCCACAATTGTCTATGCGCGATATGCGAGACGATTCCCCAATATCCCATTAAAAGAGTGAACTGAGGGAAACGGGGGGCAGCCACATGATCGAGAAGAAACTCGACAGGGCGATTACGGACTTCATCTGGAACGTCGTCGAAATTCACTCCCAGCTGGAGGACATCCATACCTGCTGGGCCGGACTGCTGGGCATTACCGAGCCGCAGTGGCTGATCTTGATGGCGATCACCGAACTGGACGACGGGCGCGGCGTCGCCGGCATCGACATCGCGAACAAGTTGCGGGTCCACCCGGCCTTCGTGACCAACCAGACCAAGAGCCTCGAAAAGGGCGGCTTCCTGTCGCGGCGGCCGGCGCCGGACGATGCCCGCTTCGTTCTGATGTCGCTGACGGAGAAGGCCACGACGGAAATCGAAAAACTGTCCAAGAGAAAGCTCGCCTTGAATTCGACCATCTTCAACGAGCTCGACGAGAAGACCCTGGCTGAACTGAATGCCGCGCTCGCAACGATCGGCAGGAACGCCCGGCTGGCGGCACGATTGCTGGCTATCGACGTGTCGTGACGCACGCTGCGGCTTCGAGACAACCGCCTCGAAGCATGGCTGCAAAAACCGCTCTCAAATACGATGTCCCCTGGGGCTAGAGGTAGGTCACGGGATCAAGCTGACGGGCCGTTCCGAGCTTGCTGCCGAGCCATTCGAAGACGAAGTCGTCGACAGCAATGAAATTCTCGACCTCGCCGAGCGGGTGCCGGACATTGTTGGGCACCACGACCGAGCAATCGGCTCCGGTCTGCCGATAGCCGGCTTGCAGATCGAGGGCATCCTGCTCCCATATCATGGAGCGGCTCCCGACGACCATGAGTAGCGGACACGGGAGTCGACGCGACGGCGGCAGCGAACCCGTCGGGGCCCCGTCAGGGACCGCCTGCCCGAAACCGGTCATCCAGCGAAGCGATGCTCGACGCATCACCGGCGTCAAAAGTCCGCCATCGCACACGGCGGCCGCTATTCTGCGATCCGAGAGGGCAAGGCGGGACGCATGAGAGGCCCCCTCCCCTTCGCCATAGATTGCGATCCGCCGCGCATCGACATCGGGGCGAGCCTCCAGATAGTCCAACCAGCACTGAAGCCTGTGCTCCGGCTTGAAGGAGCGATGCACGGTTGAATTGCCGGCATCGACGAACAGGAGCGACATGGTCCCGCAGAGTGAGGCCGGCAACAGCCTGCTCATCATCGAGCCCAGGGTGATGTCCTCGTCACTGAGGCAGATGACCGTCGGCGCGGAAGTCCCACGACGGAGCGCCGGCAGAAAGAAGCCGGCCAGCGCCCCTTGGTCGAAGCAATCAATCTTGACCCGCTCGATCGCCAGTCCGGCCTCCGCCTCGAAACCTCGCAGGCTGATGCCGACCTCGTCTGCGAGGCCGGCACTTTCGACATCTTCCGGACAAGACAAGCGTCTGACGACTTCGAGGGCCGTCAGCGAACACAGCCACGCTTCCCGCGAAACCCAGGCGGATCGGTTTTGGTGCGCGGATTCGGCCAAGGTCCGGTAGTCGTCCGCGACCTTCAACCAGTCCGAAATCCACAGATGCCGGTGCGTCTCACGCCCAAGCTCCGCGACGGACAGGCTTTGGAAAAATTGGGACGCGCGATCCCGCAAGCGCGACAGGCTTTGCCCGGCGCCGTCGCACGAGCCGTGCGGCCAATGATCACCTTCCATGTCAGCCCCCGAGCGGCGCCGTCAACGGGTGCCCGGACTTGCGCCCAGACCTGCCGGCTTCGCGTGCGATCGCTGCCGCCCCTGATCGCGTCCATCGCGCTTGCGCCTGTCGATGCTGCCCGCCGCATCGACGTCTTTCGCCGCCATTCCCCACCAGCCCGCTGCGGCACGAGGTCGAGGCCGCCCCAACTCAATCGTCACGTCCCAGCTCCATCGCTGAACACAGTTGTTTGCCGCGCACTCCACCAGCCTTGCGATCAGACTTGCGATGCGGGCCTTGTCGTTTCTTGTTGCGATCGGCGAACCGAAATGACGTCGCTTCGCCGACGTAAAATACATGCCTGCGTAGGCCGGCATTGTGAAAGCACGATATGGTGAGAGATGCGGCGGATTGCCGCTTCATCGACGCCGATTGCGATGTGACGATGAGATGACAGCGAGACCGACGTGCCGATCATCGGCGCGAAGGGTGACTACTCCGATCGCGCCTCACAGCGAGCCGGGATGAGCGAAACATCCGACGGATCGAATTCGGTAAAGTCGCATACGAGCGAACCGATGGACCGCCACACGTGGCGGGACAGCGAGGCCCGTTGGGCGACAAATGAGGTCCCGTCGCGGATGAGCGCCGCGCAAGCCGGGGTCCTTGCCGGCGGGTGGAAGGATTGCCGGAGGGATGCTCTCACTCCGTCCCGGCCGCCGGAATTCGGCGCCGCCTTGTATGCATTATCCCAGTTGCCATCCCCGCACACTTCGCTTTACATGCCGGCAACTCGCCCGCGGATGACGGCCGGGGCTCAAAAATCACACACATTGTCAAAGGGACGGAATATGGCGCGCAACATATTGATTCTCGGGGCTTCTTACGGCTCGCTGCTGGGCACGAAGCTGCTGATGGCGGGGCACAATGTGACCCTGGTCTGCCGCGCCAAGACCGCGGAGCTGATCAATCGCGAAGGTACCGAGGTGCGCATCAAGCTGCGTGACGAAGCGGTGCACCGGGCGATCTTCTCGCGCAACCTGCCCGGCAAGCTCGACGCCGTGACCCCCGCCAATGTCGACCTCTCCCGCTACGACATGGTCGGCCTTGCGATGCAGGAGCCGCAATACACCAACCACACTGTGCGCGTTCTCATGGTCAAGATCGCCGCGGCGAAGCTGCCGTGCCTGTCGATCATGAACATGCCGCCGCTGCCCTATCTGAAGCGGATCCCGGCGCTCGCCGACATGGATCTGGAAGAGGCTTATACCAATGCACAGGTGTGGGAGCGGTTCGAGCCGGGGCTGGTGACGCTGTGCTCGCCCGACCCGCAGGCTTTCCGTCCGCCGGAAGAAGCCGCCAACGTGCTGCATGTCGGCCTGCCCACCAACTTCAAGGCGTCGGTGGTCGCCGACGAGAAGCACAACAAGGTGCTGCGCGAGCTTGAGGCCGACATCGACGCGGTGACGCTCGACGGCCACGACGTGCCGGTGAAGCTGAAAGTGTTCGATTCCCTGTTCGTGCCGCTGGCGAAATGGTCGATGCTGCTCACCGGCAATTACCGCTGCATCACGCCGCACGATCCGCAGTCGATCC
The DNA here is from genome assembly GCF_054863005.1 of Bradyrhizobium sp. 25ACV. Taxonomy (NCBI): domain Bacteria; kingdom Pseudomonadati; phylum Pseudomonadota; class Alphaproteobacteria; order Hyphomicrobiales; family Nitrobacteraceae; genus Bradyrhizobium; species Bradyrhizobium sp. 25ACV. Next base: position 86,406 of record NZ_JAVAYO010000003.1, read on the forward strand.
GCGACGCCGTGCACGGTGACCTCAGCCGCTCGCAGACGATCTACGACCACGTCGACGCCATCGCCCGCAAGCTCGGCGCCGATCCGCAGGACCAGGTGCCGTTCGCGAAATACGCCAAGGCCGCCGAGAGCCTGCTCAAGCCGTCATCGGCGGCGCGCGCGGTCGCGAGCGGCGCGCCCTTCATCGAGCGCGTCGACCTCTTGGTGAAGCTGATCTCGCATCAGCTCGGCGTACCCAACGCCGAGATCGACCGCACGGTCGAGACCGTCGATCTGAAGCTGAACGAGAAGATCGTGCAGGGCGGATCCGGCGCGCAATAAGCGCGCCGCATCCAGCGACGTCGGCGCTCACGCGCTCAGGAATGATTGAAGCCAGATCAGGCCGGTCACCGCGACAAGCGTGACCGCGCCGGTGCGCGTGACCAGGTCGGGATGCCCGAGACGGCGCGCGCCGCGCCCGAGCGTTGCGCCCAGAGCGACCCACGCGGCGCCAGCGGTGACAATCTGAAGCGCAATCGCACCCAACCAGGGCAACAGTTCAAGCGGCCCTGCTCCAAGTGGCAGGAGCAGGAAGGCGAAGACGAGCGCTTTCGGGTTCAACAGGGTTGTGAGCAGCACCTGGCCGAACGTCACCGGTGCACCGTCGCGCAGCTCGCGCGTGTTGACTCGCCAGAGCATGACGGCAAGGCACAGGATGTAGATGGTCACCGCGACGCGGAGCAGGACGGCCGCGAGCGGGATATCCATGACGATGGGCCCGAGCGCCAGCCGCAACAGCGCGATCGCCAGCAGATAGCCGGCGAGCTCCGCCACAAGCAGATGAAGCGAGCGCACAATGCCGATCCCCGCGCCCGATGTCGCGAGCAAAGTGTTGGTCGGCCCGGGCACGGCCAGCAGGAAATAGGTCGCCGTGAAGAAGGTCAGGAAGCTCATGCGCCTGAGCTAGCAGCCCCTGCCCAGGCTTGGTTTGATCTTCATCATCGAATCCGGTCGTCAAAGCCCGGAATCGACCCGAATCCGCCCATTCCGTGATCGCCGATTTGCGAAAACGTTGCATCCATGCGAGGTCTGGCCTTACGTAACAGAGGCCGCCGAGATGCCTCGGCAGAGACTCCAGATGCCGGCTGCGGGCAGCAGGTTCCAAGCCTGCCCGCGATAGCCGGATTGACGGGCGAAAGAACAAGTCATCGAAGATGGATCAGTCGACGTTGCAGGTCGCTCGCGCGGTGGAGGCCGGCGCGACAACCATGAAGAGTGTCATCGACGCGACCGGATTGTCCCGTCTCAAGGTCGAGCGCGCCTTGAACACGCTGGAGAAGCAGAAGCTGCTGGTTCGCGACGGCCAGGGCTTCAAGGCAGCCGGCCAGCCGAAGACGGCGCCGTTCGCCCGGCAATGCGGATCGTGCAACGCCTGCTGCGACATTCTCGAGGTGGCCGCCGTCGACAAGCCGGTGAACCATCTCTGCAAGCACTGGCAGACGGGCACCGGTTGCACCATCTACGACCGCCGTCCCCAGATGTGCCGCTCCTTCGTCTGCGCCTGGCTGCAGGGGCATCTCGACGATGACTGGTTCCCGGCGAAGTCGGGCATTATCGTCCATTTCAGCCAGGATGCCGTGAACGTCACGGTCGACGACCATTGCCCCGATCGCTGGCGCGAGGAGCCTTATTTCGGCAAGCTCGCCGAATGGTCGCTGAATGGCATCAAGCGGATCGGAAACCGGGGCTATGCGACCCTGATCGTTTCCGGCGCCGACCGCTTCCTGCTGCTTGGACGCACGGTCGTTCCCGAGCCGACCCTGTTCGGCACGGCCTTCGTGCCGCTGACGGCCGACACGTTCCGGTTCTGGCGGGCGACATCGCCGGAGCATTTGCAGCGATTGCATGAGCGCATCGCCGAGATGGAGCGGATCAGGCAGGAATTCGGCTCCTGCGTCATCCCGGAGAACGAGGACGACGATCCGCAAGCCCCCTATCGGCCCGCACTTTTACGGTTGTCGAATCACGCCTGAACGCCGCCGTGGGCAACGCGGCTTGATCAGCGCCGTGCCGCTCGACGCGCCGCGGCGGGATTGATAAGCCCCTGTCCGCGAATGACGGGGACTTGAGTCGGGCATGACGGTTGCAATCGAGATGGGGCAGACCACGGCAGGCGCCGCGGCCGCCATGGACCTCGAGGAACTCTTGGCGACCCGTCTCCTGGTTCAGGGCAATTCGGGCTCCGGCAAGTCGCATCTGCTGCGGCGGCTGCTGGAACAGAGCGCGCCGTGGGTGCAGCAGGCTATCATCGACCCCGAAGGTGATTTCGTCACGCTGGCCGAGCGTTTCGGCCATCTCGTGATCGAGGCCGAGGATCACACCGAGCGCGGCCTTCAGGTCGCCGGCGAGCGCGCCCGGCTGCATCGCGTCTCCACCGTGCTCAATCTCGAAGGTCTCGACGCCGAGAACCAGATGCGGCGCGCGGCGGCGTTTCTGGGCGGGATGTTCGACGTCGACCGCGACCATTGGTATCCAATGTTGGTGGTCGTCGACGAGGCGCAGCTGTTCGCGCCGGCGGTGGCCGGCGAAGTCTCGGACGAAGCGCGCAAACTCTCGCTCGGCGCCATGACCAATCTGATGTGCCGCGGCCGCAAGCGCGGGCTGGCCGGCATCATCGCGACCCAGCGACTGGCGAAGCTCGCCAAGAACGTGGCGGCGGAAGCCTCGAATTTTCTGATGGGCCGCACCTTCCTCGACATCGACATGGCGCGTGCCGCCGATCTGCTCGGCATGGAGCGGCGGCAGGCCGAATCCTTCCGCGATCTCGAGCGTGGGCAGTTCATGGCGCTGGGACCTGCGCTGTCGCGCCGCCCCCTGCGTTTGCAGATCGGGCCGACCGACACCAGCCCACGCAATTCCACGCCGCGGCTGATGCCGCTGCCGGCATCCTCGCTTGAAGATATGCGCGCCGTGATCCTGGCCGCGCCGCCGCCCGATGCCAGCCGGCCGCAGCGCCGGCCGGCACCGGATTTGCTCGAACAGCTCCGCGCCGCGAAGGCCGCCGCTACGCCGGAGATCCGGCCCGAATTGGTCGAGGTGCCCGTCAGCGCCGAGGAGCTCGCGGAACGGCGCGAGCGCGTGGCTCGTACGCTGCGTGCCGTGCTGGCCGAGCCCGATGCCGGCTTCCGCGCCATCGGCGTGCTCTATCAGGAGTTCGTGGTCCGCTGCCGCATCGAGGGCCTCGGCTCCGCCGTGCCCGATCTCAACGAATTCCGCCGCATGCTGACGCATGCGCGCGCCGGCCTCGGCACTGATCTGGCCGAAGACGACGCCTGGCAGGACGTGTCGCTGCGCGCATCCATCTTGCCCGACGACATGCAGGGCGTGTTCATGATGATCGCGCGCGCCGCGAAGGAAGGCTGGCCATGTCCCGGCGACGCCGCGATCGCGCGCGCCTATGGCTCGCATTCGCTGCGCCGGGCGCAGCGCCTGCTCGGCTACATGGAGGAGCAGGGCCTGATCGTGGTCCAGCTCGACGGCGGCGGACGCCGGATCGTGACGCTGGTCGAGCTGGCCTGGGCCACGGCACCCGGCGATCCCAATGGCGATGATCTGCCCGCGGAGCAGGCAGCGAGCGCCGTGTCGGCCTGAGCGTCAGGCGGCCTCGGAGCCACCGAGATAGGCGTCGCGGATTCGAGGATCGTCCTTCAGCGCGCGTGCCGGGCCTGACAGCACGATCTTGCCGGTCTGGAGCACATAGGCTTCGTGTGCGATCTCCAGCGCGAGGCTGGCGTTCTGCTCGACCATGAACACCGAGACGCCCTCCTGATTGATGGTCCGGATCAGCTCCAGCACGCGGTCGACATAGAGCGGCGACAGGCCCATGGTCGGCTCGTCCATCACGATCATCCTCGGACGGCTCATCAGCGCGCGCGCCATCGCGACCATCTGCTGCTCGCCGCCGGAGAGCGAGCCCGCGCGCTGCGACAGGCGCTGACCGAGCTTCGGGAATAGGGTGAGCATCTTGTCGAGATCCTGCGCAACCGCGTCGCGGTCGTTGCGCACGAAGGCGCCCATCAGGATGTTCTCGCGCACGCTCATGTCCGCGAACAGCCGCCGCGCCTCCGGCACCGAGGCGATGCCGCGACGGACGATCTGCGGCGTGGTCAGCCCGATCAACGATGCGCCGTCGAACGTGACATCGCCCGAGCGCGGCTTCACAAGGCCCAAGATGATCTTCATCGTCGTCGACTTCCCGCTGGCATTGCCGCCGAGCAGGCAGACGATGTGGCCGCGCGCGACCGTGATCGAGAGATCGAAATGGACCTGGGCCTGGCCGTAGAAGGTGTTGACGTTGGATAATATGAGCAGCGGCTCGGGAGAGGAGTTCGTCATGCTGCGCTCTCCTGCTCCGACGTTCCTGACAGACCGTGGCCGAGATAGGCCTCGATCACCTTGGGATCGCTCCGCACCGCGTCGCCCGGCCCTTCCGCGATCTTCTTACCCTCGTCCATGACGATGACGCGATCGGACAGGCGCATCACCATCTCCAGCTTGTGCTCGATCAGGAGGATGGTCAGTCCTTCCGCCTTGAGCTCGGCGACCAGCGCCTGCATCTCCGCGGTTTCGGTCGGGTTCATGCCGGCCGTGGGCTCGTCGAGCAGCAACAGGCGCGGCTTCAGCGCGAGCGCGCGCGCGATCTCGACGCGGCGGCGGTTGGCATAGGAGAGGCTGTAGGCAGGCTGGTCGACGCGCGGCAGCAGCCGCTCGCCGAAGCGGGCGAGAATGGCTTTCACCTCCTCGCGGAGCCGCTCTTCTTCCGCCTTGACGCTGGCGGGCCGCAGCAGCGCCAACCCCAATTCCAGCAGCGGGCCGACCACCGGCACCGCCGGCTTCACCGCACGCAGCCGCGTGTGCGCGCCGATCAGGACGTTGTCCATCACGCTGAGATTGCCGAAGACGCGGCCGAGCTGGAACGTGCGCGCGATGCCCTCGCCTGCGAGCCGCTCCGGCGACAGGCCCGTGATGTCCTGGCCTTCGAAGTGAACTTTACCCGCGTCGGGCCGATCGAGCCCGGTGACGAGATTGAACAGCGTCGTCTTGCCGGCGCCGTTCGGGCCGATGATGCTGACAAGCTGACCTTTGGCGAGATCGAGATCGATCGCGTCGACCGCGGTGAGGCCGCCGAAGCGCCGCGTCAACTCGCGCAGGGACAACATGGAATTGAGCTGTGCCATCACAGCGTCCCCAGCAGGCCCTGCGGCCTGAACCGCACGAGCAGCAACAGCACGATGCCGTAGATCAGGATGCGATACTCCGCCGCGATCCGAAAGACCTCGGGCAGGCCGACCAACGCGACCGCTCCGAGAATCGCGCCGACGACATTGCCGAGGCCGCCGAGGATGACCACGGTCAGCGCCAGGATCGATTGCTGCGTGTTGAAGGTCTCGTGGTTGATGTAGGAATAGAGATGCGCAGCGATGCCGCCGCTGACGCCGGCGGCGAAGCCGCCGAAGATGAAGGCCAGCGACTTGTAGCGGTTGAGACTGAGGCCATAGGCACGCGCGGCGATGTCGTCGTCGCGGATGGCGCGAAAGCTGCGGCCGAGATGCGAGGTCAGCAATCGCCCCTGCAGCAGCGCCAGCACGACCATCACCGCAAAGCTGAACCAGTAGATCGAGGCCGGGCTGATCAAATCGTAGCCGAACAGCGACAGCGGCGGGATGCCGGAGATGCCGATCGGGCCCCGTGTGACGCTTTCCCAGTTCAAAATCACCAGCGAGACGATCTCGCCGATGGCGAGCGTCGCGATCGACACATAATGCCCGCGCAGCCGGAACGACGGCGAGATCAGCGCGGTGCCGAGCGCGGCGCACATCAGGCCGCCGCCGATGATCGAAAGGCCCACCGGTACGGAGAGGGTCAGCGACAGCAGCGCGGAGGTGTAGGCGCCGATCGCGAGCAGCGCGGCGTGACCGAGCGAGACCTGGCCGATCGTGCCCGCCACCAGCGTCAGACTGAGCGCGAGCATGCCGAGCAGCCAGGCGTTGATCAGGGTCTGGAGCACGTAGAACGACACCGGGAAAAACGGCAGAACCGCGAAGATCGCGGCCGCAGCCAGCAGCGCCCAGCGCGGGATGCGCACCGGGCGGCTCGGCGCGATGAAGGTGCCGGTGAGCGGCTCGGGCGGGGCCTGCCGCGCGCTGGCGAACAGACCGTTCGGCCGCAGCACGAGCACGACGACGAGCAGCAGGAACGCGAACAGATTGCGGTAGCTGGTGCCGAACACCGCAACGCCGTAGCTTTCGACGAGACCAAGCAGCAGGCTGCCAATGACGGCGCCGGGCACATTGCCGGCGCCGCCGACGACTTCGGCGACGACGCCCTTCAGCGTCGCCTGCAGGCTCATCGCGGTGTCGATCTGGTTGTAGTACATGCCGACCAGCATGCCGGAGACGCCGCCGAGCGCGGCGGCAATGCCGAACACCGCCTGATTGACGCGGTTGACGTCGACGCCCATCTGCATCGCCGCGTCGCGGTCCTGCGACGCCGCGCGCACGGCCCAGCCGAGCTTGGAGTAGCGCAGGAACACGAACAACAAGAGCGCGCTCGTGAGGCCGACGCCGGCAATCAGCAGGTCGAGCGGACCGATCGTGCCGCCGCCGACCTGAAAACGGACATCCGGCAACTGGCTCGGCAGCGCGCGCGGATTGGGCGAGAAGGTCAGCATGACAAGCTGATCGAGCACGAAGCTGATGCCGATCGTAGCGAGCAGCGGTGCGATGCGCACCGAATTTTGCAGCGGACGCAGGCCGAACCGCTCGATGATCAATCCGACAAGCGCGGCAGCCACCGCGACCACGATGATGGTGAGCGGCAGCGGCGTATGCAGCTGCACCACCGCGACCCAGCCGATATAGGCACCGACGAGATAGATCGAGCCCTGCGCGAAGTTGATCAGCCGGCTGACGCCGAAGATCAGCGCGAGCCCGACCGCAACGAGGGCGTAGACATTGCCGACGATCAGCCCGTTGATCGTGTAGTCAAGCCAGGAAGACACGCAGCGTTCCTACTGAAGGGAGAACGGGTCGGAGCGATCGCTCTAGCCATTAGATCAGGTCGGCTTGCCGTCCCAGAGCGCGAACTGGCCCTTGCGCACGACGAGCTCGGCGTTCATGGCGCCCTTGACGCGGCGGCTCTCGACGTCGAACGTCGCGGAGCCGAAGATGACGCTGGAGACGTCCTTCACTTTCGCGAAGGCATCGCGGACCGCACGGCGGTCGGTGCCGCCGATCTTGACCACGGCGGCCGCCATGTTCATCGCATCATAGGAATAAGCGTTGAAGGCGTCGGGCTCCTGCCCGCCGTATTTTGCCTTGAAGCCCGAGATGAATTTCTTCACCTCCGGCCTGGGATCCTCGGGGAAATAGCGCGTGCCGAGATGGACGTCCTCGACCGCCTCGCCGCCGAGCTCCAGGAATTTCGGCGAGTAGACCGAGCTGGCGGCGCAGATCACCTGCTTCAGGCCGACCTGCCGCGCCTGCCGGGCGATCAGCGCGCCGTCGGAATAATAGGAGATCAGGATCAGCCCGTCCGGACTGGCGTCGCGCACGCGCACCAGGGTGGAGCGGAAGTCGCGCTCCTCCGCGATGTAGCCCTCGGTCACCGCGATTTCGGCACCGTACTCCTTCGCCGCCTTGACGAAATAGTCGCGGCTGGTGCGGCCCCAATCGGTGTTGAGGTGCAGCACTGCGAGCTTCTTGAGGCCGAGGCGCTTCACGGCATAGGCCGCCAGCAGCGGCTGCTCGTCGGCCTGGCTGACCGAGGTGCTCCACATGAAGTCGCCGCCCTTGGTGAAGTCGGGGTGCGAATTGGTGAAGCCGAATTGCACGAGGCCGCCGCGCTGATAGATCGGCGAGGCCGCCATCGAGGCCGGGCTGGAGAAGTCGCCGAGCTCCATGACGATGCGGGGATCAGAGACGAACTTCTGGGCGATCGCCACCGACTGGCGCGGATCGCTCTGGCTGTCCTCGAATTGGTAGGCGAGCTTGCGGCCGTTGATGCCGCCGGCCGCCATGATCTCATCGAGCGCGAGATCAAAACCCTGCTTCCACTGCGTGCCATATTGCGCGTTCGGTCCCGTCAGGGGACCGCTGACGCCGAGCAGGATCGGTTCGGACGATTGCGCGAAGGCGCCGCGCGAGACGGCCGCTCCCGCCATCATGGCGGCGAGAGATCCCTTGACCAGGCTACGACGATCGATGTTGCTCATGCACGGCTCCATCCACTCAAGTGTTGAAAAAACAGCAATTCTTGTGCCGGTGAGATTGCCTATTTCGAGGGCTCGCCGAGCGACAACATCAGCCGGTTCGCCCAGTTGAAGAACGAGGCGCCGTTGATGACGTCGACGATCTCGGCATCGTCGAGACCGGCGCGGCGCAGCTCCGCGATATTGTCGGGCCCGAACGCGATCGGCGTCGCGGCCAGCGCGACCGAGGCCTTGACCACGGCATTCCAGCGCTCGCCGAGATCGGCCTTGATGCCTTCGTCGAGCAGGCGCTGCACGTCGTCGCGGCGCTTGGAATAGGAGCTGGCGAAACGCGCATGCACGGAGGCGCAATAGATGCAGCCGTTGTAGCGCGAGGTCGCGGCGGCCGCGAGCTCGCGCTCGGCGCGCGGCAGGCCGTCGGCGACATTGTAGAAGATGTCCTTGTCGGTCTTGGTGCGGGCTTCCAGCACTTCGGGGTCGCGCACCAGCAGGCGGAAATATTCCGATTTGGCGCGGGCGCGATCGACGAGGCCCGCGTAATGCCGCTCGGTGAGTTCGGCCTCGGGCAGCGGCTCGATCCAGGAGACCCAACCGAGCTCGTCTTGGGTGAAGACAACGGGCGGATTGACGGTGGCGCTCATGATTGCGGCCTCCTCTTATGCGTTCGCCGCGGCGAGCGTGCGCAAGCCGCTGACGACCCGCACCTGGAACGACAGGAACGCGACGAGCTGGGAGAACGTGACGATCCCGGTGGTCGACCAGCCGGCGTCAAGCAGCGCCTTCATGTCGGCGGCGGCCGCATCGCGCGGGCGGAACACCAGCAGATGCGCATGTTCGAGCGCAGCTGCGAGCCTGGCGTCGAGGGCCGGCTTGCTCGCCGCGCTGACGCGATAGATCAGGCCGGCGGTGTTCTCGATCGACAGTGGACCGGCGGGAAAGGAGCCGTATGGTCCCGAGGTCCTGCCCCGCGCGATCTCGGCGTCGATCGCCTCCAACAGGGGCGCGCCGTCCGCGTTTGCGGCAAGCTTGTCGCGATAGAAGGTGGCAACGGAGGACCCGCCATGGAGCCCGGTCACGAAGGCGGCAACCGCGGCGCGCTCGGCCAGCGAAAAATCGCCGGCGTCGATCGGCTCGAACAGCGAGAGATAACTCTTCTGCGCGTTCTCGCGCGCCTGCAGGCGGCGGGCGCGGATGGCGTCCAAGGCCGAGCCCGGCTCGATCCCGGCGAGTGTGTCGATGATATCCTGCGTACTCATCATTCGGCCTCGTGCAACGCGATGCTCTTCATGTCCAATCAGCCCGCCAGCGCCACGTCGGGCGCCGTCCGGGTCCAGCCCAGCGCCGGTGCGACCTTCTCCGCGACGAGATCGATCGAGCGCAGGACATGGGGATGCGGGGCATCGACCGAATGCACCTGGAACACGAGATCGGTCACCCGCTCCAGCGTGGCATCGGTGCGTAGCGATGCGATGACCTCGTCGGCGCCGCCGACATGGGTGTCGAACGCGGTGATCATCTCCTCCAGCGTCTCCCCCGGCTTGGCGTGGCCGCCCTTGAGAAACTGCGGCAGCGCGCGCCGCAAGCCAATGTCTGCAAGTCGCAACGCCTCACGATGATCGTCGGCGACGAACACGCTGCGCGAGGCCATGATGCGGGGCTCTGCCCCCTTGGGCAGCGCCTCCAGATAGGCATCGATGACCGGATTCTGGATCTCGGCAAGCGTCGCTTTCGGCGCCTCCTTGGTTCGCGGCTGGGTGCGCGACAGCAACAGGCCATCGCCGGCCTTGCCGGCGCGGGCGCCGCCCGCGACCGAGAACGTGGCTTGCCAGATCCGCTTGTCCAGTTGCGGCCGTTGCGGATAGATCGTGTCGCCACCCTCGAGCGGCTTGCCGACCAGCGCGGTGCGGACGACCTCCAGATTGCGCGCAAAAATCTCGTTGCGCTGGGCGCTGTCGAGACCGAAGGCGGCAAAGGCCGACGGATTGCCACCGGTGCCGACGCCGAGCTCGAAGCGGCCGTTGCAGATCAGATCGAGCACCGCGGCATCCTCTGCCACCCGCACCGCGTTCTCCAGCGGCAGCGTGACGATGCCGGTGCCGAGCCGGATGCGCGAGGTCTGGGCTGCGACGTAGCCGAGAAAGGTGAAGGGCGACGGCAGGCCGCCTTCGCGCTCGTGGAAATGATGCTGCGCGATCCACGCGGAATCGAGGCCCGCCTTTTCGGCGCGAACGATCTGCTCGGCCGCGAAGCGATAGCGCTCGGCGGGCGGGGCCTCGTCCAATAGCCGCGTGAAAAATCCCAGGCGTTTCAGATTTGCAAAGCGTTTCATGCGACCCCTGTCGGGCGAGGATGGCCAGGCTGCCGATGATGTCGATTACTGCTGCTCCACACAAGCGGGCATTGCGCAGGGCTCATACGCAAAGGCTCGTACGCAAGGCTGCCCGCCGGGATCGCCCCTGCACTGGACTTCGCTGGACGTTGGCTGGGCAGATTGCCTACCAGCTCGGCAGCACCGCGCCCTTGAACTTGGTCAGGACGAACTCCTTGACCTCCGGCGTGTGGTAGCTGTCGACAAGGATCTTGACCCAGGGCTTGTCCTTGTCGGCGGTGCGCACGGCGATCAGGTTGACATAGGGGCCCTTCGGGTCCTCGCGCAGGATCGGATCCTTGACCGGATCGAGGCCCGCCTGGGTTGCATAATTGGTGTTGATCGCGGCGGCGTCGACATCGTCGAGCGCGCGCGGCGCCTGCGCCGCGTCGACCTCGATGAATTTCAGCTTCTTGGAGTTCTCGGTGATGTCGAGCACCGTCGGCTTGAAGCCGGTGCCGTCCTTCAGCTTGATCAGGCCCTTGTCGCGCAGCAGCAGCAGCACGCGGCCGCCATTGGTCGGATCGTTCGGGATCGAGACCTTGCCGCCCTCGGGGAGGTCGGCGATGGCCTTGTGCTTCTTCGAATAGACGCCGATCGGGAAGTTCACGGTCAGGCCGACGGCCTCGATCTTGTAGCCACGGTCGGCTTTCTGGTTGTCCAGATAAGGCTGGTTCTGGAACGAATTGGCCTGGATCTCGCCGGCATCGAGCGCGGCATTCGGCACGACATAGTCGGAGAATTCGAGCAGCTGGATGTCGAGGCCCTGCTTGGCGGCGATCGGCTTCACTGCCTCGAGGATCTGCGCATGCGGCCCCGGCGTCACGCCGATCTTGATGGTCTCGGCGGTGGCTGCTGCCGACCAGGCGGCGAGCGCGGTTGCGAGGATCAGGGGGAAGCGAAACGACATCTTGGTCTCCATGGCACGGCGAGAATGATTGGAACCGTATTCGCTTCTCCGCCGGATGAAATCAATGAAATGGAAAACCATATTTGCCGCCCGGCGCGGACGACGCTTCTCCGTTCGATCCGGTGTGGGGAACGAACGCGCAAACAGCGCCGGAGTTTCGCCATGACCACCCACGCCGCTCCCGGGCAGCGGTCCGGGCCGTGGCCAGCAAGGGCGTTCCCCATCGTCATTTCGTCGCATGGCCGGGCAGTCACGCCGGCATTGCCGCCTCGTGCATGATGCAACATGATGGCCGCCGGCGACGATTTGTCTTCGCGGTGGAGGGTCATCTGATGAACGAGAACGAAATCCGGGGTCTGGTCGCGGAGGTGAAGCAAGGCACGCTGTCCCGACGCTCGTTCATCCAGAAGGTGGCCGCGGTCGGGTTAGCAGCGCCGATCGCGAGCCAGATCCTGCTCTGGCACGACGTGGCGATGGCGGATGCCACGCTGCCGTACAAGCCGACCAAGGCCGGCGGCGGCGGCCCGCTCAAGCTCCTTTTCTGGCAGGCGCCGACCCTGCTCAATCCGCACTTCGCGCTCGGCACCAAGGACCAGATGGCCTCGCGCGTGTTCTTCGAGCCGCTCGCCGGCTGGGACAAGGAGGGCAACCTCATCCCGTGCCTTGCCGCCGAGGTCCCGACCAAGCAGAACGGCAGCCTTGCGGCCGACGGCATGAGCGTCGTCTGGAAGCTGAAGCAGGGCGTCAAATGGCATGACGGCCAGCCCTTCACCGCCGACGATGTCATCTTCACCTGGCAATACGCCGCCGATCTCGCAACCGCGGCCTACACCACGGGATCCTACAAGGACATCAAGGTCGAGAAGATCGACGACCACACCGTCAAGGTGATCTTCAGGGCGCCGACGCCGTTCTGGGCCGATCCGTTCGTCGGCTCGGTCGGCCTGATCCTGCCAAAACATCATTTCGGCGACTATGCCGGCGCCAAGTCGCGCGAGGCACCGGCCAATCTGAAGCCGGTCGGCACCGGCCCGTACAAATTCGTCGAGTTCAAGCCGGGCGATTTGATCCGCGCCGAACGCAATCCCGACTATCACATCAAGAACCAGCCGCATTTCGACACGCTCGAGATCAAGGGTGGCGGCGATGCGGTGTCCGCGGCGCGCACCGTGCTGCAGACCGGCGAGTACGACTTTGCCTGGAACATGCAGGTGGAGGAGGAGGTGCTCAAGCGCATGGAGGCGGGCGGCAAGGGCAAGCTCGACATCACGCCGTCCGGCAATGTCGAGTTCATCATCCTCAACACGACGGACCCGTGGACCGAGATCGACGGCGAGCGCTCCAGCGTCAAGTCCAAGCACCCGACGCTGTCCGATCCCGCGGTGCGCCGGGCGATCAACCTCCTGATCGACCGCGACTCGATCCAGAAATTCATCTACGGCCGCGGCGGCATCGCCACCGCGAGCTTCGTCAACGCGCCCAAGCAGTTCAAATCGCCCAAGCTCAAATACGAGTTCGACGTCGACAAGGCCAACAAGATCCTCGACGACGCCGGCTGGAAGAAGGGCGCCGACGGCATCCGCGAGAAGGACGGCAAGAAGCTCAAATACGTCTTCCAGACCTCGATCAACGCGCCGCGACAGAAGACGCAGGCCATCATCAAGCAGGCCTGCCAGAAGGCCGGCATCGACATCGAGCTCAAATCGGTCACCGCGTCGGTGTTCTTCTCCTCCGACGTCGGCAATCCCGACACCTACTCCAAATTCTATGCCGACATGGAGATGTACAACACCACGCAGCCGCAGCCCGATCCCGAGCGCCTGCTGAACCAGTGCGTGTCCTGGGAGATCGCCACCAAGGACAACAAATGGCTCGGCCGCAACAACTCGCGCTATTCCGATCCCGAAGCCGACAAGGCCTACAAGGCCGCGCAGAACGAGCTCGACCCGGTCAAGCGCGCCGCGCTGCTGATGAAGGTCGACGAGATCTTCTGCGAAGCCCACGTGTTCCTGCCGCTGCTTTCACGCCCCATCGTCAACGCCGGCGCCAACAACCTCATGATCGACATCTCCGGCTGGGACACCATCACGTGGAATCTGGCGGCGTGGTATCGGGTTTGAGGGGGACGGCGCGAAGGCTCTCGTGTCCCGGACAAGCTGCAACGCGCATAGCGCGTTGCTGCGCAGAGCCGGGACCCAGGGGCGGCACGGTAGGGCGCAGCGACATGGGCCCCGGCTCTGCAGCGCACCACCCCGGCCGATGCTTCGCATCGCCCGGGGCGCTGCGCAGCGTCCGGGGCACGAGAGCGGAGTGTAACGCATGCTCTTTCCACGTCTTCATTGCGATGCTCTAGTGCAAATCCCAGCGGCGGTGCCGTAGGGTGGGCAAAGGCGCATAGCGCCGTGCCCACGATGTCCCCCCATGAGCAACAAGGCGTGGGCACGCTTGCGCTTTGCCCACCCTACGGCATCGAGTTTGTGGCGCGCAGCTTTGCTTACAGGCACGCCTTCGCGTTCTCGCGGCGCAATCCGCCCGAGCTTTGCTTCGTCGCTCCACCCTCATAAAGCCAAGAGGGCGCAGGGAAGGCCGGGTGCCAGCGTGCACCCGCGGTCCGCTGCGCGAATTATGCGCAGAAGGAGACCGCACAGCAGCATACAGGTGTCGCCGATCACTCGGCCTTCCCTGCGCGATGGTCGGACGGCTTATGCCGTGATCTCCCGGGAGCCGACCTTTCCTTCTGGCCTCCCTCGCCCTGCGAATTGACGATGTCGTCTGCCCGGTTGGGCTCGCGCGCATCTTCGCGAAAGACTTGACCGTAGCAACGACGGCCAGGACCACACGGTTTTGCCGTACGCACGGCCCGCTTGTTCGCCGCAGGGTTCGACGACGTTGTGCACGTTGCCATCGACCTGCCGGCGAGACGAACCTAACAGCGCCGCTCGTCGCACGCGGTTACGGACTCACAGGGACTACCCGCCCTGCCCGCACCTCTCATGCCGACGCTGCCGCGTCCACCGCAAGCCCGGCTCGCGACAGTGACGACACATAGTCGCCCCTCTTGGGTGAGCCGGGATGGGCGACACATACGCCGAAACCGAATTTCGGTAAAGTGGAATCTTTTTGTGAAGAGGGATTGACGGAGGGCGACACAGGGGCGGGATTCTGCCCGCCGCCATCCTACGCACTGCCTCCACTCAGGCTTCGTCAGACACTTAGACGTTTGCGAAGAACGCCTGCACATTGATCTGACCGTCAGTGCGAGCCCGCTTCTCAGGTATTATTCGGCAATCGGTGGAATCAGCGCGAAGGCATTCTCTATACAGCGGCGCAGTGTAGCGAAGCGAAACCCATCTGGGTGTATCCAATGCGAGGGCAAGACGGGTTTCGCAAGTACTCTACCGTCCTACCTGCCCGCTCTCGTGACATTATCCCAGCCGTCCCCATCCTCTTTTCCACTGTGTGCTTCAGATCACAGCAGAATCACGCGCCCTCCCCTACAATGACCCAGCATGGCCGCAAACAAGGTAACGGCGGTACGCGTGAGGCTGCGGAGGCGATCGACAGCTAGGGACTTTTGAGGCCGCCAGGGTGAAGAGCCCGGCGGCTTTTTTCTTCACTGCAATGCAGCACTGAGAACGTGGAGGCCTGGGCCTTCGCCGCGCCGAAGGGGCTTCGGCCCCGCAGGCGGACAAGCCCCGGGCATGACGACCTTGCAAAGGTCCGAATGCAATGCCCCTTGCGCGGGCCAGCACCTGTCGCCTACGAACCAGCCCCCTTCCGCTCCTCGCGCTCTTCCTCGAGCTGCCGCTCCGCTTCGAGCCAGAACTCCAGCTCGCGGTTGCTCGGCCGGCCCGCCTGCTCCCAGAGCTCGTAGGCGCGCGCGCGCACCTGGCCGCGCCGCATCACGCGGCGGAGCTTTCGCTTCAGCTCTTCGGCAAAGCTGCGGAAGCGCTGGCCGGTGGTCTCGTCCCTGACGAGCGCGGCCGCTCGCGTGGCGAGTTCGATCTGGTGCTCTATCTTTTTCTGCTCGTCCACCGCCGACACTGCCGTGGGAAAGGGATGTTGTCAGAGCCCGTGCTGTTCGGAGATTGAATTCCTTTCGGGGATGGTCTGTTCCCTCGGCAAAAGCGCGCGGGATGGGAGAGCGTAGGATGGGGTGAGCGAAGCGAAACCCATCGGGGGTCTAGACGACGTCGACGCATGATGGGTTTCGCAAGGGCTCACCCCATCCTACCCGACACCACTGCGAGCCGAAGCGGGCCCCAGCTCAGTGCCACGTCGTGTCCGCTTCGACGATCACCACTCTGATTTCCGGATCTTCCGCCGTATTGCAGGTGCAGGGCATGCCCTCGCCGCAGCGGCAGCCGCCGAGCTTCTCGCTCCAGGCCCGGAGCGGATGGTTTTCGCAGACCCATCCCAGACCCTGGCAGAATGGGCATTTCTTGTCGGTCACAGCGTATCCGGCGTCCGCAGCGTGTTCGACTTGTCCTCGTTGCGCAGCTCTTGCTCGGCCGCGTTCCAAAATTCTTCTTCGCGGCCTTCGGGCTTGCCGGCTTGCTCCCACAAGCGGTGCGCGCGTTCTCTGATCTCTTGCTCGGTCGGGTCGGGCAATTCTCGTCTCCTCTGGTGAAGCACGGCCCACCCTGGGGGGTATGGGGGGCTTGGAGGCGGGCCGTGCAGGCCAGCGATCGGCGGCGAGGCTGACCCGCGGATTCAAGCTTCGATCGTGCGCGGGAGTTCCTAATCGCGCGCGCCCGGGCGACGACGTCCTCATCAATACCTTGAGACCAGGAAAGAACAGGGCGCCCAGCCAGGACAGGAGCCACACGGGCAACGCCCCGGCTCTCAAGAAGGCCAGGCGGCCGCCATCACCGGGATCACGACCGCACATCCCCAGATCGCAAAAGTCAGGACACCAGGGTCGTGCAATGCCTCGGGAGGATGGAGATGCGAAGCTCGGAGATATTGGTAGCGGGAGAAGGATCCGCCACCACTTCCAAAAAAATCAAAATCCTACGTAAATTCATAAACTTGGATCGGAGGTGCGAACCCGAGCGTGATACCTCTCTTCCGGATGTAGCACCTTCGCCGCGCCTTCACTGCGTTGTTGCGCTACTCTCGAAGGGCTTATTTTCGGCGATGAACCTCGCCGCCAACACCAAGGCCCCCATCGAAAACTCCTTTCCATGCGCGGCAATCATACGCTCGGAGAGCTCCGCCAGTTCCTGGAAGAAGTGATCCTTGCTTGTGGCTTCGCTTCGCGCTTCGGTTGCTGTCATGAACTTCCTCCTGGAGCTCGCGGCAAGGCTCGTCGCCCAGCTCGCCGTTACTTGAAGATCTGCGGCGGGAACGTCACGATCGCCGCCTCGCCGCCGTGTGTCCCGATGGCAAGATGCTCGCCGTCGTCGGACCAGCGGACGGTCTGGACCGCGCTCCGGCCCGGCGGTTTAACGACCAGTTCGTCGGCTTCGCCAATCCTGGCAACGACGACCTTGCCGTCGGTGTATCCCGCCGCGACCAACGGACGTCCCGGATGCACGTCCACTGCCTCGACAAAGACGAAGCCACCGCGGCCGGTGCCAACGCTCGTCGGCTGTTCGCCACCGTCGTCGAGACTGGAAACGTCCCATGCGGTCATGCGGTAGGCTCCGCTCGTCACAAGAGTGCGGGAGTCAGCACTCCACGAAAGAGACCGGACGCTTGCAGGATAGCTCGGAATCCGAACGGCACGCGCATCGGAAAGGCGCAGCAATACGATACCTCCTTCTGCGACGGACATTGCCAGCCAGCTTCCATCGGGACTCCAGGCCAAGCTGGAGATGGCGCCCAAAGCCATTGAAGCGGTGGGCTCAGGTCGGGGTCCGAAGGCACGCACAATCGGCGCCTGATTTTTCCGCTAGTTTCAGCGATGCCTCGGACTTGTCGACGACAATGATGTCGGCCGCACACATCGCTTTGAGGCACTGGATTCCGATGTGACCCAAGCCGCCCGCACCGATGACGACACAGAATTCGCCCGGCAAAAGGTGACGCGTGGCTTTCTTCGCTGCGCGATACGCCGTGAGACCCGCGTCCGCGTACGGCGCGACCTCCTTTGGCGCAAGCGTCCGCGGCAGAGGGACAATGTTCCGTTCCGAGGTGCAAAGGACTTCTGCATAGCCCCCATTGCAATCGAGACCGGGAAATGTGCCGGAACCGTGCATGTCGAAGCCCCGACGGCAGGCGAGACACGTCCCGCCGGTGATCTTCGGGTGGACGATCACGGGATCGCCCTTCTTCAACCCCTCGACCTCCTTGCCGACCTCCTCGATCCAGCCGGCATTCTCGTGTCCCATGATCAGGGGCAGCAGCTTGTCGCCGGTCGGATCCATGTGCGGCTTCCACACGCCTTCGATGATGTGAAGATCGGTCCTGCATACGCCCGCACCGCCAATGCGAACGATGACGTCGGTCGATTTCGTCAGCTTCGGATCAGGCACTTGTTCTTCGCTAACCCAGCGCTCGCCGGAAAGCTTTTCGTCATACGCTCTCAGTACTTGGGCTTTCATGTTGTCCTCCGTCCGCGGCGAACTTCATGCTCGCCTTCGACGAGGCGGCTCAGCATTTTTCGTGCCAGCAAGCTCGAATGTCGCAACGCACCAGGGGATGCTTATGCTGAGGGCCCCTTGGGCCGAGCGAGTGGACTGGCGACAACAAGGCCAGCCACCCAGGCGCTGTACGCGAGATTGCGGTATTCCAGGTTAGCGTCCGCTTTGAGGCCGTGCCGGGAACAGCCTGCGCCCGCAATGCCGAAGCATACGCTCGACGCATCCGGTTGATCGCGGGATCGCTGCCGACCTCTTGCTCACCGCCCCTGGAAGACCGCCGGGCGCCGCTCGACAAAGGACTGGATGCCCTCGCGCGCGTCGGCGCTCTTGAGCACACGGTCCCGGATCGCCGGAATGCAGGCGATCGCAGCCGTCCCACCCTGCTCGGTGTATTTCGCGGCCGCTTCCTTGGTCACCTGAATCCCAAGCGGTGCGTTGCGGGCGATGATCGCCGCGATCTCCATGGCACGGCCGATCTGCTGGCCGGCCGGAACGACCTCCTGAACGAGACCGATCTCGCGCGCACGCTGCGCCGTGAATTCGTCGCAGAGGAAGAGGTGGTACATGGCGTTACCCCAGCCTGCGCGGGACAGATAGCGGAAGTGAGCGCCGCCCAGGGGCGCGATGCCGCGCTTGGCCTCCATCTGGCAGAACCGGCTGTCGTCGGCGGCCACTACGATGTCGCCGGCCAGCATCAGCTCGATGCCGACGGTGTAGACGATGCCTTGAGTCGCGGTGACGATTGGCTTCTTGCAGCGCTTGGTGAGGCCGAAAACGTCGACATTGCCTTCCTTGACAGTCCGCTTCTCGGCATTCGGGCCGAAGAATTTCGGCATGTCGAGGCCCGCGGTGAAGTCCTTGCCTTCCGCGCAAATCACGCCGACCCAGTAGCCGTCGTTGTCGTGCAACTCGGTCAACGCGTCCGACAGCAGATCCATCATCTGTGGCGAGAAGGAGTTCTTCTTGGCGGGATTGTCGATGATGATCTTCAGGATGTGATCATGCGCCTCGGTGCGGATCGTGCCTTCGGTGGTCATGCGAGCGTCTCCTGTCTACCTGTCGTTCTTGATGGCGAGTGCGGTTCGAATGGCTGCGGCCCGCTCCGGCGGGAACGCCGCTGCGCCCTCCTGGAGAATGTCGAGGAAGGACAACACGCCGCCGCGAGAGCCCCAATTGCCCTCTTCGATGATGCGGAAATTGACCCACCAGCTCGGAGAGGGCTCCTTCATCTCGCAGGCATCCGCGAGGGCGCTGAGAACGTTGCGAATGACCGTGGCCCGGTCCTCGCGGGTCCAGCAGCAGTCCATCACGACGACGTCCACCACCATGACGTCGCTCGGCTGGTCCGAGAGCAGCTCTCCGCCGTGCGCGATCATGTCGAATGGCCGCTCGAGGAAATGCACCTGGTAACCTCGCCGTGCCTGGGGAACGAGCCGGCCGACCTCCGGCACCAGCACGGCATCCGTCAGCGTCTTGGCAAGCACCCGGCGCTGCTGACCGGTCAATCGGCCTTGCGGGGTCATCACATGGATAAAGGTCATCTCGAGCTCTCCGGCTGACTATGTCACGTGACATACACCCACACGGCGCTGGCTATGTCAACTGTCATATTGTAGCGTTGGACGACGAGGTGCCCGATGACGTCCGATACGAGAGCGAAAATGGTGGCCGGGGCCGCCGATCTGATGAGCCGCCGCGGCGTGAATGCGACGAGCGTACGAGAGGTCGTGCGCCACACCGGCACGCCGCGCGGATCGATCAGCCATCATTTTCCCGGGGGCAAACGGCAGCTCATCGAAGATGCCATTGTCTTTGCGGGCACCCAGGTCAGCGGTCCCCTGCGGCATCTCACCAGCGAACGGGGGGCCATGGCCGGCCTGCGCGCCTTCATCACGCTTTGGAAGAGGACGCTGGAGCAGACGAATTATCAGGCCGGATGTCCTATCCTGGCAGTTGCCGTCGAGGAATATGTCAGCGATCCCTCCGATCAGGAAACCGCCGGCGGACAGGCGGTCCAGCGCCATCTGCTTGATCTCGCTCAGGGCATCTTTGCGGACTGGCAGCAGATCCTGTCCAATGCGCTGAAGCAGGAAGGCCTCACCGCGTCGCGCGCACGGCGGCTTGCCACGCTGATCGTCGCATCGGTCGAAGGTACAGTCGCCATGTGCAGGGCTGCGCGTAGCGCCCAACCCCTGGAGGAGGTCAGTCACGAGCTCGAGCTCCTGCTGAAGAGCGCAATCGACAAGCCATAGCGTCGAGAAGCGAGAGCCGCACAGGTCAACGTCAGGCTCCCTCGTCAAGCGCCACCAGTTCGCGCTTTCTGCGCAGCGTCGGCAACAGCGGTCCGATCAGCAGCACCAGAGCAAGCGCGAGGCACACCGCCGAGATCGGCCGCGTTACGAAGGTGCCGAGATCGCCCTGCGAAAGGATCAGCGACTTGCGCAGATTGTTCTCCAGCATCGGTCCCAGCACGAAGGCGAGCACCAGCGGTGCCGGCTCATAGCCGAGCTTGCGCATGAAGTAGCCGATGATCCCGAACGCGATCATCACATAGACGTCGAAGACGTTGTTGCCACTGCAATAGACGCCGATGATGGTGAAGAGGATGATGAGGGGGAACAGGATGTTGTAAGGCAGCTTCAAGAGCTGCACCCACATGCCGATCATCGGCAGATTGAGCACCAGCAGCATCAGATTGCCGATATACATGCTGGCGACGATGCCCCAGAACAGCCCGGGGTTCTGCGTGATCATCAGCGGCCCCGGTTGCAGCCCGTGAACCACGAAGGCGCCGAGCAGCAGCGCCATCACCACGTTGGGCGGAATACCGAGCGTCATCAGCGGAATGAACGCGCCGCCGGCTGCGGCGTTGTTGGCCGCTTCCGGCCCTGCGACGCCTTCGATGGCGCCATGGCCGAAACGTTCGGGCGTCGCGGAGAGCCGCTTCTCCAGCGCGTAGGAGGCAAAGGACGCTACGACGGCGCCGCCGCCCGGCAGGATGCCGAGGAAGAAACCGAGAATGGTGCCACGGCCGACCGGGCCGGCGCTCGCCTTCCAGTCGTCCTTGTTCGGGAGGAGCCGGGTGATCTTGGCATTGATGATGTCGCGCTTGATGGCCTGCTCGGTGTTGAGCAGGACCTCGGCGACGCCGAACAGACCCATCACGACCGGCACGAGTCCGATGCCGTCCATCAGTTCCATGCGACCGAAGGTCAGGCGCGGCTGCGCCGTAATGCTGTCGAGCCCGATCAGGCCGAGCACGACGCCGATACAGGCCATCAACAAGGCCTTCGCCATCGAGCCCTGGGTGAGGAAGGTCAGCACCACGAGCCCGAGCGCCATCAGGCTGAAATATTCGGCCGGACCAAAAACGATGGCGACGCTGGCGAGCTTCGGCGCAACCAGCATCAAGGCGACCAGCGAAAAGGTGCCGGCGATGAAGGAGCCGAAGGCGGCGATGCCGAGCGCGGGACCCGCGCGGCCCTGCTTCGCCATCTGGTGGCCGTCGATGCATGTGACGACGGATGCCGCCTCGCCGGGGATATTGACCAGGATCGAGGTGGTAGAGCCGCCATACATCGAGCCGTAATAGATGCCGGCCATCATGATGATGCCGGATTCCGGCGTGCCCGAGAGCGTCACGGGCAGCAGCAACGACATCGCCGAGATCGGCCCGATGCCCGGCAACACGCCGACCAGCGTGCCAATGAAGACGCCGATGAAACAGTAAAGCAGGTTGATCGGCGCCAGTGCGACCCCGAAGCCATGCGCGACATTGACGAGAGTATCCATGACCGTGCTCAGCCGATACCGAACATGCCGGACGGCAGCTGAATGCCAAGCGCTTGCTTGAGCAGCCACCACATGCCGACGGGAACGAGGATGGAAACTGGAATCGCCAGCGACCAGCGCACCGGGTCAATCAGGCGCATCAGCAGCAGCGTCAGCGGAATGGCGGCGAGCAGGAAGCCGAGCAGATCGAGCGCGATGGCGAACCCGGTGAGGCATGCGATGACGATGACCGGCCTGGCCCAGCGCGCATCTTTCCAGCGCGAGCCGAAGGTCGGCCCGCCTTCGGTGATCGCGGCAACGATGATCGTTGCCGCAAACGCGCAGATCAGGATGCCGGTATAGAACAGCACGAAGCCCGGGCCCGGATCGTGGATGGTGCCGAGCTTGAGCTTCAAGCCGGACCGGATCACGAAGATGCCGAGCCCTAGCGCGATCAGCCCGCTCCAAAGCTCCGAATTGTCGAGGCGAACCTTGACGTTGCTATCGCCGCTCATGGGTCAGTTCTTCTTGCCGAGCCCGAGTGCATCGATCACCTTGCGCTCAGATTCTGTGACCTCGACGACGAACTTCTTGTAGTCCTCGCTGTTCTTGTAGTTCGGCACCATGTCGTATTTGGACAGCGTCGCGACCACGGCCGGATCATCCAGCGCCTTCTTGAAGGCGTCGTGCAGCTTGGCGACGATCTTGGGGTCCATGCCCTTCGGGCCGGCTATGCCGAACGGCGAGTCGTAGACCACGGGATGGCCGAGTTCCTTCAGCGTCGGCGCGTCGGGAAAGTTCGGCGAGCGGCTCGCGGTCCACACCATCAGCAGGCGCAGCTTGCCGGCGTCGACCAGCGGACGCCAGCCGGTGGCGTCGGCCTGCAGCATCGTATGCTGACCGAGCACCGCGGCATTCGTCTCCGCGCCGCCCTTGAACGGAACAGCCGCGAGCTTGATGCCCGCGAGCATGGCGATCTGTTCCATCCCGACATGCGGCGAAGTCCCGACGCCAGGCGTCGCATAGGTGACCTTGCCCGGATTGGCCTTGGCGTAGTCAACCACGTCCTGCCATGTCTTGAACGGACCTTCCGCACTGGTCGTCACGCCGAAGGTGTAGCCCGAGAGGTGGATGATATAGGTGAAATCCTTCGACGGATCCCACGGGACTTCCTGCATCAGCGGCAGGCGGAACACTCCCATCGGGAGCTGCGCGATGGTGTAGCCGTCGGGCTTCGCGGATGCGGCCATGGTGGCTGGGCCGACCGTGCCGCTTCCTCCGGCCTTGTTGTCGATCGCGATCGGTTGTCCCAGCACCTTCGAAGCGCTCTCGGCGATCACGCGCATGGTGAGGTCGGTCGATCCGCCGGCCGGCCAGGGAATGATCAGCGTGATCGGCTTGGTCGGGTATTCCTGTGCGCCGGCGTAGACGGGCACGAACATGGCGAGCGCCGCGATCGCAATCATCAAACTGCTGCGTTGAAACATAAGATCCTCTCTCCAGTGGTTCGCTCGAGCTCGTGTCTTCATGTGTCCTGCCGGCGGCCTGCCATCGGCACCGTGAATCCCCTCCCCTGGCGGACCACGACTGCCGATGGCTTCCCGCACCTCAATCAATTCGCAGTGCGATCGAGTTGATGACGCCCCGCCATTTGGGAATTTCCTGCGCCATGAACGTCCCCAGATAGGCGGGATTGCTCGACGGCGCCGGGATGATTCCCTGCGCATCGAGGATCGGTTTGATCGAGCTGTCGTTCATGGCGGCGACGAAGGCCGCATTGAGCTTCGCGATGATCGGCTCAGGCACGCCCTTCGGTGCGACGACGCCGAAGAACACGCTGACGTCGAAACCTTTCAGGCCCTGCTCGTCGAAGGTCGGCACATCGGGCAGAACCGGCGTCCGCTCGATCGTCGTGACGCCGAGCGCGCGAAGGAGTCCGGCCTTGATGTGAGGTGCGGAGACGAAGATGTCGGCAAAGCTCATCTGAACCTGACCGCCGATCAGATCGTTGATCGCAGGCGCGCCGCCACGATACGGCACATGCAGGATGTCGGTGCCGGCGATGGCATTGAACATGACACCGGCGAGGTGAGTGGATGCGCCATTACCGGACGAGGAGAAGCTCAACTTTCCCGCATTCGCCTTCGCATACGCGATCAACTCCTGCATATTCTGCGCCGGCACAGAGGGATGCACCGAAAGCACGTTGGGCATTTTGCCGATCATGATGACCGGATCGAAGCTCTTGATCGGATCGTAGCTGAGCTTCGCGTACAGGCTCACATTGATGGCGAGCGGGCCCGACGTCCCGAACAGGAGGGTGTAACCGTCGGCCGGCGAGTTCGCGACGAAGTCGGCTCCGACGTTGGCGCCGGCGCCGGCACGATTTTCGACGATGACGGGTTGGCCAAGCTTGACCCTGACACCCTCGGCCAGAGACCGCGCCAATGCATCCGTCGGCCCGCCGGCTGCAAAGGGCACGACGAATTTGATCGGTCGCTCGGGAAATTCCGCCCACGCCATCGCGGGCATGGACAACGCAATGGTCGACGCAAGAAGTAATTTGCGGCAAAGACCGATGAACTCCATAGGCTGCTCCCCTCCCCGCAAGGCTGACGCCATGCCGTTTTCCAGCTCCTTGCCGGTGGGGTCTGGCGATCTCGTCGCGCAGCACGTCCGACTTCTTGTTCTAGGAAATTGTCCGTTCGATCAGATCACGCGTATGTCACCGTCACGCTGCCGAAAGGTCCGAAATCCGCGACGAACGTCTCGCCGGGCTTCGGTCTCAACATTCCCGTCACCGTGCCGGTGCTGATCATCTGCCCCGCCTTCAGGCCGATGCCGGTCCGCGAGAGTTCGTTGGCGAGCCATGTCACCGGCGCGATCGGATGGTCCAACGCGATCGCCGCACTGCCCTTCCGCCTCAGCGTCCCGTTGCAGGTCAGCACGACCTCCTGGCCGGCAATATCGCGCTCCCGCCAGTTCTCGATCGGCGGACCGTATGCAATCGTCCCGCTGCCGGCTCCGTCCGCAAGGATGGCGGGCAGCGGAGGAAACGCGGCGTCATGGACGAAGCGACACTCGGCCAGCTCCACGCCCGGATGCAGCGAAACGACGGCTTCCTTGACTTCTTCGATGCTGTAGGGAGCTTCACGCGGCGGAAGATCGGCGCCGAGCAGCGCCTGGTATTCGACTTCGGGAATGGGACTGCACTGGCGGGCATGTTCGACCGTCACCGGCGATGTCTTGATGAGCGGCGCGTAGACGCGGCCATAGATCGGCGAGTCCGTGCGCAACTCACGCTGCAACCCTTCCTTCATGGCCGCAATCTTCCAGCCCGCGACGGTCCAGCCGAGCTCCTCCTCGACCATGCGCGCGACGCGGTAGGCAGTGGCCTTGTCCGGCGGCACGAGACGCTGGTCGAGGCCGCTCTGCTGGCGTCCTTCACGGCGCAGGGTTGCGAGTAAATGGGCGAGTTCGCGTTGTGCCGACTGATCCATCGCGATTACCTCACCAGCAGCGCAGCCGCGCGCGACAACGGCACGGGTGCCTCATCCAGCAACAGGTCGATGGCCTCGTCCTCCCAACGCTGGCTCTCCAGGTTCAACGTGTTCGGCTCTTGCACGCGGTGCTCCAGCACGAAGCGCGCGAGCAGCAGGCGGCGGGCGTCGCCGCCGGATGCACCCAGACGCAAGCCCTCCTGGATGAACAGGGCGGCGGTGACGGCATGATAGAGCTTGCCGGCAGCAGCACGGCAGAAGCGCTCATTCTCTGGGCGTGCCGCGACCTCTTCCGCGAAGCGCATGGCGCTATTGATAGCGCCCTCAAGCCGCGTACGAAATTGACCAGGAACACCCTGCATCTCGGCGAGCCAAGACGCGAGATCATCGCGCAGGGCGGCGTGAGCGCCGACCTTTCCAACGGCGCGCTGCACGGCATCGAGCGCGTTGATGTTGCTGGTGCCCTCCCAGATCAGGCCGAGATGGGCATCGCGCACCAGCCGCGCGTTCGGCCAGTCCTCGATGTAGCCGTTGCCGCCGCGCGCCTCCATCGCACCGGTCGCCACCGTGACATTGTCGCGGCAGGCCCGGTATTTGACGATCGGCGTCAGCAGCCGCAGCACCTTCTCCGGTGCGGTCGCAGAATAGAGCAGCGCGGACAGCGCCTGCTCGGTCGGCACCATCAGCTTGACGAGCTGCCGGCGCATCAAGGGATGATCGACCACCGCACGACCGAAGGCATTGCGATGACGGGAAGCCTGGAGCGCCTCGTTGAGGCAGCGGCGCATCATCCCGGCGGCACGTGCCAGATGCGAGACACGGCTGGAATTCACCATCACCAGCATATGCTTCAAGCCCTGGTCGAGCTCACCGAGCTGATAGGCGACGGCACCATCGAACACGATCTCGCCGCTCGCCATGGTGCGGCTGCCGAGCTTGTCCTTGAGCCGCATGATCCGATAGGCGTTGCGGCTGCCATCCGGCAGCGTCTTCGGCATCAGAAACAGGCCGAGGCCGCGCCCGCCGCCGACTGCGCCCTCCGGCCGTGCCAGCAACACGGCAAGCTCCGCATCGGCGTTGGAGCAGAACCATTTCTCACCATAGAGCCTCCAATGCGCGCCATCGCGCACGGCGGTCAGTTCGGCCGCACCGACATCGGAGCCGCCGGCCTTCTCGGTCATGAACTGCGCGCATTTGAGCAGCGTGGCCGGATCCTGACTCCACATCCGCGAAAGATATCGTTCATGAAGCTCGCCGCTGCCGAAGCGCCGGACCAGCTCGGAGGAGCTGTCGGTGAGATTCACCGGACACAGCAGGCCGAACTCGGCCTGGGCGAACAGGTAGTGAAACACGTATTTCGCAAGCGGCGGCATGGCCGAGGGCCAGCCGAGCACGCCGCCGCGGTTGCACATCGCATGCATACCGAATTGTCCGAAAGCGATCTGCTCCATCTCGCGATAGGCCGGGTGATATTCGACCCACTCCTCGTCGCGACCGTGGAAGTCGCGGGAATGCAGGACGGGCTGATGGCGCTCGGCTTGATCGGAAAGGTCGTGAAGCCTGCCGCCGGCGAGCGCGCCGAGCTCGGCAAGATGCGGCTGGAGATGCGCCAGCAATGGCGCGTCCATGTAGAGGGGAAGCAGATCCCGAATGCTCCGGTCGATCGCAAAGTAGTTCAGCCCACGGCAGGTGGGCGCTAACGCCATCGAGCGTCGGGACGACGCTTCGCGACGGGCCAAACCGGCATGAACGGTCATGAGCTTCCTCTCCGGACGGACGTATCTTGGGCGGGGCGGACCCCGGGCCAGTGTTCGGGTATGACTTGACAGCGCTCCACGCAAACGACTTCTTGGGCGGGCGCCTTGAGCGAAACTCAAGGCCCGGTCATCCCGCGGGGCGCACCATCATGGCTTCACGACGACTTCCTCCACTCCATGCCGTGCGGGCATTCGAAGCGGCCGCACGACACCTGTCGATCACGCGAGCCGCCGACGAGTTGAACGTGACGGTCGGCGCAGTCAGCAGGCACGTCCGCGCACTCGAAGTGCGCATGGGCACCGCGCTGTTCCTGCGGGGATCGCGGGGCTTGGTCCTGACCTCGGCCGGCAAGGCGTTCGCCGATTCCACCCGCGAGGCCCTCGATCGCATTGCGGATGCCGCTGAAGGCCTGCACCTGCGGCAGTTCAGACGGCTATCCGTCGGCGTCTACGGATTCTTCCTGTCGCGTTTTCTCCTGCCGATGTGGCCGGGGCTCAAGGCGGCACATCCCGAGCTGGAGATCGATCTGCACACCAGCGCCAACCCGGTTGATCTTCTTGCCAGCCGCTACGATGCCGTCATTGCCGTCTCGGACGGAGAGCCGAGAGCCGGCCTCGTCACCCGGCCTCTGCTGCCGATCGCCACCGTGCCGGTCTGCTCGCCAACTCTGCTGAAGGATGGCGCGCTGGATTTCGCGTCCGTTCCGCTGCTGCACAACAGGCCACGGCCAGACGATTGGCGACGCTGGCTCGACCACGCGCAGCTCACCAAGGTGCCGATCCGCGGCGGAAGCAGCTTTGAAAATCTGGGGCTCGCGATCGAGGCCGCTGCGGCCGGGCTCGGCGCCGCCATCGCCATCGAGAGCCTGCTCGCTCCGGACCTTGCGCAACTCAATCTCGTCAGAGCGCATCCCGTGGTCCGGCCGACGCGGCGCCACTTCGTGCTCGAATATGAGCAACGCATGGCGGACGATCCGGCGGTCGCGGCCTTTGCCACGTGGCTCTGCAATGCCTGCAAGCAACAGGGCGCCAACAAGACGGCCGCCAGGACATCCTCGCGAAAGCGTGCAAACGATTGAGTTGAGTTTCACTCAAGGGACACCGCGAAAACCTCGTTTGCCAGTCCGAACCGGCTCTGACACAGACCCCAGCGTCACGCACCGATGATGGGGGGGAAACGCGGGATGAGGCTGCTATTCGGGATGCTGGTCGCGGGACTGGCGATCGCGGCAAGCTCGCCAGTGCGAGCACAGATCACCGGCGACATCGTGAAGATCGGCGTGCTGACCGACATGTCCGGCATCGTCTCCGATGCCACCGGCGAAGGCTCGGTCGTCGCAGCGCAACTGGCCGCGGAAGAATTCGGCAACCACGTCGCCGGCAAACCTGTCCAGATCGTCTTCGCGGACCATCAGCTCAAGCCTGACGTCGCCGCCAACATCGCGCGCAAATGGTTCGAGCAGGACGGCGTGGACGCCATTGCCGACGTGCCAAACTCGGCCGTCGCGCTCGCGGTGCAGGAGGTCGCCCGGACGCGTTCGCGGGTCATGCTGTTCTCTTCGCCCGGAACGACCGCGCTCACCAACCAGTTCTGCTCGCCGACCAGCGTCGCCTGGACCTTCGATTCCTATGCCCTTGCGCGCGGAACGGCCAAGACCGTGGTCGAAGGTGGCGGAAAGAGCTGGTACTTCGTGACGGCCGACTACGCCTTTGGCCATCAGCTTCAGAAGGATGCCAGCGCAGTCGTGCAGGCCAATGGCGGCAAGGTGCTGGGAGCCTCGGCGCACCCGCAAGGGACCACCGATTTCGCCTCCTTCCTGCTTCAGGCGCAGGCATCCAAAGCCAATATCGTCGGTCTCGCAAACGCCGCCGGAGACACGGTCGCAACCATCAAGCAGGCCGAAGAGTTCGGCCTCACCGCCGGTGGGCAGAAGATGGCGGCGATGCTTCTGCTGCTCACTGACGTCCACTCGCTCGGCCTTCAGGCGACACAAGGCACATTCCTCACGACGCCCTTCTACTGGGATCTCAACACACAGACTCGCACCTGGTCGGAGAAATTCGCGGCACGACGCAAGGGACAGCGGCCCACCTTCATGCAGATCGGCGTCTACGAGGCCGTCCGTCACTATCTGCAGGCGATCGAGGCAACCGGCTCGGACGACGCCAACAAGGTGATCGAGAAGATGCGCGCCGCTCCGATCGAGAGCGCCTTCACGCATGGCGCCACGATCCGCGAGGACGGCCGCGTCGTTCGCGACATGTACCTGGCGGAGGTGAAAGCCCCCAAGGACTCCAAGGGCGAGTGGGACCTTTACAAGATCCTCCGCACGATTCCGGCCCAGGATGTCACCATTCCGCTGGCCGAGAGCACCTGCCCGCTCGTGAAGCGCTGACCCGATATCCGACTTCAACATCCGAGGACGACAATGACGACACCCGAGAACGAGTGGCAGTATCCTTATGGCACCAAGCAGCGCTATCACCTGCAGCATGTGCACCTGTTCGCATCCAACGTCGATGCCACCATCGACTTCTACAGGACGTGGTTCGACGCCGAGGTGATGTGGGACGGCGACGTCGCCGGCGCGCGTAACGTCTTCATCAAGGTCGGCATTGGCGCGCTGCATCTCTACGACCAGCTTCCGCGCGGCGAGGGCAAGAATGCCGTCCACCATCTCGGCATGCAGGTCGTCGGTATCGACGAGCTGTACGACCGTATGAAGGTCGCCGGCCTGCATATTCCCAATCCCATCCGCCGCCTCGGCGGAGGCGGCGGTTATTTCATGCTCGGCGCCCCCGATGGCGTCGTCATCGAAATCTTCGAGCCGGGCAAGCTCCGCGAACCGGTGGTCCGGAGCTACTATGGCTTTGGGGGGTGAGACCCGTGGACACCGCTCCTCCGCTCGATACTGTCGCCGACCTCGTGGCAGCCCAAGCTCTGAAGACGCCTGACAAGACGGCCCTGACATTCGTGGACGTGACGTCTGACGGCATTTCTCGGACCGAGGAGCGCTCCTACACCCAGCTGGAACGAAACGGCGCTGCGCTCGCGCGGCGCCTCGCCGCGCTTGGCCTTCGGCGCGGCGAAACCTTCGCCCTGATGATGGCCAATCATCCGGAATTCGTCGAAGCAATGCTGGCTGCCGCAATGCTGGGAGCGGTCTTCGTGCCGATCGATCCCAGAACGATCGGCGAGAAGCTGAGCTTCATGCTGTCGCATGCCGAGTGCCGCGGAGTGATCTGCTCGGCAGACTGTGCGGCGGCCTTTGCGGGCCTGGACGGCAATGCCCTCTCCTGGGCCGTGATCCTCACGGAGAATCGCGCCTGGCCTCCCTCGGTCGCGCGGATGAATCTGAGCTACCGGGATGTCTTGAAGGAAGGCGGATCCAGCGATCGCATCGACGTTTTGCCGGCCGATCCCATGATGCTGATGTTCACCTCGGGGACGACGGGCAATCCCAAGGCCGTGGTCATCTCGCACGGCGCCTATATGAGCCGGGCGCGCGGCATGCACGGGATCGAGCTCAATGCCGATGACGTGCTCTACACCGGCCTGTCGCTAACGCACATCAATGCCCAGGGCACGCTGCGCATCGGCCTGACGGCAGGCTTGCCGGTCGTCATCAGCCGCAAGTTCAGCAAGCGCCATCTCTGGTCGATCTGCCGGAGATTCGGCTGCACCATGTTCAACATTCTCGGCGGCATGATCCCGGAGATCTACAGCATCCCGGAAGCGCCGGACGATTCCGACAATCCGGTTCGCCTCATCATCAGCGCCGGCATGCCGCCCGAGCTCTGGAAGGAGTACGAACGGCGCTATGGCGTGCAGATCTGCGAAATCTACGGCTCGACCGAAGGCGGCGGCGCCCTTACCAACCCGCCGGGATGCGGACCGATCGGCAGCCTGGGCAAGCCCCCGCCCGAGCTCGAAGCCGCGATATTCGAT
Organism: Bradyrhizobium sp. 25ACV; assembly: GCF_054863005.1. Classification (NCBI taxonomy): domain Bacteria; kingdom Pseudomonadati; phylum Pseudomonadota; class Alphaproteobacteria; order Hyphomicrobiales; family Nitrobacteraceae; genus Bradyrhizobium; species Bradyrhizobium sp. 25ACV. The sequence goes on from NZ_JAVAYO010000003.1 coordinate 117,495, forward strand.
GACGACGGACAGCGCTGCCCGCCCATGCAGCCCGGCGAGCTGCGCTTCCGGCGCCGGGATGGCGTACCGATCAAGACCACGTACTTCAGAAACCCGGAGGCAAGCGACGCCAAGGTCGTGGAAGGTTGGTTCCGCACCGGCGACGTCGTCCACGCTGACGAAGACGGCTGGTTCTTCTTCCACTATCGGATCGGCGGAGGCGTTCGGCGCGACGGCGACTTCATCAACACGGCGCTGGTCGAAGCCGCTCTGATCAAATCGGGCCTCCTCTCCGACGTCTTCGTCTACGGCGTCGCGACCCCACGAAATGTTGCGGGCGAGAGGACCCTGGTCGCAGCGGTTGTCCCGCGCACGCCTGATTTCAGCGAAGCCGCGCTGCTCACATATTGCAGGTTGGTATTGCAGAAGCGTGACATTCCCGAGCTCATCCAGGTCTTGACCGAGATTCCGAAAACGATCTCCGAGAAGCCGATCGAGCGGGCCTGCGTCGAGCGGCTGCGGGCGGATGACCAGGCGGTTGACCATCTTGGTGAAGCCGGACATCTGGCCGCCGGTCTTTGGCGACGGGAAGACATAGTCGGAGGTTGCCCGCTGGAAATGTTTCGCGGCCGTGAGCACCTCGTCAACCAGGTGAGTGCGCGGCACGTCGTGGTGCAGTCCCATCTTGGTCCACGCCGCATCGAAGGTGATTCGGTCGTCCATGATGTGCTTTCGCCACTCGATCATGGTAGGCTCGCTGCGGCGCGGGCCGCCGAGCAGGCACATGCGTGACAGGAGACCGAAAGCCCCGAGCTTGCCTGATGCATCCCAGACCTTGATGATTTCCTCATCGGTCAGAGCGCGCCCCTTCGTTCGGCGTCCGACCCTTTGCGCCCGGGTTTCCTTGGGCGCGCGATAGCCGGCGAGCACGTTGTGCTCGACATAGCCCTCGCCGACACACCATTCGAGAAAGGTATGCACGTGCTTGCGCAAGTCCTTGGCTGCACCGCGCTTGCCGGTCTTGGCAATCTTGTCGACCGCGGCCATGATCTACCGTCGCGTCAGGTCCCCTACGCCGCTCTCGGCGTGATCCTTGAGCCCGCGCCGCAGTGCCGACATTGCTGGCTTCCAGTTGACGACTTGACGTTCGGTCAAGGACATCTGGTAGGGACCATCTTCAACAATGAGGGCCGCGAGCGTGGTGCGCTGCTTCTCGGCTGCTTGTTGCCGCCTCGCCTCGCGCTTCGGGTCGTTCGGGTCCAAGCCCTTGACGACCTCGCCTGCGGCGATGGTGGCGGCCTTGCGCGCGGCCTTCTCACTATATTTGGGCCACGCGCCGAGGGTCTTGCGCTGGGTCCCCCTCACCCCCGGCTTGGTGAAGAGGTAGACCCAGGTCCGGCCGCCGGTGGCGCGCATGCGCAAGGCCAAGCCGGGCAGCTTGTCGTCGTGGAGATAATGCTGCGACTTACCGGGCGGCAGCGTTGCGTTGCGGATCACCGTATCAGTGAGTGTCAGCTGGTTGGCCGGCTCCGTCATGATTCATTCCCTCTCTCTGTGCCCGGTGTGCCCCGCAAGAAGGCGGTCAGCCCTCGAACAGAACCGGGCCTCAAACCTTCTTCTTGTTGTGTGCCGGCGCAGGGAGGATCTACAGACCCAAACAGAACCGGGTCTCAGACCTCCCCCGTTTTTTGTGCCCCAAGGGAAAATCCCCGGCGGGCACAACAGGGGCATACAAAATGTAGTAAGGACACCTAAGGGCTCTTATGGCCACATATAGCCATAACCACCTTCAACTAAAGGAGTTTCTATATTCCAACTGTGGCTGGATTTGGTTGACTCGGGTCTACGGATTGTGGTTCACACGGGAGAGGTCCAAGGTTCGATCCCTTGTCCGCGCACCATTCATTTTCCTGACCGCTGCCGGTTGCGGACGATCGCCCTGGCCTCACGGCGGCGGGACCGCCCGTATCAAAAATGTCGAAAACAACCCCATGCACAGTAGCCGGCACCAGCCGAATCAAGGGGTTGCGCCTTTTCCGAATCCTGGTTTGACCCGTCGGGCAAGACAGGAGCAGGGTTGCATGATCTGAAGAGAGGCGAGCGGCTCTAATGAGCCATCAGAACAGGCAGATCCGCATGCTCCATGATATAGCTGGTCGCCCCGCCGAATATCATTTGCCGCAACCGGGTGCGGGTGAAGGCTCCCTTGATCAAGAGGTCGCAGCCCTCAGCTCTAACGGCATCGAGGACTGCCTCTCCGGTATCGCGATCCTCCAGTTCAACCGTTCTCGCCTGCGCTGCAATGTCATTGTACCGCAGTTGCTGGACGATCTGATCGGCAGACGGTCCTGGTACCGCTTGGCCGCCAACGACGGTTAGGACCGATACCTTTTCGGCCAGACGAAGCAACGGCATGGCAAATGCGTTTGCCCGAGCTTGCTCGGTACTACCGTTCCAATGGATCATAATGTTTGTTGCGACGCTTCTTGGTGCATTCGATGGCACAAGTAGAACGGGCCTGCCGCTCTCAAACAGCGCGGACTCAATCGCGCGACGGTGAGGGCCCGCAGCATCAATGTCAGACCGTACCATCACGATCAGATCGAAAGCGCGCCCATAGCTTCCGACAAAATCTTCGCCCTCAGGGGCGGTCTCCAGCCAGCCGAAACATGGTCGACCCAATCCAGCGGATCGAGGAACATCGTGCTTCAGCATGAATGCTTCGAAAAAGTCCCGCATGTCGTTCAATTCGGCTTCGCTCTTCACTTCATACGAATCTAACAGAATGCCGGTGGCCAATTCCGCGGCCAGATATTGAGGGATGCCGAACCGGAGCGGAAAGCCTTCGATATAGGCGCCGGTACGATGCGCGAGGCGTACAGCGACATCGAGCGTGGATGTCATCATCGGAATATTTTGAAGCGGGACCAAGAGCGTCTTCATTTTCGACCTCCGGTGTTTGCAGTGAATATCGACGCAGGATTCCTAGTTTCGCTTGAATTGATGCCTACGATAATTTCACGTCGCGTCGTTCCGGTGTGCCGCTACGCGGCAGCCTGATGATGAATTCCGTATGATCGCCGGGCTCGGTATCGACATCGATGCTGCCGCCGTGCTGTTTCACGATGATGTCGTGGCAGATTGAAAGGCCAAGGCCAGTTCCTTCGCCTGCGGGCTTGGTTGTGAAGAATGGATTGAATATTTTCTCTCTCACGTCGGCCGGGATGCCGGCGCCATTGTCGCGAATCCGGATCTCGACGGCGCCGCCGAGATTTGTCGTCGTTGCGCGCAGCCTTGGCTCGAAGCCGTCGCCGGCGGCGTCCTTTTGTTTGCTCGCCGCGTAGAAGCCATTTGAAACGAGATTGAGGAACACCCGCGTGATTTCCTGCGGATACAGATCGAGCGCCCCCGCAGACGGATCGAGGTTCCTTTCGAGCGTGATATTGAAGCCTGCTTTCTCGGCGCGCGCTCCGTGATAAGCAAGGTTGAGGCTTTCCTCGAGGATGGCGTTGATATCGGCCGCGCGGCGTTCGCCAGACCCTTCGCGAGAGTGCAGAAGCATATTCTTGACAATGGAATCGGCGCGCGTTCCGTGCTGCACGATCTTTTCCAAATTGCCTTGTAGCATGTGTATCAGCACGTCGATGTCCAGCCTTGCTGCCTCGCCGAGTCCGGCTGAGCGCAGCGCGTCGCCGAGTTCTTCGATGAGTTCGGAGGAAAGCGCAGCAAAATTGTTGACGAAATTGAGCGGATTCTTGATCTCATGCGCAATGCCGGCGGTGAGTTGCCCGAGCGAGGCAAGCTTCTCGGTCTGGATCAACCGATCCTGCGCATTTCGCAATTCCTCGAGCGATTGGGACAGTTCCATAGTGCGCTCGCGCAGCTCGTTCAGCAGGCGTGCATTCTCGATTGCGATCACGCCCTGGTGTGCGAAATTGGACACGAGCTCGATCTGCTTGTCAGTGAAGGATCTAACTTCCTGGCGAAAGATCGTGATGGTGCCAATCAGCTCATCGTCCTTGAGCATGGGCACGATGACGAGGGTCCGTGCGCCGGCAAGGTCGGCAAGCGCGCGAACGTTCGGGTTGCCTTCGACGTAGGGCGGCTGGGTCCTGATATCGTCGATATGAACCGTCTGATGAGTTTTCTCGACGGTGCCTAGCCCGCTCGCCGGATGTGGGCGGATGCTCTGGTATAGCCGGGTATCAACATAAGCTTGCGGCGCGTTGTGCAGTGCGACCGTGCGAAAGCCGCCGTCCTCATAGAGATTCATGGTGCCGAAGCCGGCGCCGCAAATTCGCGTCGCGTTCTCCAGCATCTTGTGAAAGACCGGCGTCAATGCGCCCGATGAAGCGCTAATGATTTCCAGCACCTCCGACGTTGCCGTCTGCCGCTCCAACGATTCATTCAATTGTTCGAACAGACGCACGTTGCCGATGGCGATGACAGCTTGATCTGCGAAAGTCTGAAGCAGGGTGATCTGCTTCTCGCCAAATGGACGAACCTCCGTGCGACGAAGCACGATCGCACCCATGCTCTCGTCATCGCGCAACAGCGGCACGCTCAGAACGGTCCGAACGTTTGAGCGAAGCGCATATTCGCGTCCGGTCGGGAACTCCTCGCCTTCGGGCCCGAGCAGGTCGTGCACATGAACGGTGCGACGGTCGATAATCGCCCGGCCGGTGGGCGATTTGACACTGATCGCCCGCCGGCTCCACACCACGGGAACTTGTCCATGATGGGCCTGGATGACGATGTCGTCGCCGTCCCTCAGAACCACCAGTGCATCATATGCCTCGCAAAGTCCGCATGCGCTTTCCACGATCGCCTTGAGCACCGGACCGACCTCGGTCGGCGAGGAAGCGATAACCCGCAAGATATTGGCGCTGCCGGTCTGGTACGTCAGCGCCTCAGACAGATCTCGCGTTCTGGTCTGCAATTGTTCGAACAGCCGTACATTCTCGATGGCGATCACGGCCTGGTCGGCAAATGTGGCGACCAGCTCGATCTGTTTTTCCGTGAAGGGCTGCACGCGCTTGCGAGCGATTACGAGCGCGCCGATCGGCTCATTCTCGCGCAGCAGGGGAACACCGAGCGCCGTGCGCTGACCAGCCATGGTGATGGACTCGTGCAGGCCGTATTCGGGATCGGCAGCGACGTCGAGGATCTGCACTGGACGGCGCTCGAGTACGGCCCGACCTGTAACCGTGCTCCGGCCTGGCGCAATCGGGTGACCCTGCAGAAACGCGATGTAGTCCTCGGAAAACCCCACCGCTGCGCCGGCTTGGTATTCATCGCCCTCGCGACGCATGATGAATGCCATCTCCGCCTCGCACAGCCGTGCCGCCGAATCGACCAGCGTGTTGAGCACGGTCTGCAGATCGAAGGTCGAGCGGCTGATCACCTTCAGCACGTCGGCAGTCGCGGTTTGCTGCTGGAGCGATTCGGCGAGATCGCGCGTCTTCGCCTGGACCTCATCGAACAGCCGGACATTCTCAATCGCGATCACGGCCTGATCGGCGAAAGTGGAGACCAGGTCGATCTGCTTGTCCGTGAACGAGTTCACGGCCTTGCGGCCCAGGAACAGCACGCCGATCGTTTCTCCGGATCGAAGCAAAGGTACGCCCAGGAGGGTCCGGTAACCGCCGGCCCTCTGCTGCTCGGGATAAGCGTATTCGGGATCAGCCAGGACATCCTGGATCTGGACAGCCTTGCCGGACAGCAGGACGCGCCCAACGACGCTGCCGCGTCCAGCATTGAGACGAATGCCCGCTGAGACCTCGGCCCACTCGGGCGAGAAATTGTACCGAGTTGCATGATAGTAGGCGCCGTCGGTGTCCTGCCGGACGATTGCTGCCATGTCGGCACCACTCAGCCACGCCGCCGATTCCGTGAGCGTGTCGAGAACCGTTTGCAAATCAAACGCGGAGCGGCTGATGACCTTCAACACATCGGCAGTCGCCGTTTGCTGCTGCAGCGATTCCCGCAAGTCGTCGGTGCGCGCCTGCACCTCATCGAACAGCCGCGCATTCTCAATGGCGATAACGGCCTGATCGGCGAAAGTCTGCAGAAGTTGCACATGGTGCGGAGCGAAGGCACCCGGCTCGACCCGCGTTACGCTGATCATGCCGATTACCGCGCCTCCGGTCGTGAGCGGAACGAACAACATGCTGCGAAAGCCGCGGGCGCGCGCGATGAATTTGATGTCGTTTGTCAGCGCTTCGGTATCGGGGGTCGGCACCACCTTACCGACCCGCGTCCTTTCAAAACTCTCGAAATCGGCAATCGGCCGCGGAAACATCTGCTGCAAAGCTTGATCGGCAGCAGAATTGGTCGGCGTGAAGGCCGCCAAATGGGCAGTGCCGTCCATGAAGCGGAATACGGTCGTCGAAAAGCCGCCGAGCAAGGCATTGGCGCGCCTCGCGATCGCATCGAATACCGGCTTCACCTCCGATGGCGAACTGGCAATGATTTTGAGGATGTCCGCGGTGGCGGTCTCGCGATCTTGTGCGGCGCGCAATTCGGCCAGGAGCCGCGCGTTCTCTTGGTGCAATTCCGCCACAACGTCCTGAGGAAGCGCGGCCATGATGAAAATCCAGGTCGCCAGCCGGTTCGCGGCCGACGACAAAATCCAATCAAGAAAGCGTCGGGAACTATTCCACCATCAGGTGCTTCCGACCAGACGTATCGTTAGTTGATTTTCAATCGACCACGCGTCAATTCGCCTCCGCGATCTACCGAAGCAGCGAGCTCCACGAGTCGCGCTGCTTTGGTCCACATGGCGGCAGATCGCCGGATCCAAGAGCGGCTATTGCCGCGGCTGATTTCGGACCGCCTCCAATCTCTCAATGCGAGATACGGTCTGATTTAATTTTGCGCTAGCTTTTTCCGCACCAATGCTTCAGACTTGCCTTTATTATGGATTTAATTTTTAAGGGCGTTCCGATGGGAAAACCTGCCGTTTCCCGCGATGCTTTCCGTGGGCCAGCGCACAGGGCCGCAAACGATTCGGCTCACGTTCTCGGAAATTGAAGCAATTCTCGGCAGGCCGTTGCCGCCGTCAGCGTACAAGTTCAACGCCTGGTGGGGAAACAGTTTGCGGAAAGCTGGGCACACGCAATCTAGGGCCTGGCTCCATGGCGGCTTTGCGGCCAGGGTTTCATTGGGACAGCGAGCCGTGGAGTTCATCGATATTGAAGAACTTCACCGCGCCGGGTTGTGCTCCGCCCGTACCGGCAAGGTCCATCAGAGATCATCGCCGAGAGCGCACGTCAGGAGCGCATCGCGTCAATCGCGTGGGCTATCAGGACCGCAACGCTGACGCCCATAAGGATAACGAGGACCCAGTTCAAAAACACGTTCGCCTCCACTTTTGGAATTGAACGCGAGCAACTGTGCACAGTCAAAAACAACCGGCCAAAACTATTAATTTCGGCTTGGGTTGAGGATTCAATGTAACTGTTGCGTCCGTTGTCGGCCCTATCGATGGAATGCCATGAATAGAAGAACCCCGACAACGCACGCCGCGAGCGAGAGCAAGTAAATACCCACGGCAAATCCCGACTCATCTCGAACTGGAGATTTAAATGGGAACTCGCATTAAGCGCCGGTCAAGCCCAAGGCTTCCAGGAAACGGTTGATATGACCTTTAACCGTCCTGCTGCGGCAATCATGGCACGGCAGCCGAAAGTCTCTACCGCGACACTCTAGCTTTAAATGACTGAATTAAATGCACTTTGCCATGGAGATTAGGTTTGATTTAATTCCGCTCTCATGCGATGCGCGCGTTCTTGAAGCAGTCTGGGCGGCTGAGGCCGGCTGGGCTCTGCTTCGGCTTAGAGAGCCTTTGGGCCAGAGCAAAACAGCAATCCACACTTCACGGTCGCGTGCACGAAACCATTTTGGCGGCCAAACGAAGCGGCGCTGAAACAACACCGTCCGATGCTGAGAGGGAGTGAGGGAGGATTAAATGCGCAGCCTAATTTTCGGGGTAGTGCTCGTCGCGCTAGCAACGATCGGATCTTCATCGTTTGTTTCGGCCGCTCTTTCGGCAACGCGGGATGCGAAGTCCGCAACGATCTCAACGCGGTTCGCGCCAGCACCAAATGCTCCCACCTGCACTTTCGCCCCTAGGCCGCGGGCAAGTTTGAGCGTGCGTTCTTGAGCGGCTGTTTTCCGAACCATGGATCGGCACTCCGCTGGTCGATCAGAACCTGATTCAATCTCAACGGCTTGAACGAATAACAATTGCGACCAAGGATAATTGCGCATTGTGCGTAGCTTGGGGATATTTGCTAATAGGTCAAGGCATCTGCATTTTCCGAATCGACGTTCCATGGTCGCTGGCTCATGCGTCGTATTCGGGGGTGTAGGTGTGAGCCAGTTTCTATCGATGCTGCTGCTAACAACAGCCGTGGTTCTAACCGTCTGCTTCGGGGTGGCGGCCTGGCGCCTCTCTGACGAAAAGGACACCGACATCACTGGCCAGATCGCACGCCAGTCCTATGGATGGAAAGCGGCACCGGCCAGATAACCCTTCGCTTGCCTCCTGCGCGCGCTCTGAAATGCCGATTGCGCTTCCCTGGCACGGTCCTTGCCAATCCCGGCCTATCTTGACCGGTCCTGGCAGGGAGCCGTTTCGCGATGAAACAGAAATCTCGAACCTCAAAGCCGCAAAGGCCTACACTGGCACACATAGCTTCCGATTTGGTGAGATTGCTTAAGGCAATACAGGATCTCGAGGGCCTCAGAGAGAAAGTCCGGCTAGCAGAAGCCCGTCGCGTATTGCACTAAGCTTGGCGGGTAGAGGCGCATTATTAACGTGTGGCTAGATCAGCGCCGTCGCCCTGAAGCCTGTCGATCGCAGGTGATCACGGCGCCCGCCGGCAGAGGTGTAAGACGGAGCAAGCTTCAGGCCGCGCGCTCCGGCCGCCAGGCCGCGTAGAGACCAACGAGTGTCCCGATCGCGGCCAGCGCGGCGGCAAGCAGCACCTGCAATTCCCCATCATCGGTGGGGCCGACGGACGACACCAATCTGGTCACGATCACGAACAGGATGCCGACGGCGGCGGCTGCACCCACGCAGAGATAGGCGAGCTCTCGCGTCAGGCTGCGGCCGAGAAGTCCGAGCGCCGTGAAATACATCGCGCAGGCGTTGGGATGAACGAACAAGGCAATGCGCGCGTAAGCGCCATAGGCGTCGAACAGGGACGCGCATCGGCGCAGGGCCGCCTTCGAGGCCACCCGCTGCAGGAATGGTCTGAAGAAACGAGCCTGTCCGTAACTCAAGACGGCGCCCAGGATGATGGCGAGCCACGCCACCACAAAGACGGAAGCATCCGCCGACTTTGGATTGAGCGCCACGGACATCAGAATGAGGGCGGTTCCGGGAAAATAGCCGAAATACGGGAAGACCGCCTCCAGCAGCACGCAGACGAACATGAAGACCAGAAACCATGACGACCCGGTCGCGCCATGGACGATGGCGTTCAGATCGAAAAGGTTCGTCCTGTACAGGAAGAGGTACATGCACATGGCCAGTACTGCCAGCGCGTAGAACGGCAACGCTCCCGACAGAAACCGTCTCATCCAACCATCGGGCTTTGTTTCGCGGACACGGCGGGGATCATCGATATCAGGACAGGACAACAAAGACGCATGGTTCATGCTTTAGGCGAATGGGATTGCTCCTGCAATCCTCGCCTCACCCTGCACACCCCATGCAATCGATCAAATCTCCATGTTCTGCGCGCCTGAAGTGCTGGACGCGGTCATGCCGTTCGACTTGCCGATTCGACTTGCCGGTCTACTTGCCGTTCTACTTGCCGCGGTATCGCAGCGCCTCCACCAGCAGCGAGAAGGCCGGGGAAGGCTGGCGCCGGCTGGCATAGTAGAGATGGTATCCCGAGAACGGCGGACACCAATCCGAGAGCACGCGGACAAGACGTCCCTCTGACAAATACGGCTGCACATGTCCCTCGGTGAGGTAGGCAAGGCCGAGGCCCTTCAACGCTCCGTTCAAGAGCAGCCCCGCGCTGTTGAACACGAGCTGGCCCTCCACCCGCACATTGAGCTCCCGCCCGTTCTTCTCGAATTCCCAGGCATACAGGCTGCCGCCGTGCGTCGGCAGACGCAAATTGAGGCAATTGTGCTGGGTCAGATCCTGCGGCGTCTTCGGGCGCTTGCGGTCGGCAAAGTAGGACGGAGAGCCGACGACGGCCATCCGGAGATCGGGACTGACGCGCACGGCGATCATGTCCTTGGCGACAAGCTCGCCGGGACGGATGCCCGCATCGACCTGCTGCGCGACGATATTGGTGAGCCCGTAGTCGATGACGATCTCGACGTGGATGTCGGGGTATTTGGGCAGAAGCTTTCCCAGCGCCGGCAGCAGGATTTCGCTGGCGGCATACTCCGTCGCGGTCACCCGAACGGTTCCGGCAGGCTTTTCGCGAAACTCGCCGAGGGCAGCGAGATCGTTGTCCATCTCGGTGAACTTGGGGCCGATGCTCTGGAACAGCCGCTCGCCGGCCTGGGTCGGAGTGACGCTCCGCGTCGTTCGATTGAGCAGCCTGACACCCAGCCGCTCCTCCAGATTCCGGATGATCTGGCTCAGCGCGGACTGAGTCATGCCAAGCTTCGCCGCCGCGCGCGTGAAGTTGCGCTCCCGCGCCACGGCCAGGAAGGCAAGAAGGTCGCTCGCGTCGTCCCGATGCATTGATTAGTCACTCTAATAACTTCATTCGAAATCTATCACCTAATCAAGGCACGGCGAAGGTCCTAGGTTCGGAGCAGCCACCAGGAGCCCTGAATCAGCATGCCAGTGACAGCCATGCAGCCCGTCGCCTCGCTTCGCGTCACGGCGAATTTGCTGCCGATCATGGCGGTCGTCTTCGCAGTCTTCCTCGTCATCGGCATGGCGATGCCTGTGCTTCCGCTTCATGTGCACGACGGATTGGGGTTCGGCACGTTCGTGGTCGGCCTGGTCGCCGGCAGCCAGTTCGCGGCATCCCTGGTCTCGCGGCCATGGGCCGGCCACGTCTCGGACAGAAGCGGGGCGAAGCGCGGTGTCATCGCCGGCCTCATCGCGGCCGCGGCGTCCGGGCTGTTCTACCTGCTCTCGCTCGGCTTCACCGAGGCTCCGCTGGCCTCGGTGACCATTCTGCTGCTGGGACGCGGCCTGCTCGGCGCCGCCGAGAGCTTCATCATCACGGCCGCGGTCAGTTGGGGGCTGGTCCTCGTCGAGAGCGGCAACACCGGCAAGGTCATCGCCTGGGTCGGTTCGGCGATGTTCGCGGCCTTCGCTATCGGCGCCCCCGCAGGCTCAGCGCTTTACGCCACCTACGGCTTTGCCGCGATCGCGCTCGCGACGACGGCAGCGCCGCTGCTGGCTCTGCTGTTCGTGATGCAGCTTCCCGCGGCGGCGCCGGTGCAGCAAGTGCGCCTGTCGTTCGCCAAAGTGCTCGGCGCGGTATGGGTGCCGGGCCTCGGATCGGCCCTCGGCAGCGTCGGCTTCGGCGCGGTGACGACGTTCGTTGCCTTGCTGTTTGCCAGCCGGGGATGGGCCAATGGATGGCTTGCTTACACGGCCTATGCCCTCGCCTTCATCCTGGCGCGCGTCTTCTTCAGTCATCTGGCCGATACGATCGGCGGTGCCAGGGTTGCGCTTCTCTGTGCCCTGGTCGAAGCCGCCGGGCAGGCCCTGATCTGGCTTGCGGCACGACCCGAGATGGCACTGGCCGGTGCCGCGCTCACCGGGTTCGGCTTCTCGCTGATCTATCCCGGCTTCGGCGTCGAGGCCGTGCGCCGCGTTCCCGTGCAGAATCGCGGCCTGGCCATGGGCGCCTACACCGCCTTTCTCGACCTGGCGCAGGGGATCGCCAGCCCCGCGCTTGGATTGATCGCGACCGGAGCAAGGCTGAACGTTTTGTTTCTCGCAAGCGCCGTCACCGTGCTCTGCGCCGCGCTGGTCGCCTGGTGGCTGCTGGCGCACCCGTTCACCGTCGAAGGACATCCGCAATGAGAACACTCGCAACCACCTTGTTGTCATTCTGGCTCATCGCCGGCGGCCCGGTCGCCGCGGACACGGCAGCCGTCAAAGGAGCAAATCCCATGTCGACATCGGAAGACATCCGCGCCGTTGCGCCGGCGCTCGAAGCCTACGCGCAAAAGTTCGTCATCGGCGATCTCTGGAAGCGCCCGGATCTTTCGCCGCGAGACCGCAGCATCGTCACGGTCGCGGCGCTGATCGCGCGCAACCAGACCGTGGAGCTGCCGGACTATCTCGCACGCGCGCTCGACAACGGGGTGAAGCCGGCGGAGATATCGGAGATCATCACGCACCTCGCCTTCTACACCGGCTGGGCGAACGCGGTGGATGCGATCCCGGCGGCGCGCGACGTCTTCAAGAGCCGCAACATCGGGGCCGATCAGCTCCCGCCGGCCTCTGGGCCGCAACTGCCGCTCGACGAAGCCGCGGAGAAGCAGCGGGCGACCCGCGTCGGCGAGCAGTTCGGGCAGATCACGCCAAGCCTCGTCCAGTACACGACCGACGTGCTGTTCCGCGACCTCTGGCTGAGGCCGGCGCTGGCACCGCGCGACCGCAGCCTGGTCACCGTGAGCGCTCTCATCGCGACCGGTCAGGTCGCGCAGATCACCTATCATTTGAACCGCGCGATGGACAACGGGTTGACGCGGGAGGAAGCCGGCGAGGTGCTCGGCCATCTCGCCTTCTACGCCGGCTGGCCCAACGCATTCTCCGCGGCGCCGGTGATCAAGGACGTCGTCGAAAAGCGGCCGCGCTGAGCGGAGACGTGCCGTGATCAGGCGCAGGGACGTGCTCATTGGCGGCAGCGCCGCCGTTGTCATTGGAATTCGCCGCGCGCAGGCGCGCGCGTCGGAAGCACAGGAGACGCACATGACCATGGACTTGGACATCGACATCAAGCGAAACGGATCGCGCCCGTCCCAGAAGGGACCGCAGGACTGGTTCACCTGCACGGTGCGCATCGACCCGCTGTTCCAGGCCCCTGATCCGGCTCGGGTGGGCGCGGGCCAGGTTACCTTCGAGCCGGGTGCCCGCACCGCCTGGCACACGCATCCGCTCGGACAGACGCTCATCGTCACCGCGGGACTGGGTTGGGTTCAGCGCGAAGGCGGAGCCATCGAGGAGATCCGGCCGGGCGACGTCGTGTGGTTTCCGCCGGGACTGAAGCATTGGCATGGCGCCTCGCCGACGACGGCGATGACCCATATTGCCATCCAGGAATCCTCCGGCGGCAAGAACGTGGACTGGATGGAGAAAGTGAGCGACGAACAATATCAGAGGTAATGGACGGGCGCTGTAGAGTGCGTTCTGACACATCGGGAGAAGCAGCGCATGGCGATCATCTTCATCACCGGCAGCGCGGACGGCCTCGGCCGGGCGGCGGCGCAATCGCTCGTTGATCAAGGTCACCGCGTGGTGCTGCACGCGCGATCGGCGGATCGCGCCGCCGATATCGGCGAGTTCGCGTCGCGTTGCGCCGGGATCGTGGTCGGCGATCTCCGCAGTGCCGCAGATGCAAGAAGCATCGCCGACCAGGTCAACGCAATCGGGCGCATGGACGCGATCATCCACAACGCCGGCGTCTACACGCGGCCGGACCGTGGCGCGACGCCGGAGGGCCATGCCGAAACCCTGGCCATCAACACGCTTGCGCCGTACATGCTGACGGCCCTGATCGAGCGGCCCGACCGATTGGTGTATCTCAGCAGCGGATTGCACCGCGGTGGAGAGGGCTCGCTCGACGACCTCGATTGGACACATCGGGCCTGGGATTCGGCCAAGGCCTATGCCGAGAGCAAGCTGCACGTTGTCGCGCTGGCGTTCGGTCTGGCACGACGCTGGCCCAAAGTCCTGAGCAACGCCGTCGATCCCGGATGGGTCCGCACCAAGATGGGTGGTTCGGGCGCCCCGGTCGATCTCCACACCGGACAACAGACCCAAGCCTGGCTGGCGGTGAGCGAGGAGCCCGCCGCTCTGGTCAGCGGGCGCTACTGGCATCATCTCCGGCGGGAGGAGCCGGCCAGTGAGGCGACCGATCCGGATTTTCAGGACGCACTCATCGAAAGATTGGGCAGGCTGACCGGAGTTCCGCTTCCGCAGGCCTAAAGCGCGATGCGATTTGGATGAATCTTCATCGCGCTTTAGGTTGTTGTTGGCGCATGATCTTTCCGGAAAGCCGCTTCGCACTTTTCCGGATCACGCTTTCGCCAGACCAAGACGGACCCTGCCCCTACCCGATCGACAGAATCTCGATCTCCTGCGCGCCCGTCCCTACGACGTCACCCACCGCCTTCCCCATCAGCGATCGCGCGACCGGCGCGACGAACGAGATCGTCCCCGCCTTGGGGTCGGCTTCGTCCTCGCCGACGATGCGGTAGGTCTGCACGCGGCCGTCGGTGCGGCTGAAGGTCACGGTGCTGCCGAAGGCGACCGTTTCGGTCGAGGTCGGATCGGGAATGAGCTGCGCGGTGCGCAGCCGTTCGGTGAGATAGCGGGCGTCGCGCAACGGCACCGCCGACTGTCGGCGCTTTTCGTTGACGTCCTCGATGGCCTGCGCGGCCTCATAGGCCTCGCGGGCCTGCTGAAGCTGCGTCTGCAACGCAAGCAGGCCTGCTTCCGTCACGAGGTTGGGATGCGGCGAGATCGGGCGATCCGGCAACAGCGTCTCGGACGCGGTTTCGGCGCTTTCTTCCTTGGTAAAGGCGACGCTCAATTCAAAGATCCTGTCGAACTGTCCGGGGGTGGCGGCGCCGCGCGCCGCTGATTGCCCCAGACTATATCTCAAGTTCGACGAAACGACGGAGCTTGAAGACGAGATCAGGCATGGCCTGGCGGAACCGCGTCGCGTTCTGGAAATTGGTCGAAAACGGCGCGAAGGTGATCATGGCGTTCCAGTGCCTGTAACCGTAGACCGTGACCGAGGCGCCGGTCGCCGGGAAATTCTCCAGCTTGCGCAGCTCGCCAAGCACGAGATCGGCAATCGCTTCCGCCGGCAACAACTGCTTGCCATCCCGCGTCGTGGCGATTTTCGCAGGCGGCTCGACCGGTTCCGCAGTGGCTGGCGCGGTGGCGGGCGCACCCTCCTGCCCGGTCGACGTCGCCTCGGGGACGGGCGCGGCGACCGCGTCCGCTCCGTTCGACGGCACTGCCGGCGGACCCTCGGTGAGCGGCGGCGGTGCAACACTGTCTGCGCGCTTGTTGCCACCAAGGATGCTGCTGATCATGGCCACAAGGCCAGCATCCTTCACGTCGTCACTCATCACTCCCCCCAAGCTTCGGCCTACTTTAGCACTGCACTCGCAGACCGCCACCGGGGATATGAGGTCGGCAGCCGCCCGGCCAGCGCCCATCTGGGCAGGCACCGCCGGCGCAACGGCTGATCACGTCGCGCCGCCGTGCGATCCGTCACTGCTTATCGAACGGAATATATTGCTGGTACTGCTTGGGCACCGAGCTGCGATAGCGCGCGGGCACGGTGCCGGTGTCGACGGAGTGGTCGATTTCCTGCCGCCGCGTCATCTTCTTCTTCGCCGGCTTCTTCGACGCGCTCTTCTTGGAGTCGGTCGGCTGGCTGGACGTGTCGGTGGTTGCACTCGGCGCCGCCGTCGTGGCCGGCGCAGTGGTTGTCGCCGCAGGCGCCGCGGTTCCGCCGGCAGCCGGCGTGCTTTGGGCCAGGGATTGGGCCAGGGCATGCGGCGTTTGCGTCATGAGCGCCAGCGCTGCCACTGCAGCCAGCAAATATGTTTTCTGCATCAGAACCTCCAAATGCCTTGATCCGTATGAGGCAAGCCTAGTCCCACGGGATCGAGGCGTGCAAGTTCGCCGAGGATAGGTCGGAACCCGTGCGCGAACTGTGGCCGAGATCACAGTGCAAGCCGCTGGCTGCGTCACGATGGTCCTCGCTTCGAACGCATCCGGCGTCGCAGACACCAACACAGCATGACCCCGCGTCAGACAGGCCACGGGAACGCCAAGGCTCGGTCGTTTCACCCACCATTGAAGGAGATCGAAATGCGTCGCACCATCCTCACGCTTGCATCGTTCGCAACGCTGATCGCCGCATCGTTGTCGGCGGCCCCGGCCCAGGCCGGAAACGACAGATACTGCCTGCAGGGCCGCAACTGGGGCTATCCCGGCAACTGCCAGTTCGCGAGCTATCAGCAATGTGCGGCGACCGCTTCCGGCACATCGGCCTATTGCGGCATCAACCCGCGCTACGCGTACTCGCAGCCGTATCATTACTGATGACGTAGGTGGTGAGACTCCCTCTCCCGCAAGCGGGAGAGGGAGAGCACCTATTATGTGGCAACGATTAGCCCGACCTCTGCGTGCCGGCTCCCAATCCGCTTTCCTCGAGCCGCGTCGCGAACCAGAGCGAGAGCGGCTGATCGATAGCGGCGCTGACATACACCTCCGACATCGTCACATGATGCTTGTCCAGCACGAGCAGCACGCCGATCCAGTAGGGAAACCAGACATGCACGTCGGTCAGCGCCCGCAGCTTGTGCTGGTCGTGCTCAAGCGGGGTGTGATTGCTCGCCTTGCGGATCTCCACGGTTAGCAGATTGTTCGGGATCTCGCGCTGATGCACGACCACATCGGGGTAGATCGACTTGCCGAGATGGTCGTCGGTCGAGATGATGGTGCCGTGCGGCAGATGCAGCGTGCGCTCACCGAGCCGGTCGTAGTTGCAGTCGACCGACCAGCCGGAGAACTGCTTCTCCAGATGCACGGCGAAGCGGTGCGTGATCGCGCGCTCGCCGATGTCCTTCTCGAACAGGAAGCCCTCGTGGGCGTAGAAGTCCCGCAGCGCCGCGATCACCTTGTTCAGCTCGGTCTGCATCGTGCCTCCGGGCTCATTTCGACCTTACGCGTCCCGACCGGTCTCTCGCACCCTCGCCCCGTTCTTACGGGGAGAGGGTGGGGTGAGGGGGCGTCTCCGCGAATTCGGTTGTGATGATAGGTCGAACGCGCGCGGCGCGCGAGTCGGATGGTCTTTTGCCTAGGCTTGCAGCCTGCCTTGCCCCTCACCCGGATTGCTACGCAATCCGACCTCTCCCCGCAGAAGAGCGGCGAGAGGTAAAAGAGGCATCCTACATCTGGACTTCGATCAGCCGCGGCCCCGGCTCGGCGACGGCTTCGGCCAACGCCTTGTTGAACTCGTCGGCATTGGTGACGGCGCGGCCGGGCACGCCCATGCCCTTGGCCAGCGCAACGAAATCCAGCGTCGGGCGGTCGAGGCGAAGCATGTCGTTGGCGCGCTGGCCGGGCTCACCGGCGCCGACATTGTCGAACTCGCCGCGCAAGATCTGGTAGATGCGGTTGGCGAACACGATGGTGACGATGTTCAGGTTCTCGCGCGCCTGGGTCCACAGCGACTGGATCGTGTACATCGCGCTGCCGTCACCGACCATGGTGATGACTTTGCGGTCCGGGCAGGCGATCGCGGCGCCGATCGACAGCGGCGTAGAGAAGCCGATCGAGCCGCCCATGTTCTGCAGCCAGTCATGCGGCGCCGCCGCCGCCGTCGGCGGGAAGAAGCCGCGGCCTGTGGTGAGGGATTCGTCGACCATGATCGCGTTCTCGGGGATCGCACAGGCGATCGCCTGCGCGATCGAGGCGAAGGTGAGCGCGCCGGTCGGCTTGATCAGCTCCTGCACCGCACGCGGCTTGACGTCCTTGGCGCTGGCCTTGACGGCGCCGGCGAGCGCTTCGAGGGCTGCGACCGAATTCTCGCCCCAGGAGGTCATGCGATGGACGTCGCAGCCCTCGGGCTTGAGCATGCTCGGCTTGTTCGGATAGGCGAAGAACGCGACGGGATCGTCGGACTCGATCAGCACGATGTGACGGAACTTGGCCAGCATCGGCAGCGCGTTCTCGATGACGTAGTGAATGCGGTCGATCGAGAAGCGGCCGCGGCCGCGCGCCATCTTGGGGCGGAAGGTCGGGCCCATCACGGTGCAGCCGGTCTTGGCGGCGATGCGCTCGGCCAGCGCCAGGCCCTGCTCGCTTAGGGCGCTGCCGGTCATCAGCAACAGCGTGCCCTCGCCGTCGCCGTGCAGGATTTTTGCGGCCTGCTCGACCGCCTGCGGCGAATAGCTGGCGCGCTGCTGCTCGGCTGGGACTTCGGCGATGCCGTCGGCCTCGTTCCAGGCGGTGTCGGCGGGCAGGATCAGGGTTGCGATCTGCCCCGGCGCGCTCTTGGCGGCGGCGATCGCGGCGGCGCCGTCGGCGGCCACCGATTTGGAGTTCGGCGAGGTCCGGACCCAGGACGACATCGGCCGGGCCAACCCCTCGATGTCGGAGGTCAGCGGCGCGTTGTAGTCGATGTGATAGACGGCATGCTGGCCGACGATGTTGACGATGCCCGAATTGGCCTTCTTGGCGTTGTGCAGGTTGGCAAGACCGTTGGCGAGGCCGGGGCCGAGATGCAGCAGGGTCGAGGCCGGCGTACCCTTCATGCGATAGTAGCCGTCGGCCGCGCCCGTCACCACGCCCTCGAACAGGCCGAGCACGCAGCGCATGCCGGGGACCCGGTCGAGCGCTGCGACAAAATGCATCTCGGAGGTTCCCGGGTTGGAGAAGCAGATGTCCACCCCGCCCTTGACCATCGTCCGCACCAGGCTTTCCGCACCGTTCATTCTTCTTGCTCCCGCAACCGCCGATTTCGAGTGAGGTATCCGACCAATCATTGTTCGCAGGCCCCGTCAAAGCAATAGAGGCCATCGCGGCCCTGCCCCGCGCGAGGATGCGCTGGTTTGGCTAACGCTTTCCCGCAAACGGCATGGTTGCCGATTTGATAACGCCTATGCTGGATGGTGTCCTCACGGGGCCGTGGCTTGCGAAAAGCCCGCAAATATGGCCTGTGCCCTTTGTTGAATCGATTTTTTGCTGGGGGAAACAATGATCCGGTTTTTTGCCGCGCCGATTGCCGCCATCGCATTGCTGTCGGCCATGGCGGGCGGCACACTCGCCGAAGAGTTCGACTCGCGCGACATCATGGGCGGCGGCCCGAACTTCTTCCGTTCCGGTGCCAACCCGGTCCCCCGCACCACCGTCATGTATAACGGCAATTACGCCCCCGGCACGATCGTGGTGAACACCAGCGAGCGGCGGCTGTATCTGGTGCTGCAGAACGGCCAGGCGCTGCGCTACGGCATCGGCGTCGGCCGCGACGGCTTCCGCTGGGGCGGGGTCCACAGGATCACTGCCAAGAAGGAATGGCCGGACTGGACGCCGCCATCGCAGATGCTGGCCCGCCGGCCGGATCTGCCGCGCCACATGAAGGGCGGCGTCGAGAATCCGCTCGGCGCGCGCGCGATGTATCTGGGCTCGACGCTCTACCGCATCCACGGCTCCAACGAGCCGGAGACGATCGGCCAGGCGGTCTCCTCGGGCTGCTTCCGCATGACCAATGACGACGTCAGCGATCTCTACGCCCGCGTCTCGGTCGGTACTACAGTGGTGGTGCTGAATAACTGACGCAAACTCTCGTAGGGTGGGCAAAGCCGGAGGATCGCGCGAACGCGCGGTCCGCCCGGCGTGCCCACGGTTTCGAGATGGTGGGCACGGCGGCGCGCCTTTGCCCACTTCTGCGATACTGTAACTCTCTTGTTACAGACAACGCCGGGAACCCGCAGGGCGCGTGAATCTGCGGTCTTGTGCGCGCGACGTGAATACGGCAGCGTCGCACGACGATGAGCGCACTCAATCCGTCCCCGGCTGCCCTTCGCATCGCCCTGCTGGCGCTCGCCGCGCTCACCTGCGCGCCCGATCCCGCGACCACGGCGGTGGCGGGCGAATTGCCCGCGGTGGCCTCGCGCCAGCGCTCCGAGAAGAAGAATTTTACCGACGGCGAGATCGTCGAGGGCTTCCTGAAGACGGCGTTCGGCGCCGAATATCACCTCGCCGGCCGCGTCGACCGCATCCGCAAGTTCGACGGACCAGTGCGCGTTTACGCCGAGAGCGACCGCACCGACCGCAAGACACAGCTCGCAAAAGTCGTGGCCGACATCGCCCATCGCGTGCAGCATCTCGACATCGCCATGATCGCGACCGCCGAAGCGGCCAATGTGCGGGTGAAGCTGGTGCGCGACCGCGACCTCTTCCGCACCATCTCCAGCTTCTATGGCGCCGAGAAGGCGCGCGAGATCCGCACCTCGCTCGACCCGCAATGCCTGTCCGGCTTCCGCAAGAACGACAATTTCGAGATCGAGCATTCCGACGTCATCCTCACCGTCGACAACGGCGATTTCGTCTTCCTCGACTGCGCCTATGAGGAGCTGCTGCAATCGCTCGGGCCCATCAACGACACCGCGAGCGTGCCCTGGACCATGTTCAACGACAACGTCTCGATGGGCTATTTCGACGTCTACGACCAGTACATCCTCAATCTGCTGTACGATCCCCGCATCAAGCCCGGCATGACCGTGGCCGAGGTCAAGGCGGTGCTGCCCGCCGTGCTCGCCGACGTGCGCACCTGGGTCAGGGAGGTGAATGATCTGAAGGAGTGAAGGCGCTTCGCGCCACCTTCTCCCACAAGGGGAGAAGGAAAAGCACGTGCGATCGCGGCGGCTTATCGCTTCAGTCTCACACCTTCCTTGCCTTCGACATCAGGAACTGCTGGCGCATCACATTGTGGCCGGCGTCGAAATATTCCGAGATCAGCGCCTCGAACTCGGCTCGGAAGCTCTTGAGCTTGTCCGGCTCGTCCTTGTACTGGGCGACGAGCTTGATCAAAGGGCCGATCGTCGCTTCCATGGTGCGGCGGAAATGCTGCGGGCTGAGGGCGGACGGCGTCATCATGTCCATCTCGAAGGAGAGGTCCTTCGTTCTCCCCGCGAGACGCTCGGCGACGATCTTCGGATCGCCCCACAACACCGGCGATGCCACGCCCTCGGGCGGAGGCAGATGGCGGCCGATCAGCGCGAACATCCGCCCGACATACAGATGCGGCGGCCAGGTGGAGAAGGCGATGGTGCCGCCGGGCTTCAGCACGCGCAGCATCTCGCCGATCGCGACGTCCGGACGCGGCGCGAACATGTGGCCGAACTGGCTGAGCACCACGTCGAACTCGTTGTCGCCATAGGGCAGGCTTTCGGCGTCGCCGTCCTTGAAGTCGACATCGAGGTTCATCAATTGCGCATGCTCGCGGGCGCGTTCGATCAGGACCGGCGACAGATCGAGACCCCTGACCTTCGCACCGCGGCGCGCCGCCGTGATCGCGACCACGCCGGTGCCGCAGCCGACGTCGAGCAGCCTTTGGCCGGCGGCAACGCCGGCAAAATTTGCAAGCCTGGCCGCGCTGGGTGTCGTGAAGACCTCCATCGGCGTGAATAGCGACCACGCCTCCTTCTGGACTGCCTTGAAAGCTGCAAACGGGTCCTGCGCAGTCATGGAACTCTCCCTTTGCTCGAGGTCGATCTTCATGAGGCTGGCGAAGGTCGCCGAAGGTTCAACGCAGCCGCATGGCTCCGCGGCAACGCGGATGCCGGGGCCTTCGCCTCGCCGAAGCGGCTTCGGCCGCGCCGCAACACGGCCCAACAGCTCGTATTGTGGATTAGCGTCAGCGTAATCCACCTCTTCTGCTTCCGCATCGAAAGAAGTGGTGGGTTACGCCCCGCGGACTGCGCTTCGCGCATCCGCGCAGCCAACCCACCCTACGATTACTGCACCAGATCGGCCACCGTCGTCGCGGCCTTCAGGCCGGTGCCGGTGAGGACCGCGACCGTGGTCTCGGCCGCCTTGATGGCACCGGTGGCGGATAGTTTTTCCAGCGCGGAGGCAGCACTTGCACTGGTCGGCTCGACGAACAGGCCCTGCCGCGCAAGGCGTCGCAGGGCGGCGACGATCTCGTCCTCAGTCAGCGCGACAGTGCCGCCGCCGCTCTCGCGCAAGGCCGCGATGATCTCGCGCAGGCGCAGCGGGTGCTTGATAGCGGTGCCTTCGGCGATGGTCTTGCTCACCTCGCGCGCAACCGGCGTATCGACGCCGGCCTGAAAACTCGCATCGATTGGCGAGCAATTGAGCGGCTGCGCCGCGAATAGCCGCGGCAATTTTGTGATCTGCCCGGCCTTCAGCAGCTCGCGGAAACCGAAGGCGCAGCCGAGCAGAGAGCTGCCGGCGCCGACGGGAACGATGACGTTGTCGGGCGCGCGAAAGCCGAGGTCTTCCCAGATCTCATAGGCGAGCGATTTGGTACCTTCGAGGAAGAACGGCTGCCAATTGTGGCTGGCATAAAACGTCTGGCTTGACTGCCGGATGGCTTCCGCTTCCGATTCCTCGCGCGGGCCCTCGACGAGCTGCACCGCGGCGCCGTAAGCGCGCACCTGCGCGATCTTCGCCGGCGACGTCGAGGCCGGCGCCAAAATCTTCACGCGCATGCCCCCGGCGGCACCGAGCCCGGCCATCGACGAACCGCCATTGCCGGACGAGTCTTCCAGAATCGCGTTGACGCCGATCTGCCGCAGGAACGACAGCATCACCGCCGAGCCGCGGTCCTTGAAGCTGCCGGTCGGGTTGAACCATTCGAGCTTGAACAAAGGCCGCAACTCGCCCCAATCCTGCTGCACCAGCGGCGTGCAGCCTTCGCCGAGCGTGATCGGAGTCTTGATCTCCACCGGCAGCGCCGCGCGGTAGCGCCAGAGCGAGCGCGTGCGGCCGTCAATGTCCTCGCGCGAGATCCCCGCCCCCGGCGTCACCAGAAGCGGCGTGCGCTCGTCCGAGCACCAGCGCGGCTGGTCGAGCGGATAGAGGTTTCCATTGCGGGGGTCGATGTAGCTGGCGGGCATGGGGTCTCCGGGGCGGGCAGTCGATCCAGTCGATATGTCTGAATATGCGGGTTTTATCCAGTCGCTCGTTGGAACGCCGGCGCGCCCCTGCCCCTTCAAAAATTCAAGCAATTACATACATATACGGCGTAGCGCGGCGTCGCTCGTCCATCCGGGCGAGCGCGGGAACGTACCTAGGGACCAGACCTCACGATTAACTTGTCTGTCGCGTCTTGCCGCTACAATATGTTGGATTGAGCTTGCGTCGCCGATGGTCCGCGTCGGCAACGCGACCGAGCCAGGCCCGTCCGAGCGGCGGGCCGTTGGCTTTTTGGGAGTTTGGTCATGAGCCGCGCGAACCGTACCGACCACATCCGCCTGACTTCGCATCCGGAGCCGGGCCGGAAGTCCGCCTTCCCGATCCACTGGGGCGCCACTGACGCGCGCGCCCGCGGACCGATCATCGGCACAGTCTCGCGCGCCGGGGATCGCAACGTGATCGGCAGCCATGGCGGGTCCTATGCGATGTACCGCGCGCTCGCGGTGTCCGCCGGCGCACTCGATCCGATTCGCAGGCCCGACCTCACCAACACCTTTCCGGCCGCGACCATCGGGCCGTTTCCTCAATGGAGCGATCCCACCAAGATCGTTGCGCTCGATCCGTGGGGGCATCTGGTCGCCGAGAATTTCGGCAAGGAGATCGCAGAAGGCTCCGACATCCGCCCGAGCATCGCCGTGACGCGGGCGCGGCTCGACCTGCCGGAGATCCGCGAGGCGCTGGCCGCGAAACGCTTACGCGCAGACGGCGAGGTCGTGCATGCCAATGGCAGCGTCTCCGTCGTGAAGATCGCGATCGATCCGGTCTGGTACCTGCCGGGGCTTGCGGCGCGCTTCGGCACCGCTGAGACCGAGCTGCGGCGCACGCTGTTCGAGCAGACCGCCGGCATGTTCCCCGAGCTCGTGACGCGGCCGGACATGAAGGTGTTCCTGCCGCCGATCGGCGGCACCACGGTCTACATGTTCGGCGATGTAACGAAACTGCCGGACCATCGCACAAAAATCACCTGCCGCGTGCATGACGAGTGCAACGGCTCCGACGTGTTCGGCTCCGACATCTGCACCTGTCGGCCCTATCTGATCCACGGCATCGAGGAATCCGCGCGCGGCGCGCAGGAAGGCGGGCTCGGGCTCGTCGTCTACAACCGCAAGGAAGGCCGCGCGCTCGGCGAGGTCACCAAATTCCTGGTCTACAATGCGCGCAAGCGCCAGGAGGACGGCGATGCGGCCGCCGCCTATTTCGAGCGCACCGAATGCGTCGCCGGCGTCCAGGATGCGCGCTTCCAGCAATTGATGCCGGATACGATCCACTGGCTCGGCCTGAAGCGCATCGACCGCTTCCTGTCGATGAGCGACATGAAGCATGACGCGCTGACCTCCCAAGGCATCGACATCGTCGAGCGCGTGCCGATCCCTCCGGAGCTGATTCCCGCCGACGCCTATGTCGAGATCGCCGCGAAGAAGGCAGCCGGCTATTACTCGACCGACATCGCGCCCGAGAAGGACGTGGACGGCGTGGTCGGGCGTTCGCTGGAAAAATACTGATCGCGCGATGGCGGACGCTTTGGAATTGCAAGCACGCTCGCTGCTCACCGCAGATGCGGTGCGCGCGCGGGCCGGGCAGATGCTGCAGATCGGCCTTGCCGGCGGCCTCCGCCACTTCACGATCGATCTCGACCGGATGGATGGCGTCGCGGAGGCCGTGCTCGCGGTGACGCGAAAAGCCTATCCGGCGCTGAAGATTCCCTTCCATGCGCGCTGGCGGCATTTCGTGCTCGGCGGCGCCGACCGCTGGGCCAAGCTTGCCGACGCGGCTTCGTGGCCGGACCGCGCGGCGCGGGCGCGCGCCGAGTTCGACCTTGCCATCGTCAGCGTGCTGCTCGATGCCGGCGCGGGCGCGGCCTGGCGCTATCGCGATACCATGAGCGGCGAAAGCATCGGCCGGTCCGAGGGGCTGGCGCTCGCGAGCCTCGACATGTTTGCGAGCGGACTTTTCTCGGGCGATGCACGCGCGCCGTTCAGGGCCGATGCGGACGTGATGGCAAAACTGCCCCTCGCATCCCTCACCTCTGCCTTTCAGGTGAGCGATGCCAATCCCCTGGTCGGGCTGGAGGGGCGCACCGATCTGTTGCGGCGTCTTGGCCGGCACGTCGCCGAGCGCGCCGACGTTTTCGGCTTGAATGATACGCCGCGCCCGGGCGGCCTGTTCGATCACATCGCGGCGCAGGCCAAGGGCGGCGCCATTGCCGCACCGGCGATCCTGTCGGCGGTGCTGAATCAGCTCGGACCGATCTGGCCCTCGCGGCTCGAACTCGCGAAAATTCCGCTCGGCGATTGCTGGCGCCACCCCGCGATCAAGGCCGATGACGAAACCGCGGTCCTCGTGCCGCTGCACAAGCTGTCGCAATGGCTGAGCTATTCGCTGATCGAGCCGCTGCAGCGCGCCGGCCTCGATGTGACTGACATCGACGGCCTCACCGGGCTTGCCGAATACCGCAATGGCGGGCTGTTCGTCGATCACGAGGTGCTGCGCCTGCGCGACGCCGCGGATGCCGAGCGCGCGCATGCGGTGGACTCGCTGCTCGTGGTGGAATGGCGTGCGCTGACGGTCGCGCTGCTGGACCGGCTGGCCGAACTGGTTCGCACAAAACTCGGCCGCACGCCGGAGTCGCTGCCGCTCGCCAGCATTCTGGAAGGCGGCACCTGGGCCGCGGGCCGCGCCATTGCCTTTGCGCGCCGGCCCGATGGATCACCCCCGCTCAAGGTCATCAGCGACGGCACTGTGTTTTAACCCTCTCCCCTTGTGGGAGAGGGTGCCTCGCGACAGCGAGGCGGGTGAGGGGTCTGTCTCCGCGACCCATCTCTCAGTGAAGTTCGCGGAGACGACCCCTCATCCGGCGCTTCGCGCCACCTTCTCCCACAAGGGGAGAAGGGAAGAAGAAGAGCATCCCATCATGGAAGGCGTCACGATCGTCGATCATCCGCTGGTGCAGCACAAGCTGACGCTGGTGCGGGACAAATCGATTTCAACAAAGTCGTTCCGCGAGCTGATCAAGGAGATCGGCATGCTGCTTTGCTACGAGGTGACGCGCGATTTGCCGCTCGCGGATACCGTGATCGAGACGCCGCTGGCGACGATGCACTCGGCCAAGATCGCCGGCAAGAAGCTGGTGTTCGTGCCGATGCTGCGCGCCGGCACCACCTTTGTCGACGGCATGATGGACCTGGTGCCGACCGCGCGCGTCGCCCATATCGGGCTCTACCGCGAGCCGCACAGCTTTGCCGCGGTCGAGTACTTCTTCAAATCACCATCCGATCTCGGCGAGCGCCTCGCCATCGTGGTGACGCCTGTCGTCGCGACCGCCAACACGGCGGTGGCCGCGATCGACCGGCTGAAGGAGCGCGGCGCCAGGGACATCCGCCTCGCCTGCCTGATCGCAGCGCCCGAAGGGCTCGAGCGGCTGCGCGGATTGCATCCGGACGTTCCGATCTGGACTGCTGCGGTGGATGAAGGCCTCGACGAGAACGGCTTTATTTTGCCGGGCCTCGGCGACGCCGGCGACCGCGCTTACGGGACGCGGTAAGCGGAAAGCTCAAATTTTCCCGCTGCCGCAGATCAGCTTCAGCGACTGCCATTCCTTGTCCGTCAGCAACGGCGGGCCGCTGGTGGGACGATCCTCTTTCGTCATGCGGGCGAGACGATCCTCGGTCAGCGGATGGCTGGCGAGGATATTTGTCAGGCCAGAGCCGCCCTCCTTGCCGGTGATGCGGAACATCAATTCAGCCGCAGGCTTCGGCGAGCGGCCGAGCTTGTGCATGATCTCGATCGCGAATGTATCGGCAGCGGTCTCGGCCTCGCGCGAATAGGAGGCTTCGACGACGGTGCGTGAGGCAAAGATCACGGCGGATGAGCCGGTGACGTCGCCGAACAACAGACCGATCAGGAATGAGGTGCCGCCGTTGTAGATCAGCCCGCGCATGTTGTCGTAATGCTTGAGATGGCCGAGCTCGTGGGCGAGGATGCCGGCGAGCTCGTCGGGGTTTTGCGCCTTGTCGAGCAGCCCTCTCAGCACGTAGACCTTGCCGCCGGGCAGCGCGAACGCATTCGGCACCGCGGTCGGCAGCACGCCCGCCGTCATGGAATCATCGTCGAGGCCGGCGGCATCGCGCAGGCGGTTGACCAGCTTTGTGAACGCGGCCTTACCCGCGGGGTCTTCGCACACGCTGCGGCCGAAGATGGTCTTCACCTGGACTTCGGAGGCATCGCCGATGCGCCGCTCGATCGGTTTCGGCACCAGCGGTGCAAGCCGGTCGGCGGCGAGCGGCACGCCGAACAGCACGACGCAGACGATGGAGACGGTGGCGGCCACCGACCAGCCGACGATTTTTGCGACGCCGCGGCGCGAGGTCCGGTGCTCGTCGAGATGGGTGCAGCGGACGGTCACGTCTGCCGCGAGCACAGCGTCGCGGATCTCGAGCCGCGCCAGCGGCGGCGCCGTGGTGCAGGCCAGACGCAAAATCCCGGGTGGACTGTCGGCGCGGCGAATGTCGGCATAGGACCAGCGAACCGGCGTTCCGCCCTCCTCAAGAATCTCGAGCGCATCGGCGAACGCCAGCGTCACCTGCCGCCGGCGGCTCGACGTGCCGTCGAAGAAGATGGTCGGCTTGGCGGCCTGCGCCGGAGCCTCGGCAAACACGTCACTCACAGCTCAGAATCCCGCGACATCGAGCCCGTCGGCAAAACCTTCGCCGAGCGCGCTGGCAAGCTGACCGCTGCCGCGCACATCCGCCGCAGCTCCGATATTGTGCACCTCGACGGTCTCCAGCACCTTGGCCCAGAGATCACGCTGAAGATAGACCCGCATGACGATGTTGATCGCAAGCGCCAGCGCGAGATAGCCTGCTACCATCATCACCACCATCGGGATGCTCCTGGCGGCATTGTCGGAGCCGAACACCTGATCGGCGGGAACGCCGCTCAGCTGGACGACCAGCAAGGCGGAGCCGCCGAGATAGGCGGAGAACACCATCGAGAGCAGCGTCCACCAGCCGATCACCTTCCAGTACAGGCCGTAGAAGGCGTTGTGCGGCAGGTCCGAGGACAGGCTGATGCCGCCGATGCGGATGCCGTCGAGCCACCAGCGCCATTCGCGCGCCTTGAATTCCGCATAGAAGAACGGCGCGAGCGGGAAGATCACCAGCGCGATCGGGCTGAGCAGCCACAGCCACCAGCCGCGCTTGAAGAAGGTCCAGCCGTTGCCCTCGAAATCGCCGCGGAGATCGCCGTAATGGGTGTGCTGCATCTTGTAGCGCTCGAGCGCGGCCGCGCGCCAGGGCAGCGCCAGGCCAAGCGTCAGGAATACCAGCAAGCCCCACGCCATGGCGCGGAACGAATAGGCCCAGCCCGACCCGTCCATCCAGAAGCGGACGCCGCGCCAAACGGTGCGCGTCAACCGGTAACGTCGCGCGCGAAAAATCGCGAACTGGCCGAAGGCGTAGAAGCCGATGAACAGCGGCGTCGAGGCAAAACCTTGCCAGCGCTCGAACTCGATGCCGATCAGGAAGTAGGCGAGGTAGATCGGCACCAGGATCGCGAGCGCAAACAGGAAGCCGACCAGCAGCTCCTTGGCGCGGCCGGTATATTCGGCGGCATCGCCGTCGATCGCGGTGTTCGCCCACAGATGACGGCGGATGTCGGTGACGAGCCAGAACCGGTAGAAGCCGAAGGTGACGAGCTCCAGCATGGCACCCTTGGTGACCATTTTCCGGAACTCGGAGCGGTCACCGCTGAAATCGACCCGCGTGGGCGGCAGCGGCGGGGGTAAGGGCTCGGAGCCGATCGGCGTCCATTGCATGTCGTTCACGGCGGCAACCTCGGGATGCGGTCTTGATCGGGTCAAACTATAGATCAGAGGTTGGTCGGCCCCCAAGATGGCAGGGTTCGATTTACCTCGATTCCAGTCGGTTTCTGGCACGTTTTCACGACAAAGGGTGTGCGGAGGGTCACGCTGATCGAGATCCCGTAGCCCGGATGGAGCGTCAGCGTAATCCGGGGAGTGGTCGTTGCGGCCCGATCCCCGGATTACGCGGAGCCTGTCATCGGGCGGCGCTTTGCGCCGACCCGTTGGCTCCATCCGGGCTACGCGCCCGGCCACGCCCAAAGGTTGGATGTGACAAAACTCTCCCTTGCTCCGGCGCAGACAACCGGCTGTAATTACAAATCAAATACCGCAGCGCAGAATTCAACGAGAACGCGCGGTACGTGCCAGGGAGAACGGTCATGCATGGGACCATCGAGAGCGCGGCCAAGCTCGACGCCCTTCGCGAGCGCGCCACGACACTGCCGCTGGAGCAATTCGATCCGGGCGATCCGGAACTGTTCAGGACCGATACGTTCTGGCCGTATTTCGATCGGCTGCGCCGGGAAGATCCTGTGCACTACTGCAAGGATTCGATGTTCGGCCCGTACTGGTCGGTGACGCGCTACAACGACATCATGGAGATCGAGACCAACCACGCGGTGTTCTCCTCGGCGTCTTCGCTCGGCGGCATCACCATCCGCGACATCGATCCGGACCTGCGCCGCGAGAGCTTCATCTCGATGGATCCGCCGCGCCATGCGGCGCAGCGCAAGACCGTGGCGCCGATGTTCACGCCGACGCACCTGGACAACCTCGCCCTCAACATCCGCAAGCGCTCGGCCGAGTGCCTGGACAATCTGCCCCGCGGCGAGGTGTTCGACTGGGTCGACCGCGTCTCGATCGAGCTCACCACCCAGATGCTGGCGGTGCTGTTCGACTTTCCCTGGGAGGACCGCCGCAAGCTGACGCGCTGGTCCGACATCGCGACCACGATTCCCGGCCCCGACGGACTTGTCGCCACCGAGGACGAGCGTCAGGCCGAGCTGACCGAATGCGCCGGCTATTTTGCGCGGCTGTGGAAGGAGCGTATCGCGCAGCCGCCGAAGAGCGACCTGTTGTCGATGATGGCGCATGGCGCCGCGACGCGCGACATGGACGCCAAGAACTTCCTCGGCAATCTCGTGCTTTTGATCGTCGGCGGCAACGACACCACGCGCAACACCATGTCGGGCTCGCTCCACGCGCTGAGCCAGCATCCGGAACAGTATCGCAAGCTGCGTGAAAACCCCGCATTGCTCGATAGTTTCGTCCCCGAGGTGATCCGCTGGCAGACGCCGCTGGCCCATATGCGGCGCACCGCGCTCGCCGACTTCGAGTTCCGCGGCAAAGAGATCAAGAAAGGTGACAAGGTCGTGATGTGGTACGTCTCGGGAAACCGCGACGAAGAGGCAATCGAGAAGCCCTACGACTTCATCATTGACCGCGCCCGTCCGCGCACGCATCTGTCCTTCGGCTTCGGCATCCACCGCTGCGTCGGCCTCAGGCTTGCCGAACTCCAGCTCAAGATTATCTGGGAAGAGATCCTGAAGCGGTTCGACCATATCGACGTCGTCGGCGAACCGAAGCGGGTCTATTCGAGTTTCGTGAAGGGTCTGGAAGAACTGCCGGTGAAGATTGCGGCGTGAGACAACTCCCTCTCCCCGCCTGCGGGGAGAGGCGAGGAAAGAACCAATTGGAGCCACGACGATGAACATCCAAGCGCCGGTTAAAGTGGACAAGGCCGAACGCATGCGCAGGGCCCGCGAGGAGGCCTATGCGACGCCGTTGGCGCAGTTCCACCCGGGCGCGCCCCGGCTGTTCCAGGATGACACGCTGTGGCCGTGGTTCGAGCGGCTGCGCAAGGAAGAGCCGGTGCATTACTGCACCAACGCGCCGATCGAGCCGTACTGGTCGGTGGTGAAATACAACGACATCATGCATGTCGACACCAATCACGGCATCTTCTCCTCGGACTCGACGCTCGGCGGCATCTCGATCCGCGACGTGCCGGAAGGCTACGACTATCCGAGCTTCATCGCGATGGACCAACCTAGGCATTCGTCGCAGCGCAAGACGGTGTCGCCGATGTTCACGCCGACACATCTGGACGAGCTGGCAAAGCTGATCCGCCAGCGCTCGCAGACGGTGCTCGACAATCTGCCGCGCAACGAGACCTTCAACTTCGTCGAGCGCGTCTCGATCGAGTTGACGACGCAGATGCTCGCCACCCTGTTCGACTTCCCCTGGGAGGAGCGGCGCAAGCTGACGCGCTGGTCGGACGTTTCGACCGCGCTGCCCAAGAGCGGCATCGTCGCCTCCGCCGAAGAGCGCCGCCGCGAGATGGACGAATGTTACGCCTACATGTCCAAGCTGTGGAACGAGCGCGTCAACTCGGCACCGCGCAACGATCTGCTGTCGCTGATGGCGCACAACGATGCCACGCGCCACATGGACCCCGACAACCTCATGGGCAACATCATCCTGCTCATCGTCGGCGGCAACGACACCACGCGCAACACCATGACCGGCTCGGTGCTGGCGCTGAACGAGAACCCGGAGCAATACGACAAGCTGCGCGCCAATCCGGAGCTGATCGACTCCATGGTGCCCGAGGTGATCCGCTGGCAGACGCCGCTGGCGCATATGCGCCGCACCGCGTTGCAAGACACCGAGATCGGCGGCAAGCACATCAGGAAGGGCGACCGTGTGGTGATGTGGTACGTCTCCGGCAACCGCGACGAGGAGATGTTCGAGAAGCCGAACGACTTCATCATCGACCGCCCGCGCCCACGCACTCACCTCTCCTTCGGCTTCGGCATCCACCGCTGCGTCGGCATGCGCCTCGCCGAGCTGCAGCTGCGCATCGTCTGGGAAGAGATGCTGAAGCGCTTCGACCGCATCGAGGTGGTCGGCGAGCCCAAGCGGATCTATTCGAGCTTCATCAAGGGATATGAGACGCTGCCGGTGCGGATTCCGGGCTGATCGCGCTTCCGCGGCACGCTCGACACTCTCCCCTCACCCCGAGGAGCCTGCAAAGCAGGCGTCTCGAAGGGCGAGGCCACAAGCCGGGCCTGCATCCTTCGAGACGCGCGCAAGGGCGCGCTCCTCAGGATGAGGGGCAAATACCCCAGCTATAAAATCTCGGCATGACAGCTCGCGCCAGATGCGAAGGCAAGGCGGCGCCTGACTGTTCTACGACACAAACGCATCTAACTCAATTTGATGTCCCAGACGCCTTCCTTGCGGCAGGCGGCGACTTCCTCTCGCAGGAGCGCCGTGACGGCGAGCGAAGCCGTCGAGACCGGGCGGTCGATCGGAGAAGCGAAAATGAGCTCGCGCGTCATCGGCTTGGATACCGGCGCGGTTTCCAGCCGCCCGTCCGCGACCTCGCCGTGGACCGACGACGGCGGCAGCAGCGCGAAGCCGAGCCCCTCCTCGACCAGGCTGGTCAGCACGCGAAACGAATCCGCCTCGAGCTGGACGTCGAGCTTGATCTTGCGCTGGGCGGCCGCGTGCTCGATCAGCGCGCGGAGGCCGTGGGAATGACTCGGCAGCACCAGCCGTTGCCGCAGCAACCAGCCGATGTCGACGTTCTTCTTGCGCGCGAGGCCGCAGCCGCGCGGACCGACCGCCACGATGTTGTCGCGCCCCAGGCTCTCCACGTTGAGATGCAGATCGGCGGAGCGGCCGTAGAGGATGGCGAGATCCATCTCGCCGCGATGCAGCCATTCGACGAGATGGCCGCTGTAGCTCTCGACGATGCGCAGCGAGATGCCGGGGAATTTTTCGACGCAGCGCCGCGCAAAGCGTGCCGACAGCACGCAGCTCACGGTGGGAACGAGGCCGAGCACGACCTGGCCCGACGGCGGCCCTTTGGACGACTGGATGTCGTCGCGGATCTGGTCGATCTGCCGCACGATGCCGGAGGTGCGCGCCAGCAGCAGGCGCCCTGCCTCTGTGAGCACCATGCCGCGGCCGTTGCGGGTGAACAGCTCGGTGCGCAGCTCGTGTTCCAGCAGCTTGATCTGCCTGGAAAGCGCCGGCTGCGCCACGCGCAGCGTGTCGGAAGCCTTGCTCAGACTGCCGAGCTCCGCCACGCAACTGAAGGTCCTGAGCTGCCGGAAATCCATGCTTGCCAATCCTGGAAGGCTACTCCATACGCTATAACAAATGAGCATAGGGGGCTGGCGTTGTTTTCACAACGCCTGAGGATCGGCCGGCGTTATCTTAACTGCCGCTAAGAACTGGAAACGCCATGAGTGAAGAACACCACACCGAAGATTACGCCGACATCCGTGAAGCCGTCGCAAAACTCTGCGCCCAGTTCCCCGGCGAATATTGGCGCAAGCTCGATCGCGAGATGGCCTATCCCAAGGCGTTCGTCGACGCGCTGACAGCGGCCGGCTATCTCTCGGTGCTGATCCCCGAGGAATATGGCGGCGCGGGGTTGAAGCTGTCCGCGGCGGCCGCGATCCTCGAAGAGATCCAGCGCGCGGGCTGCAACGGCGGCGGCTGCCACGCCCAGATGTACACGATGGGCACGGTGCTGCGGCACGGCAACGCCGAGCAAAAGGCAAAATACCTGCCGAAGATCGCCAGCGGCGAATTGCGTCTGCAGGCCTTCGGCGTCACCGAGCCGACCAGCGGCACCGACACCTCCTCGCTGAAAACCTTCGCGCGCAAGGACGGCAACGACAGCTATATCGTCAACGGCCAGAAGATCTGGACCAGCCGCGCCGAGCATTCCGACCTGATGGTTCTGCTGGCGCGGACCACGCCGAAGGAGCAGGCCAAGAAGCGCACCGACGGTCTTTCAGTGTTCATCGTCGACATGCGCGAGGCCAAGAACAATGGCCTCGAGATCCGCCCGATCCGCACCATGATGAACCATGCCACCACCGAAGTGTTCTTCACCGACATGAAGGTGCCGGCGGAGAATCTGATCGGCGAGGAAGGCAAGGGCTTTCGCTACATCCTCTCCGGCATGAATGCCGAGCGCATCCTGATCGCCGCCGAATGCGTCGGCGACGCCAAATGGTTCATCGCGAAGGCAACGAACTACGCCAAGGAGCGCAGCGTGTTCGGCCGGCCGATCGGCCAGAACCAGGGCATCCAGTTCCCGATCGCCAAGGCCTATGCCTCGATGCGCGCGGCCGAGCTGATGGTGAAGGAAGCCACCCGCAAATACGAGGCCGGGCTCGACTGCGGCGCGGAGGCCAACATGGCCAAGATGCTGGCGGCCGATGCGTCCTGGGAGGCGGCGAACGCCTGCATCCAGACCCATGGCGGCTTTGGCTTCGCCGAGGAATACGACGTCGAGCGCAAATTCCGCGAGACGCGGCTCTACCAGGTGGCGCCGATCTCGACCAACCTCGTGCTCTCCTTCGTGGCCGAGCACGTGCTCGGCATGCCGCGCTCGTACTGAGGCCACCATCATGGGAGCATTGGACGGGATCAGGGTGATTGCGGTCGAGCAAGCGGTGGCGGCGCCGTTCTGCTCCTCACGTCTGGCGGATGCCGGCGCCGAGGTGATCAAGATCGAGCGGCCCGAGGGCGATTTCGCCCGCGGCTATGACGCGGCGGCCAAGGGCCAGAGCAGCTATTTCGTCTGGCTCAACCGCGGCAAGCAATCGGCGGTGGTCGATCTCGCGACGAAGGAAGGTTGCGCCGAGCTGGAGAAGCTGATCGCAAGCGCGGACGTGCTGATCCAGAACCTCAAGCCGGGCTCGATGGACAAGCTCGGCTTCTCGCGCGAGCGGCTGCTGAACGACTATCCAAGGCTGATCTCCTGCACCATCACCGGCTATGGCGACGAAGGCCCCTACGCGCATCGCAAAGCCTATGACCTCCTGATCCAGGCCGAGAGCGGCCTCGCCTCGATCACCGGCAATCCCGATGGCGCCTCGCGCGTCGGCATGTCGATCGTCGACGTCGCGACCGGCGCCACGGCGCATGCGGCGATCCTGGAAGCGCTGATCGGACGCGGGCGCACCGGCAAGGGCTGTGACATCCGCATCTCCATGTTCGACGTGATGGCGGACTGGTGCACCGTGCCGCTGCTCAACTCCGAAGCCGGGAATCCACCCAAGCGCATGGGCCTGCGCCATCCCTCGATCGCGCCCTATGGCGTGTTCACCTCGAAGGACGGCAAGGACATCCTGATCTCAATCCAGAGCGAGCGCGAGTGGAAGACGCTATGCGCGAAGGTACTGGATCAGCCCGATTTGCCCACCGATCCCCGCGTCGCCAACATGGTCGAGCGTGTACGCAACCGCGACTTCACCGACACGACGGTGGCGGATATCTTCGGCAAGATGACGCGCGACGAACTGCTCAAGCGGCTGTCGGATGCTGATATCGCCTTTGCCGAGGTCAACACCATGGCCGACCTCACCAACCATCCGCATCTGCGCCGCATCGAGGTCGACACGCCGCAGGGACGTGTCAGCTATCCCGCGCCGGCGCCGATCATCGTCGGCGAGACGCGCGCTTACGGCGCTGTGCCCGCCATCGGCGAAAAGCCAAAGTCCAAGACGTAAGAGAGCGAGGCGTCATGACCGAGAAGCTCGACATCGATCACTTGCGGCAATGGATCGGCCGCAGCACGGAGGCCACCGACATCGTCACCGCGCAGCTCGTGATGAGCCTGCGCGCGACGCTGTTCCAGGAGGTCGGCGAGCCCAAGAAGGGAGACGCCGCGCCGTTCACCGCGCATTGGTGCCTGGCGCAGCCGGTGTTTCCGATGTCGATGCTCGGGCCCGACGGCCACCCCACACGCGGCGGCTTCCTGCCGCCGGTGCCGCTGCCGCGCCGGATGTGGGCCGGCGGCGAGATCGAGTTTTTGCAGCCGCTGCAGGTCGGCGATGAATCGACGCGGACCTCGCGCATCGCCGACGTACAGGTGAAATCGGGCTCGACCGGCACGCTGTGCTTCGTCTCGGTCGAGCACAGCATCTCCTCGCCGCGCGGCGTCGCCATCCGCGAGCGGCAGGACATCGTCTATCGCGAGATGACGAGCAGCGCGCCGGCTGGCGGCAAGGCCCCGACCCCGCCGCCGAAGGCGCAGCACCGCGAGACCCACGTCTCCGACCCCGTGCTGCTGTTTCGCTATTCCGCGCTGACCTTCAACGGTCACCGCATCCATTACGACCGAGACTACGTCACCAAAGTCGAGGGCTATCCGGGCCTGATCTTCCACGGTCCATTGCAGGCGGCGCTGATCATCGAGATGGCGGCGAAGCTGCACGGCGGCAAGGCGCCGAAGAAGTTTGCGTATCGCGGCCTGCAGCCGCTGTTCGAGGGCACCGAGTTCTCGGTCAACGCCAACGAGACCGAGGCCGGCATGGAGCTGTGGACCGCGAACGCGGAAGGGCAGCCGACGATGAAGGGCACGGCGGTGTGGTGATAGATTCACCGTCATTCCGGGACGGTCCAAAGGACCGGACTATGGTGCACAATTGCGCACCTGAGAATCTCGAGATTCCGGGTTCGCTTCGCGCCCCGGAATGACTGCTCAATAACAAGCATTCGGGGACGGAAACCATGGCCAAGAACGGTAAGACCGGCGGCAAGACCGGCAGCAAGTCCGTCACCGTGAAGCAGGCGACGCTCGACCTGCTGCGCTCGTTCGGCATCGACAGGGTGTTCGGCAATCCTGGTTCAACCGAGCTGCCGTTCCTGAGCGACTGGCCCGATGACATCGACTACGTGCTGGCGCTGCAGGAGGCCTCCGCCGTCGGCATGGCCGACGGCTATGCGCAGGCAACCCGCAATGCCGGCTTCGTCAATCTGCATTCGGCCGCCGGCGTCGGCAACGCGCTCGGCAACATCTACACCGCGCATCGCAACCAGACCCCGCTGGTGATCACCGCGGGCCAGCAAGCGCGCTCGATCCTGCCGCTGCAGGCGTTCCTTTATGCCGAGCGCGCGTCGGAATTTCCGCGGCCCTACGTCAAATACAGCGTCGAGCCGGCGCGGCCCGAGGACGTGCCAGCCGCAATCGCGCGGGCTTATTACACCGCGATGCAGCCGCCATGCGGGCCGACCTTCGTGTCGATCCCGATCGACGACTGGGCGCATGCCTGCGCGCCGATAGAGGCGCGCAAGGTCAGCCGGGAAACCGGCCCCGAGCTTGAGCCGATGAAGGCACTGGTCGCCGCGCTCGCTAGCGCAAAGAACCCTGCCCTCGTCGTCGGTCCCGGCGTCGACCGCGCCGGCGCGGTCGATTTGATGGTGCGCGTGGCCGAGAAGGCGAAAGCCAGCGTCTGGGTCAGCCCGTTCTCGGCGCGTTGCTCGTTCCCCGAGCGGCATCCGCAATTCGCCGGCTTCCTGCATGCCTCGCCGGCGCAGCTGTCCGACGCACTGCGCGCGCATGATCTCATCGTCGTGATCGGTGCGCCGGTGTTCACCTTCCATGTCGAGGGCCATGCCGCGATCTTCGATGGTAGCGCGACGATTTTTCAGATCACCGATGATCCGGATGCCGCGGCCGTGACGCCCGTCGGCACCAGCATTGTCGCGACGATGAAGCCGGCACTCAGCCTGCTGCTCGACCTGCTGCCGGAGAGCAAGCGCACGACGCCAAACGGCCGCACGCTGCCGCCGGCGCCGCAGGCCGCCGATCCCCTGCCGGTCGAGTTCCTGCTGCATTCGCTGTCGCAGGCGATGCCGGAGGGGGCGTCAGTCGTCGAGGAGGTTCCTTCGCACCGGCCGGCGATGCAGAAATTCATGCCGATGCGCGGCCAGGATTCTTTCTACACCATGGCGAGCGGCGGCCTCGGCTATTCCCTGCCCGCCGCGGTCGGCATGGCACTCGGCAAGCCGAACAGCCGCACGGTCTGCCTGATCGGCGACGGCTCGGCGATGTACTCGATCCAGGCGCTGTGGACCGCTGCGCAGCGCAAGCTGCCGCTGACCATCGTCGTCATCAACAATTCCGGCTACGGCGCGATGCGCTCATTCAGCCAGGTCATGCAGGTGCGCAACGTGCCGGGGCTCGAGCTGCCGGGGATCGATTTCGTGAAGATCGCCGAAGGCATGGGGTGTCACGCGGTGCGGGTGACGAAGGCCGCGGAGCTCGGCGAGGCGCTCAAGCGCGGGATGGCGTTTGAGGGCACGAGCCTGGTCGAGGTCGTCGTGGATTCGGCGGTGCCGGTACTGTACGGGCAGAAGCATTGATCTTGTCGTCCCTGCCTAGTGCGCAATTGCGCACGGGGCGCAGGGACCCATACCGCGTGATCTATCGGTAAGGCGAGGTGTCAGTACCGCGGGCAAAAACACGACCAGTCTTCGCCAAACTTCTCCCTGGGGTTATGGGTCCCCGCGTTCGCGGGGGACGATACTGAGTTTGTTGCGCCACCGTCCAAAAACTACGACGCCAGAAATCCCCCGTCCGCCGCCAGCACGTGCCCGACCACATAGGACGATGCATCCGACGACAGCCACACCACCGCTTCCGCCACCTCCTCCGGGCTCCCCATCCGCCGCAGCGGCAGGCCAGCACTCACCGTTGCGATGTCGCCGACGCCGGCGCGGAGCATCATGTCGGTGACGACGCGGCCCGGCGCGATGGCGTTGATGCGGATGCCGCGCGGGGCGTTCTCCAGCGCCGCCGAGCGCGTCAGCGAGATCGCGGCGGCCTTTGAGGCCGAATAGAGCGAGAAGCCGGGATTGGGATTGCGCACGCCGCTGACCGAAGCGTTGACGACGATGCTGCCGCGCCCCTGCGCCAGCATGGCCGGCAGCTGGTGGCGCAGGCACAGGAACAGCGCGCGAACATTGGTGTCGAACACGCTATCATAGATCTCCGTCCCCTGCTCTTCCAGCGGCGCGCGGCGCTCCTGGAAGCCGGCATTGTTGAAGGCGACGTCGAGCCGGCCGCAACGTTCGATCGCCGTGCCGACGAGGCGCGCGACGTCGTCCTCGCGCGTGATGTCGGTCTTGAGTGCGATCGCCTCCGCGCCGAGTTCGCGGCAAGCGGCGGCGGTGGCCTCGATCTCGGCCTCGCGCCGGCCCGCCACGATGATCGCCTCGGCGCCTTCGGTCGCCATCCGCGACGCTGTGGCGCGGCCGATGCCGCTGCCGCCGCCCGTGACGAGGCAGACCTTGCCCCGCATCCGCTGACCTGCCGGCAAAGCTCCGCTCATGGCTCACTCCAAAACCCTTGCGCGCGCCGCTGCGCGCATATAGTTGTATGATACAACTATATGCCGGGAGTCAAGATGGTCGAGCTTGCGCTGATCGACGACATTCGCGCCGCCTCGCGGTTGATGGTGCGCGAGCTCGGCTTCATGGATGCGACGGTGGCGGCCTCGGACTATCCGCCCTCGGCCGTGCACACCATCCTGGAGATCGGCATCCGCGGCCCGATGACCTCAGCCGAGCTCGGCGATTTCCTGCAGCTGGAGAAATCCAGCGTCAGCCGCCTGGTGCGCAAGCTGATCGATTGCGGCGAGCTCAGAGAGACGCCGGATGAGAATGATGCACGCAGCAAGCTGTTGTCGTTGACGGCGAAGGGGCGGCGCACGCTGGAGGCGCTGCATGCGTTCGGCCGGCAGCAGGTGCGCGGCGCGTTGGCGGCGCTGACGGCGGCGGAACAGCGCACCGTGCGCGAGGGGATGATGCTCTATGCGCGGGCGTTGCGGCAGAGCCGCGTGGAGGAGATGTTGCCTCGGTAACCACCGGCGTCGTCCCTGCGAACGCAGGGACCCATACCGCGTGATTTATCCGTAAAGCGCAGGTGTCAGTACCGAACAACTGCCGGTCTTCGCCAAACTTTGCCCTGTGGCTATGGGTCCCCGCTTTCGCGGGGACGACACCGAGATTGTGGCGCCCGCCTCCCCTACTTCCCGAACTCCTCCCGCATCCTGGCCTGGATCTTGGCCATGCCGCCGATCCAGCGATCATAATTCTCGGTCTTCTTGCGCATGTAGCCGAGCACCTGCGGATGCGGCAGGATCAGGAACGTTTCCTGCTCGAGGGCGGCGAGCACGTCTTTCGCCACCTGCTCCGGCGTGAGATCGCCGTCGCCGGATTGCGGGCCCTTCGGGATCGAGCGCAGCATGTTGGTGTCGACACCCTGCGGGCAGAGGATCGAGACCTTGATGTTGTCGGCCTTGTGCGAGATCGCGAGATTCTCGGCAAAGCCGACCGCGGCGTGCTTGGTGGTGGAATAAGCGGGGCTGCCGACCTGGGACAGCAGGCCCGCGGCCGAGATCGTGTTGAGGAAATAGCCACCGCCGCGCGCCTTCATGCGCCGGATCAGATGCCGCGCCGCATAGACATGGGCCATGACGTGGATCGCCCAGCTGCGCTGCCACGGCTCGTCCGAGGCGCCGCCGGCATTGACCGACATCGGATCGAAGCCGCCGCCGATGCCGGCATTGGAGCAGAACAGGGCGATGGGGCCGAACTGCCGCTCGGTCTCCTCGATGACGTGCGAGATGTCTTTCTCCTGCGCGACATCGCATTTGAAGGCCGCGCCATCCACCATGGCCGCGACCGCCCGCGCATTGGCGGCGTCCATATCCGCGACGACGACCTTGGCTGCGCCCGCATTGTAAAACGCCTCGCACAGCGCCTTGCCGATGCCGTTTGCGCCGCCCGTGACGACCACCACCTTGCCGGTCACCTGCATGCGACGTCTCCTCTTGTCTTATACCGCTTCTTGGAAGACCCCTTGGGCCTCGCTCAGCTCAACATGAGGTCGAGCACCGCGGTATAATGGCACGCCGCGCCGGCCAACACAAAGCCGTGCCAGATCGCATTCTGGAAACGCAGCCGCCGCCAGGCATGGAAGATCACGCCAAAGCTGTAGAGCAGTCCGCCCGCAAGGATGAAGCCCAGCACCAGCGCGGGCAGCGCCCGGACCACGGCGTCGTAGAGCATCACGCCGCTCCAGCCCATCGCGAGATAGATGCCGACCGAGACGCGGTCGAACCGGCCGGGGTAGAAGAGCTTCAGCACGATGCCGAGGATGGCGACACACCAGACGCCGGCGAGCAGCACCAGCGCGAATCCGCTGTCCTTCACCTCGAGGATGAACGGCGTGTAGGTCGCCGCGATCAGCAGATAGATCGCGGAGTGGTCGAACCGCCGCAGCAGCCATTTGGCCGGCGACACCGGCCAGAGATTATAAGTTGCCGACAGCACCAGCATCGAGAGCAGGCCGGCGACGTAGATCAAGACGCCGACGATATCGATCGTACTGGCATAGACCACCGTCAGCACCACCAGCACGGTCGCGGCGATGATGCCGAAGAGGACGCCGATCGCGTGGATGACGCCGTCGGCGATCAGCTCGGCGCGGTCGTAATTCCAGCCGATCACGTCGGCTGCGGCGTGGACGGAGGTGGATGCGAACTCTTTCAGTTGGAAGACGGTCATGGCAATCCGCAAGATGAGGCAATGTCCTCTTGTATGGGTCTTTCGGGATCGGCGCGTCGTTCAAACGGCTGATTTTCCGACAAAGACGGTGGAAGTATGGAGCTTGATTTTCTTCACGCAATTGCCACTTTTGTGATCGGTCACACAGTCCCGCCGCCCCCGATCCATTAACGTTCATATGGCATTCAGTTTCCAGGATATGGTCGAAGAAGCGCGCTTGTCCGCGCAGGCGCTGATCGACTATGGCGAGCACTTCTTCAACCCGACTGTGCGGTTAGGCGTTACCGGCCTGTCGCGGGCCGGCAAGACCGTGTTCATCACCGCGCTGATCCACGGCCTCACCCGCGGCGGCCGATTTCCGGTGTTCGACGCTTACGCCTCGGGCCGCATAGCGCGCGCGCATCTGGCGCCGCAGCCCGACGATGCCGTGCCGCGTTTTTCATATGAGAGCCATCTGCGCGCGCTGGTCGAGGAGCGACGCTGGCCGAACTCGACCGTCGACATCAGCGAGCTCAGGCTCGTCATCGAGTATCAGCGCCCGAACGGCGCCGATCGCACGCTGACCCTCGACATCGTCGACTATCCCGGCGAGTGGCTGCTCGACCTGCCGCTGCTGCAGAAGAGCTTTGAGCAATGGTCGGCGGAGAGCCTGGCCTTGTCGCGCGAGGCGCCGCGCGCGCATCTCGCCAGCGAATGGCACGCGCATCTGGCAACGCTCAAGCCCGACGCGCGCGAGGACGAGCAGGCGACGCTCACCGCTGCAAAGCTCTTCACCGATTACTTGCGCGCCTGCCGCGACGAGCGCTTTGCAATGAGCCTGTTGCCGCCCGGCCGTTTCCTGATGCCCGGCAATCTCGCAGGCTCCCCGGCACTGACCTTCGCGCCGCTCGACGTGCCCATCGGCGGCCAGGCGCCGGACGGATCGCTGTGGGCGATGATGGTGCGCCGCTTCGAGGCCTACAAGGACGTCGTGGTGCGGCCGTTCTTCAGGGATCATTTTGCCCGGCTCGATCGCCAGATCGTGCTGGCCGACGCACTGTCCGCGTTCAACTCCGGACCCGAGGCGCTGCACGATCTCGAAGCCGCCCTTGCCGGCATTCTCGATTGCTTCAACATCGGCCGCAGCACGATCCTCTCCAGCCTGTTCCGACCGCGCATCGATCGCATCCTGTTTGCAGCGACCAAGGCCGACCATCTCCACCATTCCAGCCACGACCGGCTCGAGGCCGTATTGCGCCGCGCCGTCTCGGGCGCCGTTGCGCGCGCGGAAAACACCGGCGCCGCGATCGACGTGGTGGCGCTTGCCGCGGTGCGTGCCACAAGAGAAGCTCAAGTCGCGCGCGGCCGCGACAAATTGCCGTCGATCCTGGGAACACCAGCCGCGGGCGAGAGCGCGGGCGGTGAATTCTTCGACGGCAACACGGAGGTTGCGACCTTCCCGGGCGATTTGCCGCTGGATCCCGAGCCACTATTCAACGGCAATGCTGCGTTCCGCGGCCTCGCGACCGAGACCGCCGGGACAAGCGATTTCCGTTTCCTGCGCTTCCGCCCGCCCACACTCGACCGCGAGGGCACCGAGCCGCCGACGCTGCCTCACATTCGCCTCGACCGTGCCTTGCAGTTCCTGATCGGAGACAAGCTCGCATGAACGACCGATCGAAGCCACGGCGGCCGGCGACGTTCCGGCTCGACGATCCCGGCGTCGTCGTCACCGAAGCCGACGAGACCAGCCGGCTCAGCCGAGCCACCATCCAGATCACGCCGGAGCACGATCCGCAGGCGCTGCCGGTGCCGATCGAGGCCGCGCGGCCGGCGCGGCGCGGACTTCCCTGGGGTACGCTGTTCTGGTCAGGCCTCGCCGGGCTGACGCTGCTCGGCACCGGGCTCGGCGTGGTCCATCTGATCGAGGACCTGTTCGCGCGCAGCGAGACACTCGGCTACGTCGGTCTCGCCTTTGCGCTCGTCACCGCGCTGGCGCTTGCGGTGGTGATCGGCCGCGAGGCATTCGGTCTGGCGCGGCTGGCGACGATCGAGCAGCTGCACCAGCGCGCCGCCGCTGTGCTCGCCAGCGACGACCGCAAGGAAAGCCGCGTCATCGTGCAGGATCTGCTCAAGATCGCGCACCAGAACCCGCAGCTCGCACGCGCCCGTGCGACGCTGGAGAGCCACACCGGCGAGATCATCGACGGCGCCGACATGATCCGCCTTGCCGAACGCGAGTTGATGTCGCCGCTGGATGCGGAGGCGCGGCGGCTGGTGTCGTCAGCCGCGCAAAAAGTTTCGATCGTGACGGCGGTCTCGCCCCGCGCCGCGATCGACGTGACGTTCGTGTTCGTCGCCGCGCTGCGCCTGATCCGCCAGCTCGCTTATCTCTACGGCGGCCGCCCCGGCGCGCTCGGCATGATCCGACTGCTCCGCCACGTCATCGCCCATCTCGCCATCACCGGCGGCATGGCCGCGAGCGACAGCCTGGTGCAACAGATGCTCGGCCACGGCATCGCGGCAAAGCTGTCACAGCGGCTCGGCGAAGGCGTGCTGAATGGTTTGCTGACGGCACGGCTGGGATTGGCGGCGATCGACGTCACGCGTCCGCTGCCGTTCGCCGCGCTGCCGCCGCCGAAGCTGTCGGATCTGGCGACGGATCTGCTGCGGAAGAAGGATGAGGAGGAGTAAGGCTCTTTCTTACCCTCCCCCTCCAGGGGAGGGTAAGAGAAGGCGCGCTACCCGAGGGGATCTTGCTCAAAATCCCCCGCCAGCACCTTCCACTGGAACAGCGGCGAGTCCTTCGGCGGCGACAGCTCTGGCGTCCAGCCAGTGAGCTTTTCGATCACATAGGTATCCGCGAGAACACCGCGCCAGCGGCGTTCGACCCGGCCGAGCGGCTCGCGCTTGGCGGGGACGTTCTCCCACAGCGATGCGCGATCGTCGGGCTCGCGGCCGACATAGATGCCCGCATGCCCCTTGATCCGGTCCATGCCGGGATCGCGGAAATCCTGGAAGCGGCCGCGCTCGTTGATCTCGATGACGGGCACGCGGCCCCTGAACAGCCAGCGCATCATGGCATAGGTGCGGTAATCCGTGGTCGCGATCCAGGTCGCGCCTGTTTCGTCGAGCGCGGTCTGCGCGCGCGCGGCGACCTGCTCATAGGCGGCTTCCGCGCCGATCGGGTCGATCTTGCCGAGCAGATTCCAGGGCGCGGCGACGTAATAGAGGAACACGATCACGGCGAAGGCGACGCCAGAGCCGATCGCTGTCCTCGCCCAGAACAGCGAGGAGTTGAGCATGCGTGCCGACCAGCCCTCCTTCGCCATCGTCGCAAGGTTCACAGCCGCGGCGGCGAAGCCGACCGGCCACATGAACATCGGCCAGGTGTCGCCGACCCTGAGCATCGTCGACTTGAAGAGGAAATAGGCGAACGGCACCAGCACCGCCGTCGACAAGAGAATTCCAACGGGCTCGCGCGTGCGATAGCCGCGCCATGCCGTCAGCACCAGCCCGGTCAGCACCACCGGCAGCATGACGAAGCCGACCAGACCGAATTGCAGGCCGATAAAGTCGCCGATGGTCCGCAGCGAGATGCCGTAATTG
This sequence comes from Bradyrhizobium sp. 25ACV, assembly GCF_054863005.1. Lineage (NCBI taxonomy): Bacteria > Pseudomonadati > Pseudomonadota > Alphaproteobacteria > Hyphomicrobiales > Nitrobacteraceae > Bradyrhizobium > Bradyrhizobium sp. 25ACV. The sequence continues at coordinate 162,218 of NZ_JAVAYO010000003.1, forward strand.
GCGGCGGCGCGTACGCCCTGGAAACGAAACGAGGCCCAGTCGTGCTGCGCGTTCCAGATCAGCACCGGCGAGAACACGGCGATCGCGACCAGCACCGCGAGATAAGGGTAAGGACTGCGCAGCCAGCGCCAGCGCCAATCCGGCACCAGCAGAAAGGCGGCAACCGCGGGCGCGAACATGATGGCGGTGAATTTCGACAGCATCGAGAGGCCGGCGAACAGACCGGCCGCAAGCCACCAGCGTCCGTCGCCGCTTTGCACGAGCCGCACCAGCGACCACATCATCGCCACCGCAAACGGGATCATGGCGACATCGGGCGCCACCTTGGCCATCAGCAGGCCGTAGTAAAGTGCAGCTTCCGGCATCAGCACCGCGAACAATACGGCGCGCACATCATGGGTGAGGCGGCGGACGATGTCGGCGAGCAGGAGCTGCGTCACCAGCATCGCGACGATGCCGCCGAAACGAACCCCGAGCGTGGTATCGCCGAAGATCGCGGTTCCGAAACGGATCAGCCAGGCAATGCCCGGGGGGTGATCGAGGAAGCTGAGTGCGCCCTCCTTCGACCAGGTCCAGTAATAGGCCTCGTCGGTGCGCAGCTCGATCGCGCAGGCGTAGACGATGCGCAGCAGGGTCATCGCGGCGATGATCGCTACGGCCATGACGAGGGGGCGGCGCGAGGCGCCGTCTGGCTTCACAGAGATGTCGGGAGCGATCGTCACGGCCGCGCTTTTCCCCAACTTGGGAGGGGGAGTCAATGTGGGGGGCGTGCCGCATATACCGCTGTCGTCCCGGGCAAGCGAAGCGCGGACCCGGGACCCATAACCGGGGTGGAGTTTGGCGAAGACTCGGAGTGATCAGCCCGCCCCATAACCACTCCCTGGGGCTCTGGGTCCCGGATCGGCGCGCGCTTTGGGCGCGCTTGTCCGGGACGACAGCGGAGGGTGACCGCAAGGGCGCGCCTTTGCCCACCCTACGATTTCGTAACCTTACCGCGCATGTGATCCCGCAGCCTGTCCACGTCGGGAATTAAACGCTACGCTGGCTGTTCTCCTTCATGAACTGATACAACCGAATCATGGCCACCGCTGCTGCATCCATCTCCGAACTCGTCCGCGGGACCAGCGTGCGGCAGGTGCGGCTCGTCTGCGGCGTGATCCTGTTCTGTTATGTGATCAGCCATTTCCTCAACCATGCGCTCGGCAATATCTCGGTCGAGGCCATGGAAGCCGGGGTCTACTACCACACCGTCTTCTGGCAGTTCCTCCCCGTCTCGATCGTGTTCTACACCGCCGCGCTCACGCATATGGGGCTCGGCATCTACGCGCTGTATCAGCGCCGGCAGTTCCGCTGGCGAACGATCGAGCCGCTGCAGCTCGTGCTGGGCTTGAGCATCCCCGCATTGGTCATGGCACACGTGGTCGGGGTGCGGCTCGGCTACACGCTATACGATCACCAGAAGCTCTATCCGCAGGAGCTCTATCTGTTCTTCGTCGCAGCGCCGGGCCGGCTCTGGCAGATGACGATCCTGCTTCTCATTGCCTGGGTGCACGGCTGCATCGGAATTTATTTCTGGCTCCGTCTCAAGCCGTTCTTCACGCGCGCCGCCCCCTATCTGCTCGCCGCCGCGGTGCTGGTCCCGACATTGTCGCTGCTCGGCATCTACCAGGGCGGCCGCAGCGTCGCGATCGAGGCCGATGACGGGGAATGGCGCACGCACAATCTCACGCGACGCCAGGTCGGCACGGTCGCGGAAGGCAACACGCTCGATCGCATCACCGGCGCCTTCACCGTCACCTATTTTGGGCTGCTTGGCCTGGCGCTGGCGGCACGCGGCGTGCGGGCCTGGCGCGAGCGGCGCGGCGGCATGATCGCGCTGTCCTACGGCAACGGCAGGACGGTGCGGGTTCCCAAGGGCCTCTCCGTGCTGGAAGCGAGCCTGCGCCATAATCTGCCGCATGCCAGCGTCTGCGGCGGCCGCGCCCGCTGCTCGACCTGCCGCATCCGCGTCATCGGCGATCATGGCATCCTGCCCGAGCCGTCGCAGCGCGAGGCCTTCGTGCTGACCCGCGTCGGCACCAACGACCCCTCGATCAGGCTGGCCTGCCAGCTGCGGCCGACGTCGGATCTTTCCTTCTTCCAGCTGTTCACCCCGCAAACGTCGTCGGCCAACGCGCAGGCCTCGGCGCCGGCGAGGATCGGCCAGGAGCGCTATCTCGTCAGCCTGTTCGTGGACATGCGCGGCTCGACCCAGCTCGCCGAGAAGCGGCTGCCGTTCGACACCGTCTTCATCGTCAACCGCTTCCTCGGCGCGGTCTCGCAGGCCGTGATCGAGAATGGCGGCCAGCCGAACCAGTTCGTCGGCGACGGCATGCTGGCGCTGTTCGGGCTCACGGCCGATCCGCAAACCGCCTGCCGGCAGGCGCTAAAGGCTGCCAGCGGCATCGCCACCCATATCGACGAGCTGAACCAGCTGTTGAGCCACGATCTCCGCCAGCCGATCCGCTTCGGCATCGGCATTCACGGCGGCGAGGTCATCATCGGCGACATCGGCTATCGCGATCACATCGTCTTTACGGCGCTGGGCGATGCCGTCAACGTCGCCGCCCGCCTGCAGGACATGACCAAGACGCTGGCCTGCGAGGCGATCGTCTCGGACGAAATCCGCAGCACGGCGGGCCTCGCCGACGATACGCTGCCGCAACAGGAGGTCGCGATCCGCGGCCGCGACGAGCCGATGGCGGTGCGCGTGGTCGCGGACGCGCGGGAGCTGACGGCGCTGGTCGATCGCAGCGAGCGCGTCGCGGCGTAAGGCGTGCCACACGAGCGGTGCGCCCCCTCTCCCGCCTGCGGGAGAGGGTTGGGGAGAGGCGCGCGGCGGCATTGAGTCAAGCAACCAACGTCGTCGCACGTAACACCGGCGTGCTGCAGCGCAGCGGCATGGGCCTGCTGCGAAAGCACGAATTGACTTCGTTCAAATCGTTGCGACAGATGAGCGCGGCTCGCGGTGATGACCGCGAGCCAACGAAAAGCTCCGGGAGGGGACCAGATGTTCGATCGACGCGACCTGCTCAAAGGAGCGGGGCTTGCCGCACTTGCGGCCACACTGAATGCCACCAAGGCGCTGGCACTCGATACCGTGACCCTGCCCTTCGCCAATGGCGAACGGCCGCTGGTGAAATATCCGCAGAAGCGAGCGATGATTGGGCTAACCAGCCGGCCGCCGCAGCTCGAGACGCCGTTCGCGATCTTCAACGACGGTCCGATCACGCCGAACAATGCGTTCTTCGTGCGCTATCACCTCTCCGACCTGCCCTACAATCTCGATCCCGACAAGTTCACGCTCGAGGTCAAGGGCAAGGTCGACAAGCCGCTGAAACTTTCGCTGAAAGACATCAGGAAGATGAAGGCGACCGAGATCGTCGCCGTCAACCAGTGCTCCGGCAACAGCCGCGGCTTCTTCGAGCCGCGCGTCGCCGGCGGCCAGCTCGCCAACGGCGCCATGGGCAATGCGCGCTGGCGCGGTGTGCCGCTGAAGGCGGTGCTGGAGATGGCGGGCGTGCAGGCCGGAGCCAAGCAGGTCACCTTCAACGGCATGGACGGGCCGGTCAGCGACAAGACGCCTGACTTCGTCAAGGCACTCGACATCGCTCACGCCACCGATGGGGAGGTGATGCTGGCCTATGGCATGAACGGCGAGGATTTGCCGTTCCTCAACGGCTTCCCGCTGCGCCTGATCGTGCCCGGCTATTACGGCACCTACTGGGTCAAGCACCTCAACGAGATCACCGTCATCGACAACGTCTATGACGGCTTCTGGATGAAGTCGGCCTATCGCATTCCCGATACGCCGAACAATTCGGTCGAGCCCGGCACTGCGCCGAAGGCAACGATCCCGATCAACCGCTTCACCATCCGCTCCTTCATCACCAACGTGCCTGATGGCGCCAAGCTGAAGGCGGGACGCACGACACTGCGCGGCATCGCCTTCGACGGCGGCAAGGGCATCAAGGAGGTCCAGGTCTCCACCGACGGCGGCAAGACCTGGGCCAGCGCCAAGCTCGGTAAGGATCTCGGCAAATATTCGTTCCGCGAATGGATGCTGCCGGTGAAGCTCGCTTCCGGCCAGGTCGAGCTGAAGGTCCGCGCCACCGGCAATGGCGGCGAGACGCAGCCGGATACGCCGCGCTGGAACCCGGCGGGTTATCTACGCAACGTCGTCGAAACCGTCCGCGTCACCGTGGCCTGAGGGAGAATGATCATGCAGCGCACCGTTCTCCTCGCCGCCACCCTCGCCCTCGCCGCCTTGGCGGGTTCAGCTCTTGCAGCACCGGTCAACTACAAGACCCCCGACGAGGTCGCCGCGTTCAAGCCCGGGCCCAATCTCGAGGTAGTGCAGGGTAATTGCAGCGCCTGCCACTCGTCCGACTACATCAACACCCAGCCGCCGATGAAGGACAAGAAAGGCTTCTGGCAGGCCGAGGTGACCAAGATGATCAGGGTCTATGGAGCACCGATCGACGATGCCGATGTCGGCAAGATCGTCGATTACCTGGCCGCGACGTATTGACTGACAGCGCGCGGCACGCCGGCCATTTGACCGCGAAACGGGCAAAACCGGCAAAAACGCCGCGAAGTTGAGCGGAATTCGGCGAAAGGCCGATGTGGTTTGAGCTACCAAGCCGGCCACATTCCGCGTATCCTGTTAGGACCGAACCGGCCGGTTGGCGGGGACTGGCGTTCGAGATCTCGGAGGAAGACCCGCGGAGAAGTCGTGATGGCTAAAGGTACGGTCAAGTGGTTCAACCCGACGAAGGGTTATGGATTTATCCAGCCTGCGTCGGGCGGCAAGGATGTGTTCGTGCATATCTCGGCAGTGCAGAAAGCCGGTCTGTCGTCGCTGAACGAAGGACAGACGGTGGAATACGAAGAGATCGCAAACCGGGGCAAGACCTCCGCAGAGAACCTCAAAGTATAAGCCCGCCAGCTTTTGCTGCCTCCCGGACCCTTCCGGGAGCCGGGCCAAGAAAATTTTAGAAGACGGCCAGTGCATTCGACGACAGGCGTTGCGACTGCACACGGAGAGCTATTTCCCGCGAGGACCGCTCGTTCAACGCCTCAGCAATGACAATCGCGACGGCACTTCGTCAGCCCACCGGTAGCGGTGCGTCGCGCTTGATCTCCTCCATCACCGCATAGGTCCGCGTCTCGCGCACGCCCGGCATCGACAGCAGGGTCTCGCCGAGGAAGCGTCGATACGCCGCCATGTCCGCGAGCCGCGCCTTCACAAGATAGTCGAAGCCGCCGGCAACCATGTGACACTCCAGCACCTCGGGCGCGAGTTTCACGGCGCGTGCAAAACGTTCGAAATTGTCCGGCGTGGTCTTGTCGAGCAGCACCTCGACGAACACCAACAAACCGAGGCCGAGCCGGTGCGGGTTGAGCCGCGCGCCATAGCCTTCGACAAAGCCCTCCCGCTGCAAGCGCTTCAGCCGCTCGCCGATCGAGGTCGGCGACAGCCCGATGCGCTCGGCGAGCTCGACATTGGCGATGCGCCCATCCTCCTGCAAAATCGAGAGTATCTTCCGGTCGATTCGATCGAGTTCCATGGTTTATCAGGCTAAGTTGCTTATCATCTTCATTTTCTAAGGCAAATCGGCTATATTGTCTATCGAACTACGGTCAAGCGGGCCTTATCCTGGATTTTAGCCACAGGACACGCCATGCCGAACATCCCGCCGCCCTTCACCGCCCCCTACGCGCCCGATGATGCCGAGATCGCCGCGCGCCTCTTGCCGACATCGCATCTGTCCCCGCCGCAGGAGGCCCGGATCGACCGCACCGCGACGCGGCTGATCGAGGCGATCCGCAAGCGCGACGACCGGCTGGGTGGGGTCGAGGACATGCTGCGGGAGTTCGCGCTCTCGACCAAGGAGGGGCTGGCGCTGATGGTGCTGGCCGAGGCCCTGCTGCGCGTGCCGGACGCGCGCACCGCCGACCAGTTCATCGAGGACAAGCTCGGCGAAGGCGACTTCATCCACCACGAGACCAAGTCCACGGCCTTCCTGGTCAACGCCTCGGCCTGGGCGCTCGGCCTGTCGGCGCGGGTGATCCAGCCCGGAGAGACGCCAGACGGCACCATCGGCCGTCTGGTGAAGCGCCTGGGGGCACCTGCGGTACGTACCGCCACGCGCCAGGCGATGCGGCTGATGGGCAATCATTTCGTGCTGGGCGAGACCATCGAGCAGGCGCTGGAGCGGGGCAGGCCGCGCTCCGGCCAGAAGCCGCGCTATTCCTTCGACATGCTCGGCGAAGGCGCGCGCACGGCCGCCGATGCCAGGCGTTATTTCGATGCCTATGCGAGTGCGATCGAGACCATCGGCAAGGCTGCGGGCAGCAATCCCCTGCCCGACCGGCCCGGCATCTCGGTCAAGCTCTCGGCGCTGCATCCGCGCTTCGAGGCGATCAGCCGCGACCGCGTGATGGCCGAGCTGGTGCCGCTGCTGCTCGACCTCGCGCAGCGCGCCAAGGCGCATAACCTGAACTTCACCGTCGATGCCGAGGAAGCCGACCGGCTGGAGCTGTCACTCGAAATGATCGCGGCAACGCTCGCCGATCCCTCGCTGGCCGGCTGGGACGGATTTGGCCTCGCGATCCAGGCCTATCAGAAGCGCGCCAGCGCAGTGATCGATTACGTTGACGCACTCGCGCGCGCGCATGACCGCAAGCTGATGGTGCGGCTGGTCAAGGGTGCCTATTGGGACACCGAGATCAAGCGCGCGCAGGAACGCGGGCTCGACGGCTATCCCGTGTTCACGCGCAAGGCGATGACGGATCTGAACTACGTCGCCTGTGCGACCAAGCTGCTGGCCCTGCGGCCGCGCATCTTCCCGCAATTCGCCACCCACAACGCGCTGACGGTCGCGACCGTGCTGGAGCTCGCCGGAAAGAGCGGCGGCTTCGAATTCCAGCGCCTGCACGGCATGGGCGAAGCGCTCTACGAGCAGCTCGCCAAGGATCATCCTGGCATCGCCTACCGCACCTATGCCCCGGTCGGCAGCCATCGCGATCTGCTCGCCTATCTGGTGCGGCGCCTCCTGGAGAACGGCGCCAACTCGTCGTTCGTGGCGCAGGCCGCCGATTATCGCGTGCCTGTTACGGCGCTGTTGCAGCGTCCGGCGGATGCCATTGTCCGGCCGCAAGCGGCGGCACATCCGAAAATCCCGTTGCCGGGCGATCTGTTCGCGCCGGAGCGGCGCAATTCGCGCGGCGTCGAATTCGGCGCACGCGTCGCGCTCGATCATTTGCTCGCCGACGTCAAAGCCGAGGCGGCCGAACTCGAGCCAATCGCCGACGCGACACCGGATCAAGCCAATGCAGCGGTGACTGCTGCGCGCGCCGGCTTTACCGCCTGGAGCCGGACACCGGCGAGCACGCGCGCGGCGGCGCTGGAACAGGCTGCGCATCTCCTGGAGAGCCGCAGCGCCCGTTTCATCGCGCTGCTGCAATGCGAGGGCGGCAAGACGCTCGACGATTCGCTGTCGGAGCTGCGCGAGGCCGCCGACTTCTGCCGCTATTATGCCGCAGAGGGCCGCAAGCTGTTCGGCGTTGATGCGGCAATGCCGGGTCCGACCGGCGAAAGCAACGCGCTCGCCATGCGTGGCCGCGGCGTCTTCGTCGCGATCTCGCCGTGGAATTTTCCGCTCGCGATCTTCCTCGGCCAGGTCACGGCCGCGCTGATGGCCGGCAACAGCGTCGTGGCAAAGCCGGCCGAGCAGACCCCACGCATCGCGCGCGAGGCTGTCGTCCTGCTGCACGAGGCCGGCATCCCGAAAGATGCGCTGCATCTCGTTGTCGGCGACGGCCGTATCGGTGCCGCCCTGACCGCGCACGCTGATATCGCGGGCGTCGTCTTCACCGGCTCGACCGAGGTCGCCCGCAACATCAACCGGACGCTCGCCGCCAAGGATGGGCCGATCGTGCCGCTGATCGCGGAGACCGGCGGCATCAACGCCATGATCGCGGATGCCACCGCGCTGCCCGAGCAGGTCGCAGACGACGTCGTGACCTCCGCGTTCCGCTCCGCCGGCCAGCGCTGCTCGGCGCTGCGGCTCCTGTTCGTGCAGGAGGACGTCGCCGACCGCATGATCGAGATGATCGCAGGCGCGGCACGCGAGTTGAAGATCGGCGATCCCCGTGACGTCGCGACCCATGTCGGCCCGGTGATCGACCTGGAGGCCAAGCAGCGGCTGGACGCCCATATCGTGCGGATGACGAGTGAGGCGAAACTGCACTTTGCCGGCACGGCGCCGCAAGGCTGCTTCGTCGCGCCGCATATCTTCGAGCTCAGGGACGCCGGCCAGCTTACCGAGGAAGTGTTCGGCCCGATCCTCCACGTCGTGCGTTACCGTGCCGAAAACCTCGAGCGCGTGCTTGCTGCGATCGCGCGCACCGGCTACGGCCTCACCCTCGGCGTCCATTCCCGCATCGACGACACCATCGAAGCCATCATCGATCGTGTGCAGGTCGGCAACATCTACGTCAACCGCAACATGATCGGCGCCGTCGTCGGCGTGCAGCCGTTCGGCGGCAACGGCCTGTCCGGAACCGGCCCCAAGGCCGGCGGCCCGCACTATCTCGCGCGGTTTGCGACGGAACAGACGGTGACGATCAATACGGCCGCAGCCGGCGGCAACGCGGCGTTGCTTGCGGGGGAGGAGTGAGCGGCAAGTCCCGGATCTCACAGCATCGCAATAGCAGTTCCGTCATCCTGAGGCGCGAGTGGCGCGATGCCACGCATCGCGCCGGGAGCCTCGAAGGATGAACGGCCCCGATGCAGCCGGGCCGTCGCCCTTCGAGGGCCGCTGAAGAAGCCGCCACCTCAGGGTGACGGGGATGGAATTCGCGCCCACCGGACGCACGCCGGCCGCCGCAATGGGCCCTGCGCCGAGCGCCGTTGCATCCCGGCAAAACATCAGTCTAATTGCTCCATCACCTGCCGCGCCAATTCCAGCGCGCGGGAAACGACAAGAGCGAGGGAGCAACGCCGCGATGGAAAAAGGCATCTTTTCAGGCCTGAAAGTTCTGGACTGCGCGAGCTTCATCGCAGCGCCCGCGGCCGCGACCGTGCTGTCGGATTTCGGCGCCGACGTCATCAAGATCGAGCCGCCCGGTGCCGGAGACCCCTACCGCAATCTGCCGAATTTGCCCGGCTATCCGACCGGCGAGCACAATTTTGCCTGGCTGCTGGAAGCCCGCAACAAGAAGAGCATCGCGCTCGACCTTGCCAAGCCGGAGGCGCAGGCCGTGCTCTACAAGCTGGTGGAAGAGGCCGACGTCTTCATCACCAACATGCCGCCGCCGGTGCGCGCCAAGCTCGGCATCACCCATGATCACCTCGCCCATCTCAACGACCGGCTGATCTACGCCTCCTTCACCGGCTATGGCGAGAAGGGCGAGGAGGCCAACAAGCCCGGCTTCGACAGCAACGCCTATTGGGCGCGCTCCGGCCTGATGGACCTGGTCCGCGCCGACACCGACACCACCCCGGCCCGCTCGGTCGCCGGCATGGGCGACCATCCCTGCGCCATGGCGTTCTATGGCGCCATCGTCACCGCGCTCTATCAGCGCGAGAAGACCGGCAAGGGCTCGCACGTCGCCTCCAATCTGATGGCGAACGGGGTGTGGGCCGCGAGCGTGCTGGCGCAGGCAAAACTCTGCGGCGCCAAGTTCGGCGAGCGGCGTCCGCGTGAGCGCGCGCTGAACGCAGTCGCCAACCACTATCAATGCAAGGACGGCCGCTGGCTGATCCTGTCGCTGCTGAACGAGGAGAAGCAGTTTCCGACGCTGGCGAAGTGCCTGGGACGCGAAGACCTCATCACCGATCCGCGCTTCGCCACCAAACCCGACCGTCACGCCCGCTCGGTAGAGCTGATCAAGATCTTCGACGAGACCTTCGCGACCAGGGATCTTGCCGAATGGCGCAGGATTCTCGACGGCAACGGCCTCGTGTTCGGCGTCGTCGCCATTCTAGATGACATCCCCAACGACAAGCAGATGCTCGACAACGAGGTGCTGGTGCCGTTCGAGAATGACACCATGCTGACCATCTCCAGCCCGATCTGGATCGACGGCACCAAGAAGGTCCAGCCGCGCAAGCCGCCCGCTGTGGGCGAGCACAGTGACGAGATTTTGCGCGAGGCGGGATACGACGAAACCGCGATCAAGCAGCTGCGGTCGTCGGGGGCGGTGGGCTGAGGCCGGAGCGCGCGCCACACACTCCACTGTCGTCCCGGCCTAGTGCGCAATTGCGCACCAGGCCGGGACGACACTGAGCAAGACGCATTGCTGGATTGCTTCGCTGCGCTCGCAATGACGAGGCGAGACGATGTAGCTTCATCGCCAACATCACGCCTCGCGAGGTCCCATGCCCAGCTACCGCCTGCACTACTTCCCCGAATCCGGCAACAGTTACAAGCTGGCGCTGATGCTGACGCTTTGCGGCGAGAGGTTCGAGCCGGTCTGGACCGATTTCGGCGGCGGCGTCACGCGCACGGCGGAATGGCGCAAGGCCGTCAACGAGATGGGCGAGATTCCCGTGCTCGAGGTCGATGGCGTGAAGATGACGCAGACCGCGCCGCTCCTCTTGAAGCTCGCCGAGCAATATGGGCGTTTCGGCGCCGACACGGAGGAAGAGAAGTTCGAGCTGCTGCGCTGGCTATTCTGGGACAACCACAAGCTCACGGGCTACATGGCAACCTATCGCTTCATGCGCGCCTTCACCGAGAAGAACGACCCGCAGGTGCTGAAACACTTTCGCCGCCGGCTCGAGGACTTCCTCGGCATTCTCGACGGACATCTCCAGCACAACGCCTTCGCGATCGGAGCGAAGCCGACGGTCGCCGACATCTCGATGATGGCCTATCTGCATTATCCGAGCGACGAGCACGGATTCGATTTCGCCACGAGCCATCCTGCCATCCACGCCTGGCTCGGCCGCATGGCCGCACTGCCCGGCTGGAAACCGGCGTATGAGCTGCTGCCGGGCAAGCGGATGACGAATTACGCGAAGTGAGGGCTTTTCTTTCCCCTTTCCCCGCACGCGGGGAGAGGGGAAGAGCAATTACCTCAACGACAGCCAGCCGAGCGTGAACAAAATCCCACCGACGATGACGGCCATCGCGATCGCCCAGATGCTGACGCGGGCGCTGCCGGTGACCTGCTTGACTTCCTCATTGCGCGCAATCTCGCGATTGCGCTCCTTGTTGGCGTCGCCAGTATTTGTCATGAATCATCCAAATCGCTTTGTCGTTTTGCGCATGATCTTGTCGGAAAACCGCTACACACTTTTCCGGATCATGCGCTAACGCGTCTTGATGAAGCACATGCCGATGCGGCGCGAGGCCGCGGCAGCCTGACAGGTGAGACCGTTAGCACAGCTCCATGACGTAAAACTCTCATCTCGCGTTCCCGATCCCGCATCTTGCAAGGAACAATGCGCGCCCCAGCCGTCCTGATACTCGCTCCCGGCGAGCTCCTGGCTGCCGCGGGTCTGCGGCCGGCTCGCAAATCCACGTGAGAAATCAGGGCGTTTGCCCGCGGCGAACGCGGTCAGGATGTCGCGGCGGCGGGGCTGGTCGCCGAGAAAGTGCGGCGAGGCCGGTACAATGGTGGAATTCGACGGCCTGTCCGCCAACCAATCGACGCCCGGAAAGTGAAAGCCGCCGATGCCGCGGGTCTGGTGGCAGCCTGAGCAGGTGACGTCGTTGAGACGGCGCTGAAAGCCCGCGACCGAGCGGATGTTTTGCATGTCGCCGCGCGCGACCGCCTGCTTCAACGCACCGACCACGTCGTTATCGGTGAAGACCGCTTTGCCCTCCCCCTCAGCCTGCAACATGCCGAATTCCGGCTGCAGCGTCGAAGCATCGAGGCCGGCCGGCGTCGGCATCACCGCGCTTCTGGCCAGGAATTGCTCGGGGATCAGCACGGTGCCGCGATCGAACTCGCGAAGATGCTCGGGTGCGAGCAGCCAATCCTTGAAGTCGCGCCGAAGCGCATCGTCCGCCATGATGCGGTCGCGGTCGATCTGGTTCTCCAGCGTCGATTCCTCGAAGGCCTTCGTGGCGGAATTGTACTTGAACACCTTGAGCAGATAGTCGGAGCGGAAATCGTGCAGCGCCGACTTCGCCGCGACCGAGAGCTGGATGTTGGTCTCGATGCGATCGAGCATGGCGTCGTCTCGACTGCCGATCAGCTCTTGCCAATTGCCATTGTCGAGCCAGCGCCGCGCGAGCTCGGCGCAGGTGATCGGCTTGCCGTTCGCGTCCGTCTGGCGCGCATCGCGCGCCTTCATCACCAGATTGAGCGTCATCGGCAGCCGCGTCGCGGTCTTTCCGTCGAATCGCGCCAGCCGATAGATCAGCCGGATCTCGCCGCAGGACTCCTCCGAGGCGTAGGCGCGGTCCATGCGGTTGACGATGCCGGCCAGCACGAAGCGCGTGTCGCGCGATTTCAGCACGGCCCGATCGAACAGTTGCACGTCAAAGCCCTCGCCGACGCCGATGATCTCGCTCGGATAGGCCGCCTTTTGCCCTTTGATGTAGCGGTCGAACTCCGCATCGATCGCCGGCGGAATGTCCTTGAGCTGGGACAGCTCTGAAAACAGCCGGTCGGTCGTCAGCGAACCATCCGCTTTGCGCTCCGGCGACAACAGGCGCGAGATCGTGAGAGCGTCGCCCTCATCGAGCTTGCGCAGCAGATCGGGATCGGTGATCGCGGTGCCGCGCGTCAGCGGCGCAGTCTGCGCGGCCGATAGCGCGGCGGTACCGCCGAACAACACGGCGGCAGCAAGGAGAATTCGCAACGCGCGGCTCATGCCTGAGGTAACACCGCGGCGGTCCGCCTATTCAAGCAAAAAGGCGCTTCACATGGTGGTGAAGCGCCTTTCGAAAGTCGTATCTGGGCCGCTCAGCGCGCGACGATCAGGCCCTTGCTGGTGACAACCACCCAGCGGCCGTCCTGGCGGCGGATCGCATCGACGCGGCCAAGGCCGGGGATGGGATCGCCGGGATAGACCTCATAGAGCCCGTCGCGGCCCTCGATCAGCGCACCGCCATTGGCGGCGTTGCGCAGCCGCCAGCCTTCGACCGTCGGCAGGCGGCCGACCTCGGTCTTGGGCGCGGCAGCCACTGGGGCCGGTGCGGCCGCGGCGGTCGCAACCTGGGTCGGCGCGATCGAGCCGGTGGTCTCCTTGGGCACCGCTGCTGCGGCCTGCGCGGGGGCGGCGGGCGGCGTGGCGCGGAGCTTGTCGACGGTCTCGGACAGCTTTGCGATTTTGGCCATCGGCTCGGCCTGCGCCTTCTCGAGCTTGTCGAGACGGTCATTGGCCCGGTTGAACTGGGTGACGCCGGTTTTCGAGCTGTGCTCGACATTGGCCTTGAGCGCGACGAGGTCGGCATCGATCCGGGCGACCGAAGCATCCAGCGCGCTGGTATCGGCGACCTGCACCGGCGCCTGGGCCGGGGCGGCGAAATGCATCATGCCCGCGGTCGCGAGCGCGCCGCTGATGGCGCCGACGCTCGCCGCGATCACCACCACCGCGGCCATCGCCGACAGGCGGCGCTTGCCGCCAGTCTCGCGCGGCTCCTCCGCCTTCACATGCGGGGCAAAATCCTCACGGTCCCAGGAGCGTTCCGACGGAGCCATGACGATGAGCTTGCCGGACTTCGGTTCAGGCTTGGCTTCGGCTTTGGCTTCGAGCTTCGGCACCTCGATCCGCGACGCCTCGATCTTTGGCGGCTCGACCTTCACCGGATCCGGCTTGGGTGGCGCCTCATGGTCCGGCGCAATCGAGGGAGCCTCGATCCCAGCGGCCTCGACGGCCTGCGGCGCGGTCGCCGCAGCTTCGACGACGCCGGTGTCCTGGGCAGCCTGCTCGGGCATTGGTTCGCTCACGGCTCAAATACTCCAGTCTGGGTTGACCTTTTGGTAACTTTCATTGCTTGCGAAATCCTTACCTGCGGACCCGCTTACCGAAATTTTAGGAAGTTATCCGGGGCCGAATTTGGCCGGGAAAGTGGAACCGGTGTGGCGGGCGTGAAACAAATTGTAATCGGGCGAAGATGAACGGCAGAGCAACGGGAGACTCACGGCGCGACCTCCACCCCATTGCGAGCGCAGCGAAGCAATCCAGAATCCCTCCACGGAGGCAGTCTGGATCGCTTCGTCGCAAGAGCTCCTCGCAATGACGGTGTGGATGGCGCCCGACTACATCACAGCCCGTCACATCACGACCGGCGCATCCGGCAGCTCGTTCGCATGCGATGCGCCGGGCGGAAAATACCGCGCCAGTTCGCGCGACACCGCCGCGATGCCGTCGATCACGCCGCGCTCGAACTGGCCCGACCTGAACTCCGCCTCCATCGCGCGGCAGATGCTCTCCCAGCCTTCGGCACCGACCTTGGCGTGGATGCCGCGGTCGGCGACGATCTCGACATCGCGGTCGGCGAGCAGGAGATAGATCAGGACGCCGTTGTTATGCGCGGTGTCCCAGATGCGCAGATGCGCGAACACGTCGAGCGCGCGATCGCGGGCCGGCTGGTTGCGGAACAGCGGCGCGCCGTCGAGTGCGCCTTCGACCACGAAACGGACCTGGCCGGAATGGGTGGTCTCGCCCTGCCTGATTGCCTGCTTGATGCGGGCGAGCACGGCTGGCGGAAAGATCTGCTTTGCCCGCCAATGGTGCTGCACCAGATGTCTGGCGATGCGCTTGATGCTCATGACCGCTACCAGCTCCCCGAGGCACCGCCGCCGCCAAAACTGCCGCCACCGCCGCTGAAGCCGCCACTGTCACTGCTGCTCGACGATCCGCTGCTCCAGCCGCCCGACGAAGAGCCGCTCGACCACGCGCCGCCGCGCGAGCGGCCAGTGCCCGGCGTGATCGCCGAAAACAGATCGGCGACGAATCCGATGATGAAGCCGAGCGCTCCGACAGCCATGGCGAGCGCGAAGGAGCCGAGAATGAGCCAGGTCAGCCCTGCGATGATGCCGCCGGTCACCAGGGATCCAAGCAGTCGCCCCAGCATGGCCCGGAAGAACCCGCCGACCCCGATCGAGGCCAACAGCGTCACGATGAAGATCGGCGCGAGATCGTCCAGATTGCCGAAGTTGACGGTGGGAGAAGGAACCGGCAACGGCTCGCCGTCGATGACGCGGATCATGCGATCGACGCCATCTGCGATGCCGCCGCCGAAATCGCCCGTCCGGAATTTCGGTGTGATGATCTCGTCGATGATGCGTCGCGAGGTGACGTCGGTGAGCGCGCCTTCGAGGCCGTAGCCGACCTCGATGCGCAAATGCCGGTCGTTCTTGGCGACGACGAGGATCGCGCCGTCGTCGACCCTCTTGCGGCCGATCTTCCAGGCCTCCGCAACGCGGATCGAGAACTGCTCGATCGTCTCCGGCTGCGTGCTCGGCACGATCAGGACGGCGATCTGGCTGCCCTTGCGCGTTTCGAAGTCGCGCAGCTTTTGCGACAGCGCGGCGGTCTCGCTGCTGGACAGCGTCCCGGTCTGATCGACCACGCGGCCGGTGAGCTCGGGGATGGCGACGTCGGCTGAGGCGGAGGATGCGAAGGCGAAAAGGAGTGCCGCAACGAAAACCGCGCGCCACACACTCAGTGTCATCGCCCGGCTTGACCGGGCGATCCAGTATTCCAGAGACGCCAGCGAGATACGGAGAGGCCGCGGCGTACTGGATTCCCCGCCTTCGCGGGGAATGACAGTGGTGGGTGAAACGAGCATCGGAGCCGAACGCGCTTACTTCGACGGCGCCGGCGACGGGTTGAAATCGACCTTCGGCGCGGTCGAGATTTCCTTCTCGTTTGCGACCGAGAAGTTCGGCTTCTCCTTGTAGCCGAACATCATCGCAGTGAGGTTGCTCGGGAACGAGCGAATGGTGACGTTATAATCCTGCACCGCCTTGATGTAGCGGTTGCGCGCCACCGTGATGCGGTTCTCGGTGCCCTCGAGCTGCGACATCAAATCCTTGAACAGCGCGTCCGACTTGAGCTGAGGGTAGTTCTCGGTGACGACCAGCAGCCGTGACAGCGCGCTGGAGAGTTCGCCCTGCGCGGCCTGGAACTTCTGGAAGGCGGCCGGATCGTTCAGCACCTCGGGCGTCGCCTGGATGCTGCCGACCTTGGCGCGCGCATTGGTGACGCCCAGCAGCACATCCTTCTCCTGCTGGGCAAACCCCTTCACCGAGTTGACGAGATTGGGCACGAGATCGGCGCGGCGCTGATACTGGTTCACGACCTCGGACCAGTTTGACTTGATCTGCTCGTCCTCGCTCTGGATCGCGTTGTAGCCGCAATTGGTGAGACTCAGCGAGGCCAGCGCCGCCAGCACGGTCAGGATCTTGCGCATTAAATTTCTCCCGGTGGAATCCCGTAACTCAATATCAGATAGCGATAACGCGGTACCAGCTTTTCGGGTTCATTCCGGGGCGCGAAGCGAGCTATGGTGCGCCCTTGCGCACCTGAAAATCTCGAGATTCCGGGTCTGGTCCTTCGTACCATCCCGGCATGGCTGCGCTGGATGAGCGCACCCCAGCCGACTGACGCAAGCCTCTTGCCTATCCCTGACCGACATAGTCAACTCGACGAAACAATAAGACAGAACACCGGGGGAACGCGATGACCTCGTTCGAGACCATCCTCGTGGAGAGGCCGGATCCGGCGATCACCCGGATCGTGATGAACCGGCCGGAGGCGCGCAACGCGCAGAACCTGCAAATGACCTACGACCTCAACGCCGCCTTCGACGCGGCGGTGCAGGACGATTCGGTCAAAGTGATCATCCTCGCCGGCAACGGTCCGCATTTTTCCTCCGGCCATGATCTGCGTCCCGGCAGCAAGAATACCGCCGGTGTCGATTTTCCACCGATCGGAAATTGGGGCGGCTTTGCTGAACCGAATGCCCATGGCCGCTCCGCGCGCGAGCAGGAAATCTATCTGCAGATCACCCGGCGCTGGCGCAATCTGGCGAAACCGACCATTGCCGAGGTCCACGGCAAGTGCATCGCCGGCGGGCTGATGCTGGCCTGGGCCTGCGACCTCATCGTCGCCAGCGACGATGCACAGTTCTGCGACCCCGTCGTGACCATGGGCGTCTGCGGCGTCGAATGGTTCGTGCATCCCTGGGAGCTCGGTGCGCGCAAGGCCAAGGAGTTCCTGTTCACCGCCGACAATTGGAGCGCCGAGGTGGCGCAGCAGCTCGGCATGGTCAATCAGGTCGTGCCGCGCGCGGAGCTTTCTGCGCGCACGCTGGAGCTGGCGCGCAGGATTGCGGCAAAGCCGGCCTTCGCGCTGAAGATGACCAAAGAAGCGGTGAACCGCTCGGTCGACGTGATGGGCCAGCCTGCCGCAATCGACCAGGCCTTTGCGCTGCATCAGCTTTGCCATGCCCACAACCTTCAGGAATTCGGCATGATCGTCGATCCCTCCGGCTTGCATCCCTCCGTGCGCAAGCCGCCGGCGGCCGCGGAGTAAATTGCGATGGACCTCAATCTCAGTGACGAGCAAAGGCTGCTGCGCGAGAGCGCGGAGCGCTTCGTGACCGGAAGCTACAATGCCGATCACCGCCGCAAGATGGCGAACGATCCGCTCGGCTTCAGCCCGGCCGTGTGGAAGCAGTTCGCCGAGCTCGGCTGGCTGGCGCTGCCGATCGCCGAGGAGTTCGGCGGGCTCGGCGGCGGCGCCGTCGAGATCAGCATCTTGATGGAAGCCTTTGGCCGTGGGCTGGTGACGGAGCCCTATATCGCGACGGTCGTGCTGGGGGCTGCACTGATCGACCGCTGCGGCACCAATGAGCAGAAGCAGGAGAGCCTGCCGAAGATCGCGGATGGATCATTGAAGCTTGCGTTGGCGCATTCCGAGCGCGCGGCAAGGTTCGATCTCGCCAGGGTCGCAACCACCGCCGACCGGACCGCGCAGGGCTGGCGCCTTGCCGGAAGCAAGATCGCGGTGCTCGACGGTCATGCCGCCGACGAGATCATCGTCTCCGCGCACATTCATGATCATCAGAGGCCTTCGGGACGGATCGGCCTGTTCCTGGTGCCGGCGACGACGCCTGGCCTCGTCGTCAGCGACTATCCGCGCCTCGGCGGCGGACGCGCCTGCAACATCGAGCTGTCCGACGTGCATCTGCCGGAGGACGCCCTGCTCGGTGACGGCCACGACGCGCTGCCGGCCATCGAATGGGCTGTCGACCGCGCCATGGCCGCGCTCGGCGCAGAAGCCGTCGGCATCATGCAGACGCTGCTGGACACCACGCTCGAATACACCAAGATCCGAAAGCAGTTCGGACGGCCGCTGTCGGCCAACCAGGTGATCCGCCATCGCCTCGCCGACATGGCGATGCAGGTCGACGAGTCTCGCTCGATGGCGCTACGGGCTGCGCTCAAGGCAGATGCCGCGCCGGTCGAACGGGCACGGGCCGCCTCCGGCGCGAAAGCCAAGATCGGCAAATGCGCGCGCTTCGTCGGCGAGCAGTCGATCCAGCTCCACGGCGGCATGGGTGTCACCGAGGAGCTCGAGGTCGGCGCCTATTTCAAGCGCCTCGTCGCCTTCGACACGCTGTTCGGCGGCAGCGCGCACCACTATGCCCGTCACGCCGAACTTGGCCGCAAGGCCTGATACCGGGAGAGCCTCATGGACCTGTCGTTCAATGCCCAGGAGCGCGCCTTCCAGAGCGAGGTGCGCGGTTTCATTGCCAAGAATCTCACCGAGGAGATGAAGCGCGCGACCGCGCTGACGCCGTCGGTGTTCTCCGACCCTGACATCGGCATGGCCTGGCAGCGCGCGCTACACAGGCAGGGCTGGGGCGCGCCGGGCTGGCCGGTCGAGCATGGCGGGCCGGCCTGGACGCCGGCGCAGCGCTGGATCTTCGAAACTGAGTCCGCTCGGGCCGGCGTGCCAAATGTCAACGTGATGGGCGTGAAGATGGTCGGGCCCGTCATCATCGGTTTCGGCTCGCCCGAGCAGAAGAACTTCTACTTGCCGCGGATTCTCTCCGGCGAGGATTATTGGTGCCAGGGCTATTCCGAGCCGGGCTCCGGCTCCGACCTCTCATCGCTGAAGACGCGCGCGGTGCGCGACGGCGGCGACTACATCATCAACGGCACAAAAATCTGGACCACGCATGCGCATCACGCCAACCGCATGTTCGCGCTGGTGCGCACCAGCGACGGACCGCGGCAGCAGGACGGCATCAGCTTCATCCTGATCGACATGAAGACCCCGGGCATCACCACGCGTCCCATCCTCACCATCGGCGGCGACCACGAGGTCAACCAGGTGTTCTTCGACGACGTCCGCGTGCCCGTGGCCAACCGCGTCGGCGAGGAAGGCAAGGGCTGGACCTACGGCAAATATCTGCTTGAGTTCGAGCGTGGCTCGGGCATCGCCTCAGCCAAGCTGCGCGAGGGGCTGAAAGCGATCGCCGACCTTGCCGAATCGGACCTGACCGGACGCGCCATCGACAGCCCCGATATCGCGGCGCGCATCTCGGAGGTGGAGGTCGATATCGACGCGCTTGAAATGACCGAGCTGCGCGTGCTCTCCGCGTTGCAGACCGGACAGAATCCCGGCGCGGTGTCGTCGATCCTGAAGCTGCGCAACAGCGAGATTCGCCAG
This sequence comes from Bradyrhizobium sp. 25ACV, assembly GCF_054863005.1. Classification (NCBI taxonomy): domain Bacteria; kingdom Pseudomonadati; phylum Pseudomonadota; class Alphaproteobacteria; order Hyphomicrobiales; family Nitrobacteraceae; genus Bradyrhizobium; species Bradyrhizobium sp. 25ACV. Next base: position 181,911 of record NZ_JAVAYO010000003.1, read on the forward strand.
GCCGTGACGCGGCTCGGGGTCGACGTGATCGGCCACGACGCCCTCGCCGTCGAGCCGACGCGACCGCTCTACCAGCTCAACCACGAGCCGGCGACGCCGGAGGAGATGCTGACAATGGTGCCGGAATATCTCAACGGCCGCGCCTACACGATCTTCGGCGGCACCTCGGAGATCCAGCGCGACATTATTGCGAAGATGATGCTGGGGATTTGAGGGCGCGGAGGGAGCCCGAGTTGGCGCCGCATTCTCCGCCGTCGTCCCCGCGAAGGCGGGGACCCATAACCGCAGGGAGATGTGGTTGCGGGGACTCGGAGTTACCAGCTCGCGCCAAACTCCTCCCTGTGGCTATGGGTCCCGGGTTCGCGCTTTGCGCGCCCCGGGACGACAGTTGAGTTTGTCGCGACAGCCACCACAACAACGCGCTGCGTCTAACCCGCCACCTTCGCATCCCTGATCGCCTGCCAGATCTTCTGCGGCGTCAGCGGCGTGTTCAGCTGGGTGATGCCGAGCTCGGCGAGCGCGTCCATCACGCCGTTGGTGACGCAAGGCGGGCCGCCGATGGCGCCAGATTCGCCGCAGCCCTTGGCGCCGAGCGGATTGGTACGGCAGGGCGCGGTGTCGTCGAGCGTCACCACGATCGGCGGCACGTCGTCGGCGCGCGGGATGCAATAGTCCTGGTAGCTCGCGGTGAGGAGCTGGCCGTCGGCATCATACGAGACGCCTTCATAGAGCGCCTGGCCGATTCCTTGCGCGACACCGCCATGAATCTGACCCGTCACCAGCATCGGGTTCACGGCGACACCGACGTCGTCGACCGTGGTGTAGCGCACGACCTTGGACACGCCGGTCTCGGGATCGATCTCGACCTCGCAGATATGCGTGCCGTTCGGCCAGCTCGGACCGTCGACCTCGCCTTCCGAATCGACGCTGAGCTTGGCGCCACTCTCTTTCTCGGCGATGTCGAACAGGCTGATGCGGCGGTCGGTGCCGACCACGGTCAGCATGCCGCCCTGATATTCGATGTCCTCGACCGAGGTCTCAAGCACGTTCGCCGCCTTCTCACGCGCCTTCTGGATCAGATCGTTGGAGGAGACTGCGACCGCGGTGCCGCCGACGAACAGCGAGCGCGAGCCGACACTGCCGAAGCCCATCGCGAGATCGGTGTCGCCCTGCACCACGTCGATCTTGTCCATGGCAATTCCGAGCGTGTCGGAGATCATCTGGGTGTAGGTGGTCTGCAGACCCTGCCCCATCGCCATGGTGCCGGAATGCAGGACGACGCGCCCTTGCGAGGTCGCGTGCAGGCTGACCTTCTCGGTGTGGGCGCGGCCGCCGGTCCATTCGATGTAGGAGGTGAGACCGCGTCCGTAGAGCAGGCCCTTCTTCTTCGCCGCCTTCTTGCGCGCGGCAAAGCCGTCCCAGTCCGCGAGCTTCACGGCGCGGTCGAGCATGTGCGCGAAGGCACCGGAGTCATAAACCTGGCCCGCGGCATTGGTGTAGGGCAGCTGACCTGGCTTGATGTAATTGGCTTTGCGGATCGCGCGCGGATCGATGCCGATCTTTCGCGCGGCGGCGTCGAACAGGCGCTCGACGATGAAGACCGCTTCGGGCCGGCCTGCGCCGCGATAGGCACCGACGGGCGCGGTGTGGGTCATCACCGACTTCACCTCGAAATGCACCAGCGGCAAATCGTAGACGCCGGTCTGCACGAACGGCCCGAGCACCAGCGGGATGATGTTGGCGGCGCCCGAGGAGTATGCGCCGGTGCAACCGATCGACTTGACGCGATAGGCCAGCACCTTGCCCTTTTCGTCCAGCGCGAAGGAGGCCGTCGAGGTGAGATCGCGGCCATGGGTGCCGCCGACGAATTCGTCGGTGCGATCGCCGCGCCAGCGGATCTTCTTGCTCAGCTTGGTCGCGGCGTAAGCGACGATGCCGTCCTCGGGATAGAGATTGGTCTTCTGGCCAAAACCGCCGCCGATGTCGCCGACCAGCACGCGGACGCTGTCCTTGGGGCGCTTCAGCACGGCCTCGGCGAGCACGTCGCGGGTCGAGGCCGGGGTCTGCGACTGCACGTGCAGCAGCAGGCGGCCGGTCTTCTTGTCGATCTCGGCAATAGTCGAGCGCGGCTCCATCGCGGAGGGAACGAGGCGCTGGCTGACGAGATCGAGCTCGACGGTGTGCGCGGCCCTGGCGAAAGCCTCGTCCACCTTGGCGGCATCGCCGTAAGCCATCGCGCCGACGATGTTGTCGGGCGCCTCCGGCCACACCACGGGCGCGCCGGGTTTTACGGCCTCAACGGGGTCGACCACCGCCGGCTGCACGTCGTATTCGACCACGATCGCTTCGGCCGCGCTCTGCGCCTCGACGCGGGACGAAGCCACGACGGCCGCCACGGCCTCGCCGGCGTAGCGCACGACCTCATGGGCCAGCAGCCGGCGCGGCGGCACCGTCATCGGGTTGCCGTCCGGGCGCTTGAAGATGCTCAGCGTCGGGATGCTGCCGACGTCGTCCTTGACGAGGTCGGCGCCGGTGTAGATCGCGGCAACGCCCGGCATCGCGGCCGCCCCGCTGGTGTCGATCGAGACGATGTTGGCGTGGGCATGCGGCGAGCGCAGCACGTAGAGCCACAGGGCGCCGTCGCCCGGCTTGTCGTCGATGAATTGCCCCTTCCCGGTCAGCAGCCGCTGGTCTTCCAAACGCTTGACGGGCTGCCCCGCTCCGAAACGCAAATTGCCGGGAAGAATGTTCATTCCGTGGGGTCCTCAGGGTCTCTTGAAATGCGGCAGCCTTTTAGCGGATCGAGGCATGCGAGGCCAGCCGCGGTTTTGGGCGGGATATCCACGATTTCGGCATGCCGTCCTGCAACCCACGAATCCGTAGGGTGAGCAAAGGCGCACTTGCGCCGTGCCCACGATGACGTCGAGAAAAGTCGTGGGCACGCTTCGCTTTGCCCACCCTACGGAAGCTACGCAAGCTCCCTCAGGGCCGCCTCCACCACCTTGCGCGCCTCGGCGGTGAGTGCGGCCTGGGGCAGGACGGGATCGCCGACGTCGTAGCCCTGGATCGAAAGCCCCGCCTTGATGCAGGCTGCGAGGTTGAAGCGGGCGAAGGCCTCGTTGATGCGCCACAGCCGGCGCTGCAGCGCCATGGCCTCGTCCCAGCGGCCGGCCTTGCAGAGGTCGTAGAGTGCGACGCTCTGGCGCGGGATGATGCAGGCCGGTCCCGCCATCCAGCCAAGCCCGCCGATCAGCATCACCGCGGCCGGGATGTGGGCGGAGGCCGAGAACACCCGCAAGGCATCGCCGCAGCGGTTCATGATCGAGAGCAGCCGGCCGGTGTTGGTCGAGGCATCCTTGATGTAGCCGATGCGCGGATGCTCGGCGAGGCGCGCGATCACGTCGAGGGTGAGGTCGGAGCGCTGGAATTGCGGATTGGTGTAGATGACGACGGGAATGTCGACGACATCCGCGATGGCGCGGAAATAGGATTCGATCTGTGCGTCGGCGAGCGGGAAGTACGCTTCCAGGATCGCCAGAATGCCGTCGGCCCCACACTTCTGGTAGGCTTTCGCCTGCGCCACCGCATCCGCCGTCGAAGTCGAGGCCACGCCGGCGACAACAGGCACGCGGCCCCTCGCCGCTTCAATCGTGGTCTGTACGACCGCGGTGCGTTGCGCGGCACTGAGATAGGCGAACTCGCCGGTCGAGCCCAGCGGCGTCAGCCCGTGCACGCCGGCGCCGATCAGATCGTCGCAGAGCTTTGCGAGGACGCCGGTGCGCACCGTGCCGTCGGCATCGACGGGGGAGACGAGGTAGGGGAAGACGCCGTGGAATTCGGACATGTCGGGGGCTCCGGAAGCTGGCACCCGACGGGTCTTAGCAATGCCCGCCCCCGCGATCAAACCTTGAGCAAGCGTACTCGCGTGCCCCAGGGATCAATCGCCTCCACGCCGTCGGCAAGCGCCGTGACCTTCGCACCGCCCTTGCGCAGGCGCTCTTCCTGCGCGGCGAGCAGCTCCGGCTTGGCCATGACCAGCGAGAACCAGGCGAGACCCGTCATCTTATCGTCGCGCTGGCCGGCGCCCTGGCTTTGCCAGACGTTCATGCCGAGGTGATGATGATAACGCCCCGACGACAGGAATGCCGCGCCGCTGCGGCTGCGGGTCGGATCGAGGCCAATCGCGCCATGATAGAAGCCTCCGGCCTGCGCGAGATCGCCGACGCGCAGGTGCATGTGGCCGATGCGCATTCCGTCCGGCGCCCTGGCGTAATCAGGCACGCGCGTATTGGTCAGCGACAACAGGTCGGGGATGTTGAGTTCGTCGGACGCCATCTTCACGCTGCCCTCGCTCCATTGCCATTGCGAGGGATCGCGGTCGGCATAGACCTCGATGCCGTTGGCTTCGGGATCGTCGAGATAAACGGACTCGCTGACGAGGTGATCGGCGAAGCCCGACAGCTTCACGCGGTGCGAGGCCGCGTGCACAAGCCAGCGCGCCAGATCCTTGCGGGTCGGCATCAGGAAGGCGGTGTGATAGAGGCCGGCGGCATTGCGCGGCTCGATTTCCGCATCGGGGCGGGCCTCCAGCACCAGTAGCGTGACGCCTGATGTGCCGAGCTTCGCCGCAATCGCCGAGCGCTCCATCACCGTGAGGCCGATCACATCGCGGTAATAGTCGGCGACCTTGTCGAGATTCTTCACCCGCAGCGTCACCATGCCGACCCGCATCGGCGTGCGGCTGGCATAGGTCGGCCCGCCGCCCTGCGGCGTGCCCTCGGCCCGTGCGGCAGCTGCGGCGGCCATGGCAAGCGAGGTCGCGCCGGCGAGTTGCAGCAGGGTGCGGCGGGTGAGGTCGATGGTCATCAGTCAGGGCTCGCTGAAACTGGTTGAGGCCGTGCGGCGCAATGTCGAGCCGATTGCTACACGTTCCCGTGAGCGGCTCCCAATCACATGTTCGTCGGCCGTAACTGGCGGTGTCCTGACCACCCGGCCAGTTTCGCGATTCCCCGCGACATCCCAGATTGAGGGGAGCTTACAGGAGCCAGCCATGACTGACCCAACTCCCCTGTCCTCATTGTCGTCCGCCCTTGCGGATGTGGTGGCGCGCACCGCGCCCTCAATCGTCTCGGTGCATTCGCATCGCTCCCGTGCGACCGGCTTTGCGTGGAAGCCAGGCCTGATCGTCACCGCCGACGAGGCGCTGGCCGATGAGGGCGAGGTCGAGATCGGCTTGCCCGACGGCAGCCGGGCGGCCGCCACGATCGTGGGCCGCGACCACACTACCGATATCGCGCTGCTGCGCACTGAGGCCGCTGCTACGCCGGTCAAGCTCGCCGCAACGGTCCCGCCCCTCGGCGCGTTGTCGATCGTGGTGGCCACCAACCGCGAGACGCCGAGTGCCGCGCTGGGGATGGTATCGGCGTCCGGCAGCGGCTGGCGCTCCCTGCGCGGCGGGGAGATCGATGCGCGGATCGAGCTCGATGTCCGCCTGCGCGGCAGCCAGCAGGGCGGCCTTGCGCTCGATGCATCGGGCGAGGCCTTCGGCATGGCCGTGCTCGGCCCGCGGCGCGTGCTGGTGATCCCGACCGCGACGATCGAGCGCGTCGCGACGCAACTCGAGACGCGCGGCCGCATCGCGCGCGGATATCTCGGCCTCGGGCTCCAGCCGGTCCGGCTCGACGACGGCGTCGGCGCGATGGTGATGAATGTCGACAAGACCGGACCTTCGGCCGCGGCCGGCATCCGCCAGGGCGACGTCATCGTCGCGGTCAACGACCAGAAGCTGTCAGGCGTGCGCGCGCTGTCGCGGACGCTGGGACCGGCGAGCGTTGGCGCGGTGGTCGATGTCGCCGCGCGCCGCGGCGGCGAGCCGATCAGCTTCAAGGTCACGGTCGGCGAGAGGCCGGAGGCGTGAGCAAGGACCTGACGCCGGAGATCGTGCTTGCCCTGGAGATCGACGATTCCGCCCTCGCCGATCGCCTGGCGGCATTGCTCGGCAATATCGCCGGGCTTCGCCTTGCCGCGCCGGGCGAGGCCGCCACGGCGACGATCGTCGCCCGCGATCCACGCATGATGCCCGCCGACATCGCGCTGACGCAGCGCGAGCTCGACGTGCTGGCGCTGATGGCCGAGGGCGCCTCCAACAAGATGATCGCCCGCCGGCTCGGCATCTCCGTGCACACCGTCAAATTCCATGTCGGCTCGCTGCTCGACAAGCTGGATGCCACCGGTCGCACCGATGCGGTGGCGCATGCGGCGCGCCGCGGCGTGATCGAGCTATGAGGCCGCCGGAAAGCTGAGCTCGACGGTCAGGCCCGGCGCATTGTCACTTAGCGCTACTCCCGCGCCGTGAAGACGCGCGACCGCTGCGACGAGGCTGAGGCCAAGACCGTTGCCCGGCGTGTAGCGGCTCTGCTCGAGCCGGTAGAAGCGCTTGAAGACGTGATCGCGCTCCTCCGTGGGAATGCCCGGACCATCGTCGGCGATGGCGATCACCGCACCGCCATCGGCGCTGCGGCACGTCACGGTCACCTGGCCGCCTTTGCAGCCGTGCTTGATCGAATTGTCGACGAGATTGGCAATGGCATCGAACAGCAGGTCGCGATCGCCCGTGATCGGCACCTCGCGGTCTCCGGCGAGGCTGAGGCGCGTTGAGACCTGCTCGGCGGCAGCGTCGTAGAGCTCGACGACCTCGCCGGCGATCTCGGCGAGATCGAGCGCGCGGAAGGCGCCGGTGCGGGCGCGGGTCTCGATCTCGGAGATGCGGGTGATGGAGGCGAACATGCCGAGCACGGCGTCGAGATCGGCGACGGTGTCGCCGATCAGCGCCGCATCCGCCTCGCTGTTGCGTTCGTGGTGATAGGCCTTTTCCAGCCGGCCGCGCATCCGCGTCAGAGGCGTGCGCAGATCGTGGGCGACGTTGTCGCTGACCTGTTTGACCTCGCCCATCAGCGTCTCGATGCGGTCGAGCATCTGGTTGAGGTTCTCGGCGACGCGGTCCCATTCGTCATGGCTGCCGCGCAAGGGAATGCGCTGGTCGAGGCCTGAGAGCATGATGGCGCGGCTGGTGGCGTTGATCTCCTCGATCCGCCCGACCGTGCGCCGCGTCACCAGCACGGCGGCAAGCCCGGCGAGCACCAGCAGCAGCACGGCAACCGCCGCCATCGCAAGCTCGATCATCGCGGTGAAGCCGCCGTGATCGCCGGCGTCGCCGACCCGGCTCCGCACATAGGCGATCGTGCCGAAATAGACATAGGCCATGATCGCCGCGACGATCAGCCCGAAGGTCGCGATCGCGATCAGCGCCAGGCGGAAGGTCGAGGAGCGGAGCGTCTTAACCAGGAGCACGGAGGCAATATCCGATGCCGCGGATGGTATGGATCAGCGGATAGGCCTGGGCATCGTCGACCTTGCGGCGGACGCGACCGACATAGACGTCGATGATGTTGGTGGAGGGATCGAAATGCAGGTCCCAGACGTGCTGGAGCAGCATCGCACGGGAGACGACGAGGCCCTCGTTGCGGACGAGATATTCGAGCAGCTGGAACTCGCGCGGCAGCAGCGGGATCTTGCGGCCCCGGCGGCTGGCGTTGCGTGCGATCAGGTCGATGGCGAGATCGCCGACCCGCAGCAGCGTCTCCTTGGCGATGGTGTCGCTGCGGCGGCCGAGCGCCTCGAGCCGCGCCAGCAATTCGGTGAAGGAGAACGGCTTGACGAGATAGTCGTCGCCGCCGGCGCGCAGGCCGCGGACGCGATCATCGACCTCGCCGAGCGCGGAGATGATCAGGAACGGCGCGGCGACGCCATCGTCGCGCAATTGCCGCATCACGCTGATGCCGTCGATATCGGGCAGCATGCGGTCGATCGTGATCACGGCATAATCGCGCGCGGCGCCGTGGCTCAGGGCTTCACGGCCGTTGGCTGCGAGATCGACGTCGTAGCCGGAGGTCGTCAATTCCTCGACGAGCTGGCCTGCGGTTTCCGGATCGTCCTCGACGACCAGGATGCGACGGTGACCTCCGGTCATGCAAAACTCCGCGCGACGATCGCCACCAGACTATCCCGTTCCGGGGCTGGACGGAACCGCCCGGTGGCGATCGCGACAATGGTGCGGTACGGCGATGCGACTACCAATAGTCTCCGCACACATTGACCCATTGCCATCCATACGGCGTCCAGCTCCTGCGCCAGCAGCCGTCGTCGTAGTAGTTGGCATAGATGAACGGCGCGCCAACGAACGCGAACCGGTGGAAGCGATGATGGTGGAAAAAGGCATGGCGGCCGATGAAGGTCCTGCCGTGCCAGCCCGTGCCGGCAAACCGCGGTCCAAAGGCGGCGCGGGTCGCCAGCGGAGCTCCGGCAAAGCGGGGTCCGATGGCGGCGCGGGCGGCCATCGGCGAACCGACGAAGCGGGCACCGCCGAAATGGGCGCCGCCCATCCCGCCAAATCTCATGCCCCCGCCACCCATGCCGCCACCGCCGACATGCATGCCGCCACCACCGAAGTGGCCACCGCCGCCAAAGCCGCCATGGCCGCCACCGCCGAAGCCGCCGTGACCTCCGCCACCCATGCCGCCACGGGCCAGCACGGGTGAAGCTGCCGCCATCGCTGCGGCGATCGTCACCGCGGTGAGGCCTTTGAGAAGCCTGCTGTTCATCGAAGCATCCTCCTTGCAGTGCGGCGGTTTGCGCGCCGCACGAGGACGATCAGATGAGAGCAAGGGGGCGGCGCGTTCAACTTACAAACGCGCCAGATTCTGACGCGGGTGTTAGGCAGGTGTCGCTCTATCACTCCCTCTCCCCGTTCTTACGGGGCGAGGTTAAGACCTCACGCCCGCTTCCCGTTGTTCTTTTCCGCCGCGCGGCGCAGCGCTTCGGCGAGGGCACCGCCGCCGGACGATTCCTGCTTTCGCGGTGCGGACGACGTCATGCGTGACGGGTTGCGCGAGCTGTTGTCGCGCTGCATGCCGGGGGCGTCCTTCTTGGCGCCGACCTCGTCGTCGAGACGCAAGGTCAGCGAGATGCGCTTGCGCGCGACCTCGAAGTCCAGCACCTTCACCTTGACGATGTCGCCGGGCTTCACCACCTCACGCGGGTCTTTGATATAGGTCTTGGACATCGCGGAGATGTGCACGAGGCCGTCCTGGTGCACGCCGATGTCGACGAAGGCGCCGAACGCGGCGACGTTGGTCACGGTGCCCTCGAGGATCATGCCCTTCTGGAGATGCTTGATCTCTTCGACGCCTTCCTTGAACACGGCGGCCTTGAACGCCGGACGCGGATCGCGGCCGGGCTTCTCCAATTCCTTCAAGATGTCGGTGACGGTCGGCAGACCGAAGGTCTCGTCGACGAACTCCTTCGGCTTCAAGGTGCGCACGATCTCGCTGCTGCCGATCAGGGCCTTGATGTCGCTCTTGGTGGCGCTGAGGATCCGGCGCACCACCGGATAGGCTTCCGGATGCACGCCGGAGGCGTCGAGCGGGTCCTCGCCGCCGAGGATGCGCAGGAAGCCCGCGCACTGCTCGAACGCCTTCGGCCCGAGCCGCGGCACCTCCTTGAGCGCCTTGCGCGACTTGAACGGGCCGTTGGCGTCACGGTGCGCCACGATGCTCTGCGCCAGACCTGAGCCAACACCCGACACGCGGGCCAGCAGCGGTGCGGACGCGGTGTTGACGTCGACACCGACGGCGTTCACGCAGTCCTCGACCACGGCGTCGAGCGATTTTGCGAGCTTGGCCTGGCCGAGATCGTGCTGATACTGACCGACGCCGATCGCCTTGGGCTCGATCTTGACGAGCTCGGCGAGCGGATCCTGCAGACGCCGCGCGATCGAGACTGCGCCGCGCAGGGTGACGTCGAGACCGGGCAATTCCTCCGAGGCGAAAGCCGAGGCCGAATAGACCGACGCGCCGGCTTCCGACACCACGATCTTGGTCATCTTCAGCTCGGCCAGACCCTTGACGAGATCGCCTGCGAGCTTGTCGGTCTCGCGCGAGGCGGTGCCGTTGCCGATCGCGATCAGCTCGACACGATGCTTCAATGCGAGCTTGCCGAGGATCGCGAGCGACTCGTTCCACTGCCGCTGCGGCTCGTGCGGATAGATCACGGCGGTATCGACGACCTTGCCGGTCGCATCGGTGACGGCGACCTTGACGCCGGTGCGATAGCCGGGATCGAGCCCCATGGTGACGCGGGTGCCGGCCGGCGCTGCCAGCAGGAGATCGCGCAAATTGGAGGCGAACACGCGCACGGCCTCGGTCTCGGCTGCGTTCCACAGCCGCATGCGCAGGTCGATATTGAGATGCACCTGGATCTTGGTGCGCCAGGCCCAGCGCACGGTGTCGATCAGCCAGCGGTCGCCGGCGCGCTTGAGGTCGGCGATGCCGAACCGCTTCATGATCTTCAGTTCATAGGCGCTGGGCACGCCCGGCGGCGGCGCCTCGGCCTCGGCCTGGATCTGCAGGTCGAGGATCTCCTCCTTCTCGCCGCGGAACATCGCGAGGATGCGGTGCGAGGGCAGCTTGGTCAGTGGCTCGGAGAACTCGAAATAGTCGGCGAACTTCTCGCCCTCGGTCTTCTTGCCGTCGCGCACCTTGGAGGCCATGCGCGCATTGGTCCACATTTCCTCGCGAAGCGTGCCGATCAGGTCGGCGTCCTCGTCGAAGCGTTCGACCAGGATGGCGCGGGCACCGTCCAGCGCGGCGGCGGCGTCCGCAACGCCCTTCTCGGCGTTGATGAAGCCTTCGGCGACCATCTTCGGATCGTTGGTCGGCTCCGCCATCAGCTGGTTGGCGAGCGGCTCGAGGCCGGCCTCCTTGGCGATCTCCGCCTTGGTGCGGCGCTTCGGCTTGAACGGCAGATAGATGTCTTCGAGACGGGCCTTGCTGTCGGCGGCGAGAATGGAGGCCTCGAGCGCGGCATCGAGCTTGCCCTGCTCGCGGACTGATTCGAGGATGGCCTTGCGGCGGTCCTCGAGCTCGCGCAGGTAACCCAGGCGCTCCTCCAGGGTGCGCAATTGCGCGTCGTCGAGCGCACCGGTCGCTTCCTTGCGGTAGCGGGCGATGAAGGGAACCGTGGCGCCGCCATCGAGCAGCGTCACCGTCGCCTCGACCTGCTCCGCCCGAACCCCAAGCTCCTGCGCAATTTTCTGGTTGATATTTGCCACGCGAGAATCCCTCTATCCAAGCACGCAACGCGGGGGCGAACCACCGGCCACGGGACGCCGCTTATGGACCAACCGGGGCTGATTTATCAAGGTACGGCCTAGCATCGTCGACAGAGGATTTTTTGTCGAGATGATGCGATCTCGCCACATTCGTAAGTGCGCGACGGCTTGACATCGGCCCCGCGTTCCGCACCTCCTTCTCTGCCGGGCTACCGAATTCCGAGGACTAATCATGCGTACGACATCGGTCGGCGTCTTCAGGATCGCCACCATTGGCCCCGGCGACGTCTCCGGCCTCATGAACCTGATCGGCTCCGGCACGATCGATCCCAGGTCGATCCTCGCCATTCTCGGCAAGACCGAAGGCAATGGCGGCGTCAATGATTTCACGCGGGAGTACGCTGTCAGCGCGCTGTGCACGGCGCTGGCGCCCCAGCTCGGCCTGTCGCCGGAGGCAGTCGAGCAACGCATCGCCTTCGTGATGTCCGGCGGCACCGAGGGCGTGCTCAGCCCGCATCTTACGGTGTTCACGCGCAGCAAGGTCGAGCGCCCGGCAGGCCCGTCCGACAAGCGCCTGTGCATCGGCATGGCGCACACGCGGGACTTCCTGCCCGAAGAGCTCGGCCGCTCCTCGCAGATCACCGAGACGGCCAAGGCCGTGCAAGTCGCGATGACGGATGCCGGCATCACTGATCCCGCCGACGTCCATTTCGTGCAGATCAAGTGCCCGCTGCTGACCAGCGAGCGTGTCGCGGCGGCAAACGCGCGCGGCAACAAGACGGTGACGACGAGCGCTTACAGCTCAATGGCCTATTCGCGCGGCGCCTCTGCGCTCGGCGTTGCGGCCGCACTCGGCGAGATCGGCTCCGATGTCCGCGACGAGGATGTGCTGCAACGCTACGATCTCTTCTCCAAGGTGGCCTCGACCTCATCGGGGATCGAGCTGATGCATAATGTTGTCATCGTGCTCGGCAAATCGATGTCGTCGGCCAGCGAGTTCGTGATCGGGCATGCCGTGATGGAGGATGCCATCGACGCCGCGGCGGTGGTATCGGCGTTGAACAGCGTCGGGCTTGGCTTGGCCCCGCAGAGCATCGCGGACCGCGAGCTCGTGAACATCTTCGCCAAGGCGGAGGCCTCGCCTGATGGCAGCGTGCGCGGCTTCCGCCACACCATGCTCGAAGACACCGACATCAGCTCGACACGCCATGCCCGCGCCGCCGTTGGTGGCCTGATCGCGGGCCTTGCCGGTACCGGCGCGGTCTACGTGTCTGGTGGCGCCGAGCATCAGGGACCAGCCGGCGGCGGACCGGTTGCAGTGATCGCGCGACTGTCGGATTGATAGGACCGGCATCCCGAATCCTCGCGACCCCTCCGCCCGGCGCAACCCTGCCCCTCGCGCCGACTCAGTTGATTCACGCGGTCCCATGCGAAAAAGGTGGCCTCAAGTATCTGAGGAGATTTGGACTTCATGACTTTGCCGATGAGCTGGACGGAATGGGCGCAGCACGATGGCGTCGCGCTGGCGGGGCGTGTCCGCAAGGGCGAGCTGACGGCGAAGGAGCTGGCGCGCCAGGCTGCCGCGGGTGTCGCCAAAGTCAATCCGGCGCTGTCGGGCGTGGTCGAGCTGTTCGAGGACGTGATCGCCGATCCCGCCAAGGACGGCGCCAATCTCGCAGGTCCCTTCGCCGGCCTGCCCTTCCTGATGAAGGACCTCGGGCCGACCATGAAGGGCCGGCTGCAGGAAATGGGCTCGCTGTTGATGCGCGGCAATCGCGCCGCGGCCGATACGTTCCTCACCGGCAAATTCCGCCAGGCCGGCCTTAACCTGATCGGACGCACCACGACGCCGGAATTCGGCGTGTGCTCTTCGGCCGACAATCCCGCCGTCTACGTCACCCGCAATCCCTGGAATACCGACTACACCACCTGCGGCTCCTCGGCGGGCAGCGCCGCGATGGTCGCGGCCGGCGTGGTGCCGATCGCGCATGCGACCGACGGCGGCGGCTCGATCCGCATTCCCGCCGGCGTCAACGGCAATATCGGGCTGAAAGTCTCGCGCGGCGTGTTCTCGCTCGCCCCCCACATGTCGGACCTCACCGGCCTCGTCTCGATCCAGGGCTGCCAGTCGCGCAGCTTGCGCGACACTGCCGCCTTCGTCGATCATGCCCGCGGGCCGGCACCCGGCGAGTTCATGCCGTTCTGGACCACGGCGCAGCCTTATTCCGAGATGATCAAGCGCGATCCCTCGAAGCTGCGCATCGCGTTGTCCCATACATGGGGCAATTACACCGCGACGCCCGAGATCGCAGCCGAGCTGGAGAAGGCCGGACGCTTCCTCGAAGGCCTCGGCCATCACGTCGACTATGCGCTGCCGGAGATCGACCTTCCCGCTGCATTCGAGGCGCAGACCACCTGCTACATTTCGAACTTCGCGGTGGTGATCTCCAACATGCTCGCCGCGCGCGGGCTGGAAAGACCGCAGGAAGATCTGATCGAGCCGATGAACATCCGCATCTGGGAAGCCGGCCGGCACACCAGCTTCGCCGAGCGGGCCAAGATGCAGGGCGTGTTCAACACCACCTCGCGCGGCTTCGGCGCCTTCTTCGAGCAATGGGACGTGATCCTGACGCCGATCACCGCGCTGCCGACGCCGAAGGTCGGCACCAGGGAGTATCTCACCATCTCCGACAATCCTGATGTGCGCGACTGGTTCGACAATCTCTGGCGCTTCTTCGCCTTCACGCCGCTGGCCAATCTCTGCGGCATGCCCGCGATCTCGATGCCGATGGCCAGCCAGGACCACGGCCTGCCGCTGGGCATCCAGGCCATCGCCAAGCAGGCCAATGACGGCCTGCTGCTGCAACTCGCCGCCCAGATCGAGCGCGCGCTCGACGGCAAGTGGAACGGCGGCAACACCGCGAAGGTGCATGTGACCAAGGCGTAAGCGGCCGCCGCTTCGTGCTCTAGTCCTTGTCCTTGGCTCTCTCCTGCGCGATGGCCTTGTCCACGCGCCAGCGCGATACGTCCTGCTCGGCGAGCAAGCGCACCGCCGGGCTTCGCGTTTCCGGAAAGAGAGCAACGAGTGCATTGGCGCCGGTCACGGCGGGATTGCCGACCTCCTGGGCGTGCAGCGCCGCCCGGCGGTCGACGCGCTGGAATGCAGCGGTCGGCGCGGCGGTGCCGGTCTCGATCACAAGGTGGGCGAGCTCCCTGTCGAGATAATCGGTCAGGCTCTGCCTGAGCATGCCGAGATCGGCGTTGCACGCCTGCAGAACGTGGGCGGCATCGCCGTCTTCGGTCAACGCCAGCAGAAGGTGTTCCAGCGTTGCAAACTGATGGCGGCGCCGGTCGGCAAGATCAAGCGCCCGGCGGCGCGTGGCGACATAGGCCGGTGTGAGCGGACGAGACGATGCATCCAGCCGTGCGTCGATCGTTTCCAGCCGCTTCACGGGATCGAGGATCGCCAGCAGCTCGTACTTGTCCTTGACCGACAGCTTCATCCGCGTCGCCATTGTGTCGGCGATATGCCCGATGTCGCGCGTCTGATCGAAGAACGACCAGACATCCGGCATGAGCAGGCCGTGGGCCGCGGCGTAATCCTCGAAGCGTTGAGCGGTTCGGCGGACCAGGTCAGGCGCGTCCGCAGCCGGGCTCTCGGGCAATTCGGAAGCCTCGGACCGGTAACCGTTGTTCGTCGCCGCGAAGCTGCGAAGCCCGACGCGACGAATTCCACGCGTCAGCACCCTGATCGAGCCGTCGGGGAGCCGTTCGAGCTCAACCAATTGGGCGAGCAAACCGACCTCGTAGACGTCGGCAAAACGCGGCTCATCGACAGTCGCGTCGCGCTGGATCGCACAGACAATCTCGCGAGCGCCCTCGAACGCATGGTTGAGGGCGAGCACCGTGTTCTCGCGCCCGACGAACAGCGGAAAGGTTGCGTTTGGAAACGGCACGAAATCGCGCAACGGGACCGCCGGATAGACCGCGGTCGAACTCTTGAGCTTGACGATCGGCACGGGCGCGTCGCGGCGCCCGGCCTGGAGCATTGCCGACAAGGTGTTCCAGTCGGCAACGCCCAGCATCCTCGACACCAGCTCGAGACTTTCGCTGTGACTGAGGGAGACGGCCTTGCTGGTCAGGGATTCGCGCAGGGTCTGCGCCATAGCCTTGGCATCGCGAAAATCGCGCATCGGTTCGTCCTCTGCATGAGCGATCCAGATGTATCAGGCGGTTGCGTTGCTGACCCGGACGCTCGGGCAAAGGGGGAGGCCGATGAAGGCTCGATACGTTCACCATTCCACAGAGGGTGCAACCGGCAGGTCGTATCAACCTGCACGGAAGGTGGCGCAAAGATAAATCGCTGTCAATTGCGATCTCAATTCTTCACCGTCGGGATCTCCTCCGTCACCGGCTGCTGCTGGCCCTGCCGGTACATCGCCAGCGCCTTGTCGAGCGCTTCGCGCAGCGCCAGCGCCGCGGCCACGCTGCAGCGCAGGTGCGCGGTCTGGATCACGTCGACCCTGACGGCGGCGCCGACTGGCATCAGCAAATTCGCGGCGAGCTCGATCTGGATCGCGCCGTTGTGATGGCCGAAGCAGGACGCGCCGTCGAAATAGATGATCGGCGCCCGCTCCGAGCTGGAGCTCGAAATGGTGACGGGCCCCTGATTGTTGGCGGGCGTTTCGGGGTCGGCCATGGGCGCTCCTTGCGGCTAGTCGGCGAACGAAGCGCCCACCATCGGTGGTTCGGCCTGCTCTGTCGAGGCCAATTCGGGGTTTTGCGCGGCGCCCGACACTGGTCTAAAACGTCCCCTATGAGCACCATACCGACCACGCTCCCGTTCGAGGAACTCGCCGACGCCATCAAGGGCCGCCGCTCCGATTACGGCCATATCAGCGGGCTCCAGCTCGACCGCTTTGCACTAGCTGAGGCCTGGTCGAGCCTGCCCTACCGGCCCGTCTTCGTCGGCGACACCGAGACCGGCGTGCTGCATGGCGGCGTCGTCACCGCGATGCTGGACGAGAGCTGCGGCATGGCGGTGCAACTTGCGCTCGACGGCACACGCGCGATCGCCACCCTCGACCTGCGCATCGACTATCAGAAGCCGGCGACGCCCGGCCTCGACATCAAGGCGCATTCGGTGTGCTACCGCACCACGCGCTCGATCGCCTTCGTGCGCTCCACCGCCTATCAGGAGTCCGAGGACGATCCGGTAGCGACTGCGACCGCCTGCTTCATGATCGGCGCCAACCGCACCAACATGCTCGCCGACCGCAGGATGGATGCGCGCAGCATCCCGGTGCTGGAGGCGCCGGAAGATCCGGATGGCCCCTTCGCGCGCAGCCCGTTCGCCCGCGCTCTCGGCATCCGTCTCAACGACGACGGTACGCTGACGATGCCGTTCTCACCGAAAATCATCGGCAACCCGATCCTGCCTGCGATCCATGGCGGCATGACCGGCGCCTTCCTCGAGACCACCGCGATCATCGGCGTCGCGCGCGAGCTCGGCGCCGCCGCGCCGCCCAAGCCGATCGGGCTCACCGTCAACTATCTGCGCTCCGGCCGTGCGCTCGATACGTTTGCCAACGTCTCGATCGTGAAGCAGGGCCGGCGCATCGTCGCCTTCGAGGCGCGCGCCTGGCAGGACGATGTGGACAAGCCGATCGCCACCGCCTTCGGCCATTTCATGCTGCGCCCGACGCCCGGAAGTGACGAGGAATAAGCGCATTTTGACTTGACGGCCGCAGCTCCGGCCACAACGATAGCACGTCCCCGCGAGAGGTATTGGATTGCGGCATCCGCTCGACATCGTCGCCATGTTCGCCGCACTCTGGCTGCTGGCCTCGATGATGCTCGACGCGTTGACGCCAAAGGAGCTGACCGCGATCATGATCGGCGTCGCGATCGGTCCCGCGATCGTCATCACCGCCGTGTTCTACTACCTGCGCTGCCCGCGAACGGACTTTGCGGTGATATTCGCAGCGCTCTGGCTGATCTCGGACATCGCCATCGCCTTCGTCTCGTCGAAGGAGCTGCCGCACTTCCTGATCGTACTCGGCTTCGTACCCGCCCTGCTGATCGGCTCCGTGATGCACTGGCAACGCTTCCAGAACCGCCACGAGCGGCTGCCCGCGCCGTCGGTGAAGCGGGGCTAACGCGGCAATAGGTTCGTCTTCGCGAGATCGAGCACCTCGTCGCCGCGACCGTTCATCACCGCGCGCAGGACCCAGAGGCTGAAACCCTTGATCTGCTCGGGCGTGATGGTCGGCGGCATCGACAGCTCCTGCTTGGCGGTGACGACGTCGAGCAGCGCAGGCCCATCATGGGCGAGCATCTCCTTCACCGCGCCCGCGAGCTCGCCGGGGTCCTCGACGCGCTTGGCAAAGATGCCCATGGCGCGCGCCATCGCTGCGAAATCGGGATTCTCTAGGTCGACATTGGTGTCGACGAAGCCCGCCGCCTTCATCTCCAGCGCGACGAAGCCGAGCACACCGTTATTGAAGATCACGACCTTCACCGGCAGCTTCTCTTGCGTCAGCGTGATCAGGTCGCCCATCATCATGGTGAAGCCGCCGTCGCCGGAGAGCGAGATCACCTGGCGGCCCGGCTGGGCGGCCTGCGCGCCGATCGCCTGCGGCATCGCGTTGGCCATCGAGCCGTGCACGAAGGAGCCGACCAGCCGGCGGCGGCCGTTCATGTCGAGATAGCGCGCGGCCCACACCGTGGGCGTGCCGACATCGGCGGTGAAGACCGCGTCGTCACTCGCGTGGTCGCTGATGACTTTTGCGAGATATTGCGGGTGGATCGGCTTGCTGCCCGGCGTGCCCTTGGCGAGCGAGTCCAAACCCTCGCGCGCCTTCTTGTAATGCGCGACGGCGTCGTCGAGATGCTTGCGCTGCGTCTTCGCTTTCAGCAGCGGCAGCAGCGCCTCGATGGTCAGCTTGACGTCGCCGACGAGGCCGAGATCGATCTTGCAGCGTCGTCCCAGGTTTTCCGGGCGGATGTCGATCTGCGCGATCTTCGCATCGGTCGGAAAGAATTGCTTGTAGGGAAAATCGGTGCCGAGCATCACCAGCGCGTCGCAGGCGTGCATGGCGGCATAGCCCGAGGAGAAGCCGATGAAGCCGGTCATGCCGACGTCATAGGGGTTGTCGTATTCGACGTGCTCCTTGCCGCCGAGCGCATGCACGATCGGGCTCTTCAGCGCTTCGGCCAGCTGCATCAGGGGCGCATGCGCGCCGGCGCAGCCGCGGCCGCAGAACAGGGTGACGCGCTCGGTGCCGTTGAGGAGGTCGGCGAGCGCCTTCAGCTCATCCGCTTGCGGCACCACATTCGGCGCCGACAGCGCGAGTCCGCGCGTGGTCGACAGCGCGCGCTTGGGCGGGCTGCGGAACGCGACGTCGCCGGGCATGGCGACGACGGCGACACCGCGCAGGCCCACCGCCGCGCGGATGGCATTCTCCAGCACGTAAGGAAGCTGGCTCGGGTCGGAAACCAGCTCGCAATAATGGCTGCATTCGCGGAACAGGTTCTGCGGATGGGTCTCCTGGAAATAGCCGCCGCCGATCTCGGCGGTCGGGATCTGCGCCGCGATCGCCAGCACGGGAACACGGCTGCGATGTGCGTCGAACAGGCCGTTGATCAGATGCAGATTGCCGGGGCCGCAGGAGCCCGCGCACACCGCAAGGCTTCCGGTCATCTCGGCTTCGCCGGCGGCGGCGAACGCTGCGACCTCCTCGTGGCGGACATGGATCCATTCGATGGTGCCGCGGCGGCGCAGCGCCTCGGTCAGGGCGTTCAGGCTGTCGCCGACGATGCCGTAGATGCGCTTGACGCCGGCCTGCTCGAGCGTTGCCACGAACAGATCGGCCACGTTGTTGATCGCCATGTCGGTCTCCTGATTCAGCCAGTCACATCACACGATGCGCAAATGTCAGCATCGCGTCTCCATGTGGCACAATAGGCTATGTCAGGATCACGGCTAGTTGTTGTCCGTTCAATCTTTCTGAATTGCCCGATCGTAAGCCGCGACCGTCGCCTTCGCGCGCGCGGCGACATCGGCGGCGCTCATGCCGGGCTTGTAGAGGCTGGAGCCGAGCCCGAAGGCGGTCACGCCGCCCTTGATGTACTCGGCAAAATTCTGATCGGAGACGCCGCCGACGGCCGCGATCATGACGCCTGACGGCAGCACGGCGCGGATCGCGGCGATGCCGGAGGCACCTAACACGCTGGCCGGAAAGAACTTCAGGCCCGATGCGCCTGAGCGCGCAGCAAGCAGCGCCTCGGTCGGCGAAAACACGCCGGGCAGCGTGACCATGGCGTATTGATGCGCACGCACGAGCACCTGCGTGTCCACATTCGGCGAGACCATCAGCTTGCCGCCGACGTCATTGAGACGATCGACATCCGCGGTCGCCAGCACCGTGCCGGCGCCGATCAGCACGCCCGGAGGTGCCTGCTTCACGGCCATTGCGATGGAGCGGAACGGATCGGGCGAGTTCAGGGGGATCTCGATCGCCGTCATGCCGGCTTCGATCAGCACGGCGACGATCGCCTCGGTCTCCTCGGGCTTGACGCCGCGCAGGATCGCAACCAACGGCCGCTTCATCGGCGGAAAGGGAATGCTCATCTCAAAAATCCTTTGATTTCGTCCAGATCGCGGCAGCCGCCATCGATAAGCCGCGGCGGACGGCTTCATCCGCATCGACCGGATTCGCGTTGACCGACAGCGCCTCGAACGCCAGCCGGTACAGCATCGCAAGCCGCCCCGACGCGATCAGCTTGACGCCCGCTTGCGGCACGAGACCCGAGAGCCCCGCCGCCAGCTCGACGCCGATCAACGTGCCCGACAGCGTCTCGCGCGCCGCGGCCGGCGTGCCGCCGAACAGCAGCTGCCGTGATCGTGCGCCGAACAAGTGATTGGCGACAAAAGCGGGCGCCTCATACGCGGCCTTCACCGCCGCCTTGAAGCTCGCGACATTCTCGGCCTCATCGGCGCCGGCGACCGCGAGCGACAGGATGGTCTCGCGCGAGACGGCGCTGAACAGCTCGCCGGTCATGAAGGTGGAGAAGCGTTCGACCACGCCGTCCTTCACGCGCACCCATTTCGAATGCGTGCCGGGCATGCAGACCAGCGCCTCGCCCGCGGCCTCGAGGCCGAGCGCGCCGAGCAGCTGCGTTTCCTCGCCGCGCATGACGTCCGGCGCTTTTGTCTCGCGCTGCGCGATGCCCGGCAGGATCCGGATGTCGCGCGCTTCGCTGGGGACGCGCACGGCCTGTTTGAGGACGGCCGAGAGCGGCGCCGGCGTGTCGACATAACCGGCTTCGACCCAGCCGTTCCTGGCACCGGCCATGCCGCAGACGAGAACCGGCAGATGATCCGGCGCTTCGATCGCCGCAAGATGTGATCGCAGCACGGCGGGAAAGCCGGCCTTCGCCGCCGCCAGCATGCCCTCGCCGCTGCGGCGCTCGGTCAGCACTTTGCCGGCACGATCGACCAGCCACAGCCGGAAACTGCTGGTGCCCCAGTCCACCGCGACATAAGCGGGTTCGGTCATTCGAAACTGTCCTCGTCTCACGGCCGGGACGCCGTCTCGCGACAATGAGACGACGTTTGCGGGTCTGTGCCGAGATACCGGCTATTGTGCGGGCAAACCAGCCCTTTCTCGTCGATTTGGAGCTGCGCCGCGCTGGCACAGCGCTTGCTGAAGCTTTTCCGCTCAACTCCGTCAACGCGCGACAAGACGCGTCAACATCAGATGAGGAAACCCATGGAGATCGGCTATTTCACTATGCCTTCGCATCCGCCGGAGTGCGGCCTGAAGGAAGGGAACGACTGGGACCTGCAGGTCATGCGCTGGCTCGACGAGCTCGGCTATCAGGAGGCCTGGGTCGGCGAGCACCACACCGCCCCCTGGGAACCCAATCCCACGCCGGACCTTCTGATCGCGCAGGCCTTGATGCAGACCAAGAAGCTCCGCATCGGGCCGGGCGGATTCCTGCTGCCCTATCACCATCCAGCCGAGCTCGCCAACCGCGTCGCGATGCTCGACCATCTTTCCGAGGGCCGGCTCAATTTCGGCGTCGCGGCTTCGGGGCTGCCGAGCGATTGGGCGATGTTCAACGTCGACGGCATGAGCGGGCAGAACCGCGACATGACGCGCGAGGCGCTGGAGATCATCCTGAAGCTGTGGACGGAGCCCGCGCCCTTCACCCATAAGGGCAAGTTCTGGACGGTGACCAAGCCGGACACGATGTTCGACTTCCTCAAGCCCCACATCAAGCCGCTGCAGGCACCGCATCCGCCGATCGGCGTCGCCGGGCTGTCGAAGAACTCGGACACGCTAAAACTCGCCGGCGAGCGCGGCTTCATCCCGATGAGCCTCAACCTGAACCCGGCCTATGTCTCGAGCCATTGGGACTCCGTCGAGATCGGCGCCGCCAAGACCGGGCGCAAGCCGAACCGTGCGGACTGGCGCCTAGTGCGCGAGGTGTTCGTCGCCGATACCGACGAGGAAGCCTGGAAGCTCTCGACCGGTGACATGATGGGCCGGATGATGAGCGAGTACTTCCTGCCGCTGCTCGGCCATTTCGGCTTCAAGGACTATCTGAAGCACGCCCCTGATGTCCCCGACAGCGACGTCACGGTCGAATATTGCGCCAAGCGGAACTGGATCGTCGGCTCGCCCGCAACCGTCGCCGAGAAGATCGAGAAGATCTACGACGAGGTCGGCGGCTTCGGCGTGCTGCTGGTGTTCGGCTTCGACTACAAGCACAAGGCCGAGGCCTGGCACCACTCGCTTTCGCTGCTGAAGAACGAGGTGATGCCGCGCCTTGCGCATCTCGGCTCCGCGAAGAAGGCGGCTTGACGCTCAGCGGGTGCGGCGCGAACGTGCCGCACCCGCATCCATTTCGGAGGCCTCGGCGTGAGCGTGGACGCAAAGGATTTCAAGCAGGCGATGCGCCAATGCGCCGGCGCCGTCGCGCTGGTCACGGTCGGCGCCGAGCACGGCAAGCGTACGGGATTGACGGTGACGTCGGCCTGCTCGCTGTCGGACAATCCGCCATCGCTGATCGTTTGCGTCAACCGCAACGCCAGCGCGCATGCGCGCATCCGCGAGGAAGGCGCGTTCGCGATCAACTTCCTGCACGAGGACCACGCCCTGCTCGCGCTGACCTTCAGCGGCCAGAAGGGCATCAACGGCGACGACCGTTTTGCGTTCGGACAGTGGACGCGCGGGGCCACGGGCGCGCCGGTGCTGACGGATGCGGTCGCCGCATTCGACTGCGTGCTGGCGCAGGAGTTCGAGACGACGACGCATTCGATCTTCGTCGGCGAAGTGCGCGGCGTGTCGCATTTGGCGTCCGCAGCGCCGCTGGTGTACCTGCGCAGCAGTTTTCACACGCCGCATGAGATGCGCGAAACGGTGACGGTCGGCGACCTCGATTCACGGCATCTGAGCTGGACGGATTTTTCGTAAACGTCACTCTCGCTGCGAATACAGTATCTAGGGTGGGCAAAGCGAAGCGTGCCCACGTACTGCAACATTCGGTTAGAGATGGTGGGCACGGCGCAAGCGCGCCTTTGCCCACCCTACGATTCCGAGCCAGCGGAGAACGCGCGCCACGTGCAGCTGATCCCTACTGCGCCGTCTCGATCTTCAACTGCTTGATCTTGCGATAGAGCGTGGCGCGGCTGAGCTTCAGCGCGCGGGCCGCTTCCGTCACGCGGCCGCCGTGCTTACGCAGGGCTTCGACGATCGTGGCGCGCTCGGCCGCTTCAAGATCGGGCTCGCTCCTCCCTCCGAACGGCGGAAGATCCAGGTCCGCATCGGAGATGACCCCGTTCTCCGCCGTGCAGCCGGCGAGCCGCAGCACGTGGCGAAGCTGGCGCATGTTGCCGGGATAGGAATAGGCCGACAGTTGCGACCACGCTTGGTCCGAAAGCCTGCAGTTCGGCGCCTCCTCGCGCGCGATCTGGCGGATGACGTCGTCCCGGTCGGCACGCTCGCGCAAGGCCGGCAGCCGCACCTCGAGGCCGCGCAGGCGGAAATAGAGATCGGCGCGGAAGCCGCCTTCTTCGGCCATGCGGCCGAGATCGCGGTGAGTGGCGCTGATGAGGCGGATGTCGACGGCGACAGGCTTGAGCGCGCCGAGCGGCCAGACCTCGCGGTTTTCCAGCACGCGTAGCAACCGCGTCTGCAGCGCGATCGGCATGTCGCCGATCTCGTCGAGGAACAGCGTGCCGCCGTCGGCCTGCACGATCAGGCCCTTCGAGCCGTCGCGCCGCGCGCCGGTGAAGGCGCCGGCCTCGTAGCCGAACAGTTCGGCGTCGATCAGGCTCTCCGGCATCGCCGCGCAGTTCAGCGCCACATAATTGCTGCGCGCCCGGTTGCTGGCGGCGTGAATGGCGCGCGCGAACACGTCCTTGCCGACGCCGGTCTCGCCATGGAGCAGCACCGGCAGATTGTGATCGCCTATGCTTCGGAGCCGCTTCACGCTTCTGATCAACCCGGGATCGCGGCCGGCGAGCCGGTGCAGCGCGTCAAAGCGATCGACAGGCGCATCGCGGCGCGGCGCGAGCGGACGCGCCGATGATCTCGCCCGCAGCGGCGGCGCGACATGCCCCTGCCCTAACGCACTGCCATCGGCGCGGCGCAACTCGACTGTCTCGTCCGCGCCGCGGGCGGCATGACGATCGAACTTGACGTAGCGCGAAAGATCGATGCCCGATGCGATCAAGCCGTCGGTGAGACCCAGCAGCGCGCGCGCCGAACGGCAGGCGCCGACGATGCGGCGATCGTCGTCATAGGCGAGCAGACCGCTGCCGCCGTCGCCCGGCACGGTCGCGATCCAGGCGTTGCGGAAATGACCGCGGAAGATCGCGCCCTCCATGCGCCGCGTCGCCTCCATCGTCACCACGAGCGCGAGCTGATGCGCCATGCGCCCGAGATCCTCGCGGCAAGAGGTGATGTTCACGGCGCCGGCGAGGCGACCGGCGTGGTCGAACAGCGGCGCCACGGCGCAGGAGAACATGTGCCACTGCGCGCGAAAATGCTCGTCACGATGCACCAGAATCGGCTTCTGCTCCGCAAGTGCGGTGCCGAGCCCGTTGGTGCCCTCAAAAGCCTCGGAAAAATTCGAGCCGGTATAGACCTTCCAGCGCATGAATATTTCAGTATCGGCCGGGCCGGGCAGTCGGCTCCACAGCATCGTCGCGCTGGGGTCGGCGAGATTGACGCAATAGCCGGCCTCGCGCAGCACCCGCGCGAGGTCTTCGAGCTCCGGCGTCGCCAGCCGGATCAGCTGCTCCATCGGTTCGGCGACATGCCGGACCTCGGCTTCAGTCAGCGTCTGCGGCGGTCCCTGGCGGGCGGGGTCGAGCTTGTGGCTGATCAGGCAGCGCCGCCAGGAATCGGCAATGCGCGAAGAGGCATCGACGTCGGCCAATTGATTGGCGACGGACAAGACACGGGCGACATGGTTCGAGGCCGACAGGCTGGCCATCGCGGACGTCTCCACCCTGTATTATTGTGCAAAGTCTGGCACCACAGGCGGGGATGTCAATCGGGAACCGGGAACGGCTTGGAGGCACGCTGTATCTTCTCGTCATCCCGGGGCGATGCGAGGCATCGAACTAGGTGTGCCCTTGCGCACCCTAGGATCTCGAGATTCCGGGTTCGCGCTGCGCGCGCCCGGAATGACGGGCTCATCTATTGCTGCACCGCCCTCACCACGTATCGATGCACGGCCGCTTCTTCCCGGCCCTGGCCGGCGGCTTCGGCACCGAACGGAGTCCGGCCATGATCCAGCGGCGCGTCTCGGCGGGGTCGATGACGTTGTCGATCTCGAATACCGAGGCGATCGAGACCGCCTTGCCGTTGGCATAGAGCTCGGCGACCTTGTTGCGGTAATAGGTCTCGCGTTCCTCGGGATCAGTGATCGCCTCCATCTCCTTGCGGAAGCCGAGACGAACATAGCCCTCTAAGCCCATGCCGCCGAACTCGCCGGTCGGCCAGGCCGCGGTGAAGAACGAGGCGTGGAAGCCGCCGCCGATCATCGACTGTGCCCCCAAGCCATAACCCTTGCGCAGCACGATGCCGAACAGCGGCACGGTGAGGCTCGCGCCCGTCACGAACATGCGCGAGACGTGGCGCACGATCGCGGTCTTCTCGGCTTCCGGGCCGACCATGAAGCCGGGCGTGTCGCAGAGCGAGACGACGGGCAAGTCGAACGCGTCGCAGAGCTGGAGGAAGCGCGCGGCCTTGTCGCCGGCATCGGCATCGATGGCGCCGCCAAGGTGACGCGGATTGTTGGCGATCAGGCCGAACGGTTTTCCTTCGATGCGGATCAGCGCGGTGATCATGCCGACGCCGTAGTCGCGGCGCAGCTCCAGCACGGAATCCTTGTCGGCAACGAGATCGATGACGCTGCGGATGTCGTAGACGCGCAGCCGGTTCTCGGGGATGGCGCGGCGGAGCAGGCGCTGGTCGGCGGCCTCCCACTCCGTCACCGAGCCCTGGAAATAGGACAGATACTTTTGCGCGACGGATGTCGCCTCCTCCTCGTCCTCGACGAGGATGTCGATGACGCCGTTCGGCGACTGGAACGAGACAGGGCCGACCTCGGCCGGATGATAGACGCCGAGGCCGCCGCCTTCGATCATCGCGGGGCCGCCCATGCCGATCGAGGCATTTTTGGTCGCGATGATCACGTCGCAGCAGCCGAGCATCGCGGCGTTGCCGGCGAAGCAATAGCCGGAGACGACACCAATCACGGGCACGAGACCGGAGAGCCTTGCGAACTGCACGAAGGACGGACCATCGAGCCCGGTCATACCGAGCCGGTCGGTGTCGCCGGGCCGGCCGCCGCCGCCCTCGGCGTAAAACACCAGCGGCACGCGCCAATCTTCCGCCAAGGTCAGCATGCGGTCGATCTTCTTGTGGTTCATGTGGCCCTGCGTGCCCGCGAGCACGGTGTAGTCATAGGCCACCACGATGCAGCGCGCACCCTCGGGCCCGAACTTCTCGCCATTCACCGTGGCGACGCCCATCACGAGGCCGTCAGCCGGCGTGTTCTTGATGAGATCGTCGAGCTTGCGGCGGCGGCGCTGCGCCGCGATGGCGAGGCTGCCATATTCCATGAACGAGCCTTCGTCGACGAGCTGGGCGACGTTCTCGCGCGCGGTGCGCTGGTTGGTGTTGCGGCGGCGCTCGACCGAGGCGGGGCGATTCGCATCCAGCGTGTTCGCCTGGCGGGCAATCAACTCGGCGAGATCGGGCCGGATGTGATCCAGATCGATGTCGGCTTCGGCCGTGGCCCTATCCGCCGCAACGTCGAGCGGCTCGAGATACATGATCGGCTCGCCATGCATCAGCGTGGCGCCGTCGCCGGCGGCGAGCGTCATGACACGGCCGCCCTGCTCGGCCATCACCAGATGTTCCATTTTCATGGACTCGATCACGGCGAGCTGCTGGCCGGGGCGCACGATCTCGCCTTCCTTCACCTGAATGGTGACGATGGTTCCCTGCAGGGGTGCAGCGACCATCACCGTGCCTTCAGGCACCACTTGCACGACGTGCGTCTCGACACCGTGAACACCACTTCCCTCACTTGGCGCAAAGTAAAGCGGCTTGGCCGCGCCATCGGCGGCATCCACGAGCTTGCCGATATTGCGATCGATGAAGTCGGTCGCGATGCGGTTGGTCCTGAAATCGGGATGCGCGAGCACGGCCTGGAGAAAGGCGATGTTGGTGACGACGCCGTCGATCCGGAATTCGCGCAGGGCACGCGAGGCTTTTGCAACGACATCATGCCAGGCTTCGCCCGGCGTATGCACGATGACTTTCGCAAGGAGCGAGTCGAAGGCCGCGCTGGTCTTGTAGCCGGCGTAACCAAAACTATCGACGCGCACGCCGGGCCCCGACGGCGGCTCGAACACGGCGAGCACGCCGCCGGTCGGATGCGTGGCGCCCGTCTCGTCCAGCGTTTCCATGTTGACGCGAAGCTGCATGGCATGGCCGCGCGGCTTCGGGATCGATCCCTGCGCAAGGCCAAGCGAGGCGAGCGTGCTGCCCGCCGCGACCGCAAGCTGGGCACGGACGAGATCGAGCCCGAGCACCTCTTCGGTCACGGTGTGCTCGACCTGAAGCCGCGGATTGGCTTCGATGAAGGCAAAACTGTCCTCGGCCGTGCCGTCGACCAGGAACTCGAACGTGCCGAGATTGTCGTAGGCCGCCGCCGTCGCAAGCTGCTTCGCCGCCTCGATGATGCGGCCGCGCAAGGGATCGCTCAGCGACGGGCTCGGCGCCACCTCGATCAGCTTCTGGTGCCGGCGCTGGATCGTGCATTCGCGCTCCCAGAGATGAGAGATCGCGCCGTGACGATCGCCGATGATCTGCACCTCGATATGACGCGCCTGCCGGATCAGCCGTTCGGCATAGACGCCATCGAAGCCGAACGCAGCCTTGGCCTCGGACTGGCAGCGCGCATAGGCCTCCGTGAGATCGGCCGCATTCTCGACGACGCGCATGCCGCGCCCACCGCCGCCAGCCATGGCCTTGATCACGATCGCAGCATTGCCGCCTAGGGAAGCAAAGAACGCCGTGATCTCCTCCAGCGAGGACGGCCCGCTGGTGCCGGCAATGATAGGCACGCCGCAACGCTTTGCCAGTTGCCGTGCCGCAACCTTGTCGCCGAACAGCTCGAGCGCCGCCGGTTTCGGCCCGACGAACGTCAGGTCTGCGTCCGCGCACGCCTTGGCGAATGCCGCGTTCTCGCTGAGGAAGCCGTAGCCGGGATGCACGGCATCGCACCCGACGCTCTTTGCCGCCGTCACCACCGCCTCGATGTCGAGATAGGCCCGGGCCCCGCGGCCGGGGATTTCGACCGCCTCGTCGGCAACGCGCACGTGCAGCGACAGCGCATCGTCGGTGGGATGGATCGCAACGGTCGCGATGCCGGCGTCGGCCGCCGCGCGCGCGATGCGGATGGCGATCTCGCCGCGATTGGCGATCAGGAGCTTCTTGAACGACATCGTCTCTCTCACTCAGACAGCAGCAGGAAGATTCGGATCGAGATCCTGCTTCTTCACCTTGCCCGTCGCCGTCAGCGGCAGGGCATCGATAATACGCACTTCCGGGATCTTATAGACGGCCATGCGCTCGGCGCACCAGGCGCGCAGATCTTCCGCAGAGATGGTGCCGACCGCCTCCGGCTTGAGCTGGATATAGGCCACCGGCACCTGCCCCTTGTCAGGATCGTCGCGCCCGACCACGCCTGAGCCCAGCACCTTCGGGTGCTGGCCCAGCAGCGCCTCGATCTCCGGCGGAAACACGCTCATGCCCTTGACCTTCAGCATCTCCTTGCGGCGACCGAGGAAGTGCAGGAAACCGTCCTTGTCGATGTTGCCGATGTCGCCGGTGCGCAGCCAACCGTCAACGAGCGACTCGGCGCTCGCCTCCGGCTTGTTCCAGTAGCTCTTGAGCAGCGAGGGCGTCCGCACGCGGATCTCGCCTTCCGCGCCGAGCGGCAGCAATGCGCCGGTCTCGAAATCGGTGATCTTGAACTCGGCGCCGGGGACCGGCAGGCCGACGAAGATCGGCTGGTTGTCGAGGTCGAAATCGTCGTCCTGGAAGCCTGCCGTGAACGTGTTGGAGGTGTGGGTCTCGGTCATGCCCCACGCCGCCTCCATCAGGATCGTGCCGGTGAGGTCCTTCCAGCGCTTGCGATAATCGGCGTTGAGCTTCTTGACGAAGGAGACGACGCGGACCTGCTGCAACGATGACAGATCGAACTCGCTCCAGCGCGGATGGTCCATCAGCTCGACCGCGCCGTCGACCGGCATCGCAGTGATCGTGACCTTGTATTTGTCGATCGCCGCCATCGCGCCGACAGCATCCCAGCGCGCCAACAGCACCAGCGTCGCGCCGGAGAACAGCGGGAAGATCAGGCCAAAGTTCTCGCCGGCGATCCAGAACTCCGGAAAGAACGACAGAAACACGCTGCTCTCGTCCGACAGCACCGAGATGCCGTAATTGGCGGCGGCCGTGTACACCATGTCGCGATGGGTATGGACGCAGCCCTTGGGCATGCCGGTGGTGCCGCCAGTGTAGTTGAGCGCGGCGACATCATCGAGTCCGGGCGGCGGCAGCGGCGTAGGTGTGGGCATTGCGGCGAGCACCGGCAGCAGATCGGTCGCGCCCGGCACCGCGACGCGCGGTGCGCGGATCGAGTCCGGCGTCGGGAACGCGGGCGTTGCCGGCACGACGTCGGCAAAACTGGTGACGATGATCTCGCGCAGGCGCACCTCGCCCCTCACCTGCTCGACGACGGGGACGAGCTGATCGAGCGCGACGATCACGTCGGCCTGGGTGTCGTTGAGCTCATAGGACAGCTCGAAGGGGCGCGACAGCGGGCTGACGGGGACGTGGATCGCACCGAGCTTCAGAATGCCGAAGAACACGATGTGGAATTGCGGGCAGTTCGGCAGGAACACGGCGACGCGGTCGCCCTTGCCGACGCCCTTGGCCTGCAGCAGCGCCGCAAAACGGTCGCTCTGCCGGTCGAGATCGGCATAGGTGGTGACGTGGCCGTAGAAGATGATTGCGGGCCGCTCCGGACTGCGCTTCGCCCAGGCGCGCAGATATTCCGTCAAGGGAACTTCGCCGTGCAGATAATTCGGCGAACGCGGCATGCCGTTCGGCCAGGCCTTGTCCCACAGGCCACGCAAGGTAGCGAGATAATCCTTCTCGTTGAGACCCGCGCTCATGACGTCTTTCCCGTGTTGCTTTTCTTTTCGAGGGCACGCACGTGCCGTCAATCGACATCGCTACACGTCGAGCACGGCAGAGGTCATGTCAAGAAAAACAGCATCGGCGTCGCGGCCGATACCGCGACGCGGAAAAAGAATGTCGTCTTGCAGCGCGTGTCGTTACGCCGCGCGCACGCCCGCGACGAAAGCGCTGACTTCGTTTTCGAGCGATTGCAGCTTCTGCGTCAACCGGCCGCTCGATTGCAGCACGAGGCCTGCGGCCTGGCCGGTCTCCGCGGTCGCGTCGCTGACGCCGGAGATGTTCTGCGAGACCTGGTCGGTGCCGGAGGCCGCCTCCTGCACGCTGTGGGCGATCGCCTGCGTCGCGGCGCCCTGCTCCTCGACCGCGGCGGCGATCGACGAGGAGATCTCGTTGACCTCCATGATGGTGGCACGGATGCTCTCGATGTTGCCGACGACCTGATTGGTCTCGGCCTGGATCGCGGTGATCTGCGCGCCGATCTCGTCGGTCGCCTTCGCGGTCTGGCTCGCCAGTGACTTCACTTCGCTCGCGACCACCGCAAAGCCCTTGCCGGCCTCGCCCGCCCGCGCCGCCTCGATCGTGGCGTTGAGCGCGAGCAGATTGGTCTGCGAGGCGATCTGGTTGATGAGGTCGATGACCTCGCCGATCTTGTGCGCGGCCGCTGCCAGCCCCTGCACGGTGTCGTTGGTACGCTGACCGTCCGCGGCGGCCTTGTCGGCCACCGTCGCGGCCTGTGCGACGCGCTGGCTGATCTCCGATATCGAGGACGACAGCTGGCCGGCGGCGGAGGCCACCGTCTGCACGTTGCTCGATGCCTGCTGGCACGCGGAAGCGACGAAGCTCGCGCGGTCGGTCGCCTTGTCCGCGGTCTCCGACATGCCCTGCGCGGCCTGCTGCATCGCGCGCGCCTCGTTGAAGACGTCGCGGACGACGGCCTGGACGCTCGCCTCGAACTTGCCGGCGAGATCGGCCATGGCCTTGCGCTTCTCGCCGTCGGCCCGCTGCTTCAGCTCCTGCTGCTCGGCATGCATCCGGCCGACGGCCGACGCATTGTCCTTGAACACGGCGAGCGCCTTGGCGAGCCCGCCGACCTCGTTGTTGCGGTCGGTATAGGGCACCTCGAACGCGCTGTCGCCGGCGGCGAGCCGCTCGGTCAGCGCGGTGATTTTTGCCAGTGGCCGGGTCACGCTGCGCCCGATCAGGAAGGAGGCACCTAGGACCAGGACCAGCACGGCCAGACAGACATAGCCGAACGTCGTCGCGGCCTGGCGGAAGACGGCGTCGACATCGTCGAGATAGATGCCGGTGCCGATGATCCAGCCCCAGGGCGCAAAACCCTTCACATAGGAGATTTTCCCGACCGGCTGGTCGAAGCCGGGCTTCGGCCAGAGGTAGCCGTAGAAGCCCGCGCCCTGCTTCTTGACGACGTCAACGAAGCCCATGAACAGCGCGTTGCCGGCGGGATCCTTCATCCCGGACAGATCCTTGCCGTCGAGCTCCGGCTTGATCGGATGCATGACCATCTTCGGGGCCATGTCGTTGATCCAGAAATACTCGACCTTGTCGTAGCGCAGGCTCTTGATCTCGGCGATCGCGGCGGCCTGGGCCTGCTCGCGCGGGAGTTTTCCGTCGCTCTCGAGCTTCTGATAGTGGGCGAGGATGCCGTAGCCGACATCAACCATCTGCTGCGTCTTGGCCTGGCGATCGGCGACCATCTGCGTGCGCAGGGTCGACAGGGCAATCGGCGCCAGGGCGATCATGCCGAGGAGGCTGATGCCGACAATCAGGACCAGCTTGAAACTGATGCGGGAGAAAATCATCGGAGCTCACGAAATTTGGCGGGACAGACATGCCAGATTATCCCGATCCCCTTAGCAAAGCTTTAAGCATTCGGGTTCCCCAAGCGGCCGCCGAAGCCCGGCGGCCGCGCACGGCTTTCGCACCCTCGCGGCGCCGCGCCCGTCTTCGAATGTAAACCTCTTCAAAACTAGAAGACCTCGATATCGCCCCTGCGAGCGTTGACTTGGAGAGGGCTCCGGCAGAACGATCGATGCAGACAATTAGCGCCAGCTGTGGCGTGAGCGCAGCCAAGGGCCAGAGGTTTCATGCATCAATCGACATCATCAGGGTCTCTCGACCTTCCCGCGCTCAGTGCGGCGGAACGGCTCTTCATCTGGGGATTCCGGGCCAAGGCACGCAGCGGAGGCGCCGTTCCGACTGCAGCGGATATCCAGGAGGTGTACGACCATTTCCGCGTGGGCGATGCCGTGCTCTCGCTGGAATCCATCATCGAGATCTTCGCCTGCACGGCCCATACCGCGATCGAAGTGCACTGCCCGACCTGTCCGCGCATGTCGGACAGCGAGCACGGGATTCTGCAGGCCATCGCCGCGGCCCAACAGGATCGCATCGACATCGTGCGCGAACGGTTCGAGAGCTGGCTGCCGCCGGTCGGCGCCGATTGGGCGCTGGCGCCCGTGCGGGGGCTCGCCACGATCTTCCGCATGGCTGGTCTCATCATGCCCGACCGGCAGGTGCGGTCATTCGACCATGACCGGACCATGGCGATGAAGAGCTGGCTGGTCGGAAGCCCGACATTGCATTGACGAGATCGGTCATGACCCCAGCTATTTGCGCCTCGGTGCCGGATGCCGGGCAATCGCGGCTCTGTCCGCTCCAGGCCGCGCTTGGAGTGGCCCCCTGCGTCGAAAGCTACGATGATTTCTGCCGCGTCGCGCTGTCGCTGTTCCGCTTCATCGGAGCGGCCTATACGACCGGCGCATCCGATTGCTGGGAAGCCGCCTATCGCTTTGCCGACGAGGCGCCTGGCATTGCCGACAGTCCGCTGCTGGTGGCGCGGGCTGCCGCGCTGGTCAGGATCCTGCGCAGCGGCCGGCCGTGCGAACTGTCCTTCATGCCGCCGTCCTGTCGCCGGCTGTCGAAGGACGAGACGGAATTGATGCGATTGCTGGCGGTCGCGCGGCGCAAGCAGCCGGGCGAGCTGGAATCCATCGTCTGCGCCTTTGTCGGCTCGGGCAAGGAAGCTGCGGCAACGCGGGCGGTCAACGCGCTGGCCTTGTGCTGAGGGTTGTTGTTTGCGCATGATCTTTCCGGAAAACCGCTTCACACTTTTCCGGATCATGCGCTAGCCGCCCTTCCTGCCGAGCAGGAGATCGATGGTGTGCGCGGCGATCTTGCGCAATTGCGGCTCGTCGCCGAAGGCACGTTCGAGCACGGCGAGGCCGCGCGTCACGGTGATGATGTGCAACGCCGCGGCCGCGGCATTACCGTTGAACTCGCCGCGCTCGGCACCTGCCGACAACGTGTCCTGAACCAGTGCTGTGATACGCGAAATAAGGCCCGCAAAGACCTGGCGCGCCTCTTCGTCCAACCCCTCGCCTTCCGCGGCGCCGAGCTCCATCAGGCCGCGCGTGGTCGGACATCCGCGCGGGGGCGTGCCCGAGCGGAAGTTGGCGATGGTCAGATCGAAGAAAGCAGTGAGGCGCTTGCGCAGGCTGCCCGTTCCGAGCGCCTTCTGCAGCGCGAGGAGATATTCCCCGGCATAGCGTTCATAGGCCTGCAGGAACAGCGCTTCCTTGCTGCCGAAGGCATTATAGAGGCTGCCGCGCTGGACGCCGGCATCGCGCGCGATGTCTGACAGCGAGGTGCCGAGCACGCCCTTGCGCCAGAACTGGTCGAACGCAATGCGCAGGACATCGTCATGGTCGAATTCGCGCGGCCTCAAGCTGGGCTCCTTTTTGAAGTATTTGACACGACGTCAAGAACATGCTTTCTCGACATCGTGTCAAAAACCAATTGGAATTGATAGCCCGTTTCAACACTGGGCCGAACAGCGGCGTACGTATTCGCTCTGCTGGTCGGGCCCGCATGCAAAGGGACGCGCGATGCCTCTGCTCCACATCTCGATGCGCGCCGGCAAGCCGCAAGCCTACCGGCAGGCGATTCTCGACGGCCTCTACCGCGCCATGCGCGAGGCGCTGAACGTGCCCGTGGACGACGCGTTCATGGCCATCACCGAGCATGAGCCGGCGAATTTCCGCTGCGGCAATGCCTACGGCGTCGAGCGCAGCGACGACGCGGTGCTGATCCAGATCACGGTGTTCGCCTCGCGCACTCCCGAGCAGAGGAAGGCATTGTATCGCCGGATCGCAACCCTTCTCGGCGAAAGCCCGGGTATCCGGCCCGAGGACGTGTTCGTGAACGTGCTCGATGCCCCCAAGGAGAACTGGTCCGTGGGTCACGGGCTGGCGCAATTCGCGTGAGCTGAGCGGACCTGCCGGTGCCCTGCCGATCGAGGATTGAGGCGCCTGATACGCCCTGCGATCGGCGCGGATTGCCCTACTCGCCAGCAACGCACGCATCCATGATGCCGTCGAGCTCGGCTTTCGACAGCACCCCGAGCTCGGCGATGAAGACGATCCGCGTCCGCGGCACCCCCGGCGCGGGCGCATCGCCCGGGGCCAGCGTGGCGCGGCCGGCGGCGAATTGAAACACCATCTGGCGCCCGGGCTGCTCGATGGTCTCGAACAGGCCTTTTGCGCGCGCAAGCTTCGGCGCCAGCTTGCCGATGGCCTGTTGCAGGCGGGGCAGCGAGATCGGCCGGTCCGAGGTCCAGCTCAGCGTCTCGAAGCGCTCCTCTGCCGGTCGTTTCGGGCCCGGATCGCGCGGCGCGGGCGCACGCTCGACGTTCGCGGGGAACAGGAGCGCGGACGGAATCTCGCCATTCCGCGCATCGACCACCACGGCGGGAAGGCGCAAGGCGCGGATGGCCTGACGCATCCGCGCACCCGCGCCCTCGTCCGCCAGATCCAGCTTGGTCAACGCCACGATATCGGCGACGCGCAGTTGCGAGCGCTGGAGGGCATCGTCCAGTGCGGCCGGCGGTGTCGCCGCGTCGATCACGCACAGCACCGTCTCCAGCAGCGCCTCGCGCAGGATCACGGGGTCCATCAGATTGCGGACGATGTCGGCGGGATCGGCAACGCCGCTGGTCTCGATGACGATATGTTCGGGCTTTGGCTCTCGCCGCAGCAGCGTCGAGAGCGTGCGCAGGAGATCGCCTTCGAGCGAGCAGCAGATGCAGCCGTTGGCGAGACTGACCACGCCGTCGCTGGCGCCCGCGATCAGCTCCGCATCGATGTTGATGGCGCCGAAATCGTTGACGATCGCGGCGATCCGCCGCCCCTCCGCATGCGCCAGGAGATGGTTCACGACCGTGGTCTTGCCCGCCCCCAGAAAGCCCGTCACCAGGAGAATGGGGACCGGCACGGGTCAGCCCCCGACGACGGGGCGGCGCACCGGCTTACCCGGACGCGCCGCCAGGTCCAACGCGCCGTCGCTGATCAGCACCTGGCCGCTGACCACGAGATGCCGCACGCCTTCGGACGGACGGTTCATCGCCGTGAAGGTCGCGCGGTCCGACAGCTTCTCGTAGTCGAACACGACGATGTCGGCGTCCGCGCCCTTCGTCAGCCGGCCCTTGGCGCGCATCGCCGGCGTGCTCTGCGACAGGATTTCCGCCGGGATCAGCGCGCATTTGCGCACACCTTCGAGCAGCGACACGGTCTTGCGCTCGCGCACCCATTCGCGGATGAAGCGGGTGAAGCAGCCCGCCGAGCGCGGATGCGAGGTGGCATCATCCGGCAGTGGCCAGGCATCGCCGGTGTAGGTCTTGCCGTCCGACGTCGTCCAGGGCATCGCATCGGACGCGATCGCGCCGCCGGGATACAGCACCGACATGTCGAGCAGGTCGCGGTGATGCGAATTGTTTTCGATGTCGAGGATGTGCCAAAGCACCAGCGAGGACGGCTCTTCGGCCTGCGCCTTCAAGAGCTCCTCGCGGTCGTGGAAGCGATAGCCGTCGGTCACGCGCTGCACGGAATCGTAGCCGGTGCCGTTGCGTTCGACGAATTCGGGGTCGCTGAAGAAGGCGGCGGCCAGCACGGTCGAGCCGGTGCCGTAAGGATAGGCCTCGACGGTGATGGGCAGGCCCTGCGCCTGCGCTTTCGCGATCAGCACGCGGCAACGCTCGACGTCGGTCTTGCTTGACGAGTTGAAATGGCAAATGTGCATGTGCGCGCCGGTGGCGCCGGCATAGCCGATCAGGCGGATATAGGCTTCCACCGCGCTCTCGGGGTCGATGCGCGACATGAAGGCGACGTGAGTGAAGGTCGGCACGTCCTTGGCGGCGGCGAGCTGGCAGACCGCGGTCAGCTCCTGCACGCCGGCGCCCGGCGCGTAGGCATTGAGGATGCCGACGCCGATGCCGCCTTCATCGAGACCGCGCCCGAGACGCTCGAGAATGCCGGCGACCTCCGCATCACTCGCCACGTTGTCCATCCAGCGGCGGTCGCGCATGGCGTTGCCGAACGCCTCCAGCGAGCTCTCCGCATTGGAGCCGGTCATCGCGCCGATGCGCGCAAACGCCCAGTTGGTGGCGGCGCCGTAGTTCAGCACGCGGCCTTTTCTCGTCTGGCGCTCGTACCAGGACCCGACCGGCAGCACGCCGGCCTCGAGATCGAGCGTGGTCGTCACCCCATCGAACGCCTGCATGCGGTCCGCCGGGATCGATTGGCCATGCGCGTGCAGGTCGATGAAGCCGGGGGCGACCACGAGGCCGGTCGCGTCGATCACCCGCTCGGCGCCGCCAAGGCCCGTGCCGACCGCGGCGACCTTGCCGTCCACCACCGCCACGTCGCCGACGGCGTCCATCCCACTCGCGGGATCTACCACCCGGCCGCCAGAGATCACCAAGCCGCTCATATCGTCACTCCCTCCACGTCGAAATCGCATCAAGGCAGATTCCGGAAGCGACGACCACCTCCACTGAAGCCGACGCAGCATGCTCGCACGGAAGGTCATTTGGCAGGCAACCCGCGGACGCGCGCTCGCGTCCTCGCGGCATGTTTTGCCCGAGTGATGCTGCTCTCCTCACCCTCTCGGAAAGAAAGGGCGCAGGGAAGGCCGGGCGCCGGCTGGCACCCGTAAAGACCCCCGTGCTGAACAGATTGCACACGCAATGCACAGGGGAGACACAGGGCAGCCGAAACCAGGCCTTCCCTGCGCGATGGTCTGACGGCCAATATGCCGCGCTCTCCCCGGAGACGAGTTCCTTCTTGCCTCCGTCACCTCCGCGAAATTCAGGCCATCACGTCGGTTGACGCGATGATGCCTTCGCGAAAGGCTTGACCGTAGCAACGACGGCCAGGACCACACGGTTTTGCCGTACGCAGGAGCGCCGTTCGTCTTTGCGGGTCACGCGCGCTCACGAGGTTCTCTCGCCCTGCACGCGCAAGCTCCGCCTTTAACGCCGCCCGCGTCCACCGCAACTCCCAGCCCGCGCTCGAAACGACGTACGACCGCCCCTTTGGTGGGCTGGAATGGCCGACACATACGGCAAATCAGAATTTCGGTAAAGTGGAATATTTTTGTGGAGAGGGGTTGACAGCGGATTGGCGTGTTTCGCTTGATGGGCACCGATCGACGTGTGGCACGCCTCGAATGCATGGTCCCATCTTGAGAAGCAAGCGGCCGCCGAGTAACCTCCGTGGTCTCCGGTCGGCGGCCTGTGGCCGACGAAAACGGGTTCGCAGATGGCAAGGAACTTCCGCCGATTCATCCGGGCGAAATCCTACGGGAAGAATTTCTCGTTCCGCTGAAGTTGACGCCCTACGCGGTCGCGGCGGCTCTGAACGTGCCGCGCACTCGGATCGAGCGCCTTGCGCGCGAAGAAAAGCCCGTCACGGCCGACACTGCGCTGCGGCTCGGAAAGTTCTTCAAGACAGGCGCCGCGTTCTGGATGAACATTCAGACCCGCTTCGACCTCGAAACGGCAGAGGACGTGCTCGCACCTCAGATCAAGAAAATTACGTCCTACGAGGCCGTTTGAGAGTGCGCCATGACTTCGAACCGGCCGCGAAGCTGCTCCGCCGTCTTCTTGCCCCCATTGTCATTCAGTGAGCTAGGCGGGGCGGCGTGAGGTGGGCAAAGTTCCCAAAGGTTCCCAGTGATCGTCCGACGTCCTCAGCAACGCGACTCCCGTCATTCCGTTTCTCGCCGTGCTTTCCTCGGCGGACTTATGTCGGCAGGAAGTGCCCTCGCGCTCGGCGGATGCGCCGGCCTGGGTGCGACCGGCGCGCGCTTCGACGCCTCGTCCCTCTCGGTTGACCCGACAGTGCTTGTCACCACCACGCGCAAGCCCGTCAACGGCGCCCGTGCCAAACCCTGGTTTGGGCCGGAACGCGCGACGGCCATGACGGTCGCGCGGGCCAAGCTTGCGGCGCCGGACGAGAGCCGTCTGTCCCTCGCCTCCGTTGGACTTGGCGATTGGCGCCTTGATCGGGTCGAACCGGTACCGGCCGACGCTGGCGATCTCGCTGCGCAGGCCGGGACAGGAGACGTGCTGATCTATGTGCACGGCTTCAAGCAGACATTCGAGACGGCCGTGCTGGATGGCGCCCATCTCTCCGATGGAATCAAGTTCCGCGGCCGGACCATGGTGTTCTCCTGGCCCTCCAAGGCCGGTCTGTTCGACTATGCCTATGACCGCGACAGCGCGATGTGGTCTCGCGACGATTTCGAACGCGTCCTCTCTGCGCTGGTGTCGGCGCCAAGCGCCGGTCGCGTGCACATCGTTGCCCACAGCATGGGAACCATGCTGACGCTCGAAAGCCTGCGTCAGCTCCATGCGCGATACGGCGACACGGTGACGAGCAAGATCGGCGCGGTCGTGTTTGCCGCGCCTGATATCGACATGGACGTGTTCTCGTCGGCGATCCAGCGCATCGGTCCGCTGGCCGGCAAGATCACCGTGATCGCCGCGACGAACGACCGCGCACTCGCGCTATCCGGACAGATCGCAGGTGGAATGACCAGGGTCGGCGCCGCCGAAAAGGCCGTCATCGCGCGGCTCGGCGTGCGCGTGGTCGATGCCTCCCAGGAAGGCTGGGGCATCATCAACCACGACCTGTTCCTGTCGAATTCGGAGGTGCAGAAGGTGATCCGCCGCTCGATCGACGGCACGACGGCGTGAGAGAGTGGCTATGCCAGTCTACGCGATCAAACGCTGCACCAATGCGGACTCGCTCGAATAGGTCAGGAGCGCCTCGTGAGTCGCCCGGGTCACCCCGACATATGTCAGTCGGACGCATTCCTCGACGGTCTCGCCATGGCGGCCGAGCAAGCCCAGGCCGGCAATGGCGACGCAGGGAAACTCCAGCCCCTTGGCGGAGTGCATGCTTAAAAACCGCACGGCCACCCGCTTGACCGAAACCCTGTTGCGATTGTCCTTGGCCATATCGATCGGCACGTCATGCGTGGCGAGTATCTGCGCGACCCGCCCGCCGATCCAGTGCTCCGGGTAGAGACACCCCATCTGCGACCACTCGTACCCGGCCTTTTTCCGGTCGAGAAACCATTCGGCGACACAGTGGGCTTCTGCGTCCACGCTCACGCACCGCCGAACGTCCGGCTCCAGTCCTTGCCGGCCGGCATCTTCGGGCAACAGGATGGCGTGCTCGTCGTCAGCTGTGATGCCGGGGGCGCCAATGACGTCTGCAGCAAAGCGTCTCGCGAAGGCGACGATTTGCGCCGTGTTGCGGTAGTTGACCTTCAACACGGTCGTTCTGCCCTTGGCTTCGATTCCGAGCTGACTCCAAACCGGGCGTTCACGTCCTTTGTAGATGGCCTGGATGTCGTCGTAGACGACCATCAGCGCCTTGGTGCGCGGGTTCACC
Organism: Bradyrhizobium sp. 25ACV; assembly: GCF_054863005.1. Classification (NCBI taxonomy): domain Bacteria; kingdom Pseudomonadati; phylum Pseudomonadota; class Alphaproteobacteria; order Hyphomicrobiales; family Nitrobacteraceae; genus Bradyrhizobium; species Bradyrhizobium sp. 25ACV. The sequence goes on from NZ_JAVAYO010000003.1 coordinate 221,630, forward strand.
ATCTTGGCCGCAAGCGCGAGCCATTGCGGCTCGAAGTCGTGGGCCTCGTCGATGAGGACAGCGTCGTACTGCTCCATCGGGATGTGGCCTTGATCTACGGCCTTCACGACCTCTGCTACGCTCGCAGCCAGTCGCTTTGCGTAGTCAGGATAGTCTCGCTCGGATGGGGCGGAAATCCCGTAAGTCCGCAGCATCCGGTAACACCAGGAATGAAACGTGAGGACCTGAACGCGGTTCTCCACGCCCCTGCTCTGCATGGCATCCTCAAGTCGCCCGGCGATGCCATTGGCGTAACACAGGATAAGCACCGGCTTTGCCGCCGCACGGGCCAGATACTCGGCTCGAAAGGCCAGGATCAGGGTCTTGCCCGATCCGGCGACGCCGCGAATGATTCGGTGCCCCTCTCCCAGACTTCGCGCGAACTGCTCTTGATGCATATCCATGACCGCAAGCGTCCGGTCCGAGGGATCGACCCCAGTCGCATCGTCGAGAGGCAGCGCAATCTGTCGGATGCGGATCTCGGGGAAGAGCAGTGCGCGCAGTCGGTCGAACTGCGGCAGCGATAGAGGGTCTCCGAGACGGGGATAGACCATGCGCCACAATCTGGACCGGAATTCCTCGGGATCCGCGCCCTCCGTCATTTCATCCTTGAACACACAGAGATGCTCGGTGAAGACATCCTTGAGATTGGTCTGATCGAACTGCTTGCGCGTGATATTCGTGAACACGGCCCCGAAGCCGAACGGAAGAAGGGATCGGCCCATGTAGCGATGACCGGGCGGAAACAGCAATTGCCCGTCGCGCTCCAAGGTGCGCACGACCTCGAACGTATATTTGCGAGCCTGCTCGAGGGGATTGGTCTCCCGCACGACGCCACGACTTGTCAGCAGCTCCACCTTTGTCTTATCGGCCGAGACGATCGTCTCCAGGCGCCAGTCCTTCACCTCGAGCACGAGCAGACCGTTCGCGGGATGAACGATGATGAAATCCGGATGGCGGTTGAGTGGGCCAACAGGGAGGTTGTGCCAAACGACGGCGTTCTCTTCGAGGAAGTCCTTGAGCCGTTCCGCGAGTCGTAGCTCTCCACGGCTGTCGAAGCGCGCGAAGCCCAGACTGGGGATCAGGATTCCCATGCTGCGACCGCGAGGTTGATTTGAGCATCCGGCGTGACGATGGGAGCGGAAGTTCGCGAAGCGCGCTGCATATGACCCGAAGTCGCCATTGCGGACCATCCTGTGAGGCTACGTGCATAGCCGAACGGCTCTCCAGGCTCACATGGTTGCCTAGAGTGTGCAGGTTTTCAATGGCTTAGGATTTGTCCGGCGCGCCGCTCAGGAAATCGCGAACTCTTATGTAATTGAAATTACTATACAACTTCAGCGAGACCTTGTGCCCAAACGGAGCGCAGCAAGAGCCGGTTAGGTTAGAAAGAGAAAGCGCATTGGGGCATCCGCATACTCTCCGCCGCTGGATAGTACGATTATCCCGACTATCTGATGATGAATTGCAGCTTGCGGATGGAAGACCTATGTTGGGTCTCTAGTCAGGCAGCCGCCCATCGTATGGCGAGAGTCTGCAGGGTCGACCTCACGGTGGATGGTTTGCATTCCGCATCGGAGGTGATGCCATGGCCATTGCTCCCACGCTCCAGAAATACCTCGCCGCTGAGAACATCCAGTACGAGGTGATCCCGCACGAACTCAGCATGACATCCGCTCGAACGGCCGAGGCCTGCCATATCTCGGGCGACCGCCTCGCTAAGGGCATCGTGTTGCGGCGCGACGGCGGATACATGCTGGCCATCTTGCCCGCATCGCATCACCTCCGCCTGTCGGACCTGAGGACAAGCCTCGGCGACAATGTCCACATGGCCAATGAAACCGAGGTCAATCGGCTGTTCAGCGACTGTGCACACGGTGCGGTTCCCGCCGTCGGCAAATGCTACGGATTGGAAATGATCGTCGAGGACAGCATCGAGGCACAGCCAGACATCTATATGGAAGCCGGCGATCATGAGACGCTGCTCCATATGGGTCACGCGCAGTTTGCGCGCCTGACGGCCAACGCACCGCATGGGCGCTTCAGCGCGCATGACTGAGGTTTTGTAGACCGCCGATTGCCGTTGCGATCTTGGGCGGGAACTCCGGCCGCGAGGTCGCCGTCATACTGTTCCGCAGGGTGGCGGCGAGAGGGTCTGCGCTTGTCTGGTCGGAGTTCGGAAGATTGGGGGTGCCGTTACATTGCATCAACGCACTTGAAACCCACCAACGGAGGCTCGCCATGAAAGTCAAAGACGTGATGCACAAGGGTGTCGATTGGGTCAGCCCCAACACCCCAATCACCGAGCTTGCCAAACTGATGCGGGCGCATGACATCGGCTGCATTCCGATTGGCGAGGATGACAAGCTGGTCGGGATGGTGACCGACCGCGATATCGTCTGCAAAGGGCTCGCGAGCCACGGCTTCGATGCCGGCCGCGCGACGGCGCGCGACGTGATGACCGAGGGCATCCATTGCTGCCGCGAGGACGATGACCTCGCCAAGGCGATGCATCACATGGAGAAGCTGCAGGTCCGCAGGCTGCCGGTGATCAACAAGAGCAAGCGGATGGTCGGCATCATCAGCCTGGGCGACGTCGGCCATTCCGCGTCCGGCGATATGCTCACCGAGACCGTCAGGAGCGTTTCGGCGCATCACTGAACTTGCGGCCAGGACTTACGGCCAAGGCTTGCGGCCAAGGCTTGCGACCGAGGCTCTTCTCGCGATCGCCGCTCAAACGGTCATTGAGGGGAGCCCGAGCCACGCGCTCGTCATGCAACCATCGCGCGGCACAGAAGCGACGGCGCGATGTGGTTTACTTTGCGCCGGAGTGAATGTCAGGGCGGGTTCGCTCGATCGCTTCATCAGCATCAGCGTCGACGCTGCGGCGCGAACCTATGACCAAGCGAGATCACGCGGCCGGACGGGGCCGCCATCGGATGGGGTCGCAGCAAAAAGTCGAGGAATATCGCGGATTTGGCGCTCCCTAGGAGCCTCTGGTTTGATATCCGCCGATGAAGATAATGCCGATTTTCCTTCACAACTTCAACAATTTATTGCCGGTCAAGATTTCGAATGTTGTGAAGAATTTTCCCGAATGTAGGACGACATGTTGGACGTTTTTGTTGGACGTTTTGGATGGTGGACGAGCGGCCTGCATCGCCACGAACGGTACCTTGATTAACGGCCGAACCAACTTGCCGACTTCTACCTCGACAGCCTTCTGCCCGGGGCCTCCGAGCGTCGGCGTATGCGATAGACGGATGCCGGCGGCAGATTGATCGCCGTGCGCCCGACGAGGCTTGCTTTCAACCCGAGACGGTCCAGGATTGGACGCGGCACGGGGCAGCGCGGCCCGTAGGTGAATTGATAGAACGTGCCGCCCTCGCCCATAACCGGTCTCGTACCTGGTCGCGCTTTCCGAAATCGCACTGACGAACGCAAATGACCCGTTCGGCATGTGCATCGGAACGGTGATGCCGTAGTGCAGATTCTTGTCGTTCAGGTGGTCCACGCAGGCCCGCTCGCCGGCGCTCAGGCGTTCGTGGGCCTGCACGTCGACCCACCTGAGGGGCAAAGTCGTCGTGAAGCAGAACCGGTAGTAGGGGTCGCAAAGATGGCTCCAGTGCCGATCCCATCGACTTGGAAAGGCTCGCGTCTTCACGATGGGTGACGCGAAGCTGCCGTCTTGCGCTCTCGGCGTGCTGGCCATGCCATAGGCGAAGGAGGAAAAACCCAGGCCCGACAGGGTTTGATGCAACGCATCCAGGGCGGACTCGAGGTCACCCGCCCGTTCGAGGTCGGCCGCGAAGCTACCCATTAGAGCTTCGCGGTCGGCGGTGGAAAATGCGTGAGCTGCTGGGAGAGACATCAGGGTCCATCTCTCATCATGGTTCCTAATGGTCCCCCTGCGGCTCGCACGTGTCAAGCCGCGCTAGGCGGCCAGCTTCGGTCGCCGAAGCTGCCAGGGGTGCGTCGCGCCTTCGAATGCGGAGGCGATGCGGAACACCCTCAGGTCGTCATAGGCTGGACCGACAATCTGCATCCCGGTGGGCACGCTTGTTTCAGCATCGAAACCGGTGGGCACGGACATCACGGGGAGCGTGCCGACCAGGTTAAAGGGATACGTCATGAACCAGCCGATAAACGGGTTCACCGACTTACCGTTGATGGTGAGCGGCTCTTCGCTGCTTCGCCCTGCGACGATCTTCGTCGTTGCCGTCGTCGGGCAGATCAGCGCGTCGTGGGTCTCGAAGATTTTCGTCATCGATGCGTACATCTTCTGCCGCACGGTATTGAGGTTGTAGAACTTCGTGACGTCGTGCTTCTTGCCCTCTTCAAGGATCTTGATGACATACGGGTCCACGTCGTTGCGGGACTTGGTCAGAAGACTGCCCGCCAGCGCGTAGAACACGCCTTGCCACCGGGTGTTCCACGTCTCTTCGATTTCCTTGGTCCAGCCGATGTCGACTTCATCGACCACGGCGCCGAGGGAACGCAGGACCGACACAGCATTGCGTGTGTTCTTCTCGACCTCGGGGTCGACCGCGAAATAGCCGAGGTCCATCGACAGCGCGATCCTCATGCCGGCGATGCCGTCGAAGGTCGGCGGAATGACCACCTTGTCCCGCAGGGACGACATGTCGGCCGGATGCTGGCCGGACGTGACGTTCTGCATCAGCCCACAATCAACGACGCTGCGGGCCAGCCCGCCATAATGGATCAGCCATTCATTCGGGTGCTCGCGGTCGTCGGGGTTGCGTCCCCATGGCGGCTTGTAGCCGAACACGCCGTTCATCGCAGCCGGGATGCGAATGGACCCGCCACCATCCGTGCCGTCCTGCAAGGTCGTGTAGCCGGCGGCCAGGGCCGCGCCGCCTCCGCCCGTCGAGCCGCCGGGGGTATAGGCAGGGTTCCACGGGTTGTGCGTGACGCCCCAAAGCAGGGACGCCGTTACGCCTGAATGCGCGAACTCCGGTGTCGTCGTGCGGCAATGCATGATCGCCCCGGCGGCGAGAAGGCGCTCCACAGTCGGCGCGGATTGGTCCGGAACGAAATCCTTGTAGAGCCGCGAGCCGTAGGTGGTGATCTTGCCCTTGACGGAGTGATAGTCCTTGATGGAACACGTGATGCCTTCCAGCGGGCGGACTGGTTCGCCGCGCGCGTACTTTCCCTCCGCAATCCGTGCCTGTTCCAGCGCCTCGTCGAAATAGGTGTACGTCGTTGCCTTGAGCGTCGGCTCCCATGCTTCGACCTGTTTGATCTGCGCCCGCAACAGTTCGACCGGCGATAGCGTCTTGGCCTTGAATCTCGCGAGCGCCTCGCCGGCCGTCAGGTAGGCAATGCCGTCGACATCGACCTTTTCGGACGGCCCGGCGGCGGCCGCGCTCGACGCTGCTGGCAGGACCGACCCCGCGACGCTTGCAAGGGCGATGCCCAGGAGACGGCGGCGCTCCAGGTTCGGCTGGCCTTCAAAACTCTCGTAGGGGGCTTGGCTCATGATGTCTCGTCTCCCGTTGGTGGAGCTGGTGAGCGACCGGACAGCTTGCACCAATTCGACGCCGCGCGATTTCAAGTCGCAATTCCCCTAAAGGGTGAATCGATGAGGACGAGACGGAAATAGTGCTGCGTCGTCACACAAAGCAACGAAGCTGCGTTACGCGAGCGGGCATTTTGCGGTCGAAACTCGAACTCGCGCGCCGCTGCTGGTGTCGTGGTGCAAGGCTCGTGACCCGATGCCGTATCGATCTACGGCGAGGAGCATACCATGTCAGCAATCACCGCAAAGGCAGCGCGAGTACAAGCAGCGCCTGAGGGCCAGTGGGCGCTGCAGTCTGTATAACCTACTGCCCTGCTCACATTGGCTGTTGCATAATTTTTCTTGATCTCCCGGTGCACACGCGGCCTGCTAACCAATTGAAAACCCGCCAGTCCGTCATAGGGCAGACCCACGCCACTGCGGACGATCGCGACCAGTCGCGCGATGCGCGCCCAATGCACTGACCGCATTAGTTTCGCGCCAGAAACGGCAAGAACGGAACGCAACGAACGCGGTCGAAATCCAACAAAAACGCAGGAAAATCAACCAACCCGAACATTTCTCGCCGCTCATGACATTCTGGTTGCAGGCTCATGCAACTGATGGCGCAGCGTGTTCCTGACGGCGGCGCGCGCAGAATAAGACTCACTGCACCATTTTCATCTTCTGAGAATTTGTCCGTTTTGTTCCCTATCATATCCAATTCCACGATCGGCGCATAAGCGTCCTGCTTTCGCTTACCAACGCGCAGCATCTTGCCGGGATGAAGCGCGCAGGGACGAGAGAAATTCATAGTCGTGGACCACGGTTCGCAGCCTCGGCGCAAATCGATCCTGCTCTGATCAAGTTTGTTGAAGCACTTGCAATTGCCGACGCAAGACGCGATCATCTCTTCGATAGCGAGCGCCTGATGAAGAATCATCTCGATGCCGCTGGCGACAAGCGCATCAGCAGTGGTATTCGAGATGAAACCCGCAGCGATCTATGCTCGGTTCTCGACCGAGCTTCAAAACGAAAAATCGACTGAAGACCAGATTGCCCTTTGCCGCGCTTATGCGGCTCGTCATCAACTCGATGTCGTGGGTACCTTTGAAGACAAGGCGCGTTCTGGAGCCTCGGTATTCGGCCGCGATGGTTTGATGCAGCTTATGGACGCTGCGCGCCAGAATCGTTTCACAGTTGTGATCGTAGAGGCATTGGACCGTCTGTCACGCGACATGGAGGATCTAGCCGGCATTCACAAAAGGTTGTCTTTCCAGGGGATCGAGATCCAGGCTGTCCACGATGGCACTGCGGATTCGATCTTGATTGGGATCCGCGGCCTCGTCGGACAGATGCAGCGCGAGGACGGTGCGAAGAAGGTCCGCCGCGGCATGGCCGGCGTGATACGCGATGGCCGACATGCTGGAGGGCGTGCCTACGGATATCGAGCGCTACCCGGCAAACCCGGCGAGCTCGAGATCGTCGAAGATGAAGCTACGATCGTCCGACGGATTTTTACAGAATACGCAGCGGGACGGCCCCCCGAGAGATCGCGCAGGATCTCAATCGGGAAAATATCCATCCACCGCGAGGTCGGCGATGGAATGCGTCGACGATCAACGGCAACGCCAAGCGCGGGACGGGGCTCATCTTCAAGGAGCTCTATGCTGGCCGCATAGTCTGGAACAAGGTCCGGATGGTGAAGGATCCCGATACAGGTAAACGATTGTCTCGCCCGAATCCTCGTGAGGAGTGGCAGAGCATTAATGTGCCCCAACTGCGGATCGTCGAACAATCCGTTTGGGAGCAGGCGCACGCTTTGAAAACTGAGAAGGGTCATTTGGCCAGCCACATGAAGCGACGGGCGCCGCATCTCCTGTCTGGTCTTCTCCGGTGCAGTTGTTGCGGATCTGGCATGTCAGTTCACGACCGCGACAAGACCGGAAAGACCAGGATTCGTTGCTCAGCTGTGCGCGAGAGTGGCAGTTGTTCGAATCGCAGGATCATGTACCTGCGCGACGTCGAAGGACTTGTGCTCAGCGGGATGGTCGAGGAGTTGAAGGACCCACGGCTGATCGAGACCTATGTCCGCAGCTACAACAGTGAACGAGAGCGGCTTGCGGGGAACGCCTCTGCGGAGCGCCAGCGGCTAGAGGCCAAACGTGATCGGATCGAAGGCGAGCGTCAGCGCAACATTGATCTCGTGATCAAGTACGTGATTTCCGAGGAGGATGCTAAGCAACGGATAGCCGAGCTGAAGCAAGAGCGGTTGCGCGTCGAGGCGGAACTGGCTGCCCTCGAGAAGGCCCCTACGCCAATCTCACTGCGTCCGGCAACGCTGGATCGCTACATCGAAACCGTCAATGGGCTAGCCGACACGATAGCAAGCCATGCAAGCGCGGAAGACGATCGCGGCCCGTTGGTCGCCGACTTCAGGTCGCTTGTGGACAGCGTCATTGTCCATCCGAAAGGCCCTCGGGAAGGCTTCGAGATCGAGGTCAAGGGAAAGCTGGCCGCATTGGTCGGCGGAGGGGTCTTTCCGGAGCCCACCATAATAGTGGGGGATACATGGTAGCGGGAGAGCGCTACCTACGTTCCCCCCGACAGCATTTACCCGAGTTTTTGGTCTCGCTTAATTCTGCCGGTTCCCCCAGTTGATTAACTCCAGCGAGCCGGGACCCCATTTCCGTCCCGCCCCTAAGTCCCCCGCGAGTTTTTCGGCGTGGCCTGTCAACGCTTGCTTTCGGGAACAACACCCCTTACCGCGCAGTGAAATAAAACTTGATGGGATAAGTCAAAATCAAGTCTTGATCTTCCATCTTCCTTTAACGGCGCCCCTGCGATTTGAATGCGATCTGAATAGGTAAGACTCAATGACAGATCAGCAATTGGCTATTCACGCCATCAGCGAAGCCCAATGCATACTGGACGAATACCTTCAGCCTCGTCCCCACGACAATGAGCGGATGATCCTCGATAAGCTGGTGGAGGTTCTTGAGCGGCCCGATCTGGTGGTCGCCATAGCTCGGCTGCAGCAACGAAGTAGCCCGTAGCGCTCAGATGGCAAAACAGCTTCCATCAATTCGTTTTGCCACTTGCATCGCTGCGCTCCTATTGATTGGACTGCCAACTGCGCAGGCGAAACAACAATGCAGCGCCGAGGTGCCACCAAATGCGCGGGAGTATTGGTCTTGGCGCATCATCGACGGACGAAGATGCTGGTACGAAGGCAGGCCCATGCTTTCGAAGTCATTGTTGGAGTGGCCCGCTCCAGCTTCGACCCAGTCGCAATCCGATAGAGAACTTGAAGGTGCGCTTACCGAAAAGTCTAGGAATCCGATGGACGCAAAAGCCTGGGCGCCGGCTGACCGAAACACTTTCGATGCCCTTTGGCGCGCAAGGGTGGAGCAGCGCTAAGACCCGCCCCACTCTGTTAACGTCGACGGGCGGCTTCTCCCCTGGTGGGAGAAGGGAAGTCAGAATGATATTCCTATTTTGTTAGGAATATCAAGTGCTTGTAATTAGCAGCCGAAAATCGTGTCCCTGTAGGTGTCCAGATTAAAAGCGGGACGAGTGAAGGTGTCGTACAACCTGGATTAGGCGCCTCGACGGCGAGCATAATCCACTAACCGTTGATATCGAGGGTCCTTTATGAGGATGGGCGCAGCTTGATGGATCGCTGCGAGACACTGCCTGATTTCATGGTGCGCCCAGGGTTGGTCAGTCAAGATAATATCGAGCAACCGGAGCGCCGCTTCAGGAAACTGGGCGCTGAGTCCTGCCTCATGCAATCGATGGATCACATAGTGAGGATGCTCCAACGGAATTAGCCAATCCGCGATCGTAGCAAGTGCTGCGGGAAACTCATTACCTGCTGCGATACTGACGAGAGCCAGTGACTCAGCAATTTGCTTCGAGACGAGTTCGCGCGACTTGGGCCAAACCTGCACCCAAAATGGAAGAACTTTATTTTTCCAGTAGTCCTCCCGTTGGTTACCGGCTCCGCCGAGAGCCTGTGAAAGCGTGCGTGCTACCTCGTGCAATCCTTCCCGAGGCAGAACTTCAATTGCACTTCGGAAATCAGCGTACGTGTAGCCTTCAACGGGGTCCAACGCGGCGTAAGTAAGAAATGCTGCGAATTGGCGACCATGGTCACCAAGGTCCGTATAATGATGCGCCGTTGAGAGGAACTGAGCCTTAAAAGCTAGCAGAAGAGGACGGTACAATCTTGGCGACCAAAGAAAGCCATCCCAAACAGCCCGGGCCTCCACGGAGTTATTTGTCCAATCAAAGAGGGGTAATAGGTGTAACTCAGTCCAACGGCGATCCACTCGAAAAAGTGCGATGAGCCTCGAAGCGAGTAGCACTCGCCCGTGCCGGAACTTCTCGATTTTGACATCGCACAACCGCGTAAAAAATTCGGCTATGTCCGGCGGAAGCGAATCGTTGTCGTTCGGCTGGCGTTTAAACCAGTAGTTCAGCAGCGCCTCCGCAACGATTCCCACTGGATGGTTGATCGCGTCAGTCACCGGACTTATGCGCGTTTCGGTGTCTCCGCGGACAATCGTAGTCGGCTCGAAATGCAATGCCAGAACGCGCCGGCACAGGTCCATCAGAATGTCCTGATGGCTATCCATCAGCTTGGAGGTCACTTCCATCCATCGAGTCAAGCTGTGTGCGAGCGCCGATATCATTGCTTCGGGCATGGCACCGACTAAAGGTGCGCCATAACGCCATGACCTGCGAGCTAAGTTCGGCTCGCTCCACACTTGGAGCGCTTCCCTCCAGCGTTCGACCGGCCAGATTTGCTCCTCGGCGAGGTCACCTAGGGCAAGGCAACTGTGGAAGAAGCGCGTGCGACAGATATCACGCCAATTGTCCTCTGCATCGTAACGCCGCTCAGACTCCGGCTTGGCTTGCTTGAGCCATTCTGTGAGCTCCTTTCGCTTGCGCGGCGCAGCTTCGACGTAACGCCGACTCTCGTAATCGGGATCACCGGTGCCGCTCATCCAATGCGAGAATTCATCCGATTGATTATCCTCAAGGCGCCAATCGGGATATTGCGCTGATAACGCATCGAAGTGACTCGCTGCACTCGTTCCAAGTTGCGCCCCTCCTTCGCGCAACTTCGCTAGGTATAACCAAACAGAGTGGTCAACCCGCCACTTCCAGCGTTCCGGCTCAAGGTCATCGCGATACATTGACCTAGGCGGACCAGCAAGGATCGCATCCTCGAGTTTAGCTTGAGACTCTTGCGAAAGGTTCGCACCTTGTTGAACGAGCAAACGCATGACTTCGCGTCGCACATCGACCGTCCAAAGCCACCATCTTTCTTCTGATATCAGCCACTCAACCCACTTAATCTCGTCGACGCAATCCTCTTGAGTAGCGGCGAAGAGCGCCAGCCGCTTGAACGTTGAGTAAGGTTCTTCAAACCATAATAACGCAATCTGCTGCGCGCGTCTGGGCGCAAGTTTTCGCAGGCCGAGCCATCCATCTCGCAGCAGCTCAATCAACACCACCCAGTCTCGGAAACCACGGTTCTGCCAATGCGGGCTGATCGACGGCAAATCCCAATGGGAGTGATCACTGCGCTCATCCGCTGCGCCCAGTTCACGAAGCAAGTCTAGCGCATCTCGCAGCAATTGCTGAAAGTCACCGATAAGGGTTGGCAACGCCGCGCGCCATGTATCATGGGTAAAATCGCTAATGGAGGCATGGACATGGTCTGCGGTAAGGACTAGTTCCCAGTCCACCAAATCCTTTACGCGCGTCGGTTGCTCAACATCTTGCTCCGAGCCCCATCGAAATGGCTTTCTTAGGGATATTTTGGGCGACAGTAGTTCGCGCAACTCAATTCGTAGAGAAGCCGTTAAACCATCGCGTTTCAAACGATCGTTCCAGCGATAAAGGTCCAGCTCCAACAAAGGCGACTTTACTCTTCCTGTGAGTAGCAGCCGCCACAGAATTTGCATCAACGGTCCGGCGATCGCATTCGGCGCACTGGTCCGAATATCATCGATCTCGGCGGATTTGCCGTCACGCTGCAAGCCGGCAACGCGGTTTAGCTCGTGGTCGATTTGCAACAGCCAGCGATCGTGCAATCGGCCTCCTTGTGCAGCCACCCAGATGATCAAAGAGGGATCGTTCAGATGACGTACCAACCAACGCCCCAAATAGAACATGACGTCGTCCCAATGGCCGCATTCAGCTCCATGCGACACCAACGCCATCAGAGGTGCGTGGGAATAGGGCGCAGGTCGGCGGATTAAGCTGAACTGCAGCTTGCCCTCGGCCTTTTTCTTAGGTGAAATGCCGAAGCGGCTCAGATCGGCATGGCCGTATCGATCTATTGAAAACGCTTCTAGCCAATCGAGAGCGGGTGCCGGGTTGAATTCTGCGAAGCGCTTCGCAGGCAATCCAGACTCATGGGAAACAGCCCAAAGCAGTCGTCCAACAAAGTCATCCTGCCGCGTACTCGCGGACGGCTTCGCCAAAGCATAGTCAACGACGATGCTTTCTTTGCCAAGCGTGCCGTCCCGGTGCGTTTCAGCCCACGCTTTCAGTGTTTTGTGTAGTGCGGAATGATCGTGTCCGCCGGGGGGCACGTCGTACAGAATGGGAATGACTCCCTTTGCTTCCCATTCGTTTTGCTGTCTGGTTTCATCCCCTGGTCTACAATCGCCGAAAGCATAGGCTTCCGGCGTGACCTCGCCTTGCATCCGATCCGCAGCCAATGCATCCATCATGTAACGAAGCACTGGATCATTGATGCTGTATCCGACAAAGCAAACTACGTAGTTTCTAAACAGTTCGCCGACGAAGCGTGCGGCCCAACGTTCGGTCAGGTAGGCGAGACCAAAATCGCCACTAGTTAGTACTAGGCGATGAAGCGCGCTATCGTCCCCTCGTTCGGGAAGTAAGCCGTGGAGATAGACTACCCCGTTCCAACGACTGTTCTTTGGTATTGGCAACATAGGTGCTGCAAACGAATTAAAAGCCTTGCCCGGGCGTTTCTTCACTCGTTCAAAAATGCGGTCGAAGTTCGTTGTCACTAGGCGGACAGCGCCGTCACGACAGCGAGCGAGCTCTAGCAAAGCTGTGTGCGTATCCGTTGCACCCTTGCGGTGCCATTTTGGCTTCAGTACTTCAGGCAGCTTTTGCCGCACAGCAAGACGTTGTCCCGGCATTCGACGCTCTAGCAGGTCGAGCGTGGCATCGAACTGACTTCGGCCGTAAGCTTGCTCCTCAATGGCAGTGCGTTTCGTGCCGAGGCGGTTGTAGATGTCGTCTACTAGCCCAGCAAATCCTGGCAACCCTGCCGGATACGAAATTCCAGCGCCGCAAAAGAAGATAACGCGACCTTCCTCATGCGCCTCCAAGAGATGATCGGGGATATCAGGGCCGTTTGCGACAAATTGCATAGTAAAATCGAAGGGCTGCGGGAAAATGACTGAGCGGTTATGGTAGTGAGTCGATCAGTACCGGGACAACCGGCTAACCGCAATGACGACTTTAGGTCGAGCCACGCCCCGCCCGTTGATTCGCGGCTTCACCCGAGCTGCTGCACATTCGCTGCCTGTCTCGAACGCCGAGGAGCGGGCGGGACGGTCTTGATCCACTCGTCCTGGCGCTGCTCTCGTTTCTTCAATGCAGCCCGATCGGGCCGCTCACCGCGCTATACGGAGAGGGACGCTACAACGAATATTTTAGGCGCCCAGCCAACTTGGAATTTGCGATGGTATCGGGAGGCAACGGGAGCAACGCCAAGGCGTTCATCCGCAACGGGCCTCCAGCATCAGTTATCACCACGCGCCAGCTTAGCGACAGCCCGACGGAGCTTGATCTCGATACACCGAGCGCAGATCAACTCGCCGTCACCAGCCGGTGGCGCGAGAACGGTTAGCTCTTCGGGCGCGAACTCTTCTTCGCAATGATCACAGCGGGGGGATTTCGAGCATCCGCGCATTTGCTCACGCAGTTGCGGCGGAATTCGGTAGGTTCTTACTACCACCCGATGGTCGGTCCGGCCTTTGCATCAGTTCGTTCAAATTCCGGAACGCGGCGAAGCAAAAGTCGCGCACGTTGCAGATTTATCACCCGCAGAAGCATTTCAGATACTAAGCTCATCCATTGATACGGCCGAAACATACTTTCATAGCTTACTTCATACGAACAGCGGGGACGCAAGGTGTTTGATGTCTATCGCAATGAGAGGCGCGACTTTCTCGTTCTAAGCACGGGCTCTGCGATACCCGTAATTTGCTCTCCGAATAGGTGGCGCAAGAGCAGAAAACGAGTTCTCAAAGTCAGCGACGAGATCAAGGCAGCCGTTCAGGGGCAAGGCTATTACATTCGCAGTTTGCGGGTCGCCAAGGAGCGGATGATCTAGGTCGAGCGCGAAAGGTCCTGGGGCGGTTAGGTCTTCGCCGCATCATCTAGCTGCGCCAGCCCAGCCTCGATCACGATGATATCTTCCTCGATCTTCTGAATGGTTGTCCGGCAGTCAAAGCCGGTCCGTGCCTTTAGGTCAACGGCCAGCTTCCGGCGCTGTATGCGCAAATCGTCGAGAGCTAACCTGTCATTGAGGCGAACGTAACCGTCCACAATAAGCTCGATTGCGCTTGGCATCTTCGATCCTAGTCTTAATGAACACCCGCAACGAATTTAGCCTGCGACACCCTTCACAACGGCATCCCTTCGCAGATTGTGGCCGGTTGCCGTCAAATGGGACCCTATGATTAGGCCGAGCCGCCTTAACGTCAGGAGGGCAAGAGGGTCGCAGAGTCCAATGGAAAGCCCGGCTCCCAATATCGCAATGGCGCGTTTTTGATCGCTATCGAGATCGGCCCATGAAATGTCCATCACGCGCCTCCGCGCTAAAAGGAATTATCTAAAACCCAAACGCGTGCCTGATTTGCCGCAGCATATCCGTGGCCGCGTCGGTGTACCGACCGTTGGTTAGATATCGATCCAACTGCGCTGTGCTAATCAGCGCCACAACTGCCACCGTGAAGCCCTTAAACATTGGGCCTCTCCTTCAAGAGACCGCTAACCGGGCGTATCGAAGTATCGAACCGGCCGCTTATGGCGACCTAATACAGCAAATGGTGACAGCGACTAGTAACGAGTTCCTTAACGATCGCAAGTATGGATGCGAGCGCCATGAGCAAAGACGCTGCAAGGCCGTCGCGCGGTGATGGCGGCTCCGAAGAAAGATCGAGCCTGAGCACAAGGTTCGGAACACTTGTCACGGCGTGCTTTGGCCCCATATTCGACGTATGCAACTCACCGATATCCATGACCAACCCATCCAAGCTCGCATGGCGCTAATCGTCGGCGCAAGGACGTTCGACCGTCTGTTCGCAGGCATGCGGTTCGATGAAGTCGATGGGGACATCCTGTTCGTCTTACGCCAAGGACGAGGACACCGCCGCCAAGATCGAGGATGAATTTGCGTTGCACATATCGATCATTGCCCTCAAAGATACTGGAGCGGGAGATCAACATCGTGATGGTGTTGCCGAGGCAGCTCGTCAGTTGAGCTTACAAGTTAGGACGGGGGATCGGCGGTGGACGCGGCAATGTCCGGTCTTCTGACGATAGCCGACATGGAATTCGGCTGGTGCATCTTCGGCTCAAGGTAGAGTCGAGATGTGGCGCGGTGGCGGTAGGCTGAACATATCTGTTTGCCGCCTCTTTCGTCTGGCGGTGCCTTAGTGGTTCACCCTTGGCTCCGTTTCCACATCGCGCTCATCGAACCGGACAGGCAGATTTCCCGCATCCGGCTCTCGGACAAGACCTCACGCCTTCGCCCACGGCAGGTCGCGCCCAAGCGCGGTTAGGCGTACGAGCCCGAAGTACCCGTAGAGGTGCGAGAGTGGATAGGTCCCGCCCTTGCGTCGGCCTGACCTTGTGCTTGAAGCGCAACCACCGGCGCAACCGCACAGCGGTGTAGTTGTCGATCGCCCGATACGCTTTGGTGACGGTGCCTACATTGAGTTAGTTCGCCCATCCGCGCAGCGTGCGGTTCAACTTGCCCACCAGCTCTGTGGTGTCTTGCCATGTCCCCGATTGGGCGGTCAGCGCATGAATGTTCTCCACCATGCGCCTGATGCTCTTCCGCGATGGCCGGTAACCCAGGCGGGCCTGGCCGGTTCTCGCAGAATACATTCGCCCGAACGAATAGCCCAAGAAGTCGAACTCTCCTTCCGGGACCTTGCAGATTCGTGTTTTCTCATCGTTGACCGTGAGCTTCAGCTTTCTCATGTCTCGCGCAGTTGCTGCAAGGCTTCTTCGGCTTTGCCTCTCCGGCACAAGATCACGAGGTCGTCGGCGTAGGTCACGATGCGAGAGCCGAGGCTTTGCTCCAGCCCGAGCATCTTCCATCCCAACACGAACCGGCGCATGTAGAGATTCGCCAGCAATGGGGAGATGGGTGACCCTTGCGGAATGCCGCGCCGGTTGTCCCGGGCTTCGGTCGTGCGTGTCTTCCTTCCTCGGTCGTCGGTTTCTTCCACGGGGCATTCCAGCCACATCTTGATCAGATGCAGCACGCGCCGATCAACAATCCGGCGCGCTACCGACTTTAGAAGTTCGGCATGCGGAATGCTCCCGAAGTAGTCCGCGAGGTCGGCGTCCACGACTTCCGGGTGGCCACGAAACAGCTGCGCTTCCACCTCGACCACCGCCTGTTGGGCGTTGCGCCCGGGACGGTAGGCGTACTGTTCTGGTGGAAGGTCGGCTTCAAAGATCGGTTCCAGCACCAGCATCGCTGCTGTCATGCAGACCCGATCACGCAGGGTCGAGATGCCCAGCGGCCTGAGTTTGCCGTTGACCTTCGGTATGAACACTCTTCTGATGGGGTCCGGTCGGTAAGTCTCCTCCCTGAGCGCAAGCGCCAGTTCGCCAAGCCACCGCTGCACCCCATACGCCTCGATGTCCGCAAAATCCTGACCGTCCACACCCGGTGCGCCCTTGTTGGAGCGGCACTGGGCATAAGCATGGGCCAGGATGTCTTCGCGGCTGATCTTGTCGTACAGGGCATATCCGAAGGCTTCAGCCACTTCGTTACCTCCATAGCTGCTCCGGTTGCTTCCATGGAGCGTTTGCCGGGTGGGGCTTGCACCCACTGGAAAGCGCCGCCTTTTCACGGCGCACGCCAGAAGCGGCCAACCTAACCGTATAGCCTAGACGTCCTTCTTAATTCGGAGTCGCGGGCTCGAATACGCTAAGGATGACCCCTTCTTGATCTCTCACCGTCACCTGCCGCCCCGTTTCCAGTGCAAGCTTGCGGCCGAGCTCAAGGGCTGTTTCGGTATTTGGGAGATCGAGAGAGATCATGGATAAGGTCCGGATACCTGTGCCGATGATCGCAACGCTTGGCTTGGTAGCAGGCATGGACAACGTCCATTTCGACCGCGGAGGCGCTTACCAGACGAGTAAGTTGACCAAGCCGGCGACTAACGCCAGCCACATCAGCGCTGCCTAAAGATGAGTAGATCGGGCCGCATCATTTTAGTGGTTGCAGCCCCGCAGACGAAAGCCACGCGCCAATACGCGCAGCGACTTCGGCCTGCCTTGCCCGGCGAATTAAGCGATCGCGCTCGATGCCGGGAGGAGAGCCACGCGCTTCTTTCCGTAGGCGATTTGCCTGGTCTTCGAGGCGATGATCCAGCGTGGTGACCTGCTTGAAACGACGTCTCTCCATGACGCGCTCCTTTTCCCGTTCGGGTGATGGGCGGTTCTTCTTGGAGGTTAATTCCTGCCAAATTTGATCGTCGGTCCGGTAGGAGACACAACTCTATTTTTTCTCCGACGTGACGTGGATAACGGCTTTTTCACTCGTCATCTGCGCGATCAGTCGGTCGATCCCGTCTAAAATTTGCTTATCAGTGAAACGAGTTGCTATCAGCCGTAATGTGCAGCCTTCTCGTCCAGCTCTTCGCATCTGGTGTACATACCTCACCGCAGCGCGGGAGGGGGTTCGCTCATCGTGAAGCGAAGCCGCAACACAGCATCATTGCTCGCGTTCGTGACGATGAGTTGCCATTCCAAGCCGTCGGGATATTTGGCGGCCAAGTCCCGCAGGCACTCGCCGGCCGTCCTTATGGCTTGCTCGCGCATATCCTCATGGCTTGCGCAAAATTCGCCAACGGTATCGACGATCAACTTGCCATCAAGGATGGAGAAAAAATAGCGGCCTGCTTCCATGGCAGGGGCCTTCCCGATCCAGGCGGGAGCGTGAAGCACTCTCAGTCACCGATAGATGCCAAGCGTCGGGCGGTGATGGATCACCCTACGCCTTATGTCCGGTTCCTGACATAGCAAACTTGCCTTTATTTCCGCCAAAGAGAGGAACTAAAGCTTGCTTTGTCGTCCCCGGGCCTACCCTTTGAAGATTATCGGCTACACCAATGGGCGCCGATAGCTGAGAGTGCATTTGCTCCCGCCTGAATGGCAGAGGAGCGCACTCGGTGCCGCACAGAAAGAACTTTCTTCTAAACAGGCTCAGCCCTGAACTTTTCGGTCGAATCTCGTCCGACCTGGTTGTTAAAGCTTTGGCCCATGGCGAGGTTCTTGCCGAAACACACGCAACTATAGACAAGGTCTACTTCCCTCACAGCGGTATTATCTCGTGCGTTGTCGAAACCATCGGCGGCGGTGCCATCGAAACCGGCATGATCGGAAAAGACGGAGTTTTCGGCGGATTGCAGGCGCTCGATGACAAGGTATCGCTAAACCACGTCGTCATGCAGGTGCCGGGCGACGCATCGGTTATCGCCTCTGACCGATTGCGAGAGATCGCGGATGCGGCGCCAGCCCTTCGCGGGTTGCTCGTGAAATACGATCAGTTCTTTTTAGCGCAGGTGCAGCAAACAGCAGCTTGTAACGCTCTGCATTCGGTTCAGGCACGAACGTGTAAATGGCTGCTGCGGATGCAGGATCTGGCGGGAGCGGACATTCCGCTTACTCAGGATTTTCTGGCTCAAATGATGGGAGTAAGGCGCACAAGCGTCACCGAGGTGGCCGGCGATCTCCAAAAAGCTGGAATGATCACTTATGCCAGGGGCCACATTCGTATTCTTGACCTCGACATGATTCAGCAGCGTGCATGTGAGTGCGAGGGTGATATCCGATCCCACTATCGCCGGGTGTTCCATTCCAACGAGGCAGACACATAGATGTCTTGTCTGCGGTCAAAAGCGGCGGTCGAGGCAAGGGTGGCGCCGCGTCAGCTTCGCAGCCGATAGCCGACTTCCGAATTGGCTCAGCGTTGTTCAGCTAAGGGCCATGTGTGGACGGCTCCTGGTTGGCAAGGAGAATCTTCACTTTGCGGCGTTGGTCGGAGCGGCCATGTGTTCGGCCTGTTTGCGCGGTCCACATGACCGCTGGCCATAATGCCCTCCGCGGATCAGGTCCCGATATTCGAAGATGCCATGGCCCATGTGGGTTGTCCTGATCGCCGGATCGACCGGCGCTGCATTAGTGCTGTTCGTCCTTCCCAACCGTTACGTCACACCCGGATGACCGGCTGTGATCTCGTTCACGCCGTAAGAGCGGCGGGTTCCTTGTAGCGTTCGTTCCTGGCCATCATCGCCCATGCCATCCTGGCGAGTTTGTTGGCGAGCGCGATGGCAGCGACCTTGGTGGGGCGCCGCGCCAGCAATGCGGAGAGCCAGGGTCGATGCCCCGTTCCGTGGATCTTGGCATAGCGGATCACGGCGAGTGCGCCCGCCGTGAACAGGCTGCGCAAATAGCGATCGCCCTTCTTGCTGATGCTGCCAAGCTTGTCCTTGCCACCGCTCGAGTTCTGCTTCGGCACGAGCCCAACCCAGGCCGAGAAGTCTCGCCCCGATCGGAACGCCTTGGCATCAGCGACGCTCGCGACCAGCGCCGTTGCCAGCGCCGGACCGACACCAGGGATCGCGTCCAGTCGCTTGCTCCTCGCGCTCGATCGATGCCAGGCGACAATGCGCCTGTCGAACTCCAGGATTTGGGCCCTCAGCCCCCGCAGTTGACTGCCGAGAGCAGCAAGACATGCGCGGGCCACCTCCGGGAGACGGCGGTCAGCTGTATCGGCGACGACCTCCAGCAACTGCTCGACACCCCGGCGCCCGACCGGGGCGACAATCCCGAACTCGGCAAGATAGGCACGGATTGAATTGATGACAGCAGTCTGCTGGCGGATGAAGAGGTGGCGCGCTCGGTGAAGCATCAGACAGCTCTGTTGCTCGACCGTCTTGGTCGGCACGAACCGCATGTTGGGTCTCGTGACCGCTTCGCAAATCGCCTCCGCGTCGGTGCTGTCGTTCTTTTGCCGCTTGACGTACGGCTTCACATAGGCCGGAGGCATCAATCGAACCGTATGTCCCAACGCCTGCAACTCACGGGACCAATAATGCGATGATGCGCAAGCCTCGATACCCACCAGGGACGGCGGCAACTTCTCAAAGTAGGACAGCACGAAACGCCGCTTGAGTTGACGCCGTATGACCACTTGCCCGGCTGCATCGACGCCATGCACTTGAAAGACCGACTTCAGCAATATCCAGACCGATCGTCGAAATTGACTGCATAGGCTGCTCCTCCGAATCGTGGGAGCCTAAAAAACGGCGCCCATACCTTGGCACCCTCGTGCCGGTGGAGGAGCCGTCCACAGCATCAAAAGGGGGAAGTCAACGTCTGGCTGAGTGAAAGAGGTCGCAGAATGAGGCGGCCTTATTTCACGCGTCGCGACTGTTCTTCGTGCGCGATCTCGGTCAGCATCTCATACTGCTTCGCGAGTCCTGTAAGACTATTGGCGATGTTTTTGAGCACATTGGCCGTCCTGGGCGATACCCCAGCGACCTCAGCCTTGCTCCGATAGGCCGATGCCAACTTCCGGCATTGCTCGGCAGTCTGCATATCACCACCACCACGGGTTACAGTGCCTATCGTTGCACGCCCGTGGCGATTTGGGAACCCTCGACCTAAAGCCCGCAAAATCCAGGATCTCATCATATGCGCGCCATTCCGTTTCCCGTCTGGGGCAAGGCAACGCCCGGACTTGGATGCGCTATTTGAGAGATCAACGGGCGGCGTTACTTCCGCTCCGGTGGAGCGCGGCCTTTCGGGCCTCTATTTCAGCCAGCCCGGACTTGAGCCGCTCCGTGGTTTAGCGCGTCAAAGTTGTTCGAGACGGCGCGGCGGAACTGATCGATCCGGCGTTGGAGGTCGTCGCACGGCACTGGGCGGCCCACTCCGGGTTATGTAGCCACCGAATCCACCCAGGACGTAACGGTATCTCCACCTTAAGGGTGCGGCTGCTTTATTCCATGAAGATAATTTGGGTCAAATTCCGCGATATTTTCAAGTTCTTCACGTTGGCGCAGTTCGATGGTTCGGCCTTGCCAGTCGATGAGTGCTTGGCGCCGAAGTTCCTGTATGGTCCGGTTTGGTTAGGGGACAGGTGAAAGCGTTGTTCTGGACGAGACCGACGAACTCGAGGCGGGCAACAATCTCGCAAATTAGGTGAGCAACCCGCGGTAGCGCCTGCCGCGAGCCCAAGTTATCTACCCATTCCCTGTGGATGGCCCCTTGGATGAGGGTCTCACGCCAGAATGCGTTCAATAGCCCCGTTGATCCTTCGAGCATCGTTCTAAGATCGGAGTGCTTTACCAAGGCTATCGTGGAGGCTCCCACGCTACAAAAGTCATGATCGAGAATCGGCAAGTGCAAGGCGTGAAGATCCGGCATGTCGCCGGACACGTAGAAGGAAGAAATTTGATTTCGCTCTGCGACGACTCTCTGACGAGATAGAAAGCTCGCCTTCACGACAGTGCAGCTCGAAGGTCGCTCCCCTTGACGGGCGGCATACTCACCGTCCGCCAAGTTCCTGACTGTATAGCGCAAGTTTCTGAGGGCCTCTCGGTCTTGCTTGGAGACGAGACTGACGGCGAGTAGCCGTGCGATCAGGTTGTGATGTGGCATAGAAGTTTCCCAACACGAGAGGAGACAGCACGCTTCTGAAGAATGTCTACAAGGATCCCTCTGGATGGCATCATAGCTGATTTGTTTGCGTCCACTTTGGGTCGAGATGCGAAGAACTCAGATTGAGCAAATCTAGTCCGCTCTGCCGCAATGAGCGGACCTCCGTCAGACGAGGCGCAACTTCGCCGATGGGCCTGCAACTGACATTGGAAGTAAAGTGTTCCGCTTATAAATACACGCGCAGGGAACAAAGGAGGATCTATATATTATAGCGGTTGTTCTGATCAGGAGAACATGGCCCCCGCTGAGGCAGCCTTACTTCGGCTTCTCGGCGAGGATGCGGTGCCAAACTGGCCTTCTCAACCTCGCTATTTGCGGAACTTCGAGATGTTTTCGCTCAGCCAACCCGCGACAGATCGCGGGGCGTGGCTCGTCAATTCCTTGACCGTTGAGGTCGTTTCAGCGAGCGCCGACTGGTAAAAGAGGCGATCCAATCCGAGCAGCAAGTCAGCAACAAACTCGTTCAGTCCCGAGGCGAGCAGCTTCTCGCGCTGCTCCGCAGGGCTTCGCTGCTGATATGTGACGGTCCGACCAAGTAGTTTGGATATTTCTTCGGCGACCTCAGGCATGCTCACGGCCCTTGGCCCAGTCAGGTGATAGGCGCGCTGAGCAGTCGGGTGCGCGTCATCCAGAAGAGCAACGCGTGCGGCATCGGCGACATCGCGCGTGTCGATCAGGTTGACCATTCCATCGCCCGCCGCGCCGCCCCACGAGTCATCGGCAACTTGAGCGCCGGCCCGCGCCAAGACGTCGACGAAGGTTGTTGGTCGCAAAACGGTGTAGCCGATGTCGAGGGTCGCGAGATGCGCCTCGATCTGCATGTGCCAGTCCATCGGGTGCAACCTTGAGGGCGGACCCATCGTGGACAATTTCACGATTTGACCGACGCCAGCGGCGACGGCTGCGTCGATCAATGCGATCTCGTTGGCGACCTGCCGAGGTGACGTGGCGTGGGCAAGGAAAAGCCGATCGGCGCCCCGCAGTGCCTCGTCGAGAGTAGAGGGCACATCGAAGTCCACGGCCGCGAGAGAAACACCGGAGGGCAAGCGTCCAGCATCCGGCTTTCGGCTCAGCGCCACCAGGTCGAGAGGTTCGGATGCCAGGCTTGCGATCAGGGCGGATCCAACGCGACCAGTGGCGCCGGCGATGGCGATCCGGGGTCGGTTGCCGTTGGGCTGGGAGGGCTTGAGCATTTGAGCATCCTTAGGTATCTTGGAACGATCAGTCCATAATATTTTTTGGAACGATCGTTCCAAGATGTCAAGCGAGAATCCGATGAGCGGAAAGCCCCAATTTGATGACAGCGCCGTGATCACCGCCGCGATGGAGGTCTTCTGGCGCCACGGTTACGCAGCGTCGTCGATCGATGAACTGACGATGGCGATGGGTCTGTCACGCTCCAGCATGTACAAGCGATTTCGGGACAAGGACGGGTTGTTCCAGGAAGTTCTTTCGACGTACGCGCAGCGCGTCTTGAAGCGGATGAATGCGGTTCACGCCGGGACGAAGCGCCAACAACTCGAAGCTCTGTTTCACGAATTCCTGCCCGGAGACAAGACGGCGCGTCCTGCCGGCTGCATGCTCGCTCGATCCTGCGCCGAAATGGCTGATCTGCCACCGGCAAGCCAAGCGGTCGCGCGGGAGGGACTCATGGGGCAGCGCGCCATCCTCAGCAGAATTTTGCGCGAGGCGGTCGCAAGCGGAGAATTGGCACCGGCGTCCGACATCGACGGTCTGTCCTGGCACTTTCTCGGCGTTCTGCACGCCATGATGAACTTGCCGCAGGCCGGCGCCACGTCGGGAGAGCTTCGCCGAGTTGTCGAACTTGCGATGTTGGCATGGCCATCGGCACCAGCGGCTGCGTCGCGACGGTCTCGTGAACGGAGATCATTCAGCGCAACGTCCGGCGAGGTCAGTGTGCCGAGGCATGCCAGGAGGAACGAAGATCTGTCGTAAGGGGCGCTTCACATCTTCATCGACCAGATCCGTCGCCGCCGGGCGTGCGCCCCGCGTGAGAGCAGATCGAACGCGTAGCCGCCGAACTTGGCCGCCACGCCGGATCGGTGAGGCGCATGGCGCGAACATTGGGGCTGCTGTTGAAGAAATAGAATAGTCCCGAGCGATCTTGAGCGCAGCGCGGCTGACCTACAGCCCAAAGCCTCGGCCAATCTCCCGCGCAAGCTTGAGCGCAGCGTCGGTATTGCGGCCATAGAAGAACGCTCGATCAAGCTGCGAAAAGATGCCCATTCCAAATAGCGCGATGGCAATGCCCCTAAACATGGTTGTAAACCGTATTGAACGATGGGTGCGAAAGTTCAAAACGGCCTCAGCCGCAGGATTGGGGTAAACAGCCGGGGCCGGCATTCCCATTCCAATGTGCCGCAATCGGCGGTAATCGGCACGCCCTCAGCAAGCCACAAGAAAGCTAACGAACTCTTTCTCGCGCCGTCCCGGGCGTCGTCAGTGCAACTTGCGGGCTAGTTTTCTGATGATCTCACGGAGATCGGCGGCGTACTCCTCAATGACGCGCCGCGCCTCGTCCAAGCGGGACGGCTTCGCTTCCTTATCCTCAGTCGGTTTGCTGGGATCGGGCATGGCCCGATGGTCTGCCCCGAAAGCCGATACCGCTTAAGATAGATCAAGGGATGGGCGGTAACTGAGGCGGCCTTACTCCTTAGATGGCAGCACGGCTACCCGACGGGCAAGGTCCCATACTTCGACGGCGACGCGCCCACGCCGTTGAGGTTGGATCAATGTGAAGCGCAGCGTGGGCGCTCCCCATCTGCTGCTTTGCTGAGCTGCCGTGCGATGCTCTTGTCTGAGGTCTTGCGTTTCCCAATTCGCGGCATCGCTCCTAACGATCGGGATGGCAGGCTCTCACTTTGATGCTTGCAAGCCCCCTCGGGCCAGCCTTGGCCCCCTGGGGCTGGAGGGGACAGTGCGGGCCAAGGCGGTCCGACGGCTGGCGTTGAGGAGCGCCATGCAATTGGAGGCTAGTCCCAGTCGGCGATATCGCTGTGTTCACTTGTGACCGGGAATCCTTTAAAGGAACACGGCGGCTGGCTCTGAAAGATATGCAGGCACGGTCCGAAAGGCTTCGCCGAGATGCCACTGAGTGCGCCCTTATTCGCGACTTGGCGACTGATCCCAAGAAGTGCGAGCTATTTGCTGGATTAGCCGAACACCTTGATGCGCTCGCATCGGCAGTGGAGCAAGCTATTGCCGACAGCGGTAGGACCGACATCGCTCCCGATCTGCTGCCCAGGCCATGACGGGAAGTGCAGTTTCTGTGCCTTCGACATTCTTGCCGAAGGCGGTGACGACCTCCGCATGCTTTCGTTGTCGATGCGGAAGACGAACTTGGAGCGTCTGCTGGCCCGTCGTACTGAAGGTGCCTTCATTAATCCCTTTGAGCGCGGCAACCTTGGGCCTGATTTGTTTCGCGCTGCCTGCAAACTAGCACTTGAAGGGCTGGTATCGAAGCGACGGGACGGGCCGTATCAGGGCGAGCGGTAGCGCGATGCGCTCAGGAGGCGAGGACCTGAAGTGCCTACGAGCCCCCGGGTTGCCCCACAGATGGCCTCGGCGGGCGACCTGCCATCAATCAGTGAATCGTTGACTTCACCGGGTTTGTAGATTGATCGAGAGCTATACTCTCTTCGGCCTCTCGCACTCGGCCTCGAAGGGTCTCAAGTTCGGCAAGCTGAGAAAGAAGCGCCTGAGCGCGCAGGCACAGGACGACACGGTTGTACGCACGATTACGGTTACCCATTGCACGCCCGCGATGTTTGAAGAGTTGGCCCATTGGACCGATTTCGTGTGGCAGGAGCTTTCTCACCCGGCCGGATCAAGCGAGCTGGTCGAGCGACCGACGTTGCATTCCCGGAAGTGGGACGACAGCTCAAGCTCAGCCAAGTGCTCCCAGCATTCCGCGTCCGCGAGGAGTTTCCATTTGTTATGCTGTTGTACGCGGCCTGTTGACGGCAGAGCGAACCCTTCGCGCGCAAGCGTCGCACCTTCTCCACTGCGAATCTCCTTCGGGCTTGTTCTTCGCAAGCCGTTGTTTGTGGCGGATTAAAAGTCTCGCAGATTAAAGTGACGACTGATAGTCCGGTGTTTTGACTGGTTTAGATGACAGCGCAATCGTCTTACTTTTCGTTTGGTCTCCTGAGCATTGACGACAGTGAAAAGAAGCGCAGAATGATGGTCTCTTCCGAGCCCTCTAAGCCCCCCAAAGTCGAGGCGCTCTTTAGGAAGGTCACGGCTCCAGTCCCACAACTGGAGCCGTTTTTCTTTGGTCGCGAAATCAGCTATGCAGCGCTTGAAAGCGCGCAAATACTTAGGCCGCGGCGCACTCGGCTCTATTTCAGAACTGCAACTATATTTGTGAGGCAGCGCTCGCTGAACGATGGTTAGCTGTAATCAGTTCGGGCCGAGTACTTTTAATCCCGATTTATTGTGGCCCGGTGCCTTGCACTGAAAAGACCGCCTGCGGGCGGTCTTTTTCCATCTCATAGATCATAAGGCCCCGACGATGTTGCAGGTCGGGGCCCTTCAAGATCATCAGGCCGGTTACGCCCGCCGCGCCTCCCGATCCTTGATGTCGCCGATTACCGCATCCGATCTGGTGCAGAACGACGTGGCTCGCTGACGGCATCGGCGTGATCGCATGCAGCACGAAAGTGGCGCGCAGCCATTTCGGCCTTTCGCCACTCAGCGCAACATGAACGCCCACCGAATTAGCCACAACTGCGTGAGTCAATGCGCTGATGCTCAAAAGCCCGCGCCGCTGCGATCAGTGCAATGAAGAGTTCGCGCCAGAAGAGCTCACCGTTCCTGCGCCGGCCAGGCACCGTGGCAGTGGCGGACACCAGCGAAGCTAAAGCTTGTGGTAAGTAACGTGCGCCGTCGCAAACGGGATGCCAGCACGACCAGCACGGCCGCGGACTATGCAAGCTCGCTCATCGATTCCATAAAACCAATCATCGAAATTCAACTTGAACGATTTGCCGTCCCCTTGCGGTGTATCCCGCGTGTATTTCCAATGGAATGCGCAACCGGCTTGCTCCCCAATGGCTTCACCTTCCAGTCGGTTTTCCAGGCCGGTGTACTTGCCTTCTTCACCCTTTCGGATCGTCCAATGCAGAGTGTCGCTATGACCATCGTCAAATGTATATGCCTCGATGAAAAGCACTGTATCACTGTCCGCATCTAGTTCGCCGTGACCAGCAATCGTTGCGCGCTTCAGTAGTCCACCAACTAAACTTTCGAGCACTGCCCAACCTTCTAGCCGCCCGATGAAAAAACGTTCAGGAAGAAACAGCGGCGTTGTTCCTCTAAAAGCAGCGATCGCCATAGGTAAACCCTTCGAAATGCATCTAGTAAACCAAATCTCCTTTCTGCCAATGGTTCCTACTTGGCTCTCCGGCACATGCTCCGCTCGGAGCGCTCAACAATCCACAGCCCGCACTTCACATTACGATCGGAATTAATACCGCTCGGCAGCAGGTTCACTGTGCCGGGCTTATCGCCGCGTCACCGGCATAGCTCTCCTTTGGAGCCGCGCGTTGCGCTGACCTCTTCTTGTCTTGAAACTTCGCGACTTCGGGCGGATACTTGGATCAAGTCCTTAGCCATCATCATTCCGAGGAAGACGATCATGGCGATCCAAATCGTGATGGACAGCACCGGTGACACCCGTCACTTTTTCAATCCAGACGACGGACGAGAACTCGCGAAGGCGGAGCGGCGGTTCTACGAACTGACCGATGCCGGCTTCACCGCGGCGGTCCGGACGGGTCCGGGTCAAGTATCGCAAATGCGATCGTTTGACCCGAACGCGGAATTCCCCAGGCTGGTCGGCGGGTGATCGGCGCGGGCCATGTTGGCTTCAGACCATCGCGCCGACATGAACGCCGGCGGGCGACAGCCATTCGGGCTCTCTTCATCAGACATGGCGCCGAGCGAACTCCGGAGGGCCGCTCGCTGCAGCTCTTGCGGACGTGGCTATCGCCGGCCCAGCGTGCACAGTTCGCGGGAAAAGGCTATTTCGAGGTCATCGGTGGCGACACCGGCAGGCAATATCGGATCTACGCGGGCGCGTCGACGAACGTCTGCGAGATCGACGAGAAGGGCCGCCCTACGCGCGGCCTGTGTTTCACGCCGAGTGGCAATCTGCCGGTCGGAGACGTCATGCTCTCCCAGAAGATTGCGCTGGAAAGCTGCGAAAGCCGCGCGCTTGAGGTCTCCAGAAAATTCGTTCCGACTGGTTTCATGTTCCGGCGAAATCGCCTTCTCGGTTAGAGCCGCGAACGCGGTCGGACTTGGATAAATCAGCTGAGTCATGGGCAATGCCCCTGCTCCGCGACGTGAATCTCGGGCCGTGGGAACGCTGGGAAATCACCGCGCTCTCGGAACGAATACCGTAAATTGGATCGCCTGCTGTGGGGCCTCGACCGCGATCCCCAGAGCTGAGGCCTTTTTGTCGGCTGTGTACATTTTGCACAGAGCACCGGAACGCAGTCCGGCTTTCTGAATCATCCCATGGGGACTTCGATGGGATAGAACACGTGCCGCGCTACAACTCATTCGCCCGAGAGGCCGCAGCAACGCTGCTGCGAATGGCCAAAACAACAAAGGACCCGCAGGTTGCGTCCGGATTGATCCAGCGCGCAGCTGACCTGAAGGACCGCACGGGCGAACTGCCCCCGGTTATTGAGATGGCGGCCGAGGAGGCAAAAAAGCCATTGACGAAGAACTGAGCCTGCCCAGTTGGCGGCCCCTTTCGTTTCGGAACTCATGTGAAAAATGGCCCCAGCTCCGGGGGGCGATGGGGATGAAGCTGGGGCCGAACGGAGTCGCCCTTGGGGAAGGGCATCGGGAAAACTTGGCAATCGGCAAAGCGTTCCCGGGATTTTTCTTCCCCTCAGGCATCAGCGATCCTTATCAGGCTTGCCGTTGGGGCTGCCGTCACCGCCCCCATTGCCATAGCCGTTGTTGCCCCGAGGGCCATGAACCAAGCTGCCGCCCGACTGGGCAATTGCCGTGCTGGTGAGGGAGGTTGAGAGCAACGCGGTGATGGTCGGAGGCGTTACGACGGCAAACTTACCGCAGGTTTTCAGGAATTCGCGCCGGTCGTCGTCTTCTTGTTCAGGCATTGCAATCTCCCAGAGCTCAACCGCGACACTATATTAATGTAACCCTAATTAAATAAATTAAATCATTAAGAGGTTCAATCACGAAATGTGACCAACACCACGCTCCTAGCTGCCCTCTGCAGCTTTACGCTTATTCGCGAATTGCACCTTGACGGATGTTAGTGCCCAGGTTGTACTGCATTCTATTATTTTGCCTGGGCTGGGTTGTTTAATGTAAGTATTATTTAGGGCGTTCCATGAGTAAGTATGATCGCGTGGCTGTCCTCCGCCAGCATCTTGATGCGCTCGCCTCCGAGCTATCTGAACTGGAACATCTTCGGTCCCGTGTACTGAAGGCGGAGCAAAGAAGAAGCCTTGGCGCTGCACTTCCAAGAAGGCGAGGATTAGTCAAGAAGGCTGGCCGAGCTCGATGGAGAACGCTGCCACACTGGTTCCACGCCTGAGACCTGCATCTTGGGCACAAGCACCGCTATCAGGCTCGGTCTCGACAAACTGATAGCGAATCAGCAGCTGGACATTTCGCAATCAGCCTTTCGCAGCGGAGGAGCGATCTTGGCTGAACGCGAAGTCTCAGCACGAGCAAGGTCCAGCCATGCCAAGGCAACGCGCAGCCATTTCGCACGCTCAACTGCGCATATCGAGCGTGCGGCTTCACGCATTGCCGCGTCCGCTTCGGTGCGAGGGTCAACGTCTCGGCACATAGCATATCGTATAAGCGCTACGGCTTAATAGCTGAAGAACGCGGGGCCTCCGGAAGAATACGGTCGCTGAGGATTGCAGCTCTTTCAGCAAGCAAGGCTTTCTCACGACTGGAGCGTCAGAAAACTGCTGTTGCGGACACCAAAACTCGAAAGCCAAAGATTGCGGGCAGATCCGAGGCCGCCTTCGCGAGGCCACCCGGTGAAAGTCCAGAGGCAGTAAGGTCAGCGACGTGCACGCCTCTCTTGCAAAGCAAATGCCTGCTCGGAGCTGTCGCGGCGAGTCGCTTGATCGCCTGACATGTCCAGTCAGGGCGACACCACTTACATGGTAGCTGGAGTCCTAGCGAGTTGAGCCAGTCATGTATCGCCAAGCTTGTTTCAGCCCGACGTGCGCTCTTACGGCGGCATCCTCTGGCGAGAGCAGTTCCCCAGCTGAGCGAAAAGACGAGCCGCTTGATCGTCTGCTCGTCCTAGATGCCGGCGACCGTTGAGAACCGCAAGTCGCCAGTGAACTTCATCAGAAGCGGGTCAGATCCAGCACCGATAGATACGCAATCCTCGCGCCACTCATTCCCGCTTATGAGAAAGGGCCAGCCCGTATGGCTGACCCTTTCAGTCTATCATGTAAGCCGTCAGTAACGAGAAGCCGAGGCAGCGCCCCAATTGAACCGATAGTTCAGGCCGGCCTTGATGGTGTGCTCGTCATTGCGGAACCCGACGGCGGTAACAACACCAGCGGCGCTGGTGAAGAGAGCGTTCCGGGTGCCGAAGTCATAGTACTGGTATTCGACCTTGCCCGACCAGTTCTGGGCGAACATGTATTCGAGACCACCGCCTACGGTGTAGCCGTCGCGACCGCCGCCGTTGTTGGTGAAGGTGCCGCCGCCGAAGCCGTTCGTAAGGCGGGAGTCAGCCCAGGCATAACCGCCTTTGACGTACACCATCGCCGGACCCCAGGTGTAGCCGAGGCGACCGGTGACCGAACCGAGCCCACGGTTGACGAAGGGATTGTCATTGGTATCGAGGAAGCTGTAGTTCGCTTCAATGCCCAGCACCCAGTTCGGTGAGAACTGATGGTCGTAACCGACCTGCGCGCCGCCCATGAACACACCGTCGTTGCTGTTTGTGCCGGTGAAGCCAGGGGCCAGAATGTTATTGTTGCCACCGAATGCGCCGCCGACGTGACCGCCTATGTAAAAGCCGGTCCAGTTGTAAATCGGCGAGGCCTCCATCGCTGGGGCTTTGGTGTAAGGACGCGCGGCCATATCAGCTGCCGATGCTGTACCCGCTAGGGCGGCAAAAGCGACAGTCGCGAGAAGGAACTTTTTCATTTCGAGTCTCTCAGGTTTCAAAAGCTGTGCCAAACGCTACCCTAACTCACCGAATTTGCTGTAGCGCGACAGACACACGTGGTCATCATCGTTAGGAATACGATCATTTGTTAATTGAGGAACCGTGTAGACCCGCAACGGGGCGGCCCATGTGCGAAGTGCATGATCTCGACAAGAAGATCGACCGATACAGAGAGATGGCTCCCATTGTGAGATTGCGAGGGCAGGCATCGCCGCGTCAGTGCCGGCCTGGGTTGGCCTCGTGCCAAAGCAGAGCTCGAGCGGGGGTAAAGACAAGCTTGGCAGCATCAGCAAGCAGGGCGATCGCTATTTGCGTGCCTGTTCAAGGCTGGCGCTCGCCGTAATCCGCTACGCAAAGATCCATGGCACCGATCATCGGCCATGGCTCACGCGATTGTTGGCGGGGCGGCCCACCAAGGTCGCGGCCATCGCGCTTGCCAATAAGCTCGCCAGGATGGCCTGGGCGATGATGGCGAGGAACGAACGCTACCAGGAACCCGCCGCTCTCATGGCGTAAACGAGATTACGCCGGGCATGCTGGTGACGTAACGGTTGGAAGGACGATCAGCACTTAATGCAGCGCTGGTCGATCCGGCGATTGACAACCCACACGGGCCACGGCATCTCCGAATGCGTGCTTTTGATCGGGATCTGCGGAGGGCATTATGGCCAGCGGTCACGCGAACCGCAAACAAGCCGAACACATGGCCGCTCCGGCCAACGGCCGTCCACACATGGCCCGTTTGAGACGTACTCGCCGCGGCTGGCGATGTCTGCTTATCGGGTTCGACCGGAAGCTGCCGGGTAAAGGGCGAACGACGTAAATGACCCGCGCCCGACATCACTCCTCCGGCCCCCAGTGAGCCGCATTGATCTCGCCGGCTCCGCTCGCCATGTATCGGAGACAGTTTGGAGCAAACAATGAAGAAGCTTTTCACCTGTGTGGCGGCCATGGGCTGCCTGGTCGCCTTCCACTCCGTCGCGCAAGCCCGCTCTGTATTCGACGGCTCCTGGGACCTCACTTTCATGACGCAAAGAGGATCTTGCGATGCGACCTATAATTTCACCGTCAACATCACCGACGGAATAGTTACGCATCCGAATTTGGTCAGGTTCAGAGGCCGCGTGGCGCGTTCCGGCGCAGTTCGGGCGTCGGTGACAGTTCAGGACAAATTCGCCTCCGGTTCAGGCCGGCTCTCTAGCAATTCCGGGCGCGGGACGTGGAGCGGTCATTCAGGAAACGCGCACTGTTCAGGCTACTGGACCGCACAGCGCAATTGAGGGCGCTGAGCCCAGGCCGGAAGTGGGCCGCAGGGAGCAGAGGATGCTCGCGGAGTGCCTACAGCCCTTATCGATAGAAATCAACCGGCGAATGGTTGACAGTTTACGGAGCTCCTGCGCAGTGCCAAAGTGCGCGGATGTACCTGTGGAATAGACTACTGAACTCGCTCTCGGCATCAATCTCAAGACGGTCTCCGAGCGCCTACGTCAGGCCGGATATCGACCGTCCAGGCCAGGGCTGGCGTCATGGAAGAGTTCTACAGCGGCTTCGCGCAACGGGCGCGCGATCTGGCGGAGAAGGCAGACCCGTTCACACGCAGAAGGTGCTCGATCTGGCCAAAAGGTACGACGCCAAGAGCAAGCCCCCCGGCAGCACAAGGCCGCTACCGCCGCCGCGCACCACCCCGCCCTCAACGCTCTTCGCCGGCGCCGGCGAAGCGTGAGGAAAGGCTGGGCCGCAGAGGTCAAGTGCGACGCCTGCGGTGGCACTGGGCATCAACCGACGGAAGAGACCGAGCCGGGCCGTAGGGTCTTTCCGGGCCGCTGCACGAAGTGCGGCGGCAAGAGACGGATGCCCAAGACCGAATGAGCTTCTCTCTCTGCCGGCGCCCGCTATTCCCGTGCGCGGCGCAGAGATCATAGAACCCGAGCGACGTCTGAATGATCCTGAGCTTTCAGGGCATAGACCGCTTGAACGGCCCTCCAGTACGCTCGCCGACGCGCTGCCGTCGGGAACGACTACGCAGTTGGATCGTTCGACATGCGTAACTGATGCTATCCTAATTGAGCCGCCAGTGAGCGTACTTCTCGTCGAAGACGACCCCCTGATCCGCGAATTCGTCGTCGAAGCGCTGCGGGATGCGGGCTATCACGTCGTCCACGCGAGCACTGGTGAGGAGGCAATGGTCTGGTGCAAGCGCCACGTTGCCGACGTGCTGGTCACCGACGTCAGGCTGCCCGGACAAGTCGATGGGTGGCAGATCGCGGAACGCTGCCGCGAGCAGGATCCGGAGCTGCCGGTTATCTACGCCACCGGCTTCTCGCCCAGTCCCCCACGCCCCGTGCCGGGCAGCCGCATTTTACAGAAGCCCTTCCATCCGGACGAGATCGTCCGGACGATCCGGGAGCTCAGCGAGGGAAAAGGCGTGCCGCCGGGTTAGCTGCTCTACTCGCGGCTGACCCGTTCCCGCGATCCGCTGCAGCGTGGTCCGCCATCGGATTCGTGTGTCGGTCGCGCCCCTTCTGCGGAATCATCCTTTCGACAGGCCAAATTCGTCGACGGCGCGACCGCAGATGTCAGACGGGTCCTTGAGGCCGGTCTGCCCGATCTCGATGATCTTCTTGGCAATCAGTTCCGTGAGAGGCTCGTTGCGGTCCTGTACGCCAATCGTGCGGAGAGCCTGTTCGTAGGCTTTTGAAAGCCGCGTGATCTCTTCGGGCCCAAGAGGCGAGTTCTGAAGTATTCGGTAGATGGCCAACTGTATGTCCCCCGTGGAGATACCGTAGCACGCTTCCACTGAGGGAATATTGAAACTTCGGAGCCAACTTTAGGCTTTGCATAGGGGGACATTTTAGATTTGGGCCGCTGGCCAAGGACGATCGAAGAGACCGTTCTGGAGGTTGGACCGGGACCTCCGTCCGGATCGCTGAGCGGCTCTCGCACGCACCTCCATGCTGGCGCAGGATAGCTCGGTCGCAAAGGCCGATCAAAATTGCGGCGCCGGCTTGCGTCCCAAATGATACAGACGTTTCCCCTGGCCGTGCTATCCTCCACCCGAGGGACTCGGCCAAATGGTAGATCGTCTGAAGCACTCACTCACCGAACTGGAGCCGCCCATCTGCATGAGATGCAGAATCGGGATGCGATGGTTCATGTCGAAGCTTGAGAGCCAACAGCCGTTCGCCACGGTCGTCCATAGCTTTGTGTGCCCCGGTTGTGAAGGCGTGGTGGAAACCGAAACCGAGTTCAAGCCGGTGCGGGTTCTACCGGACAAGCTCGCCGCGCCGAGAACCGTCACGCGCGCGCTGCCTGAGTGTCTCCGCACTGACGCGCACAGGTACATACCCGCACGACGGCCCAATCCCTGATCGGAAAAGGCTAGGAGGCACGTTGGCCTCCAATGGAAGCCTTTCTGCAACGCCTCTTCACGGCCAAGTCAGACTTTCCGATCTGGGTGCGATACGTCCTCACGACGGGCCTGGTTGGCATTGCCTTCGTTGCCAGGGTGATGGCGGACGAATACCTTCGATCCTACCCCCTTCTGCTGTTCGTGCCCGCCATCTTCCTGTCATCTGTGCTTTTCGGTCGCGGGTGCGGCATCGCTGCGTCCCTAGCGGCGTCCGTTCTCGCCGCTACGTACCTCATGCCAAGTTCGCCCTCCTCCGCGGCGATCCCGCTCGTCCTGTTCATCATCACCGGACTGTGCATCGCGGCCGTGACCGAGCTCCTGCGGACGACGTTGCGCAAGCTTTCGGAAGCCAAACGATATGGGGACGTTCTCCTTCAGGAGCTCGCACATCGGAGGAGACGCGATGCGGCTGGTGTCTGCTGTGTCGCGCAGCCGGTCATGAACCTTAGCGACGACGTCCACCCGGCTTACCGCGGATGCGCTGGCGCCGTATATCGAATCATTGTGCGCCAGCCTTGCCGACTTTCATCGCGGTGTACGCACGATTTCGATCAGGGTACGCTGCGAGGACATTCAGGTGCGGAGTTCGCAGGCGGCTTCGATAGACTGATCGTCAACGAGCTGGTGACGAACTGCGACGGAATAGGGTTGTCCTTTGGAAACAAAAAGCGGACTTGGTACCCGGCTCGTCAACCTTCTTGCCACCCAGATGAAGGGCAGCGTGGCAAGAATGCCTCTTCCGCAAGTGCGAGGTGCAGGTCGCCCTCGCGCTCGATGTCGGACGAGGATTTATGGTCCGACAGTCCCCAAAAGAGATCGAAGAACTGGATCGGTTCCGAAGGCTGTATGCGGAAACGACCGACCCTCTAGCTGCACGGCTGCTGGAGGACATCATAGCCGAGCTGGAGACAGGTCTGGTTCGGCCCGAGCCAGAGAGCGGCTCGGGGGGAACGCGGCTAGTCTTCATGGTTCGCCAACGCCGCGCGGATCGCTCGATCGAGCTCATCCAGCTGGAATGGCTTGCACAGCATCTGCCTGTCCCTGAACGTCTCGGGGGCGTCACTCCCCCCATAGCCGCTCGCAAAGACGAACGGCACGCCTCTCCTGGTGAGGATTTCCGCAACCGGTACGCTCGTCGTTCCCCCAAGGTTTATGTCCAGGATGGCGATATCGAATACCGGCTGGTGCGCCAGAAGTGCATCCTCGATGCGCCCGGCCTCGGCCACGACAGCGTGTCCGAGCTCCTCGATCATCTCGACGAGCATCATTCGGATCAAGGCTTCGTCTTCGACGAGGAAAAACGATCTTCTGGGCGACTTCACTTGAATCCTTTGGAGAGGTTCGATGGGCGCGCGTTCAGCGGGCGCTCGAGCATCTTTCGCACGCTATGCGCCGCCTGGATCAACTGCCGGCGAACGCTCATAACTCATCGTGTCACGGCCGCGGAGTTTTCCGACCACGTTCAAAAGTGCTAAGGTAAAACGACCTCGACCGCGGTCGAGGTCGCCAACCTAGGACTAGGTTTCACTCCCGGCTTGGGGCTTGGGGGCAGGGGGAGCCGAGAGCAAAGATTCGACGCGTTGCCTGAACTCGGGGCGCCTTCGATTTTCGCGCGGTACCTGCAACCCTGGAAGAGTTCTGACGTAAAAGGTGGAATGCCGATCGTTCCTTGTGCCGGAGCAACGCCCGACAGACTGCACCGTCGATCCTTGCGGAAACGCCGCCCCGAAGGGCGGCGCTTTGACGTTTACCAACGGGCAGTGCCGAAGCTGAAACCGATGCTCGGGCCCCCGCCGTAATAACCGTAGCCGCGGTTGTAGTAGCCCGGCCCTCCATAGGAGCCGTAGCTCCGACGGACCACATAGCCGTCGTCTCCGCCGTAGTACCGCTGGACGTAGCGGGGACCGCGGGTGCGGTA
Organism: Bradyrhizobium sp. 25ACV; assembly: GCF_054863005.1. Lineage (NCBI taxonomy): Bacteria > Pseudomonadati > Pseudomonadota > Alphaproteobacteria > Hyphomicrobiales > Nitrobacteraceae > Bradyrhizobium > Bradyrhizobium sp. 25ACV. The sequence continues at coordinate 257,760 of NZ_JAVAYO010000003.1, forward strand.
GCAGCGGCCGTACTCATTGCAGACTAGGCGAACCTGGTCGACGTTGGCCGCCTCCGCCGACCCGATCGAGGTGGCATTGAGCGGAGTTGCCGACGCAGCCGACGCCAACAGGACCGTCGCGAAAGCTCCGAGCGCAATTGTCTTCATGTTCGTATTCCTCCGTTTGGCGAGATCAGTCGATCTCTTCGATGACGCGACGTTCCTGCGGTTCGACGATGTAGGTGCGGCTATCCCGGTGAATGTACCGGTACTCCCGCAGACTCGGCGCGTCGCGATAGACCTCGTCGGGGAAGGCATCGATTTCGACGCCCTCAGGCACGCGCTCGCCTCGGCGGATCTCGGTTCGGACCGTGCTGCCGGTCGTTTGCCGCTCGCGCTCGACGGGACGGGCCTTGGCGTGCTTCCGGATCACCTCGCGATCACGGTCGCTGAATGTCACCTTGCGCTGCTCAGTGCGCGCCGGCGCCGACGCCGTGGAGCGCCCCGAGTACGGCAGGACGGTCACGATCTTGTAGCTGGACGGCTCTACGATCACGATCTCGTCCTTCACCAGGACAAAGTTGTAGCCACGATACTGCGGCACGATCTCGACGACCTCGGCCGGCAGGGGCTGCAGGCGGACGTCGCGCGGCACGACGGTGCCGACGGACAGGGAGAAGTTGACGTTGGTCAGCGGCTGCACGTTCAGATGCGAAATCGACGTGCTGATCCGGGTCCGCTGCTGGTCGTTGATGTTCACCGACGCGTTCACGTTCGTGTTCGACGAACGATCGGCCGTGTTCTGCTGACTGTTCGGCTGCTGGACCGTATTGGTCGACCCGCTACCCGTCGGCGACCGGGCCTGGCTGGAGCCTGAGGCGGGCGGGTTGGCGCTCTGCGTCTGGGTGTTCGTGTTCGAAGGAGAGTTGGTTTGCGCCTGGTTCGAAGGCGTCGTGGTCGGGTTGGACGGTTGATTGGCCTGGGGCTGGTTGGTCGAGTTGTTTGAAGTGGGCGCCTGCGTGGTGTTGCTGCCCGTGCCGGAGTTGGACGACTGACCTGCAGCGGTCTGACCCGCTGACGGCGGAGACTGCGTCTGGGCGGAATTCGTCGAAGGATTGGTCTGGGCCGATCCTGAAGATGGGCTGGATGACGGCGCCGAAGTCGAAGACGACGGCGACGAGGTCGATGTGGAATCCTGTTGACGCTGCGTAGCCGACGGCGTGGAGCTCGAGGTGCTGGGAGAAGATTGCGCGAAAGCCGAGGTCGCGATCGCGACCGCAGCGGTCGTAGCTAAAAATAAACGCTTGTTCATCTGAAACCTCCAAAAAGCGGACGTCGATCAACACTCGATGCGGTGCGCGGTTCCACTTCGGGAAAACTCGGCAATGTCGGATTTCTTGCCTAGGACAACATTGCCCTGTCGCGAAATGAGACGCGCGGCGGCGTCGGGAACAACTGGAACTTCGATCGCTCCTTCTCGTTGGCAGTGACTACTTACGAAGGAATTTTTTTAGGAGGACAGCATGAAGAAGCTGATCGTATGCGGCGCTCTCGCTGCTTTCGCTCTCGGCACCCAGGCCGCCAGCGCCGCCGAGTTCTACATCGTGCGCGACGCGACCACCAAGAAGTGCACCGTGGTCGACACCAAGCCGACGACGACCACCACGACGGTCGTGGGCAACGGCGTCTACAAGACCAAGGTCGAGGCCGAGTCCGCCGTCAAGACCACGAAGGTCTGCACCGAACAGTGAACGGTCGTCGCAGGGCCTAGCCGGCCACGCGAAACGTTGTTGACGGCAAATGGAGGAGAAAATGCCCGTACTGATTTTGTGGGCCATTCCCGCCGTGCTCGTAGTTGGCGGCGTCGGCTATTGGCTAGTTCACATGCACTGAGCGAATAGACCGCTCGCGTGAATGGCCCACCCGATGATTCGGGCGGGCCTTTTTTTACCCACGGAACGGCCGACTGGTTGCCACGGGGCAGAAAAAAAAGGGCCCCATGGGGGGCCCTGATCTCAGTGAGCAAACGCCCTACTCTAGTTGTAATCCGAGTATTTGAACTGCGGCAGCGCTTTCAGTTGCTCTTTGTTGCCGCTCATGACGGCGTGGTCGGGCACCCAATCGTTCGCGTTGCGGTTCGTGGTGGTTGTCGGCGCGGCGCCGGTGGTGGTGTCGCGCGAGGTTGTCGAGGTGCTGGTCGAGCTGGTCCGGACAGGCTCTTCCACAAACTTCAGCTTGTCGATCGAGACGGCGATGTCGTGCTCGCCCATTCCGAGGAAGCCGCCGATGCCGATCACCACCGCGTTGATCTTGCCGGTCTTGTCGACGAGCAATTCGTTGATGTCGCCGAGCTTCTCGTTGGCTTCGTTGTAAACGTTCAGCCCCATCAACTTCGAGGCGCGCCAGCTGCTCTTCAGCGTGGCATCGGCCGGCTGACCGGTGGCCGCCTGGGCGGCGCGGTCGGCCGGCTGAGTGGATTGCGCGAACGCGGCGCCGCCGATCACGGCAGTGCCGAGCAGAGCGACGGCAAGAAAGCTTTTCATCGATTATCTCCTCCAACGTGAGCCCGCACCCTTTCAGATGCCCGGCCCAACGCCCGCCAATTGCCACTTGTTCCTGATCACCTTCAGCTCGAAATGGCCTGAAAGAATTCGATCCAAAACTTCGCGGCGTCCGGACCCGGTCCACTACCGACGTTCGGTGGTCACAAGCCGCACGGCAATCCCCTTGCCTTCCGAGCGAAGGCAAGCCCGCGAGAAATGCGGCCAAACCTGCTTCGAACAGTCGTCCGCTTCCTTCGCGGAGTCGCCGGCCTGCTGGACCTTTGGCTGTGGAGGAGGCACTTCGTCTGCAAGAGCGGCCGTCGAGAGAATGACCAAAGCCGCCGCCGCGGATAGAATGGTTTTCATGGGAGCCTCCTGATCGGCAACTCAACGAAGAGGCTCCGAAGCCGTTCCGACCGCGAGACGAGATATAGCGCCCTTTTCGAATCCATCGCGTAATCCGCGACTGAGCAGCTCGCGATATCGGCGTTCGTACTCCTTCGCCATCCGGCTCGCGGCGAAACGCTCCTCGAACCGGGCGCGAACCACTCGTCTGTCCAGCCGCTCCAGTTGGTCCACTGCCCTGTTCGCCTGCTCCTCACCATCGACGATGAAGCCGGTGACGCCGTGCTCTATGACTTCCGGCACCGAGCCTGAGCGATAGGCGATTACGGGCGTTCCGCATGCCATCGCTTCGATCATGACGAGACCGAACGGCTCCGGCCAATCGATCGGAAACAGCAGGCCTGCTGCGTTCGCGAGGAAAGATTGCTTCTTCGCATCATCGACTTCGCCGACGAGCTGGACCTTCTGGCCATCGATGTTCGGCTCGAGCTTGTTCTTGAAGTAGGCCGTCTCCGCGCGAGGTATCTTGGCCGCCATCCGCAGCGGCATCCGCGCGGCGCGTGCGATGCGCATGGCGGCTTCCGGTCCCTTGTCCGCCGTCAGCCGCCCGAGAAAGGCGAGGTATGAACCACGTTCGTAGGACGGCCTAAGCAGATCCTTGGGCAGCCCGTGCTGGATCGTCGCGATCCAGTTCGCGTTCGGAAGGGGTCGACGCTGGTTGTCGGAAATTGAGATGAAGGCCGCGTTCGGAAAAGCCCCGATCACGTCGGACAGACCGGGAAGGTCGAGGCGGCCATGCATCGTCGTCAGGAACGGCACGCCGGTCCGGCTCAGCACAGGAAGAGGCAGCCAGTCGACGTGGGAGTGGATTAGGTCGAAGTCGCCCGCGCGCTCGGCGATCGCTTCGATCAGCAGCGCGCAGGCGGCGTTCGGATCAGTGCCCCTCCGCCCCAGGCGCAGCGCGCGCGGCCAGACAGGGTGGAGCTTTCCCTTAGTCCTCGAATCCCCGCTCGCGAACAGGGTGACGTCGTGTCCGAGCTCGACCAGTTCGTCGACAAGCCAGGCGATCACGCGCTCCGTGCCGCCATAAAGCTTCGGTGGAACGCTCTCGGCCAACGGAGCAAGCTGGGCGATCCGCATCGGCTAGGCCCCGACCACGCACCGCAGGGCAATCACGATGACCGCGGAAATGACATATGAAATCGCGAGCAGCGTCCAACTGGGCCTTGTGCTCTCGCGAACCACGCGCGCGACGAACGTCTTCATGCCCGTCAACATTCGTCTTCGGGAAGCTGGTGCAGGTAGGCTATCCCGAAGCTGACGAGTTCTTCGGCATCGCTCTCTCGCTCTTCCCGTCTCCTGTGCAGATAGCGCTCGAGCAGGCAGCGGCGGCTGTCCTGAACGTCGACGTCAGGGTGGGCCGCCCGGTACACGGTCCAAGCCGTCTCTGCCGCCCTTCTCACCGCGTCTTCGTCGACCATCCTCACGCTCCAAGCGACCGCATCTAGTCGCTGCCAACTCAGCGCGATGGTGAAAGTTTCCAGTTTTTCCCGAGGCCTAGACCGTTGGCGGAGAAGCGCTCGGTAGGTCTATCAGGAAGCTTTCGCCCGCGTGCGCTCGCGGACGGCTCGGCGGCGTTGCCGGCGTTGGGCTCGACCAAGCCGTGCTGAGTCGTGAAGGCGAGGCGCCGGCAACGGTTCAGCTACGGGTGGTTCGATTGCCGGATCCGGCTCGCTAGGCCGGGCTTCCATGAACTCCAATAGTCCGCGGCCTTTCTCGGTGATGCGCCAACCCCCGTTCAGGCGCTCGACCAGTCCTTGCGAGAAGATGTCCAGATCCGGCACGCGTGCGGCCAGGCGCTTGGTCCGCTCGGCCCAGTCCCGTCCGCTCGTCGCAAGGATCGCCATGTCGCGCTTGATGTCCGCCATGACGGCGAAACCGTCGGGATAGCTGACCAGGATCTTCAGCACCGTCACCTGGAAGTTCACCCCCGCTCTCCTCCCTATCGCCACATCGTTGGCGCATCGTGGGGAGCCTCGCGGCCGACCTGCTTCAGCCTGTCGCGCGAAGTGCCGCCCTTCGTGGCGGCTTCCAGAATCCTGAACGCCACGTGAGTGCGGGCGCCGGTCTCATAGCGCGAGACGTCTTCGCAGACTCCGTCGAGGACGGCGCGCAGAAGAGCGGTCGTTGCCGGATCGAACATGGGAGACCCCAAAGGAAAAATGATCGTAGCGCAATCGCACGGGCGAAGAATTCAAGAGTGTTAAGCGCCCCAATATCCCGCCAAGTCTACACGCGAAGTCCAGCTCGACAAGCTCCGAAAGTCGCCGCACCGCACGCGGATTGCACCCTCTTCGGTCGAAATGTTTGTGTCTAAGCACGAAAACTTTCGAATGCCGACCACCCCATTTGCCCCTGGCGCCCGGCCAAAAAGCAACCATTGCCTGTTTTTCCCGTTATTCGGCCGGGCAAGAAGCGTGGAAAGGAGTAATCCGATGAGGAAGATTGCAATGGTGGCCGCGACGGTCGGCGCTCTCGGTCTCAGCTCGGTCGCTGCGACGTCGCCCGCCGAAGCTCATTGGCGAGGTGGCTGGGGACCCGGCATCGCCGGCGGCCTGATCGCCGGCGCGTTGATCGGCGGGCTTGTCTCCTCGGCGTATGGCTGGGGGCCGGGCTACTACGACTACGGTCCCGGCTACTACGGCGCGGGGTATTATGGCGGACCCTACGCCTACGATGCGCCCTATCGATGGGGCGGCGGCTATGCCACGACCTACTACACCGCGCCGGTGTCCTATGGCTACCGGTACCGTCGCGTCGTCCGGCCCGCCTACGCCTATTACGGCGGCGCCTATCCGGTGGTGCGGCACCGCTGGCATCATCACCATTGGTGAGACGGCGCCTTTCCCTCAAGGCCCCGTCAGGCCGCGGTCTGAAACGAGCGCGGCCTTCTCGTTGCGTGAAGCAGGATATTGGAGGTTACCACCATCCGCCGGTGAAGAAATCGTGCCGTTCGAACGCCAGCCGTGGTTCGGCTGACCTTCTCGCGGATTTCGCCCACCGCTTCGCCTGCGGACGAGCTTCCGCGCGTTTGCGCTCCGGCGGCTCTTTCTTAGCGTCGAGAGGTAGTGCTGCAGGCAACGAGGCCATCGCCTCTCGCGCCGATTGCCGCGGTTCCTCCGGCATCGGATGAGTCTGCGCCATCTTCGGAAGATCGGCGCGCGGCCGCGTGTCGAAGACGATCTTCTCCGGAATGCTCCTCGCCGACCGGATTCTGATGGTCGTCCTGTCGGGATCGGTCGCGTCGTTGCGCTCGACCGGCGCCGGCAGGTAGCGGTCCGCGGCGAAGAGCAGTGCCAGCAGCAGCCCACCCACGAATACGAAGTATCGGACGATCGGCATGGACCGGCGCTTTGCTGTGCCAGGGATGGTTTTTCGGCGGGTGCCGGGCGTGGGCGTGAGGCGGGCCGCATCCTCCACGCGACCCGCCGCGGTGGACTTAGTCCACCTCTTGGACCACGGTGCGCGTCGACGGATCGACCAGCATCACGCGTTCGCCGGAGTAGACGTAGCGGTATTTGGTGAGCGAGGGACCCCAGTCGGCGGGTACCGCCTCGAGCTCGACATCGCGCGGCACGGGCTGACCCACGACGATCTTCTCGCGCGTCTCGACCGGGCGAATCTTGTGCTCCGTCACGTAGGTGCGGATCTTGGTGCGGTATTCCGGCTCGATCTGCACGGCGGCATGACCGGCGCCTGTGGTGGTGACCACCGTCGACTGAGCCATCGTGCCCGTCGAGATGAGCGCGGCGGCCACGGACATCAGCAGCAGCTTCTTCAACATCAGCAGCAGCTTCTTCATGAGTCTCTCCTGGCCGCTGGATGCGGCGCTGCGTGAACCCGTGAACGATGGCAATCGTTCCAGAAGAGCGGCAGGAGGACTCCTCTTTTCCCGAGGGGAGATCGGACCCAATTGCCACACGGCTACCGGAGCTGCACGCGGCGCCTATTCGAGAGCTATGTCTGCGCGCTGCGAGCCGGTCATCCCGATGCGAAAGCGGGTGCGCTCTCGATCGACCACCTCTGTGCGACGTTTCCTATAGGGCGAATGCTTCCGGGGCGTCACAGACGACCGTGGAGATCGGGCGGCAGCGTCGCGTCGCGTGGTCGGTCACCAGCTTTTGCGGTTTCGAAAAGTCGGAAGAGCAAGCTTCCGGGAGAGATTTCTTTGGCCCGACGTGACGATCAAGGGTCTCCGCCACTGGTCCTGAATCGTGCGCCAGCGCGCCGTTTCAAATTTTTTTCGGCGGCATCTTGAAACGCTTTTGCGCCTTTCTAGTTTTTTTCTTGCCGCGAGAGCGGTGTGCCGGATGCCAGCTCGGGTCCGGCGCGGGCGCCGGTCTGGAAACTTCGGACCCCTCTGGATTTCCGCCCAGCGCTCCTTCGTACCCATCTTGCTCTTTGGAGGACTTGGTTATGAGGACCACGTTTGACTTCGCGCCCCTGTGGCGCTCCACCATCGGCTTCGACCACCTGGCCGATCTCGTCGACAGCACGCTGCGGCAGACGAACGAGGACAACTATCCCCCCTACAACATCGAACGCTCCAGCGAGGATCACTACCGGATCACGTTGGCCGTCGCAGGCTTCGGCGCGGACGACATCGCGGTGACGGCCGAGCAGAATGCGCTCACCATCGAGGGCAGGAAGCCCGAGAAGCTGGCCGGCGAATATCTCTTCCAGGGGATCGCGGCACGTCCGTTCCGGCGCGTGTTCAACCTCGCCGACTACGTCCAGGTCAAGCAAGCCTCGTTCCAGGACGGGCTGCTGATCATCGACCTCGTCCGCGAGGTGCCGGAAGCCATGAAGCCGCGCCGGATCCAGATTGGCGGCGGCGCTTCTTCCTCGGCGCAGATCGAGCAGAAAAAGGCAGCCTGACGCCAATTCGAAGTTCGACGGGAACGCGGCGTGCGCAAGCGCGACCGCGCTCCCTGCCGCACCTGATGATGGAGAACAATCAAATGGCAATTCGTGATCTCATCCCCTGGTCAAGAAACCAGGAGATCGCGCCTGCGCGCGGCAGCTACGATCCGTTCATGACGCTGCATCGCGAGATGAACCGTCTGTTCGACGATGTCTTCCGCGGCTTCGGCGGCACGGGCCTGTCACCGCTGATGGAAGGGCAATTCGGCTGGCCCAAGATCGAGCTCAGCGAGACCGACAAGGCGCTCACCATCACGGCCGAACTGCCCGGCATGACGGAGAACGACGTCCAGATCGAGATCGCCGGCGGCGTCCTGACTCTCCGAGGCGAGAAGAAGAACGAGGGCAAGGACGAAGGCAGATACTTCACAGAGCGGACGTACGGCGCCTTCGAGCGGCGGCTCCCGCTCGAGGACGTCGAGGAGGACAAGGCGGAGGCTTCGTTCAAGAACGGCGTCCTAACCGTATCTCTGCCGAAGTCCGAGAACCCGCGGGCGGGCGTCAAACGCATCGCCATCAACACCCAGTAGCGACATCCGGACGGCGGCCCCGCCGCCGTCCGGCAGGTAATCGAAACCGTCCCCCGAAGAAAGGAGCGTAGGGAGGCAACCGATGAACAATGCCAACACGATCAAGGGCAATCTCGATCCCCTTTTCCACCCGGCCGCGCACTATGCGTCTCCGGACGATGTCCTGAACGACAGTGAACTCTCCGTCCCGGAGAAGAGGATCATCCTCTCGTCCTGGGCATCCGACATGTTCGCGGTCGAATCCTGTCCCGCCCTGCGAGAAGTCCCGGGCATGGGCTACACCCTTAGCCTGGCCGATATTCTCACCGCGTTGCGACGGCTGGACGGAGAGGACGACGATCCGCCCCGACCGGGCGGCGTCCCCATGCGGCTGCGGCGGCCTTGGGCCGCCGCGCAGCGGCAGTCCGCATGATGTTCACGCAGGCCATTCTCACGATGGTGTTGTTCGGGCACGCAACCGCGGCCTTCGCCATTCCGATTGTCGCGTGCCTGAATGGACGAGGCGGCACTACCGAACTCAGCGTAGCAGCTCCCGCCGGAGCATCCTAATCCGCAGGGCCTCTCGCATACCAACATCGCTATGAAGACCAACTCGCGCCAGCATCTCGGATCCAAGCAGCGCCTGGAACCGAACCTACCTCGAGTCGCTGATCCGCGAGGATTTCGAGCGCTGCCATCCCGGCGAGACGCTCGAGGATCTCAAGCGGCGCGCATCCTTTTCGAGAGAGGACAGAGGCCTGCTGCGGGACTGGATGGCGGTCGCGGCGGCTCGCGCCGCGGCCGCATGCAGGGCTAAGGGATGGCACTAAGCCGCGCGCTCATAAAATCGACCGCTTGTGGGCGGCGCTGTACCGGGTCAATCTGCGGAAATTGCCGCTCGCAACGGAGCCAACCACATATGAACCCTTTCAGTCGCTCGCTCATACCCATGCTCTTGGTCGCAGGTGGAGCGGTCTCAGCACGCGCAGATGATAAGGCCGACGTGCTTGCAGCGAACACGCAGGTCGAACAGGCTTTCTCCAAGCTGGACGTCAAGGCTATCGAGGCGACTTGGGCCCAGGACGGATCTGTTTCTGTCATACACCCCGCAAGTAAAGCACCGCTCCTGGGTTGGGAGGCCGTCCAAAAAAGTTATGCGGACCATCCAGTTCGGTACAAGGACTTCTCCGTTGTGATGGACAATCCGCAGATAGCGATCAACGGCAACATCGCTTGGGTCGTAGGTGTTGAAACGGTGTACGCGCATCGAGCGAACGGTGACGTGCTCGACATTTCGGCGCTTGCGACGAAGATATTCGAAAAGCGCAGTGGCGAGTGGCTGCTGGTGCACCATCATGCCAGCCGTATGCCTTAACCGCTGAACACGCGTTGGAAGCGCCGTTGGTCGCGTCAGGCAGGCTGTGGCCGCTCTCACGGCGCCCTGGCACTCGGCGATCCGCTGCCCACCGTTGCCGGCCCGACCGAAAGACCGGAAGCTTACAACAATTCCGGTTCAACTAGGCGAGGCCCCGGTGTCGAGCAACTGCGAGACGGCCGCAGCCGGTTGCACCGGCGCGACCGAGCCGGGTCGTCGCGCGTGCGGCAGTGCGTTGGTCCGCGGCGCCGTGTCAAGCCACTGGCACACCGTAATAGGCGTTCACGGAGCGCGTCGTCGCGGGGTCGCGCCAATTCCAAGTGCTCTCGTCGGCGTATTTAGGGGCGCCGCGGAGCTGGTCCTGGGATATGCCGGTGACGTAGCCGCCGAGGTTGGTATCGTATTTCAGCGCCTGCCAGGGCAACGGATAGTGATCGTCGCCGATGCCGAGCAGGCCGCCGAAGCTGAGCACTGCGTACGACACCTTGCCGCTGACCTTGTCGATCATGACGCGCTCAATATAGCCGACCTTTTCGCCGTCGGATCCGTACACGTTCGTGCCCTCGACCTTATCGCTTCCTATCAGGCTGAACGTCTCGCGATCTTCCATGACCATGTTGACCTCCTTGGATGTTGTCTTCTGGAGGCAACGGGACCGCGATGGCTCCGTTCCTGACTGGTTGCCGCGGTCTCGCCCTCCGCAACGGGTGAATTGGTCGGCTACCGGACCGACAAAGGCGTCGGCGAGCGAGGAAGAAGAGCGAGACTCGATACAACAGGTGGATGGCATCGGCTGAATGCAGCCGCGCTAGGGCAGCCCTGACCGCCGGGACTGAGAAGCCTCGGCAGGTTCTCCTATGACGCGTTAGCCCGGGCTCGCTCCCGGGAGGCCCACCTTCGCTGGCCGCGTTCGCGCCGCCGCAGCCAGCCTCGGCGGGAGGCTGCAGCACGGGCAGAGATTTGGGCTGGGCAGGCACCGCCTCCTCGACCCGCTGCGGTTCGGAGGCGCCTGGCGGGGCCTCCATGAGCTCAAGCACGTGCCGCCCCTTTTCGGTGATGCGCCAGCCACCGTTCAGGCGTTCGATGAGACCTTGCGAAAAGATATCCCAGATCCGGCACGCGCGATGCCAGCCGCTGGTGCATTCAGCCCAGTCCCGCCCGCTGGTTGCGTCCTAGCCCGACTTCGAGAAACCGCGCGCACCGAACGTTTGGCGCTGCGCAACCAACCCGCTTGAGCCGCCACGTCCGAGCTCTCTCCTCTCGACGCCGCACGAGGCTTCCCTACGGTGGACAGCTAACACGGCCAGCATAAGCTTTAACCGTCACGGCGAACTTTGCGTCGTGACGCGATGCCCCTCCCGCTCGGCTTTAACAGCCATTAAGCCGGCCATTGCACGATAACGGGCGGGCCCGGTTGCTTCGTCCCCGCCCCTGTAGGTGGGGCCCGTGCTCCCGGCTGTCTGGTCCGCCGGCTTTCAAATCTCGAAGGAACAAACCGCGGGGTTCGACATTATGTGGACGCCGCCGGCCTGACGCGCTTGGGCGCCGTTTCCGGGCCCAAGCCATGCTCGGTAGCTCGAACCCACTTCGCTCTGAGGAGGAATTGGAGATGAGCACCTGTCGGTTCTATCGAATCTGCCCGCGATCCATTCGGACGGCGGGCTCTCCCGCTACCTCGCCACCATTCGCAAGTTTCCGCTGCTCAGTCCGGCCGATGAGGCTACATACGCGCGCCGCTGGCGCGAGCACGGCGATCGCGACGCGGCCTATTGCCTGGTCACAAGTCACCTCCGGTTGGCCGCCAAGCTGGCCCTGCGGTATCGCGGCTATGGCCTTCCCGTCGCCGACTTGATCTCGGAGGCGAATGTCGGCCTGATGCTGGCGGTGAGGCGCTTCCAGCCCGAGAAAGGCGTTCGGCTCGCGACCTATGCGATGTGGTGGATCAAGGCGACGGTCCACGAATACATTCTCAGGTCCTGGTCGCTGGTGAAAATAGGCACCACTGCAGCCCAAAAGAAGCTGTTCTTCAACCTGCGAAAACTCAAGAACCGGATTTCTGCAAGCGAGGACGTCGACCTATCGCCGCAGCAGGCCGAATATATCGCCGGCGAACTAAAAGTAGCTCCGGGTGAGGTCGTCGAGATGAACGGGAGGATCCGGGGTGACACTTCGCTCAACCTGCCCATGACTTGGGAGGACGGATCCGAGGAAATCCAGAACCGGCTGATTGATCCGGCCCCAGACCCGGAAACGCTGCTATCGGAAACGGAGGATCGCAACCGGGTAAGGATTCGCACTGGACGACGCGCTCGCGCTCCTTAACCCCCGCGAGCGCCGTATCGTCGGCGCGCGATTCCTGGCCGAACGGCCGAAGACCCTGGAGGAGCTCGCCACCACCTTCGGCGTGTCGCGCGAGCGTGTCCGCCAGATCGAGGTTCGCGCACTACAAAAGATGAGGGGCGCGCTCAGGGCTCGCTTGGATGGATTGCCTCCTGGCTTTCCCGGCGGATGCCCCGTCCGGCGCAGCGGCTACTGCGGAGAGATAGAAATGAGGATTGCACAGATAGCCCCGCTATTCGAGAGCGTCCCGCCCCGGCTCTATGGGGGAACGGAGCGGGTCGTTTCCTGGCTGACCGAGGAACTGGTCCGACAAGGCCACCAGGTGACGCTGTTCGCGAGCGAGGATTCCATCACCTCCGCCGAGCTCGTCCCCTGCACGCCTCGCGCGCTGCGCCTCGACCCCGACGTCCGCGACGCTCTTCCCCACCAGATGATCATGCTCGACAAGGTGCGCGAGCGCGCCGACGAGTTCGACATTCTCCACTTCCACTCCGACTATCTGCATTTTCCGCTGTTCCGATCTGAACGCGGCAGGACACTGACTACGCTGCACGGCAGGCAGGATCTTCCGGATCATATGCCGTTCTACCGCCGGTTTGCGGACATGCCGCTGGTTTCGATTTCGAATGCGCAACGGTCGCCGCTTCCAGGGGCGAATTTCGTGGCAACGGTGTATCATGGCCTTCCACTCGATCTGCACATTCCGAGCTACAATCCGAAAGGCGGCTATCTGGCGTTTCTCGGCCGGATCTCACCGGAGAAACGTCCCGACCGCGCCATCGCAATCGCGCGGGCGTCCGGCCTTCCGCTGAAGATAGCTGCGAAGGTCGACAAGGCCGACGACGCCTATTTCCGCGGTGTCATCGCCCCGATGCTGGACGAGCCGGGAACTGAGTTCATCGGCGAGATCAATGAGAGCGCCAAGAGCGAATTTCTCGGCGAAGCGGCCGCGCTGCTCTTTCCAATCGACTGGCCGGAGCCTTTCGGCCTAGTCATGATTGAAGCCATGGCCTGCGGCACGCCGGTGCTCGCATTCCATTGCGGATCGGTCCCGGAAATCGTCGAGGACGGACTGACCGGACGCATCGCGTCCGACGTCGATGAGGCTGTGCGGGCCATTCCCGGATTGCTGCAACCCGACCGCAAGGGCGTCCGTGCCCGTTTCGAGGAACGTTTCTCCTCCGCCCGCATGGCCGCGGACTACGGCCGGATCTACCAGAGGATGCTTCGCAGGCTTCCGACACCCGGCTCCCGCCATCGGCACTCGCTGCGCGTTCGGCCACCCTCCACGGACAGGGCCCCAGAAGCGCCGCCCACGGCCACGTAAATTGAAGGCACGACCTGCGGCACTGCGGAAAGTCGGCGAGAGGAGCCGCGCGCCGTTGAGATCACCCACTGACGGCTCGCGGTGGCGCGGCAATGTCATCGCGGAAACGTCTGCCCGCGGTTCGAAAAATTTAGGTGACTCCTCTTGACCTCAGCTTTGCCTCGCCTAAGTCGATTTTGCCGGAGGGCCGGTTACGGCCCCGGTTCTGATGACATCGCTGAATTGCAGGGAGGATGTGCATGCATTTCCGTCCATCGCACGATCGCGTGCTGGTGCGACGCATCGATGCCGAGGAGAGGACTGCCGGCGGCATCATCATTCCGGACACCGCGAAGGAAAAGCCGCAAGAGGGCGAGGTGATCGCCGCCGGTCCGGGCGGCCGTAACGAACAGGGCCAATTGGTGCCGCTCGACGTGAAGCCTGGCGATCGGGTCCTGTTCGGCAAATGGTCCGGTACGGAGGTCAAGATCGACGGCAAAGAACTTCTCATCATGAAAGAGAGCGACCTCCTGGGTGTCGTCGAGAAGACCTCCGCGACGAAGAATGCCGCTTGAAGCGCTGACAGTCATAAAGGGGAAAGGAGAGAACGTCATGGCTGCCAAGGAGGTAAAATTCTCAACGGAAGCTCGCGATCGCATGCTGCGCGGCGTCGATACGCTGGCAAACGCCGTCAAGGTGACACTCGGGCCGAAAGGCCGCAACGTCGTGATCGAGAAATCCTTCGGCGCGCCGCGCATCACCAAGGATGGTGTCACGGTCGCCAAGGAAATCGAGCTCGAAGACAAGTTTGAGAACATGGGCGCGCAGATGGTCCGCGAGGTGGCGTCCAAAACCAGCGACATCGCCGGCGACGGCACGACGACCGCGACCGTGCTGGCGCAATCGATCGTCAAGGAAGGCGCGAAGTCCGTTGCTGCGGGCATGAACCCGATGGACCTCAAGCGGGGCATCGACCTAGCGGTCGAGGCGATCGTCAATGATCTCCGATCGCACGCCAAGAAGGTCACCGCGAACGACGAGATCGCCCAGGTCGCTACGATCTCGGCGAATGGCGACACCGAGATCGGCCGCTTCCTCGCCGAGGCCATGCAGAAAGTCGGCAATGAAGGCGTCATTACGGTGGAGGAGGCAAAGAGCCTTAATACGGAGTTGGAGGTGGTCGAGGGCATGCAGTTCGACCGCGGCTACATCTCGCCTTATTTCGTCACCAATGCCGAAAAGATGCGAGCCGAGCTCGAAGACCCCTACATCCTGATCCATGAGAAGAAGCTGTCCGCACTGCAATCGATGCTGCCGCTGCTCGAGTCGGTGGTGCAGTCGGGCAAGCCGCTGCTGATCATCGCCGAGGACATCGAAGGCGAGGCGTTGGCGACGCTGGTCGTCAACAAACTGCGCGGCGGGCTGAAAATCGCAGCCGTCAAGGCACCGGGCTTCGGCGATCGCCGCAAGGCGATGCTGGAGGATATCGCGATCCTCACCGGTGGCACAATGATCGCCGAAGATCTCGGCATCAAGCTCGAGAACGTCACGCTCAACATGCTCGGCCGGGCCAAGAAGGTGGTAATCGACAAGGAGAATACCACCATCGTCAACGGCGCCGGCGCCAAGAAGGACATCGAGGCGCGCGTCGCCCAGATCAAGCTGCAGATCGAGAAGACGACCTCGGATTACGATCGCGAGAAGCTGCAGGAGCGGCTTGCCAAGCTCGCCGGCGGCGTGGCCGTGATCCGGGTCGGCGGCGCCACCGAAGTCGAGGTCAAGGAGCGCAAGGATCGCGTTGACGATGCGATGCATGCGACGCGCGCCGCTGTGGAAGAAGGCATCCTGCCGGGCGGCGGAGTGGCGCTATTGCGCGCGCTCAAGGCGCTTGAACGCGTCAAGACCGCCAACGACGACCAAAAAGCCGGCGTCGATATCGTGCGGCGCGCGATCCAGATGCCGGCCAGGCAGATCGTCGAGAATGCCGGAGAAGACGGCTCGCTGGTGGTCGGCAAGCTGATGGAGAAAAGTGACTACAATTGGGGCTTCAACGCGGCGACCGGCGAGTACCAGGATCTGGTGCGGGCCGGTGTGATCGACCCGGCCAAGGTGGTTCGCACGGCCTTGCAAGATGCCGCATCTATCGCCGCCCTCCTGATCACCACCGAGGCGCTCGTCGCCGAGAAGCCGACGAAGGCGGAAGCCCCCGCCGCGCCGCCGATGGACTTCTAACTTGGCGGACAAGCCAACGGACCTATCCCTCGAACCAGGAAAGGACACATCGACAATAGGAGCTATCAGATGAGCAGGAATCTTCAGCGAAGGCTGCGTAGGAATGGAGCGGCGACCGTGCACTGGCTGATGTTCACCCTGCTGCACCACGATCGCTTGGATCAGTCTTTTTCGAACGATAGGAGGATGAGATGATCGCCGATCACACCATTATCTCCGCTCGGGCGGAGAAATCCCAGATGGTCCCCGCGCAACGCCTGGTGCGGCGGATACTCACGGCGTCCATGGCTGCGCTACTCATGCTGCCGTCGCTGGCGGCCTGGGGAACGGATCGTATGCCGGGCAAACCTGGTTCGGCCGACGCCTTCGAAAGGAAGATCGCGCTCCCGCCGATTCCCCATCTCGAGTCGATGCCATGGATGACGTGGAATGCGGGCGTGAACACCCTGAAGGTCGATACGCTGCGGCCGCCGCAAACGCCACATTGGCTCGCGCCGGTGCCACGCGAGTTCACGGCACCATCGTTCAGCTCTTGACGGCGTGAGCGAACAATCTCGCTCGCCGACTGCTCGGGGCACAAGCTCGGTACCATGATCAAAATCATCGTCGGCCGGGGCGCAGGCTTTCAGCCGCAGCAGGGGAGCCGTCGGGGACGGCGAAGGTGATCTGGACGGCTGGGGCATGTGCCCGGGCCCGGCCACACATGCTTTATGATCCGGAGAGCAGGCCGCCGGCTCACCATGGCTCGGTTTTGCCGGAACTTGGGGTGATCGCGCGACCAGGGGCGTTCGGGAAGGTTCACAGTGGGTCTTAATCGCCGCCCTGCTCGAGGTTCTCACGTTCGAGCCTCCGACGACGCGGGCGCCGGCGCTCGCGCTACTGCTCGAAACCGCCCGCAAGCCGACGTTGCGGGTCTGGGCGGAGCAAACCGCATTCGAACTCGAGGACTCCTTAAAAGGCCGGGGTACCGTTGGAATGACCGCAGCGAAGGTCGTCCGAAGAGATGGTACATCGACGTCTGTGAGACCGCCGGAGACGACGAGATCGCGTTTGTGCGAACCGAGATCTACATGCGTGACTATCGATCCCGGCATGCAGCGGCTGACCGCCCTCACTCGCTTTCCTGCAGGGCCTGAAGGCGCCCGCCGGACCGATCGGGAGCGTTGGCCTAACGGCCGAGCCGCTTCTCGACGCGCTTGCGGCTGTTGCCGATGGCGTAGGCGATCTGCGCCTCGTCATCATCGGGATAGCGCGCCGCGACGGCCTCAGTTGCCTTGAGATAGGCCTGCGCGCGCTGGCCAAACGTCGTCTTCTCGTCCCCCGAGTAGAAGGCCAGAAGCGCGTGGACATAGTCGCGTTCGCGGTCGCTCTTGATGCCGAGTGCTTTGGCCTTCTGCAGCGCGGCGAGCCCCTCCACGAGGTTTTCCTTTGGCGCAGGAAAATGGGGATTGTAGAGCAGCCTCAGTGCAATTCCCCAATAGGCGATCGCGCATTCCGGATCGGCCTGCAAAGTCTCTTCGAAAATCTCTTTCGCGGGCCGGTACCAGAACGAGTGCTGATAGCGCATGCCGCGATCAAAGCGGCGCTGCGGCACCTCGTTGCAGGAGGTCTGGAAGTGAACCTTGCCAAACTGCTCGTCAGTCGCATCCTGTGCGTGTGCGCTGGACGTGGCGGAGATCGAACCGAGGGTAGCGAGGAGAAGAGAGACACTTTTCAAGGCGAGAGCGCGCATGAGCCCTCCGTTTCTGGCCAGAAAATGGATTCAGAAGGCGCCGATAAAACCTGTGCGCCGAAGTTCGTCGCGCTGAAATTACGTGTTGGAAGGATTTGCCCATTCGACGGGTGTCAATAGGAGGGAGTGAGGTGGTTAGGTTAGTACGCCTGTCAGACTTCATTCTCCCGTCAACCAAATTTTTCGGAAAGCGAAGCGTCACCCGCAAAGCCGCCAAGATGCAAAGTCGATGGCGC
The DNA here is from genome assembly GCF_054863005.1 of Bradyrhizobium sp. 25ACV. NCBI lineage: Bacteria > Pseudomonadati > Pseudomonadota > Alphaproteobacteria > Hyphomicrobiales > Nitrobacteraceae > Bradyrhizobium > Bradyrhizobium sp. 25ACV. The sequence goes on from NZ_JAVAYO010000003.1 coordinate 275,340, forward strand.
AGGTGCAAAGAAGGCTGCATGACGGCGATTGGCCTTCAGCCGAAGGATCACGTCGAGCTCAGCATGACAGCAATTGAGGCCACACCGGACGTGCGGAGAACGCGGCCAGATCGACGGGAATGACCCATACCCCAGCCATCCACTCACGCAACGAGCCTCGGGGAATCCTGACCACCGGCACCGTCGGGTAGCCGAGACACCGTCCAGAATTATTGACAGGTCTACCGCGGCGTGTTGAACTTAAGTGCATCCTGCCGGCGCCTCTGCGGCTTTGCACAGAAGCAAAACATAACAAAATTTGCGCGACGAGGGAGGCAAAGAATGACTGGCAAATATTTGACGGCAATGGTCGCTCTTCTCGCGGGTGTATTGTCGAGTACGGCACTAAGCGCGCAAGACCTTAAGCTCTACGCGTTCAGTTCCGGCGCGTTGACTCTCGGCAAAGGATTTTTGGTGAACGGCGCCCCCATGGAGCCGGCGATCCAGGTTCCGGTCGGTTTTTACGTGATCAAACATCCGAAAGGGAATGTTCTTTTCGATACGGGTAACAACGACAAGATTATCACCGACCCAGGCTACTGGGGTGCCGCGTTCACCGGGTTGAAGCCGGTCAACACGCCAGATGTCGCGATCGATACGCAGCTGAAGAAAATCGATCTCACGCCCGACGATATCACCTACGTCGTGGTGAGCCACCTCCACCTCGACCACGGCGGCAACGTGGCCAAGTTCCCGAAGTCGACGCTCGTCGTGCAAAAGAGCGAGCTTCAGAACTTCTTCTGGCCGGAGCCCGGCACCGGCTCCAATTACGTTCTCGGCGACGTCCTGCCGCTGCGCGGGAACATGACACCAAGCGCAAACGCGGTGAAGATGTTGCAGCTCGAAGGCGATCAGGACCTGTTTGGAGATGGCACGCTCATCGTGAAGCGCTGGGTTGCCCACACGCCGGGTAGCCAGATGATGACGGTGCGGCTGAAGAACACCGGCCTCACCATCCTCACCGGGGACAACGTCTATTTGCGGGAGAACGTCGAGCAGAACATACCGCCAAGCACCCCGTTGGTCTATTCGACATCGGGATTCTACTCGGCCTTCGAGTGGATCAGGCGGGAGATGGCGACGCAGAAGGCAAATTTCTTCACCGCCCACGACCCGGACGCGTTCAAGGCGATGAAGAAGGCGCCGGAATTCTACGATTGACCGGCTCGACGCCGACACTGGACCTGCACCTGACCGATCGACCGGGCCGAGCCCCGGCGGGGCTTGGCATTACGCCGGCCGAAAGCTCGCGGCACGGCATCGCCGTCGCCTCCGTCGAACGGCTTGGCAAACGTTACGGCCGCCGCCAGGCACTGGACGGCGTCTCGTTCGAGGTGAACGAGCGGGAAGTGGTGGGCCTGCTTGGTCCCAACGGCTCGGGTAAGACCACCATCTTGCGCATCATCACCGGCTATCTGCGGCCGAGCGAAGGAACTGTCCGCATCGACGGCTTCGACGTGGTCCGCGACGGACACCAGGCGCGCGCGCGGATCGGCTACGTACCGGAGAACGCCCCGCTCTACGGCCATATGCGGGTGGACGAATTTCTCGACTTCATGGGACGGTTGCGGGGCTTACGGGGAGGTGCATTGCGCCGAGGCATCGAGTCCGCCCGCGCGCGGCTCGCGCTCGAGCCAGTCGGCGACGCCGTGATTGGCCGGCTGTCGCGCGGCTATCGGCAGCGCGTCTCAATCGCCCAGGCCGTGCTGAACGAACCCAAGCTGTTGGTGCTCGACGAGCCGACCAACGGCCTTGACCCGCGTCAGGTCATCGAGCTGCGCGGTCTGCTGCGGACCTTGGCCCGCGATAGCGCGGTTCTTGTCACCTCGCACGTCCTTGCCGAGATGGAACGCGTGGCCGATCGGGTCGCGATCCTGCTCGACGGGCGGCTGCTCACCGTCCACCACCTGGCCGGCGCCAGGCGCGGCGCCTCGCTCCGGGTCCGCGCCCGAGCAGATCGGGCGGACGAGGTCGCGGCGGCCTTGTCGGGCCTGGCGGGGATCGACAGCGTGACCCGGGAGCAGCCGGATGGGGACTTGGCCGGCTGGCGGGTGGAGGTGTCGGAGGCCGGCGCAGCGCCGCACGTCGCCGAGACCCTTTGCCTCGCCGGCATCGCCAGCGTCGAGACGGTCGAGACGGCTTCAGACCTGGAGGAGCTGTTCCTCCGGCTAACGGCGAGCCGAGCGCTCCAGTGACGGCGTTCCTCGCCCTGGTTGCCAAGGAGTTGCGCGCGCTGTTCGTCTCGCCGATCGCTTACGCCGTCATTGCCGTCTTCCTTGTGCTCAACGGCTACGGCTTCGCCGTCACGCTCATCGCCACCAAGCAGGCGACGCTGGTGAACGTCTTCTTTCAGGCGGCCGTGCAGCTGGTCCTGTTCGTGCCACTCGTTACCATGCGGCAGTTCGCCGAGGAACGCCGGGGCGGCACCCTCGAGCTGCTGCTGACGGCGCCGGTGCGCGAGGGCGACATCGTGCTGGCCAAGTTCGCAGCCTCGATGGGCATGCTGCTCGCGATGGTCGCGCTCACTTTGGTGTATTCAGGGATATTGGCGCGGTTCAGCACTCCCGATTGGGGCCCGATCTACAGCGGCTACCTCGGCCTCACCCTGCTTGCCAGCGCCCTGGTCTCGATCGGTCTTGCCGTTTCCGCGCTCACCGCCAACCAGGTCGTGGCCGCGGTCGTTTCGCTCGGCGTGTTCGGGATGCTGTGGGCGATCGACGCCTGGGCCGCGTTGCTGCCGTCGCCGATCGACAATTGGGTGCTCGGGCTGTCGCTGCTGGCGCGCTTCCAGCCTTTTGCCCTCGGTGCCATGTACGCTTCGGATTTCGGCTTCTTCCTCGCGGTGACCCTGCTCGGGCTGTTCCTCGCCGTGCGCGGGCTGGCCCGGCGCTGACGCCATGGAGCACCCCGAGCTAGACTGGAACGCATTGCTCTGGGCTGGTGGCTGGCTCGCCGCCGTCCTGGTACTGTTCGCGACCGGGCTGAGGCTGCCGCTGCAGACCGGGCTCGCGGGCTGGCGGGGGCGGGCCTACTCGGCCGGAGTCATCCTGATCGCGCTCGGCGCCGCGGTGCTGGCCAATGTCGCGCTGCATCTGCATGACGCGCATTTCGACCTGACTCGCGAGAAGGTCTATACGCCCTCGGGGGCGGCCATGCGGGCGATTGACGAGGTCTCCCGCGAGGTAACCGTCACCTACTTTTATCGGTCGCAGGATCCCGCGGGGCGGCGCGCGCGCGACCTCCTTGCGATCATGGCCCGGCGCAACCCGCTGCTCAAAGTCGTCGCGGTCGATCCGGACCGGGACCCGAGACTCGCGCGCGAGAAGGCAATCCAGATCTACAATGCCGCGGTCGTGGAGGCGGAGGGACGTCGGGTGTTGGTGCAAGGTACGGACGAGACGGAGATCGCGATAGGTATCCAGCGCGTATTGCGCGGGCGCGCGATTACGGCCTGCTTCCTCGAGGGCCACGGCGAGCTGCCGATGGACAACTTCGAGTACCACACGCACCTGGAAAGCGGCGCTGGCCACAGCCACGACGACGCCAGCTCGCAGGTGGTGGAGATGCCGGGCCACGGCGCGGGGCGGCTGCGCCGCGCGCTCGAAGCGCAGGGTTATGAGGCGCGGAAGCTCATCCTCGCCACCGAGGGCGACGTGCCGACCGGGTGCACCCTCCTCGTCGCGGCCAATCCGCGGACCACGTTCCTGCCGGCTGAAAGCGCGGCCTTGCGCGCCTATCTGAAGCGCGGCGGGTCGGCCCTTCTCCTGCTGGACCTGGGTTTCGTGCTCGAACCCGGGCTCGCCCGGCTCGTGGCCGAGCTCGGCGTCCGCCCGGAGCAGGAGGTCGTCGTCGATCCCTTGAGCCACTACTCGACCAACCCCGAGATCGTGGCGGTCACGGGCTACGACCCTCACCCGGTTACGCGCTCGGTCTCGCTCACCTTCTACCCCGGCATCCGCCCCATCACGATGCTGTCGACGGCGGGCGACCTCCGCGTCACCCCGCTGCTGCTCAGCAGCCGGGACAGCTACACGCGCCCGGTCAAACCGGTGGGGTCACACGCGGTCGAGCCTGACGCAGCGAGTGATAAGGACGCGGCAGCGCCCCCGGTCCCCGGCCCGCGCGTGTTGGGCGTCGCCGTGGAAGGGCGCCTTGACGGCAACTCCGAACCCATGCGCGCCATCGTCGTCGGCGACAGCGACTTCGCCAGCAACTCGTTCTTTCCTTATATGGCAAACAGTGACCTTTTGCTCTCGGCGGCCCGCTGGCTGGCACGTGAAGAGCGCACGGCGGCCGTCGCCGCGCGCGTTCCCGTGCCCTCCCTCATCGCGTTGACCGGGCGGCAGTCGAATGCGGTCTTCTTTCTGGTGGTCTTCGCAATGCCGCTCCTGGTGGTCGCGCTCGGCTGCGTCGTTTGGTGGCGGCGCCGATGAGGCGGCACGTGCTGCACCCCGTCCTCGCGGCGCTCGCGCTCCTCTACCTCGCGGCGATGGTGGTGAGCGGCGCCATGCCGGTGCAGCGCCAGCTCGTGCGGTTCGAGGCCAAGGGCGTGCTCAAGCGCGCGCCGGAAGAGGTCACGCGGGTGGAGTTGAGCCGCGGCACGCGGCGCGTTACCCTGCTTCGCGCGGGCGAGACGGCGTGGGCGACGCCTGACGGCGTCAACATCGGCACCGCCGGGCTCCGGGTCAGCAAGGCCGTCCAGATCATGCACAATTCGGGGCCTGTCCGCGAGATCGAGGCGGCGGAGCTGGCGGGCAGCGACCCGGCGCCGTTCGGCCTCGACCCGCCGCAGCTCTCCGTGAAGCTCTACGGAGGGGACGGCGAGCCGGTTCTCAGCGCCAGCTTCGGCGAGTTCAACCCCGAGGGGTACCTCCAGTACATGCGCATCGATGGCAATCCGCGGCTCTACCTCATGTCCCGCTTCGTCGGCGGCGAATGGGCCGAGGTCATGACTGAAGCGGCTGCGCGATGACCCCTCCTGCCTCTCTCCGCCGCGCGGCGCCGTGGGCTGCTCTCGCGCTGCTGCTACTGCTCGGACCAGCGCAAGGGCACATCGCCGGCTCGATGGGCTATGCCACCGTGAGCCTGCACGACGGAACTGTCCGATACAGCCTCACCCTCGGCCCCGATGCGCTCGCGGCGGCCGGCGGCGAGGCCGCCGGGGTGCGGCTGGCGCCCCGTGGAGACTACGCCACGCTGGCCGATTTGGTCGCGCGCAAAGTCGGCATTTCCGCGAATGGGGTGGGATGCGAGCCGGTGCCCGGAACGGTCACGCCGCCCACGCCCGACCGCGCCAATGCAGTAGTGATCATCGATTACGCCTGCCCTCGTACGCCGCGCGAACTTGTGCTGCGCGACGACCTGTCCGACGTCCTCGGCAACGACTACCACACGCTTGTCCGAGTCGAAGCCCTGGGGAGCGTGCAGCAATACACCCTCGAACGCGACCGGCGCGAGGCTCGCCTCGCTGTCGCAGCACCGAGCGGGAGCCCGGCGCCCGAGGTTACCGCCGGGAGCGGCGTCTTCGCCTTCTTTCGGCTTGGCATCGAGCACATCCTGACGGGAGTTGATCACCTCCTGTTCGTGCTGGCCCTCGTCCTGGGCGGCGGAGGAATCGGATCCTTGTTCGCCGTCATCACCGCCTTCACGGTGGCGCACAGCATCACCTTGGCCGTGGCGGTACTGGGCGCGGCGTCGCCGCCTAGTTGGATCGTCGAGCCGGTGATCGCGCTGTCGATCGTCTACGTCGCGGCCGAAAACATTTTCCTCAGACGCACGGCGTCGTGGCGCTGGGCCGTGGGCTTCGCGCTTGGCCTCGTCCATGGCTTCGGCTTTGCCGGCGCGTTGCTCGATCTCGATCTGCCCCCGGCCGCCCTGGCCGGCGCGCTCGTGTCGTTCAACCTCGGCGTTGAAGCCGGCCAGGCAGCGGTGATCGCCGCTTTCTTGCCGGTCCTCCTCTGGTTTCGGCGCGCCGCATGGGAGCGGCGGGCGGTAACGGCGCTCTCCGCGCTCGTGCTGGTCGCTGGGCTCGCCTTCCTCGTCGATCGCGTTCTGGTCGCCGCGAACTGGTGAAATTCCGCCAAGTCGGGCGACCGCCGCGTTATGTTGACCTCCTCAACTGGTGCGGCTGGTCATCTTCAAGTCGGGGAGGGCTTTCGATGCATCATCTGCTTCTGGGCCTGTTGCAGATATTGCAGGTAATTGGCATCGTCGCGCGATGATCAACAACTGGCTTGCCGATATTCGTACATCGGCTGTCTGTTTGATTGCTATTGCGCTGCTTACGCTGGCGCAGTCGCCTCTGCGCTGCCGGGTACACTCGCATCACTTAGAAGCATCCTCTTCGAGCACGTCCCGACCGACATCGACGCACCCGTTGGTGCGGATGTCTCCTGTTCGGCCCTTGGCGGACCTTCGCCAAGTCCCTGCCATGTCTGCTTTGGAGAGGTGAGCTGACCAGCAGGCTATTGAGGCTTCGGCTGCCAAACGCTGCCGCGGTTTGAATGGACTTGATCGGAGACGCCTTGAAATCGCTCGAGTGGACGGCTCGCCGGACCGAATAAGTGGTACACAGCGGTGGTCACAAAATTTGGCCGGGCTTTTCGGGAATCCTTGTTTCCTGCGGGTTTTTGCGCAATCCGGGCAAAGCGGATGAGAGTCCCGCTCTCTCCGCCAAAGTGCGCTTTAAAGAGCATGATGCGCCCTTGAGAATGACCGAAGGTGATTTCGTCGAGCCGCTCGGAAACCGCTGACGGGGCGAGGCTAATCGATGCCGGCTGTAATCGCCCTCGCGTAGACCTTGTAAACCCGCGAAATCATCAGGATGATCGGCGAGTCGTAGCATCGCTCGCGAGGCCTTCATGCGAAAATGCGAAGTCGCCGTGCTGGGTCTGGGACTCATGGGCGGAGCAGCGCTCAACTCATTGTTGGATGCCGGCGTCGATGCGCTCGGCTTCGACCCTGTCGGACCTGGTTCGGATCGAGGCTCGTCACATGGTTCATGTCGAATTTTCCGTCGCTTCAATTTCGAAAACCTCAACTACACCAGCCTGAGCGACGAGGCTCATGCCGGTTGGATCCGGCTGCAGACCGAAAGCCGTCAAACGGTTCTGACGGAAACCCCTGTTTTGGAGGCCGGCCTCCCTGGCTCTGCGATGGTGGCGTCGTCACGCGCGGCCGCGATCGCGAAAGGGCGCCCTGATCCGATGTTGACCGCGACCGTAGCGAACAAGGAATTTCCGGCTTTCGCCCTGCCCGACGACTGGGACGTCGTAGTACAAGACGGTGGCGCGATACTGCGGACCGGTGTCGTCATGAGACTGATGCGCTCACGCGCCGGCGAGCGCGTGATTCCGGAACGCGCGAGCTTCGCGCCCCGCCAGGACGGCGTGTCGATCCGCACGGCCAACCAGGAGTTCTTCGCCGAGCGCGCGATTCTGGCGTTAGGCCCATGGCTCGGTCGCGCACTCCCGAGGCTTGGCGCGCTGCTTAACGTAACCCGACAGGCGGTAGGCTGGTTCGAGCCGACCCGCCCCGACACTGTGGCGCTCGGTCATTTCCCTATCTTCATTCTGGAGCGAGGTCCGAACGACGTGGTCTACGGCTTTCCGGACTTCGAACAGCGCGGCGTCAAAGCGGCGCCTCACAACCACGGGCCCGTGGTCGGCCCCGACGACTGGCGTCCGCAGGCCACCGAGGCCGAACTCCGCCCGGTCGGCGAAGCGTTGGCCGCCCTTGTCCCGGGCGCGGCCGGGCCAATCATCTATCGAGACGTCTGCCTCTACACCAACACCGTGCCCGCCGACCGCCTGCCCGATGCTGGCGAGGAATTCATCATCGATCGCTGGCCGGATTCCCGCCTGATCGTCTGTTCCGCGTGTTCAGGCCATGGTGCGAAGTTCGCGCCCGCCATCGGGCAAAGGCTTGCCCGACTGGCTACCGATCCGTCCTACGAAGCAGAATCCTTCTTTCAGCTCTCCCGATATTCTCAATTCGCCTGAGCGGATATCGCGGCGTGGACGTATCGGCTACGTGACCCTGGCGGTGTCACTGGTCGATCTGTTCTGCGCCGGCGAGCTTCGGCGCGGGACCTCCGAATTCGCGCGCGAAGACTCTTCAAGCGCGAATTGAGCCTTGAGCCGTGGTGTGAAACGGCGTGGGGCCCCGACGCTGATCGGCACGATAAGTCTCTGATTCACATCACATTGAAGGGGGCATGCTTTGGTGCCGATTCACATCCCGGCCTTCCGCCGACCTGCACGCTCGTCGGCCGGACGTGCCGGGTGGTCTCGGGTCTCGCCGAGCATGCTTCGTCGCCGGGCCGTCAGGCGGCCGCTGTGCGACCACCGCAAATCCCCTGCCGCTTCGCCGGCGTGGGCCGCATCGTGTTGCATTGAGCGCCAGTAGATTCGTCTGTTCGGCAAGCCTCGATGGAGCTTGGCTTGACCGTCTGTTTTGCGCGCCGAACCGGGCGAGCGCTACGCCCGGACCCGACTTTCGATTTCGCCGCGCTCGATCATCAGCGTCACGTCGGCGACGGTCTCGAGCAGCTTCGGGTTCGACTCCGTGATCAGAAGGGTAATGTCCCGGTCCTGCGAACGAAGCCGACGCAGCGCCTCGGCGTACCTCTGCGCCAGCACTGGGGCGAGGCCCTGGAACGGCTCGTCCAGAATGACGAGGCGGGTGCCTAGCATCAGGGCGCGCCCGAGGGCGACCATCTTGCCTTGGCCGCCCGAGACGGAGCCCGCCGGGCGACTCGCCAGTTCCGTGAGCTCCGGCAGGACGGAGTAGGCTCGCTCCAGCCGCCGGCGCGCCTCGACCGCGCTAAGTTTCGCGACGCGACCGGGCAAAAGAATGTTTTCTTCCACCGTAAAGGCCGAGAAGAGACGACGGTCCTCGGGGGCGTAGCCGATGCCTAAGAAGGGCCGTCGGTGCGGAGGAACATGTCCCAGGTCCTGACCGCCCAGGCGCACGGTGCCGCTCGCTTTCGTGAAGCCCATGATGGTCCGTACCGTCGTGGTCTTGCCGGCGCCGTTTCGCCCGATGAGCGCGGCGGTCGCGCCCGGCGGCAGCGAGAAGCTGACGCTGCGCAGCACCGGCGCATCGGCGATCGCGACGTTGACGTTCTCGAAGTCCAGCATCGCCGTCATATGCCGATCACCTGTTCGCGGACCTTGGGATCGGCCAGAACATCCGCCGGCGTGCCGACCTTTTGGATCTTCCCGACGTTCCACACCGCGACTCGGTGGGCATAGCGCTCCACCATGTCCATGTCGTGCTCGACGAAGACCGAAGTCACCTTCTCCTTGGCGAGCGCCGACGTCAGGATGTCCATGATCTCCAGCTTCTCGGCGGAGGCGACGCCCGAGGTAGGCTCGTCCATCAGCAGCAGTCTGGGCTTCAGCGCGAGCGCCAGAGCGATGTCGACCAACTTGCGTTGTCCCTCGGGAAGCTCCCTCGCCTTGCGAGACGCGTACAACTTGACGCCGACGAGATCCAGAAGGCGCTCCATTTCAGGCAGCTCAGGCAGGGCGGAAAGAGCCGTGAAGCCGGAAGGGCTACCCAGCCGCGAGGCCGCGGCGATCAGCATGTTCTCCATCACAGTCTGATCGAGAAAAAGCTGCGGTATCTGAAAGGCCCGCGCGATGCCGAGCTTGGTGATCGTGCGCGGGAGCTGCGCCGTGATTTCCTGGCCTAGGAAGGTGATGCTTCCGGCCTGCGGCCGCAGATAACCCGTCGAGATGTTGAGGAAGGTGGTCTTTCCGGCGCCGTTCGGTCCGATGATCGCGAGGTTCTCGCCTTGGAGCACGTCCAGATCGATACCGTCGGCGGCGACGACGCCACCGAACCGGATCTTGATGCCCTTCGCGGAAAGGAGGACGTTGGCCATCAATGTCCTCCCTGCTTCGCCTGGCCGTAGCGCTGCCTGAGACCTATCAGTCCGTTGGGCGCATAGAGAATGATGACGATCAAGACCACGCCGAGGATCAGCTGCCAAGTGTCGGCCAGGTGGGCTGCCGCATAGAAGCGCACGCACTCGAACATCGCCGCGCCGGCGAACGCTCCGAAGGCGTGGGCGCTGCCGCCGAGGATCGCGATAAAGACGAACTCGCCCGACTTCGTCCAGAACCCGAACTCGGGCGTGGCGATCTGCTGGATGATCGCCACCAGCGTGCCGCCGATGCCGCCGAGAAAAGCCGAAATCACGTAGCCTATCAGAAGCACGCGCCGTGCGGACGTCCCGAGGTACTCGAGCCGGGTCTCGTTCGATTTGATGGCACGCAGCATGTGTCCGAGCGGGCTATCGAGATAGCGCTGCACGCCGTAGAAGGCGACGACCGCGATCAAGAGGCTCACGTAAAGAATGACGTACTGGAAGGTTTCGGGCGTAAACGACAGCCCCAACAGGGCCGGACGAGGGACCCGGATGCCGTCGGCGCCGTTGGTGTAATGAAACATCTTCTCCAGCAGCGACCACAGCACCATCGAAAACGCCAGATTCAGCATTCCGAAAAAGATTTCCCGGTAGCGCACGACGAAGAGCCCGACGATGAGGCCGAAGACGGCGGAGGTTATGCCGCCCAGCGCGATGAAGAGCACGATGTCGCCGCCACCGACGTACTTGGCCCAGAACGCCGCGGTATACGCCCCGGTAGCGAAGAACATTGCATGTCCGAACGACACCTGCCCCGCCTGCAGCAGAAGAATGATACCAAGAACGACGATGCCCTTCGCGAGGATCAACGCGAACAAGGTCGCCCAGCTCGATACCAAAAGGGGCGCGACGGCGCTGACCAGAAAGAAGATGATCGCGATCGTGGTGACCGGCTTGATGCGACCGCTCATCATATTTTCCTTACCTGCACGGCGCCGAACAGGCCGAATGGACGCACCAGAAGCACCAGCACCATCAGCAGATACGGAACGAGAACTTCGAATTCCGGCTGGAGATAGATCACGAAGGCACGGGTCAGGCCGATCATCAGCGCGGTGAGCGCGGAGCCCTCGATCTGGCCGAGACCCGCGGTCGCAGCGACGGCAAAGGAAAGCACGATCATATCGGCGCCCATACCGGGGACCAGCGAGGTGGTCGGCGAGGCCAGCGCTCCTCCCAACGCGGCCAGACTCGCGCCGATGACGAAGGTGACGAAATATACGCGTTTTGCGTCAATCCCGATGGCCGTCGAAGCTTCGCGGTCCTCCGTGACCGCAAGGATCACCGCTCCCGACAGCGTCCTGCGCAGGAAGTAGCGGAGCCCGAACAGCGTCGCCAATGCGACGCCGGGCAGCAGAATGACCTGGTACGACGTGTAGCTGACACCGAACACGGCGACGTTGGGAAGTAGTCTCAACGGCTCCGCGGCGAAGATGGGCTGCACGCCCCAGATCAGACGCTGCAGGTTGTCCATGATCATGAAGGCGGCGAAAGTGATCAGAAGCTGGAGGACGTCCTCCTGTCCGGAGAGCGGTCGCAGCAGAAACCGTTCGATGAAACCGCCGCACACGACGCCGATCACGATGGAGGCGGCCAGCAGCGCGGGATAGGTGAGCCAAGGCGAGATCGGCGCGATTGCAAGGCTGAACGTCGCAGCCAGGTAGGCGCCGAACGCGTACAGCGAACCGTGCGCGACGTTGACCACGCGCAGCACGCCGAAAATCAGGCTGAGCCCGACCGAGACCAAGAACACCAGTGCGGCGTAGCTGATCCCATCGAGGATAGCCAAAATAGCGAGTGTCGAGTTCATGATGGCCTTAAAAGGTCCGTCCTCCGGGACGCGGCTCGGAGGACGGGGATCAAAAGTCGAGCGTGCCGTTACTGAGCTTTGAAGGTCGGCACGTCCACCTTGACGAAGTCCGGCTTGAGCGTCTTGAGCCACTCAACCGACCGTACGCCCGCCGGGTTGGTGATCATCTTCGGATCGAAGATCATAATGTTGTCGAGCAGCTTGAAGTCGTACCCCGGAACGGATTTGGTGACGCCGACCAGCTGAGCTTCGAGACCCTGGTTGTCCTCGGGCCGCAGCGTAATCGGACGGCCGAAGCCGGTGGCGAACTCGATGCCCGCCGTCGCGTCGACGACCTGTTCGCGCGTGGGCCAGTTGCCGCCGTTGGACTTGATCGCCTTGTCGTAGGCCGTCTGCAGGGCCTTGAACGCCTGCGCCATGTGATAGACCGGGTAGATCGGCCATGCACCGGTCTTCGCCTTGAAGGCTTCATTGAACGCCTTGAAGGCCGCGTCGTTCTTCTTCTCGGGATGCAGGAACCAGTGGTCTCCGCGCGCGCCGACGATCAGGCCTTCAGGCAAGTCCTTGCCCAACCGCTGGATCGATGATTCGCCGATCCCGAGCACGAAGGTCGACTGCTGCAACAGGCCGCGCTGACCGGCCTGGCGGACCAGCGTGTCGAGATCTCCGCCCCAAGACGTGGTCAGAACCACATCCGGCCGCAGCGCCAACAGACGGGAAACCTCAGTGGAGTAGTCCGGTGCGCCGAACTTCGGGAAGAGCTCCGCGACGACTTGCACGTCCGGCTTCATCGCCTTGAGCGCGGTCGAAAAGATCTCCCAGCTCTCCCGACCCCATGCATAATCCTGATTGACCACCGCGATCGTCTTAAAGTCGGGCTTGGTCTTGAGCAGGTAAAGGAGCACGGCCAGCATTTCCGGCGTGCCGTTCGCCTGAGTCCGGAAATTGTACCGGTACTTCTTGGTTTCGAGGATGGAGGCCGCACCGCAGTCCCACATGAAATTCATGACTTTGAGGTCTTCGGCGACCGGCACCAACTGGGTGCAGCTGCCCGACGAGATCGAAGCAAACGTGGCATCGACCTTTTCGTCCTGCACCACGCGTCGGTAGTTCGAGACGAGCGCTTCGCCTCCCGCGCCTTCGTCGATGAAGGAGAGCTTGACCGGCACGCCGCCGATGCCGCCCTTCTTGTTGAGGTCCTCCGCGATCATCTCCGCCGCGGCCTTCGCCGGCACACCGAAGACTGACGCAGGGCCCGACAGGAACGTGGTGATGCCGATTTTGAGCTCCGAGGGCTTGCTCTGCGCAAGCGAGGTGCCCGTAAAGGTCGCAGCTACAAGCCCGGCCGCAACCGCAGCCTTGAGAAATTGCATCGAAAGTCCTCCCTGTTCTATGTGTCGCGCCCGGCTTCAGCCGCCGTGCGCTTCTTCTTGCAACAACGCTACTATAATTGTCGCATGTTGCCAGCCCTCTTGGCCGCCTCTTCGCATCCCCCGGGACAACCACCCGACCAGATCGCAGGGGCAGGTGGCCGGCCGGCGCGCCAAAGTAGGGTGTTCCTTACACCGTCGTTTGCCGCGATCCTTGGGCCCGCCGCATCGACAGCCTTGATCGACTCGTCAGGCTCCATGACAGGATTGAACGCGGGGATCGCTTCGTGACGCTCCTGGCACCCCTTGAAGCGCCCGGACGATCTCACGTAGACTGCCCGTGCGGGATCAAGCAGACTCCCGGCGAGACTTCGGTCCAAGTTCTACGCAGCACGCAACACGTGGAGCTTGCGCATGGATACCGAAAAGCAACTCTCTCCCCGACCTACAGTTGCCATCCTCTCGCGAGGAGATGCCGTCGCACGTCGAGAAGCCACCTGGAAAGGCGGCCGCTTCGTCGACGTCTTCGAAGCGCTCGCCGCCGTCGGCGTCGAAGGCCGGCCCGCCATCTATGACGAAAGCTTCGCCGACGCCGTCCGCGAAGAACTTCTCGTAGTGGATGGCGTGCTCGTCTGGGTCAACCCGATTCAAGACGGCCGAAACCGCGCTGGCCTCGACGCCCTGCTGCGCGACGTCGCCGCGCAGGGCGTATGGGTGAGCGCTCATCCGGACGTCATTCTCAAGATGGGCACCAAGGAGGCCCTCTATCGTACCCGCTCGATGAGCTGGGGAAGCGACACGGCGCTGTATCAAACCGCAGCAGCCATGCGCGCCGAGCTACCGAGCAGGCTCGCAACCGGTCCGCGGGTGATCAAGCGCAACCGGGGCAACGGCGGCCAGGGCGTCTGGAAAGTCGAAAAGCTGCCGAGTTCCTCCATGATCAAAGTCCTGGGCGCGACCAAGGACGCGCCCGAGGAGCTCACGATCGATGATTTTCTCCGTCGCTGCGCGGAGTATTTCGAGAACGGCAGCGTGATCGACCAGGCATTCCAGCCTCGCCTGAGTGAGGGCGTGGTGCGCTGCTACATGGCGGGCCATCGCTGCGCCGGCTTTGGCCATCATAAGGTCAAAGCCCTGGTCGACTCGCCGGCCGCACGTTCCGAGTCCGGACCGCGGCTCTACAGTTCGAATGCAGACCCCCGCTTCCAGCGGCTGCGGCGGTTGATGGAGGACGAGTGGACGCCGCAGCTCACCTCGTTGCTGGACCTCGCGCGAAGCGACCTGCCCGCGATCTGGGACGCCGACTTCATGCTCGGCCCCGTCCAGGCCGACGGGAGCGACAGCTACGTGCTCGGCGAGATCAACGTCAGCTCGGTGCATCCCTACCCGGACCAGGCGCCGGCGGAGATCGCCAGGCGGGTCGCCGACCGGCTGCAGCTTAAGCTCTGACGCATGCTGACGGTCAGCGGGCTCAAGCGCCTGCACCTCTCCGTATCATTCGACCTGCAGGACGGCGAATGCGTCGCCCTGCAGGGGCCTTCCGGAGTCGGGAAAACCTTGCTGCTCCGCTCCATCGCGGATCTCGATCCCAACGAAGGAACGGTCAAGCTGGACGGCACCCTCAGAGAGGCGATGCCTGCCCCGGCCTGGCGAACGCGGGTGACCTACCTCGCCGCCGAGCCGGGCTGGTGGTCCGACACCGTGCAAGAGCACTTCACGGCCTGGGATGATGCCCTGCCGCTGGTCGCGCGCCTGGGGCTGCCGGACGGCTGCGGACCGTGGTCGATCCAAAGACTTTCGACAGGCGAGAGATTGCGCTTGGGACTTGTGCGGGCGCTCATGCTGCGATCGCGGGTACTTCTGCTGGACGAGCCGACCTCGGCCCTCGACCCGGCAGCCGCTGCAGCCGTGGAAGGTGTGATTGCCGAACGCGTCTCGGACGGAACAAGTGTCCTCTGGACTACCCACGACGGCGCCCAAGCGCGCCGCGTCGGTGCTAGGATTTTTGTGATGAGACCCGACGGCAGGATCGAGGAAAACCGGCCGTGACCTACATCCAGCTTTCGTACAGCGACCTGGTCCTACCCGCGCTCCTTGTCGTCATGGACGGCGTCTTCTCGCTTATTCTCCGCCTCGAGCTTGAGAAGCAACTCGCGATTGCGACCATACGCATGGTGGTCCAGCTCGTCCTCGTCGGATACGTGCTGACGTTCCTGTTTGCCGCGGTGTCGCCGCTCTGGACCGCTCTCGCCGCCCTGATCATGGTCCTCTTCGCCTCGCGGGAAATCGTCGCTCGGCAGAAGCGGCGCCTTCAGGGCGTTTGGAAGTACGGCCTGGGCGCGGGATGCACGCTGCTCGCCGCGGGTACGGTCACGATGTTCGCCCTCCTGACGGAGCTACGTCCCGATCCTTGGTATCATCCGCGCTATGCGCTGCCTTTGCTGGGCATGATGCTGGGCAACACCATGACCGGAATTAGCCTCGGCCTGGACGTGCTGACGAACAGCCTGGTGCGCGAGCGGGCCGCCGTGGAAGCGTGTCTCGCGCTCGGCGGCACCCGACATCAGGCACTGCTGCCTGTGATACGGGACGCCTTAAGAAGCGGCTTCATGCCGATCATGAATAGTATGGCGGCGATCGGCCTCGTCTCCTTGCCGGGGATGATGACCGGCCAGATTCTCGCGGGCGTCGAGCCGGTCGATGCAGTGAAATATCAACTGCTGATTATGTTCTTGATCGCCGGCGGGACCGCGCTAGGGACGCTGGCGGCTGTCCTGGGTGGCGCACGCCTCCTCACTGACCATCGGCATCGACTACGTCTCGATCGCATAGACGCCGGGAAGTCCGCATAGAACGGGCATGGCGGTGGGGAGCCTTCGATCGTCTCGAAATCGGCCGAGATTGACCTCCCGAATGGCGGGCCAGGTGGTACACAGCGGTGGTCACAAATTCCGACCGGGCTTTTCAGGAATCCTTGTTTTTCGGCGGTATGCGCGCATGCGGCGCTGTGAGGCAGAGAGTCCCACTCTCTCCGCCACCTCCGATTTCAGCGTAGCGCTCGCCGGATGACGCTTCTCGAAATGACGCGCTACCTCCGCCAGAAGCGGCGCTCGCTCGGCCTGGCCGCTTGACCTAATTTTGGTACCTTCTTAGCTGCATCTGCGTCGTAGGAACTTATCGCGAGATCGTGCGGCGCCTCTCGGGCGCCACTCAGGCCCCTAACAGCGACAAGCTATGGTCGCTTCAGTGCAACGTTGCCTCCAACCGTGACCAGCCAACCCGCCGCATCCCCTCGCGGATAGTGCGCAAGACCAGCGCGAGAGTTTCAGTCTCGGTCAGCACTTCCACTTCGCCGTTCGAACGAATACGAAAGCCGACGCGCGGCTCGCTCTCAAGCCACGTCGGAGATCTCATTTTCTTCTTTGTCATCATGATCGCCTTTATGGGTTTCGTCGAACTTGCTCACAAAGCCCGCAGCCGTCATGCGCGCAGCAGTCCAGGCAGGATCAGCAATTTCTTCGAGGGCCGCCCGAACAGCATCGTCTACGACCTGAAAGCATTCCTCCTGCCGACGCATGGCGAGCAAATAGGCTGTCTCGCCGGGTAAATTGAGCAGCCGATTGCGCATGCTGACGAGAGTTTCCTCCAGACAACGGCAGACGGATTCAAGCTCCACAAGTTGCCCGGCCTCGAAAGCATCCCGGCGCTCCTCGCGGCGACGTTTCGCGGCGACAAGGCGCGTGCGCTCCTCAGTTAGATTATTGCCCGCCGCCCCTCCCCGACCGGCCGCGACCGAACGCAGGTGTGCCAAAACCTCGCGACGCACTTGGTCGAGATCATATTTGCCGGAAGGCTGCCGGGTGATCACGCCCTCAGCCAGGTATGAATCAAACTGGGAGCGTGAACAGCAAATATGAGCTGCCGCTTGCGCTATCGTCGCCATTTTCCTACTGACCCCCTATTTTATACTATACGGTACAAATATGCTGAGCGCAAGTGCGATCCGCAGTGGCCGGGGCCTGGAAAGGACCCATTCGAGACCAGTTTTCCAGGCAGCGAATCCCGCGTACTGCACTTGGCTAAAACCTCGCTAGGTAGCATCGCGCAGCTGCTGCGCCATCGCTTCGGCTCTAGCTTTGGGCATCGTATGCAGGATCAGCTGCGGCTCCGGTCCTGCCTCCTCCACATCGGTAGAAGCGACTTTCCGGACGGCTTCCAGAGCCGCTTGAGCCGTCACCGATTCCGGGACGGACATGTGATAACGGCCGCCCTTGAGGATGAAGAAGCCGAATTCCACGAGGATCGCGAACTCCGTCCCGAAATTGCCTGTCAAGTCACCGATTTCAATGGCCAAAGCGATGTTCGGGTTGGTGGCATGGAAGGGCCAGACAGGATCATGCCGCAACGCGCTTACAACCTCCAAAGCGGCGGCTTCGATGGTCGGTTCAGTAGCCATGTTGGAAATGAGACGCGCGAACGTGGGATTCGACCGCATTTGAGAGACTAAGGCTGCCGCTTCTGCCACTCTGAGGAGCCACGATCCCACAAAACGACAATCGGGCGCTGGTGGCATTTCAACCACTATGTGAAACCGATCGAAAAATTCATCCATATTCATTCTGCCTCCAATAGCCGGGACTGCCTCGAACCGAGCGTGACGCGTCCCCTCGCCTGCGCCCGCCCACGCCGGGGAACCTGCCGCAGTTGAGTTTGGCCCCGTGGGCTGCGGCCCGATTTGAATCGCAATAGCTGCCCATCTGGGCGGGTCTCGGTTAAGGTTCATCGACGATCACCTCGAACGCGGCGAGCTCGCCGAGCGCCGCTTCAATCCGCTCGCGCGCGTCACCGATGCTGGCGGCGTCAACCATCGCAATCCGAGATTTCTGCCCCGGACCTTTGGGTTGATAGCGGATCAGAGGAGTGTGACTCTCCCTTATAAATCTATATTTATAAGGACCTGTCACACTCCTCCGGCCGGCAACGGCGCCGTCGTCTTTATCAGAGGCTGTCACAGTCCTCCTGCGATTGCGCGCCACGTTGAGGCCGTCGCGGCTGTAAGCCTTCCGGGCCGCCTGCGACGTCGGCCAGAGGTCGGGATAGAGCTTCGCCGCATCTGCCGAGAACGCGGGAACAACGCCGCGCTCGATCATGTCGTCGATCTTGTTCGGTTCCAAATCGGCGAACTCAGCCACGGCATCGAGCGCCAACGGCACAACCGTGTCGCTCAAGATCATCCAGATCTCGACCGGGTTCTCGGCCGACCGATTGACGCCGCGGGCTCTGCCGACGGCCTGCACGATCGCCGCCTCCGTCACGGCTTGTCTGATCAGCTCGACCTCGGGCTGCTCGAACACGCGGGCGGTCAGCATAACCTCCGTGCCGTTCTTCAGGCGCACGGCCCGCTCCTGCTCGATCATCGACTGAGGCCGGCCACCAGGGCGCTTCGGCGGCAGCGAGCGCAGCGATATCGGCTTGCCAGTCAGCGCTGCGGCCATGTGCTCGATTGCATCCGGCGCCGGCAGCGGTCTGCCGATCGTGATGAGACATTCGACATCGCGCCACCGGTCAATGCCTTCAACCGCGTTGAAATGCGCGGTTTCCATGTGGGGCACCGCCCGGTCGAATTGCTCCTCGAGCTCCTTGTTCGTAATCAGCAGCGTGCGACGGCCCGCAGCCAGTTTGCGGACAGTCTTGAGTAAACGCTCCCGCTTGTTGCCGACACGTTTCTCCTCTGCGGTGCTCCGCTTTCCGGGCTCCAATTTTGACAATGAACTCTTGCCAACCGGCAGCCCGATGACGTGCGTGATGTGCTCGTGGGGCGCCATAACCTTGAGATCGAGCGCCACCTCGATCCGCGGGAAGAAGTACTTCAGGATCTCCAAGTGGAGGGTCGCATCGAGTACAATGACCGGCAAAGCGCCGATCCGTTCATGGATCTCGCGACGACCGTTGATGCGCAAGCAGAGCACCGCGCCGTCCTTGGTGTTCTTCATAACGATGCGCAGCCGGCCCGTCGCATCGTCCGGGCCGGAGAGAACTTCCTCGACGGCACGCCACATCGCGGCACGCTTGCCGATCTGCCCAAGGAATCGGAATTCCTTGACACGCGCTTTTGCTGTCTCTTCACTGCTCTGGGGCGTCAGATCGACATCGACCTTGCGCCGCCACTCGAGCTTGGCCGCTACCGCACCCGAGCCTTCTTCATAGCTGTTGCTAGGGAGCAAGCCTGCCTCAAGAAGCGCGGCTTTCGTTAAATAGCCATCATCACGCGCGTAGTCGCCAACGCCACACACTTGCGCTCCTTGCGCCAATCCAATCGCCATCTTCAGCCGCTCGATCAGATCGGCCAGATGCGCCGTGTCGTCGATATTCTTCTCGTGTCCGTTGTTGCGGACCGGAAATGCCTGGAGTTCGGCGTCCAAGGCATCGACCGCAATATATGAGAACGAGAGACCGGCCTGCCAGAAGCTCTCATCAATCACCGCAAGCCCAACTTTCCTGGTCAGTTCCTTGGGCGGTGCAAACAAGTATTCATGCGCACAAAAGACCACGTCTGCCTTCTTCGCAGCTTCTTTTTGTGCCTGATAGCCGCACTGGTGATAGAATGGGCACAGGATCGGCTCCTGCCCCTTACGGCCTTTCCGGCATGCCGTTCGCTCAACATTGGCGCCAATCGCTTCTGCTGCGGCAACGGCTTGCAGGTTCAGGCACAACGGCTCACCGGTTGTGGGGTCGTTGGCTTTACGGGACTGCCAAAGCGCAGTTGTAATGCCGTCCGGCAGACGCTGCCGCGCCTCCTCCCCCAGTTTGTAGGTTGGGACGAAAACGACGACACGGTGCGGGATGCGCTTGCGTTTCGGCTTCTTCTTGCCGGACTTTTTTGCCGCATACGTCTTTTTTGCCTGCTCGATGTAATCGACGATACCAACGCGAGCAGCCTCGGACTTTCCGACGCCGGTCGGGACGCAGACCGCCTCCAGCACCGAACTACCGTCGCGCTCATGATGCTGAATTGCCATCGTCATCTGCCGATCGATTGCAGCGCTCAGTAAGTCGCGGGCAACCTCAACCGGCAGTGCGTCTGACTGCTTGGCCGCACCTGGTTCGAACTCATCGATGATCGCACCCCGGAGCTCACGCATGCTGCGAGTTCCCCGACTCGGCGAGCAGGAGATCGTTGATGTCGTGCCCCGGCGTGTCGGGCATGACCAGCCGGACGCGCTTGCCCGCAGCGAGCCAGCGGTGGCGGCATGCGGCAGCAGCCCGTTGGCCTGTCCCGCTCAAGTCGTGATCGACCAGGATCGTAAGGCGCTGCACATGCTCGAGGAGGGTGAAGTTGCTGATGCCGCCGGCATCGAGCACCGACCAGGTCGGTCCCAAACCGAGCATGATGCCGGAAAGGCTCGTTTCGACGCCCTCGCCGATCGCGAGGTCGGTCGAAATCGCTGGAGAAAGCCGGATGACGCCGCCGCTCTTGGGGCCAAGGCTCATCGGCGGCCCGGCGACGGCCGCATCGCGCGTCAACGGCCGGCGGTGAACACCGACCGGCTCGCCCGTGGTGGTGTCCTGGATCAGCGCGACAAGCGCCGGTGCTGTCGTGCCCCGGAATGGGCAACCTGGATGGAAGCCCAGGACATCCAGCGCTTCATCGGGAACGATGATGCCGCGATGGGCGAGATACCGCTCCGCCAACGAGCCGCGCAGCGGCAACACGCCATCCCAGATCTGGAGCGCACGACGAATGCGAACAGCATCGTCGGCTTCCTCGCGATGAACCGGGCGCGGAATCTGCTTGGTGACGCCGAACGAGGGGCTCAAATAACAAAGAGCGTAGACGATGGCGTCGCCAACGGAACAACCGAGCTGACGCTCGAGAAAGCTGATGATGTCGCCACCACAGCCGTTCTCGTGATCGAACCAGAGGCCGGCATTGGCGCCCTGCAGGCTCAGAGCGAATGAACCGCGATTGCCCCAGCGCAATTGACACTTGGTGCTAAGGCGGCGATTGGGCTGACCGAGGAACGACTGGACGATCTCAGCCGCACGGGCGCGCAGTTCCTGGCGCGCGCGATCGTCAAGACGGCGACAATCGTGGACAGCGCTATTGCGCATGTTCACAATCGGTGACCTGGCCGCCGAGGGCGGCAACGATCTGATGAACGCTGTGCGGGAAACGAGTGTGAACGTTCACGACTACGCCTCCGGATGATCGCGATGACGCATCAGGATCGCGTTACGTTCGACGCGGGCGCGGGCGCTCTCCTCGCGGCGCTTGGCCTCAGCCTCGACGGCGTAAGCCGAGCGACGAAGCTCCACCGCGATCTGGCGGATGGCCGCGATGCTCTTGCTGTCATCAGACTTCGTGCCGCACACCGCATGCCGCACGACAAACCTGATCTGCTTCAGGATCAGAGAGACATGGCGCGCAAGATCGATCGCCGGCGCGCTACGATGAGCACGATCTTGCAGACGATCGCCTTCACGAATATCATTTTTGCTGCCCATGACGGCCTCCTATGCCGTTCTGGTAACTGCTTGCAGAAAAAGCCGCCCCGGCCGGTCACCGGGGCGGCTTTGATGTGGCTAATCTTGAAAGAAACGAGCGCGTTCGCTATCGGGGATCAGCGTGATTCCGCAATAGTTGATCGTCTTGAGTTTGCCGTCCCGGATGGCCCGCCAGGTCGTGATGCGGCTCGTGCCGGTCAGGCGCGACCATTCCGAAATCCGGTAACCAAGCCGGCTCGACTTGGTGGACTTCTCCGAGCGGCGCATGGGGTTGTCGGTGCGCGTCACAGCAATGTTTCCCTCCGTTTAAACCAATATCGGAGGGTGTCGCGGCCTATATTGCTTTGGAAGGTTAAGTTGCTAACTATCTCGCCCGCCTACTTAACGCTGGCGGTTTCGCCGATCATAGACGGTTTGTCGAACAGAAGTCTCCAAAGGCGGCTCGATGCCGCAGGCCAGGTGCAAGGACCTGATCGTGTCGATCAGATCCTGGTGTTGGTCAAAGTCTTCAATCTTGAATTCGACTAAAAGGTTGAGCAGCGGCTCCCAGAGCAACGCCCGCGTCAGCGCTTTGTGATCCTGCTTCCCTGGAGGTTGCCAGAGTACAGCGCGATAATTTTGCTTGTTGCTCAACAGCTTTTCCGCACCTGCGATGATGAGCATTAGGCTCGCATCGAATGTCGCATCGTGGGTATAAAGGGTCTCCGGAAATGCGTCGCGATCCCCGACTGGTACCTCCCAGTCGCCGCCCTTGATTGGCACTTCCATGAGGTGGGCCCAGAAAATCGCAAATCGCAGTTCGGCATGCATGTCTTTTTGAATGCTTTTCCCTGCCTTGACGATGCGACTAAGGCGCTTGCGCGTTTCCGTGAAGGATAAAGTCGGCTCGTACTCGCGGGCTAACGCATGGGTCTTCGCCATGTGGTCAAGCGCGACGACGATACGTCGTCGGTCGGCCGGGCTCGGCTCGCCAAATGCTTTGAGAACCTTGGGAATGCGCTCGGGCGCGCGGATGAACGACGACAGTTCTAGGTCGCCCCGAATCGGGTCGCGCAAAGCGGCAAGCCAGTCAGGCAATTCGGTGGAGTCATCGACCATCCTCGCCATTGTGCGCATCGTTGCAACAAAGCGCAACAGCGAGAAGCGCGCATGTCGCGCAGTGACTAGGCGTTAAGTTGAGAGATGGTTTTCCATCCAAGTTAACCTTCTCGCTGGCGCTGTGCTGCGTCTAGAAATGCGGTCGCGCGGATTGCGGATCGATCGTTCGGTGTTCCGATCTGGGCGCCCCTCCACAGAAGACCGGAAATGTCGCGCGCGACTCCTATAATACCGCCGGATCGACCCGACGAGGCCGTCATGCGCTACGTGAGGGAGCTTGCCAAACGACTCGCGCGCGAGGATCATGAGGCCGAGATCGCGGCTAGCCTGGAAGCTCATCCCGCGATCAAAGAAAGCTCATGATCCGCGCTGCCGTCTACGCCCGCTATTCAAGCGACCGTCAGAACGACCGTTCTATCGACGACCAGATCGCCCTCTGTCGCGATGTTTGCACACGCGATGGCATGGCCGTGATCTCGACATTTGAGGATCGCGCGATCTCGGGTTCAGGCGCAATCAACCGCCCAGGTTTCCAGGCGTTGATGCGCGCCGCCGAGATGCGATTATTCGACGTCATCGTCGCCGAGGACATGGATCGTCTCTTCCGCGATCAAGCTGACTACCACACCACCCGCAAGCATCTCGATCACCTCGGCGTCGCAATCCACACCGCCACTGGGAAGGTTGGCAAGCTCGACGGCGCGTTGCGTGCACTAATGAGCGAGATGTTCATCGAAAACCTTGTGCTGCATACCCGACGTGGCCTCGAAGGCGTGATCCGCGACGGCAGGCACGCCGGTGGTCGCGCATATGGCTATCGTGCGATTGCCGGCAAGCCGGGCGAGCTACAGATCGTCGAGACCGAGGCCGAGATCGTGCGCGAGATTTTTGCCCGTTACGTGCAGGGCGAGACCCCGCGTGCGATCGCGCACGGTCTCAACAAGCTCAAGGTTCGTGCACCGCTTGGCAAGCTC
Organism: Bradyrhizobium sp. 25ACV; assembly: GCF_054863005.1. Classification (NCBI taxonomy): domain Bacteria; kingdom Pseudomonadati; phylum Pseudomonadota; class Alphaproteobacteria; order Hyphomicrobiales; family Nitrobacteraceae; genus Bradyrhizobium; species Bradyrhizobium sp. 25ACV. Next base: position 299,070 of record NZ_JAVAYO010000003.1, read on the forward strand.
TGGAACGCGTCGACGATCAACGGCAACGCGTCGCGCGGCGGTGGCATGATCCTCAATGATCTCTACGCCGGCCGCATCGTCTGGAATAAAGTTCGGATGGTCAAGGACCCGCTGACACGTAAGCGTCTCTCGCGCCCGAACCCGAGAGATCAGTACAAGATCGTTGAAGCGCCGCACCTGCGGATCGTGGATGATGCAACGTTCAGGGCGGCACAAGTCATTAAGGTCGAGCGCCGCCGTGAGGCGACGCCGGCATCGGCACAAAAGGCGCGCTCGCCGAAGCGAGTGTTCTCCGGATTGATCAAGTGCGGATCGTGCGGCGGCGGCATGTCGTCGATCGGCCGCGACCGCAAGGGGTTGCGGTTGCAGTGTTCAGCGCACCGGGAAAGCGGATCGTGCGATAACAGCCGACGCATCTATCTCGACGACATCGAGGGACTGGCGATCACGGGATTGCGCCAGAACCTCGCGTATCCCGAGGTGATCGCCGCATTCCTTGATAGCTACAATGGCGAGCGCAAACGCCTTAAGAAACAGGCGAGCACCGAACGCGCCCGCCTCGAACGGCGGCTCGGGGAGATCGAACGCGAGATCAAGCGGATTGTCGACTGCATCGTGGTCACGGGTATGCCGCCAGAGCAGTTCGTCGCCCGCATGCAGGAGCTGAAGGCCGAGAAGGTCCAGGTCATAGCCGGGCTTGAAAGCGCCAAAGAAAGCGACAACGTCGTCGCCCTGCACCCCAAGGCGCTCGACCGCTACAAGCGCGCTGTTGCGGAACTAGCTGACGAATTGAAGCGCGGCGCTCCGTCCGAGTTCGCGACCATCCGGGAATTGGTGACGGCAATCATCGTACACGCCAGCCCGAGCCGACCGGGCGGCGCCGGAACCAAAGCCGACGCTGAAGACGACCGGACTTTGCGGATCGATATCAAGGGGCGCCTCGCCGCGCTTTGCGGCAATCCAGCCCTATTTCCAAACACGGCTATGTCGGGGGGAATGTTGGTAGCGGGAGAGGGACTCGAACCCCCGACCCCAGGATTATGATTCCCGTGCTCTAACCAGCTGAGCTACCCCGCCACAGGGATCGCGAACGGCGGCTACGGCCGATCTCGCGAACGCGCGGCATATAAAGAAGGGGGCGGCGGGAAGTCAATCCGCCTTCGCCAAAAGCTTCGGCGCGACAAGGCGTTTGGGGGTGGAAAAGCGACCGGTTGTGGCGGCGGATCGCCCGTTTTTGGATATCTGATTCGGGGAGAGTCCCCCTCACCCGGAATCCGCGCGGATTCCGGCCTCTCCCCGCCAGCGGGGAGAGGCGAAGGAAGAAACAGGCCTATTTCGGCCTCACATTGGGGTTGCCGCCGGGGCTGCCGGGGGGCGGGATGACCGGAGTGTTGCCGCCGGCCTCGGGGGCCGGGGCGTGCATCTCGGGGTCGACGCCCGCGGGCGGGCAGAGCACGCCGTCGGACTTTGCCAATTTGTCGCCGAGCGGTTCCCGGGACTGGCCGGTGGTGGTGCCATCGGCCTGGCGGTTCGGGCGGTCCTGCGGGGTGCAATTGGCCGCATGTTGCGGGGATGGCGGCGCGGTCGCTTGCGGCGGCGTCGCCGGGGCGGGCGGGGCCTGCGCGATCGCGCTGCCGGATGCGGCGATCAGGAGGCTGGCCAGGATGATGTTTGATGTCGTGCGCATGGGAGGGAAACGCGCGGGGCGGGTGGGCTGTTCCCGGACAAAGCGCGATGTGATCGGGGGAACGATTGAGCAAGCGCCTCGTCCGTCGAGACGACCGCTTCTCGGTCACGTCAGGATGAGGCTCGACCAGTGTTGAAGCTGCTGCCGCGTCCCCTGCCCTCATCCTGAGGCCCGCCAAAAGCGGGCGTCTCGAAGGATGTGCCGCGGGGAAGCTGCTCTCGAATGCGATCGCACTGAGCGACACACGACCGCTGCGGTCGCGGTTATGACTTTACGTAGCGGATCAGCGAGAAATGGCCCATCGGCGGCATCGGCCTCCGCTCGGCGAGCGTGACGCCACCGTGCCTGGCGGCCCAGCCCTCGAGGCGGGCCCACGGGAATTCCGGGCGCCAGCCGAGGCGGCGGGCGACGGGCGCGAAGGCGAGCTCGAACAGTTTGCGCGGGCCGGTCTCGGCGCCGATATGGTTGACGAGGATCAGCTCGCCGCCGGGCTTGAGCACGCGCACGAACTCGTCGAGCGTGCCTTCGGGATCGGGCACGGCGGTGATGACATATTGCGCCACCACCGCGTCGAAGAAGTTTTCGGGGAAGGCGAGGTTTTTCGCATCCATCACCGAGAGCACTTCGACATTGGAAAGGCGTAGCGCACGCACGCGCGCCTGCGCCTTGCGCAGCATCGGCTCGGAGATGTCGACGCCGCAGATTTTCGTGGTGCGCGAATAGTCCGAGAGCGAGAGGCCGGTGCCGACGCCGACGTCGAGGATGCGGCCGCCGATGCGGTCGGCCTCCGCGATGGTCGACTGCCGTCCCGCGTCGAACACCTTGCCGAACACGAGATCATAGACCGGCGCCCAGCGGCCATAGGCCTTCTCGACCCCGGCCCGCGAGATGTCTGCTGCCATGCCCCCTGCCCTGCCCCAGATTAGCTTTTTGTCTTGCGCATGATCTTGTCGGAAAACCGCTTCAGACTTCTCCGGATCATGCGCTAGCCGCGCACCGCTTCGGCGAGCGGCCTCGCCGTGCCTGTCGCGACTTTCGCGGCGGCGCTTTGAATAAAGCCGCCGCCGAGCACGCGCGCCTGCCCACTGGGCGCGTCGTAGAACACGCAGGCCTGGCCGGGCGAGACACCCTCCTCGCCGGCGACGAGCTCGACCTCGTAATGGCCATCGCTGCCGCGCAGCCAGGCGGGCTGCGGCGCGCGGGTCGAACGCACGCGCACGAACAATTCGAGGCCGGCGCCGATGGCGCGGTCGATGTCGCCGCCGCCGATCCAGTTGACGTCGCGCAAGGCGATGCGGTGCATCTTCAGGGCCTCGCGCGGGCCGACGACGACGCGGCGGGTGGCAGCCTCCAGCCGCACCACGAACAGCGGCGCGTGGGCGGCGATGCCGAGGCCGCGGCGCTGGCCGACGGTGAAATTGGCGATGCCATTGTGCCGGCCGAGCACGCGTCCATCGAGATCGACGATGTCGCCGGGGTCCATCGCATTCGGACGCAGGCGCGTGATGATGTCGGTGTAGCGGCCCGTCGGCACGAAGCAGATGTCCTGGCTGTCGTGCTTGTCGGCGACGCTGAGGCCAAAGCGGCGCGCGAGCTCGCGCGTCTCGGGCTTGGTCATGTCGCCGAGCGGGAAGCGCAGGAAGTCGAGCTGTGACTGCGTGGTCGCAAACAGGAAATAGCTCTGGTCGCGGTCGGCATCGGCGGCGCAGACCAGCGCGCGCGAGCCGTCTTCGCGGCGGCGCGAGGCGACGTAATGGCCGGTGGCGAGCGCCTGCGCGCCGAGCTCGCGCGCGGTCTTCAGGAGGTCGCGGAATTTGACACTGCGGTTGCACTCGATGCACGGCACCGGCGTCTCGCCGAGCGCGTAGCTGTCGGCGAAATTGTCGATGACGGATTCGCGAAAGCGATCCTCATAGTCGAGCACGTAATGGGGAATGCCGAGCTTTGCCGCGACGTCGCGGGCGTCGTGGATGTCCTGGCCGGCGCAGCAGGCGCCCTTGCGGTGGGTCGCAGCGCCATGGTCGTAGAGCTGCAGCGTGATGCCGACGACGTCGTAGCCTTCCGCCTTCAGAAGCGCAGCCGTCGTCGAGGAATCGACGCCGCCCGACATGGCGACAACGACCCTGGTGTCCTCAGGACGGCCTTCGAGATCCAGACTGTTGAGCATGGGCCTTAAGGGTTGTGACGGCGGCGTGCGGCGATCCGCGATTCATGCTTCTCGCGGGACGTCGTCGATCCCCGGGAACTTTAGTTCCCGCAAGGCACGACTGCCCGGTCGAAAGCGGCTGAGAGTAACCTCTTTAATATAGGCGGCGTTCCGGTGAAGCAATCACGGGGGCGGCCAGCTTAGGGCAATTCTTGCCGGGGAGGCAGAAATGGCGGGGTCGCAGCGGGCCCTGCGGCGACGGGCTTGAATCCATAAGATATTGATTTTGCTATACAAATATTCCATGAAGGGCACTGGCCCGCTCCTTGCTCCCCTGATGCCGAAGATGTTTCCAAGGGGTCGCCTGTGGTCAGTCGTACGTCAGATGTCGTGGCCAGCGTGCAAGTTTCGCAGCAAAAGCCTGCGCGGTCGCAGAGCACCAGGGAGCCGTCCGCGAACGACTCCTTCGGGTCGCTGGTCGACAGCAACACCCAGGCGATCAACACCAATGCGACCTCGCAGGCCCAGGATAGCGCGCCGCGGCGGAACGATTCGTCCTCCGCGGACAAGGGCCCGCGCGACACCTCGTCCACCGATCAATCCTCGCAGAGCAGGGCGAGCGACGACACCGACACATCCGCGCCCGCCAGGAACGACAAGACGGACGACAAGTCGAACGACACGACCACGGATGCAGCCAAGGACGCCGGCACGGCCAAGGACAAGGTCAAGGACAAGTCCGAGGCGTCAGACGCCAAATCGGCTGATACATCCGAGAAATCCAAGGACGACCAGACCGAGGGCACCGACACGCTCACCGCCGCCGTCGATGCCGCGGCAACCGTACCGGCCGACGCGGCGCAGGCCATGCCCGATCCGAACGCGATCGTGGTTGCCGCGCCGGTCGTCCCGGCCGATCCCAACGCGGCTGCGAACCAGGCCGCCACCGCCTCGCCGCTGACGATCGCCGCCGCCGGCATCGCCGCCAGCGCTTCGACCGCGGCGCAGATCGCGGGCACCAAGACCGACACCGCCACGCCCGCCGACAAGAGCGCCAAGACCGCCGGCGCCAAGGTCGATGCCGACACCACCGCGACGCTGGCCGATGCCGCGACCGGAGCAACCGACGGGGCCACGACCGACGCCAAGCCGAACGGCGGGCTGATCCCCGTCAACCAGGGCACGCCGAAGACCTCGTTCCAGGCCGCCGTCGTCACCGCACAAGGACAGTCCGACGTCTCCAATATCGGCCAGGACGCCGGCGCGGCGAACGCCGCCCCGACGCAAGCGCCGGGCGCTGCGACCGCCAATGCTGCCGCGCATGCGCAAAGCGCCAAGCCGCAGGCAGATGGCAGCGCGACCGAGGCGAAGCCCGGCGCAGCGGACCGTACGCCCGACGCGATCCCGGCCGCACCGGCCGCCCAGGCCCATGCCAATGCGCAGGCAGCTTTCAACACCGCCGACACCAGCGCGCAGGCCGCCTCCGCGATGCAGGCGCCGCTGACCAACACGACCTCGACCGCGTCCGCTTCGACCGCGACGCTGACCGCGACCGCGGCCAGTGTGACGGCGGTGCCGATCAACGGCGTGCCGATCGAGATCGCGGCCGCCATCCGCTCCGGCAAGTCCCGCTTCGACATCAGCCTCGACCCGGCCGAGCTCGGCCGCATCGACGTCCGCATCAATGTTGACCGCAACGGCAACGTCACCTCGCATCTCACGGTGGAGAAGCCAGAGACGCTGCAGATGCTGCGCCAGGACGCGCCGCAATTGCAGCGCGCGCTCGACGATGCCGGCCTCAAGTCCGGCAGCAACGGGCTGTCCTTCAGCTTGCGCGACCAGAATTCATCGGGCCAGAACTCCGGCCAGAACAACGACAATGGCGGCAATGCCCGCCGGCTGATCATCAGCGAGGACGACACCGTTGCCGCCGCACCCGTCGGGCGCGGCTATGGCCGCATGTACGGGCCGAGCAGCGGCGTCGACATCAGAGTGTAAAGGAGTATCCGACATGACCACCACGACTGGCGCTACCGCTCCTGCTGTCGTCTCCGGGACGACCGACCTCCCGAAATCCTCCTCGTCGAACTCGCTGAGCTCGACCACGGGATCGACGCTCGCCGGCAACTTCCAGACCTTCCTGACGCTGCTGACCACGCAGCTGCAGAACCAGAACCCGCTGGATCCGCTCGACACCAACCAGTTCACCCAGCAGCTGGTGCAGTTCGCCGGCGTCGAGCAGCAGCTCAAGACCAACGATGCGTTGTCGCAGCTCGTCACCCTGCAGCAGACCACGCAGGCGACCCAGGCGCTGGGCTTCGTCGGCAAGACCGCCCTGGTCGACGGCTCGACCGCGTCCATGACCAAGTCGACAGCCACCTGGCATCTCAACGTGCCGACCGACTCCACCGTCGACATCACCGTCGCCAATGCCAGCGGCCAGACCGTGTTCACCGGCAAATATACCGCCGCCGCCGGCACCGACATTCCCTTCACCTGGAACGGCATGGGCAATGACGGCACGCAATGGCCCGACGGCAAGTATACGATCACGGCGACGGGCAAGGACGTGGCGAACAACAATGTCGGCATCGCCGCCCAGGTGCAGGGCGTCGTGTCGTCGGTCGACCTGACCCAGTCGCCGCCCCTGCTCACCATCGACGGCGCCAGCTACACCCTGAGCCAGGTGAAGAGCATCATCGCCACCAGCAGCAATTAAAGGGGCGCGCCGCTGCTATATACTCGCTGTCATCCCCGCGAATGCGGGGATCCATAGCCCCAGGGAGAAGTTTGGCGACCAGGGGTTAGGAAGTCATTCTTGGTACTGCTGCCCGCGTCTCATCGATGAATCACGCGGTATGGGTCCCTGCTTTCGCAGGGACGACATTGAGGGCCTTGCGGCGACGCGCCCCGGCTCCATTCCTTAGTAAAGTATTTACGAAGACCCCCTCGACCGGCCCGGATATCACCGTTCCGCCGGCCGACACGGCGCCGTTCCAGCCATTTTCAACGAGAATTGTATTGAAGCCTTAGGCTTAGCGGATTTTTAAGCCGCCGGGCGTAGGGTTATGGGCGTGAGTTCAGTGGTTGAGAGTTTGTGAGTACGCCATGACAGAACCCCATCGCCCGAGGGTAAAATACGTCATCGGGCCGGACGGCAGTCCGTTGACGATCGCGGATCTGCCTGCACCCGGCACCAAACGCTGGGTCATCCGCCGCAAGGCCGAAGTCGTCGCCGCCGTCCGTGGTGGACTTCTCTCGCTCGAGGAGGCCTGTAGCCGTTATACCCTAACGGTCGACGAATTCCTCTCCTGGCAGTTTTCCATCGACCAGCATGGTCTGGCGGGTCTTCGCACCACCCGCATCCAGCAATATCGCCAGTAGGCGATCCGGAAATTTGCGGCTTTTGACGAAAATCGGCCTCGCCCTGCGAGGCCGATTTTTTTCATATCCGCCCTTTGCGCGACTTTTGTCCGACCTCTTAACCTTCGTTAACCATATCGAAACCATCACCTAGGCAATAATTGCCCAGTCGGCCTTTCCGGTGAAAGCGGCCGAATCTGTTGGGGCGGTTGCTTGCAAGGTCTTGCGGACTTTTTGAAGAGTATCGGCGCCGCCCGGTTCGGGGCGATGATCGCGGTCACCGCCGCGCTCATCGGCTTCTTCGCGTTCGTCATCATGCGCGTCACCACGCCGCAGATGACGACGCTGTTCACCGACCTCAGCGTCGAGGATTCCTCCGGCATTATCAAGGACCTGGAGCGCCAGGGCATCCAGTTCGAGATCCGCAACGAGGGCAGCATCATCATGGTGCCCAAGGACAAGGTCACGCGCCTGCGGATGAAGCTCGCCGAGGGCGGCCTGCCCAAGGGCGGCGGCGTCGGCTACGAGGTGTTCGACAAGTCGGACGCGCTCGGCACCACCTCCTTCGTCCAGAACATCAATCACCTGCGCGCGCTGGAAGGCGAGCTCGCCCGCACCATCCGCGCCATCGACCGCATCCAGGCCGCCCGCGTCCATCTGGTGCTGCCCGAGCGCCCGCTGTTTGCGCGCGAGGCGCCGGAGCCGTCGGCCTCGATCGTGGTCCGCGTCCGCGGCTCGCTGGAAGCCCAGCAGATCCGCGCCATCCGCCACCTCGTCGCCTCCGCCGTCAACGGGTTGAAGCCGCAGCGGGTCTCGATCGTCGACGAGGCCGGCCAGCTGCTCGCCGACGGCGCCGCCACCGATCCGGAGCAGGCGGTCGGCGACGAACGCCGCATCTCCTTCGAGAAGCGGATGCGCAAGCAGGTCGAGGACATCGTCTCCTCCGTGGTCGGCTCCGGCCGCGCCCGCGTCCAGCTCTCCGCCGATTTCGACTTCAACAAGATCACCCAGACTTCGGACAAGTTCGATCCCGAGGGCCGCGTGCTGCGCTCGAGCCAGACCCGCGAAGAGCAGAGCATGACCGCCGACAACAACGGCCAGGTCACCGTCAACAACGAGCTGCCCGGCAACCAGCAGAACAACGGCGTCGCGGCCAAGGACCAGAGCAAGAAGTCCGAAGAGACCAACAATTACGAGATCTCCCGCACCACCAAGACCGAGGTGACCGAAGCCGGCCGGGTCAACCGCATCTCGGTCGCGGTGCTGGTCGACGGCATCTACTCCAAGAACGACAAGGGCGAGCTGGCCTATCAGGACCGCACCAAGGAGCAGCTCGACCGCATCGCCACGCTGGTGCGCTCGGCGATCGGCTTCGACCAGAAGCGCGGCGACCAGGTCGAGGTCGTCAATCTGCGCTTTGCGGATGCGCCCTCCACTGCCCCGATCGGCGAGCCCGGCGGCTTCCTCGGCATGCTCCAGTTCACCAAGGACGACGTCATGTACTTCGTCGAGCTCGGCGTGATGATGCTGCTCGGCCTGATCGTGCTGTTCCTGGTGATCCGCCCGCTGGTCAAGCGCATCCTGGCCTCCGACGAAGTCGCCGCCGCCATCTCCGGCGTTCTCTCCGGCCCGGCGGCCTCGGAAGAGACCGCGCCGGCCGGCCAGGCACTGCTGCCGAGCGGCGCCGCCAGCGCGATCGACGTCGCCACCATCCAGGGCCAGGTCCACGCCCAGTCCGTTCATCGCGTCGGCGAGCTCGCCGAGCGCAACCCCAACGAAACCGTCGCCATCATCCGCCAGTGGCTGACCGAACCAGCCAAGTAATCCACACCAAGTGATCCCTCGCCAAGTGAATCAAGAAGTGATCTGACATGGCCGCCAGTCTGCAAAACGCCAACTCGAACGACATCACCAGCGTCATTTCCACGCTCGGCCAGCGTGCCGGCAGCCGCGCGGGCGCGCCGGTCGAAACGGTGTCGGGGCCGAAGCGGGCCGCGATCCTGATGCTGGCGCTCGGCGAGCAATATGGCGGCAAGATCTGGGGACTGCTCGACGACGACGAGGTGCGCCAGCTCTCGCTGGAGATGTCGACGCTCGGCACCGTCGAGGTCGACACGGTCGAGGACATGCTGCTCGAATTCGTCTCGCGCATGTCGGCATCGGGCGCGCTGATGGGCAATTTCGACGCCACCGAGCGGCTGCTGCAGCAATATCTGGCACCCGAGCGCGTCAACGGCATCATGGACGAGATCCGCGGTCCTGCGGGGCGCAACATGTGGGAGAAGCTCTCCAACGTGCAGGAAGAGGTTCTCGCCAACTATCTCAAGAACGAATATCCGCAGACCATCGCGGTGGTGCTGTCGAAGCTGAAGCCGGAACACGCCGCGCGCGTTCTCGGCATCTTCCCCGAGGAGCTTGCGCTCGACGTCGTCAACCGCATGCTGAAGATGGAGGCTGTGCAGAAGGAGGTGATCGAGAGCGTGGAGAAGACCCTGCGCACCGAATTCATGTCCAACCTGTCCCAGACCCGGCGCCGCGACGCCCACGAGGTGATGGCGGAAATCTTCAACAATTTCGACCGCCAGACCGAGACCCGCTTCATCACCTCGCTGGAAGAGGACAACCGCGAATCGGCCGAGCGCATCAAGGCGCTGATGTTCACCTTCGACGACCTCGTGAAGCTGGATTCCGGCTCGGCCCAGACGCTGATGCGCAACGTCGACAAGGACAAGCTCGGCGTCGCGCTCAAGAGCGCCAACGAGGACGTCCGCAACTTCTTCTTCGGCAATATGTCCTCGCGGGCCGCCAAGATGCTCCAGGACGACATGGCGGCGATGGGCCCGGTCCGGCTGCGCGACGTCGACGAGGCCCAGGCACTGCTGGTCAACCTCGCCAAGGATCTCGCCGCCAAGGGCGAGATCATGCTGACCAAGAACCGCGCCGACGACGAGCTGGTGTATTGATGGCCGCTCCGGCAAAATTCCTGTTCGATACCGACTTCGCGGCGCCCGAGCGGACGACGCGCGAGAAGGCTGCGACCGCCGCGGAGATCGCCCAGAAGGTCGCGGAAGCCGAGGCGCGCGCCTATCAGGACGGCTTTGCCGCCGGCCAGCAGGAGGCCAAGGCCGAGAGCGACCGCCGCGTCGCGCTTGCCATGGAGGAGATCAACATCGGCATCCGCGGCATCGCATCCGGCATCGGCAACATCGAATCCAAGATGGAGACCGAGGCGGTCGACGTCGCGGTGGCGGTCGCACGCAAGCTGTGCGCCGACCTGGTCGCCGCCGAGCCGCTCGGCGAGATCGTCGCACTGGTCAAGGACTGCTTCTCGCATCTGGTCGCGACGCCGCATCTGGTGGTCCGCATCAACGACGCGCTCTACGACAGTGCTCGCGAGAAGATCGAGCGGCTCGCCAAGCAGAGCGGCTTCGAAGGACGGCTGGTGATCCTGGCCGAGCCGGAGATTGCGACCGGCGACTGCCGGATCGAATGGGCCGATGGCGGCGTCGTGCTGGAGCGCGGCGCCATCGCGGCCAAGATCGACGAAATGGTTGGACGCTATGTCGCGTCCCGCAGGGGGAGCTAAGCCATGAGCGACACCGACGGACAGGTCCCGCTGCCCGATCTCAACGGCCCGATGCCGCCCACCGGCACGGACGTCGGCTACAACGAGGACGAATACGCGGCACGTGCCGCCGCCGACCTCGAGGCGGTGTTCGACGTTCCCGTGCAGGTCTCGGCCGTGCTCGGCCGCTCGAAGATGGACGTCAGCGAGCTGTTGAAGCTCGGACCCGGCACCGTGCTCGAGCTCGACCGGCGCGTCGGCGAGGCCATCGACATCTACGTCAACAACAAGCTGGTCGCCCGCGGCGAAGTCGTCCTGGTCGAGGACAAGCTCGGCGTGACCATGACCGAAATCATCAAGACCGAACGCAGCTGATAGCGCGCGCGACCAGACGGACAGGAGACTGACATGCGGCTTCTCATCGTTGGCACATTGAAGGGCCAGCTCACCACCGCCACCAAGATCGCGATGGACAACGGCGCCACCGTGACCCATGCCGAGGACCACGAGCAGGCCATGCGCGTGCTGCGCGGCGGCAAGGGCGCCGACCTCCTGCTGGTCGACGTCGCCCTCGACATCCGCGACCTCGTGATGCGGCTCGAGGCCGAGCACATCCACGCCCCGATCGTCGCCTGCGGCATCACCAACGATGCCCGCGCCGCGGTCGCCGCGATCCACGCCGGCGCCAAGGAATACATCCCGCTGCCGCCGGAGCCGGAGCTGATCGCCGCGGTGCTGGCCGCGGTCGCCAATGATTCCCGCGAGCTTGTCTATCGCGACGAGGCGATGGCGAAGGTGATCAAGCTAGCGCAGCAGATCGCCGGCTCCGACGCTTCGGTGATGGTCACCGGCGAGTCCGGAACGGGCAAGGAAGTGCTGGCCCGCTACGTCCACACCCGCTCGGCCCGCGCCAAGCGCCCCTTCATCTCGATCAACTGCGCCGCGATTCCCGAGCATCTCCTGGAATCCGAGCTGTTCGGCCACGAAAAGGGCGCCTTCACCGGCGCGGTCGCCCGCCGCATCGGCAAGTTCGAGGAGGCGACCGGCGGCACGTTGCTGCTCGACGAAATCTCCGAGATGGACGTCCGCCTGCAATCCAAGCTCTTGCGCGCCATCCAGGAGCGCGTGATCGACCGCGTCGGCGGTACCAAGCCCGTGCCGGTCGACATCCGCATCATCGCGACCTCGAACCGCAATCTGGCGGAAGCGGTGCGCGAAGGCACGTTCCGCGAGGACCTCCTGTTCCGCCTCAACGTCGTGAACCTGAAGATCCCGCCGCTGCGCGAGCGCCCCGCCGACATTCTGGAGCTCGCCCAGCATTTCGTGAAGAAATATGCCGAGGCCAACGGCGTTCCGATGCGCCCGATCTCGGCGGACGCGCGCCGCGTGCTTTCCAGCAACCGCTGGCAGGGCAACGTCCGCGAGCTCGAGAACACCATGCACCGCGCGGTGCTGATGGCGCAGGGCGACGAGATCGGCCCCGACGCCATCATCACCCCGGACGGTGACCGCCTCGACCTCGCCAAGACCGCGCCGGCGGTGGCGCACGCCACGATGGCCGCCGAGCAGGTGACGCGGGCGCTGGTGGGGCGCACCGTCGCCGATGTCGAGCGCGACCTGATCTTGGAGACGCTGAAGCATTGCCTCGGCAACCGGACCCATGCCGCCAACATCCTGGGTATCTCGATCCGCACGCTGCGCAACAAGCTCAATGAATATTCCGACGGCGGCATCCCGATCACCCCCGCGGGGACGCCGGGTGAATATCCGCGGATGCCGATGATAGGAGCGTAAGGGCTTCTGACAAGATTGAGGATGCGATGCCCGGGCCAGCCCCGGGCATTTTCTTTGCGGAGTAAGGGTTGGTGCTATGCTGGCGCCGTCCCGGCCTCGTGCGCAACTGCGCAGGAGGCCGGACGACGCCGGGAGGTACGGCGCGTGAAGCAGTTCACAATCAACCCGCCGCGACATCGCTAGAGTCCGGGGCCGCTTGCCAGGATGCCGGCGAGGGGCCGCATCCGCGTTTTGCGAACCTCCTTCAACCGAAAGGGCACGCCATGAAATGCACTTCGTGGACGATTTCCCGCTTATCGCTGATTGCAACGCTGATCGCAGCCACGGCGCCGCTCGCACGCGCCGACGTGATCATGGACTGGAACGCAAAGGCCGACGCGATCGCCGCCGAGAAACAAATTCTTCCCGCGCCCCACAGCCGCGCCTTGTCCATGATGCACGTCGCAATGTTCGAGGCCGTCAACGCGATCGACCGCCGCTACGCGCCCTACAAGCTCGCATTGTCCGCGGAGCGTTCGACCTCGCGGGAAGCCGCGGCGGCGGCTGCGGCTCACGATGTGCTGCTGTCGATCTATCCGGATATCAAACCCGATCTGGATTCGGCGCTGACGAGCTCTCTGGCGCCGATTGCCGAGGGCGAGTCCAAGATCGCCGGCATCGCGCTCGGGAAGGACGCCGCGGTGCAGATCATCCAGCTTCGCGCCAACGACGGCAATAACGCTCCGGAGTCCTACCGCCCCCTCACCACAGCGGGCGTCTATGCTCCAACCGCCGTTCCGTTGTTCCAGACCACGGGCGCGACGACGCCCTGGGTCATGGCGTCGGGATCGCAATTCCGTCCCGGACCGCCACCGGCGCTCGATTCAGAGGTCTGGACCAAGGACGTCAACGAAATCCGCGAGGTCGGCGGCCGCGGCAGCCCGACCCGGACGCCTGAGCAAACGACGATCGGCCGCTTCTGGTTCTTCGTCGGCGCCCGCACCTACAATCCCATCGTCAGGCAGGCGGCATTGGCCAAGGGAATGGACCTCGTCGACTGCGCCCGCCTGTTCGCCCTGACGTCGATGACCGGCAACGATGCCATCGTCGCCGTGTTCGAGGCCAAGTATCACTACAATTTCTGGCGTCCGATCACGGCCATACGCAACGCCGATCTAACCTCGAATCCCGCGACGCCTCGCGATCCGTCCTGGCTGCCGCTCGGGGACACGCCGATGCATCCGGAATATCCCTGCGCGCACTGCATCGTCTCGGCCGCGATTTCGACCGTGCTCCAGACTGTCGTCGGAGATTTCGGCGAGTTCTCCCTGACCAGCCCGACGGCACCGGGGGTCACACGCAAATGGTTGCGGCTGCAGGACTACAGCGACGAAGTCGCCAATGCCCGCATCTACGCCGGCTTCCACTACCGGTTCTCGACCGAGGTCGGCAAGGACATGGGCCGAAAGATAGGTGCCCTAGTCGTCGCGACGCAGCTTCGCGGTGCCGAGGCGAAGGCCGAGCCGAGCCGGTAGTCCTGCCTCTTTGAACGCCGCAGCCCGCATGAGCGAAGCGACATGCGGGACGGCTCGCCCGCTTCCCGGATATCGCTTCGCTCATCCGGGCTACGGGAGCTACCGAACCGAACACATGGCCGCACCGCATCCAGCGACTAGGCCGCCCCTGCGCAAGGTCCTATAACCCCGCGTGAGAACCACGCGAGGAACCACATGTCTCAAGCTCAAATCACGGACTGGCTGGCGTCGCAGAAGCAGGCGATGATCGACCTGCTGCGCGATGTCGTGAACATCGATTCCGGATCCTATGACAAGGAAGGCGTCGATGCGGTCGGTGCGCGGTTCGAGCGGCATTTTGCCGAGCATGGCATTCCGTTCCGGCGCGAGGCCAACGCCACGTTCGGCGACGCCATCCATGCCGACGTCGCAAAACCCGGCAGCAACGAGAAGCCGGTGCTGTTGATGGGACATCGCGACACCGTGTTCGGCAAGGGCGAAGCGGAGCGGCGCCCGTTCACGATCAGGGACGGCCGCGCCTATGGGCCTGGCGTCGCCGACATGAAGTCCGGCGTCGTGATGAACATCTTCGTCGCGACCGCCTTCCACAAATTCGGCGGCAACCCGCATCCGATCAAGCTGCTGATCACCTCGGACGAGGAGATCGGCTCGCCCTCCTCCCGGCCCGTGATCGAGCGCGAAGGCCGCACCGCCCGCGCCGTGTTCAATTCCGAGCCGGGCCGCCCCACCGGCAACATCGTGACGGGGCGCAAGGGCGGCATCTTCATGCATCTCGCCATCACCGGCAAAGCCGCGCATTCCGGCGCCAATTTCGCCGCCGGCATCAGCGCGATCGGCGAGCTCGCGCACAAGATCGTGCAGATCCACGCATTGACCGATCTCGACAAGGGCATCACGCTCAATGTCGGCCTGGTCTCGGGCGGACAGTCGGTCAACACCACGGCGCCCTACTCCGAGGGCCAGATCGACCTGCGCTATGTCGATCCGGCGGATCGTGCGCGGGTGATGGACGCGATCGAAACCATCGTCGCGAAATCTTTCGTGCCGGGCACGCGTGCGACGCTGACGATCAAGGGCGAGTTCGTGCCGGTGGTGCAGAGCGCGGATTCAAAGGCGCTGTTCGAAAACTATCAGGCGGCAGCAAGGCAGGTCGGCCTCACCACGCTGCAGGGCGAGTTCTCCGGCGGCTGCGCCGATTCCGGCTTCACCGCCGCGGTGGGTACGCCGACCATCTGCGGCCTCGGCCCGGTCGGCGGGCTCGCGCACACGCCGGAGGAGTATCTCGATATCGACAGCATCGTGCCGCGCGCGCAAGCGCTGGCGCTGGCGATTTTGCGGGGGTAGCCGCGGCACACACCGCCGTCATGCCCGGGCTTGACCCGGGCATCCACGTTTCTCCGAAATCGCCGGTGCACGTGGATGGCCGGGTCAAGCCCGGCCATGACGAGGAGAGAGTGTCCTCACGAATAACTCGGCGCGTCCGGCTTGCGGAAGATGTGGATGGGATCGCCGGGGATGATCACGGGCTGGCCGGAGAACATCGCGTAGGCGTAGAGCGCGAGATAGGCGATCGCCAGCGCGCCGATGGCATAGAACGCGAAAGTCGCGACGCGCTTCATCGATCCGCTCCATTGCCGTCCCGGCGGGAGGCTTTGGGCGCTTCTAGAGCGATGAGGGGGAAAAGGCCAGCCTTCCGCCTGCCCGCGCGATCAAAGGCCGCGTCGGCCGTGCGCGGGAACGCTCACTTCCGCAAGCCTCGCGGCGTCCTCGTCCTGGTCGACCGCCACGTACTGGCCGTGCCAATAGGCCAGCGCCGCGGTCCGCATCGAGCTCCTGATGCCCCTGACACGCCCGATGACGATGCCGTGCGAATGCCGCTCCACGATCTCCTCGACCTCGCAATCGAAGGCCGACAGCGCGCCGACGAGCAGCGGAACGCCCGAGACCGCCGTCACCCATTTGGCGCCTTTGAAACGGTCAGCGCCCTTCAGCCCGCCCCTGCCGGCAAAACGCTCGGCGACATCGAGCTGGTCTGCATTGAGGATGTTCACGCCGAAGGCGCCGTGCCGCCGGATCAGGGGGAACGAGGAGGCATCGCGGTTGATGCTGACCAGCAGCGTCGGCGGCTCTACCGACAGCGAGGTGACCGAGGTCACCGTCATGCCGGTAACGTCCTTGCCCCGCCCGGCCGTGATGACGCTGACGCCACCGGTGAGATGGCGCATGGCGCCGCGGAAATCGGCGGACGAGACGGGGATTTCAGTCATGAGATCGCGGGGCACTACATTCATGGCATGGTCCCCGAGGCGGGGTTCCCTTGTATTTAGGTACGATCGTCCGCTGACAACAGGTGGCTCAGGATCGAGCCTTCCAGACCTGCAAGCTCGGCCGAGCCGCGCTGGCGCGGCCGGGCCGCATGAATCACGACATCATGGGCGATGCGGCCCTCTTCGATCACCAGCACCCGGTCCGCCAGCGCCACGGCTTCGGCGACGTCATGGGTCACCAAAATCGCGGTAAAACCCTGGTCGCGCCAGACGCGCTCCAAAAGGCGCTGCATCGAGATCCGGGTCAGTGCATCCAGCGCCCCGAGCGGCTCGTCGAAGGCCAGCACACGGGGACGGGAGACCAGCGCGCGGCCGAGCGCGACGCGCTGCTTCTGTCCGCCCGACAGCACCGAGGGCCACTGGTCGCGCTTGTCGGCGAGACCGACCTCGGTCAGTGCCTTCTCGGCGCGCGCATGCGCATCGCCGGAAGTGCGATCGCGGCCGAGACCGACCTCGACATTGCCCAGCACGCGGGCCCAGGGCAACAGCCGCGGCTCCTGGAACATCACGCGGATGTCCTCGGGCTGGATGCCTTTTGGCTGAATGTCCTGGCCGAAGCTGATGCTGCCGGCGTCGATCTTGTCGAGGCCCGCGATCAAGCGCAGCAGCGTGCTCTTGCCGCAACCGCTTTTTCCCACGATGGCGACGAACTGGCCGGCGGGAATGTGCAAATCGATGCCGCGCAGCACCTCGTTGCTACCGAAGGATTTGCGCAAGCCCCGGATGCTGAGCGGCAGGCCGCTGCTCTGCGACTCGCGCACGACGCGGGCGTGAGGCGCAAAATTGGCGCGGCTGGCGAGCTCGGTTTCCAGAAGGGAGCTACGAACGGCTGTCTGCATGTGATTCCCAGTACCTCTGCTCAATTTTTCTGGAAGGCGGGATGCCAGGAGAGCGTCAAACGCTCCAGCACGCGGGAGGCGCTGTCGGCGAGCTTGCCGAGCAGGGCGTAGATCAGGATCGAGAGCACGACGACGTCGATCAGCATGAACTCGCGCGCCTGCATCGCCATGTAGCCGAGGCCTGAGGACGCCGCGATGGTCTCGGCAACGATCAGGGTCAGCCACATGATGCCGAGCGCGAAGCGGATGCCGACGAAGATCGACGGCAGCGCGCCCGGGAAGATGACACGGCGGAACAATTCGCCGTCGGTCATGCCGTAGATGCGGCCCATCTCGATCAGCTGCGGATCGACGGTGCGGATGCCGTGCAGCGTGTTGAGGTAGATCGGGAAGAACACGCCCAGCGCCACCAGGAACAGTTTTGCGCTCTCGTCGATGCCGAACCAGAGAATGACGAGCGGGATCAGCGCCAGATGCGGCACGTTGCGCACCATCTGCAACGTGGTGTCGGTAAGCTTTGCCGAGAGCTGCGACAGGCCGTTGGCAAGCCCGAACGCGAAGCCGATGCTGCCACCGATCAGGAAACCGATCGAAGCGCGCCAGAACGAAACCCAGATGTTGCGGACGAGTTCGCCGGAGAGCAACAGCTTCCAGCCGGAGAGCAGGACGTCGCTCGGGGCCGGCAGCACCCGCGTCGGCACGAAGCCGGTCACGCTGGCGACCTGCCAGAGCGCGATGATCGCGAGCGGCACGATCCACTGGATCAGGCCGTCGACCCGCGGCAAACGAAAGCTGCGCGGAAGTGAAACGCTGTCGATCAGGCTCATGACTGCGACACCCTGTGCTGCGGACGGAAGTCGCTGCCGACCGTCTCGCCGAACGGACCGCCGTTGAAATGCAGCTTGGTCACGTTGCTCGGCTGCCCCAGCGCGAGCAGCGGGAACACCAGCTCGGCGAAGCGATAGGCCTCCTCCAGATGCGGATAGCCCGACATGATGAATGTATCGATGCCGATGTCCTGATACTCCCTGATGCGGGCCGCGACGGTCTCGGCATCGCCAACCAGCGCCGTACCGGCACCGCCGCGCACGAGGCCGACGCCGGCCCAGAGGTTCGGGGCGATCTCGAGCTTGTCGCGCTTGCCGCCGTGAAGCTGCGCCATGCGCTGCTGGCCGACGGAATCCATGCGGGCAAAGTTCTTCTGCGCCTTGGCGATGGTGTCGTCGTCGACATGCTTGATCAGATCGTTGGCGGCTCGCCAGGCCTCCTCGTTGGTTTCACGGACGATCACGTGGAGGCGGATGCCGAAGGACAGCTTGCGGCCACGCGCGCTCGCGACCTCCCTCACCTTCGCGATCTTCTCGGCAACCAGGGCCGGCGGCTCGCCCCAGGTGAGATATTTGTCGACGGTATCGACGGCGACATCGATGCCGGCATCGGACGAGCCGCCGAAATAGAGCGGCGGACGCGGCGACTGCACCGGCGGAAACAGCAGCTTGCCGCCCTCGATCTGGATGTGCTTGCCCTCGACATTGACGGTCTTGCCGGCCAGCAGGTCGCTATAGACGTTGAGAAACTCGCGGGTGACCTCGTAGCGCTCGTCATGGCCGAGGAAGATGCCGTCGCCCTTGTTCTCGACGGGATCGCCGCCGGTGACGACGTTGACGAGCAGCCGACCACTTGTGACGCGATCTAGCGTCGCAGTCATGCGCGCGGCAACACCAGGCGATTGCAGGCCGGGGCGGACAGCGACGAGGTAGCGCAGCCGTTCGGTGAACGGCGCGACTGAGGAGGCGACGATCCAGGAATCCTCGCAGGATCGCCCGGTCGGCAACAGTACGCCGAAATAGCCAAGCTGGTCGGCGGCCTGCGCGATCTGGCGCAGATAGTTGAAGTTGACTTCGCGGCCGCCGATTCCGGTGCCGAGATAGCGGCCGTCGCCGTGGGTTGGCAGGAACCAGAACATGTTGGCGTTCGGTTGCTTGCTCATGACTTTGCTCACGATCCTGACTTCCGAGCGACGTCGGAGATCTTGATGGATTTGGGAACCAGGCCCAGCGCGAAGAACGCGTCGGCCACCTGCTGCTGGTCGGCGATGACGGCATCGGTGATCGGCTTGATGCCGTAGGACTGCCGCCTCAACGCCACCTCGACCACGGAGACCGGGAGGCCGATCGACGGCGCCAGTTGCTCGGCCACCGCATGGATGTCGCCTTTGGCCCAATCGTCGACCGCGCCGAGTTCGGCGAGCACGGCGTCGACGATCTCAGGATTGGCGTCGAGGAATTTCTTCGAGGAGAAATAGAACTGGTAGTTGGCGACGACGTCGGTGCCGTCGGCCAGCGTGCGCGCGCCGGTGGCCGCTTCAGCCGCGGCCTGGAACGGATCCCAGATCACCCAGGCATCGACCGCGCCGCGCTCGAAGGCGGCGCGCGCATCGGCCGGCGCCAGGAACACCGGCTCGATCTCCGAATACTTCACGCCCGCCTTCTCCAGCGCCTTGACCAGGAGGTAGTGGACGTTGGAGCCCTTGTTCAGCGCGACCTTCTTGCCCTTGAGGTCCGCGACCGATTTCAGCGGGCTGTCCTTCGGCACGAGGATCGCCTCGCCCTTCGGCGCCGGCGGTTCATAAGCGACATACTGAATCGGCGCGCCGGCGGCCTGCGCGAAGATCGGCGGGGCCTCACCGGTGTTGCCGAAATCGATCGCGCCGACGTTGAGCGCTTCGAGCAGCGGCGGGCCGGAGGGGAATTCGGTCCACACCACCTTGTAGCCGTCCGCGGCGAGCTTCGGCTCCAGCGTGCCCTTGCTCTTGAGCAGCACCAGCTTGCCGTATTTCTGGTAGCCGATGCGGACCACCTTGTCCTGGCCATAGGACGTGCCGACCGCGGCGGCGACGATGCCGATCGACAGCACGACGGCCGCGATCAGACGCTGGATGATACGCCTCATGTTCAAACCCCTGTGTGTGGGAAGGCTGGTCGGCACGATCAGGCTGCCGGATTGCGCCAGACGATGTCGCGGATCGCGATCGGCTTGGGGATCAGGCCGAGCTTGTAGAAGCGATCGGCGACGCCCTGCTGGGTCGCGACGATGTCGTCGGTGACGGGGCCGACGACGAAGGACGACCGGTTCGCCGCGATGGTCTGGATCTCCAGCGGAATGCCGGTCACCGCGGCGAGAGACTTCGCGACCTCGTCGCGATGCTGCTCGGCCCATCTGGCGGTCGCGGTGGTGACGTCGACGATCTGCTGCAGGATCGCGCCGTGATTCTTCGCGAAGTCGCGGTTGGCGATGTAGAAGGAATTGGTCTTGGTGACCTCGCGCGCGTTGATCAGGATGCGGCCGTTCTGCCTGGTCTCGCCGATCGCGAAATACGGATCCCAGATCGCCCAGGCCTCGATGCTGCCATTGGCGAAGGCGGGGCCTGCGTCCGGCGGCGTCAGATAGACCGGACTGATGTCGGCATAGGTGAGGCCCGCCTTCTCCAGCGTCTGCACCACGATGTTATGCGCGCTGGAGCCCTTGGTGAAACCGATGCGCTTGCCTTTCAGCTCAGCGATGGCGCGGATCGGCGAATCCTTGGGCACCAGAATGCCCTGGCCGTTGGTGATGGGCTGGCCCGCGGCATAGACAATCGCGGCGCCAGCGGCCTGCGTGAATACCGGCGGGGAATCGCCGACCGCGCCGTAATCGACGCTGCCGACATTCATCGCTTCCATCATCGGCGGGCCCGAGGAGAACTCGACCCATTTCACCTCGATGCCCAGCGGCGCGAAATGTTTTTCCAGCGCGGCCTGCTGGCGCGTGATGACCAGCACGCCGTTCTTCTGGTAGCCGATACGAATTTCCTTCACCGCGCCTTGCGCGATTGCGGGCGAGGCGAACGCAGCGGCGGCCGCAGTTCCGATGGAGAGCTTGAGAAAGTCACGACGCTGCATTCCACACTCCCGGCCGCGTGCGGCCGTCATTCATTCCAGTTCGGGAATGATGGTGCGGGTTGTCGGAGGTGTCGAGACGGCCGGAAAAATAGCGATGCGCGCACTGCGCGCGCGGCAGCGCGCATGATTAATCTTTCAAGCGGCCGCGATGATGCAGAGGGATTTTTTCTGCACGCGAATGTGAGAAGCGCGCGCGCCACCCCCGAGACTCAAAAAGTCCGAAAACAACCCCATGCACAGTAGCCGGCAATAGCGGGATCAATGACTTACGTGGCAGGCGACTTGCGCGGCAGGCGATACCGATTGCTCCGTCGGGCAAAACAGGAGCATGATGGCATGATCGCGGAGTAGGAGCTGTCGTGGCGTGAAGCTCCCGCCACCACCTCCGCTGTCATTCCCCGCGTAGGCGGGGAATCCAGTATTCCAGAGACGTCAATACATCACATGACTGCCGCGGCGTACTGGACCGCCCGCTCCAGTGCGCAATTGCGCACAAGGCCGAGCGATGACACCGTCCTTGCGGCGAGAGTTCGCGCTGCAAGCTAATGCCATGTTACCGGCAGATTCTGCAGCCCGCGAAACGCCCAGCCGCCTACCCGCACCGGCTCGTCGGCGGCGATCTCGAGCTGCTTCGCCCGCGCGAACAATGTCGGCAGCGCGACGTCGGCGATCATGGCGCGGGAGGCCCACGCGCCGGCGCAAAAATGCGGGCCGGCGCCGAAGGCGACGCTCTTGGTCGTATCACGCCGCACGTCGAACTGGTCGGCGCGGTCGAAATGCATCTCATCGCGATTGGCGGAGCCGAACATCAGGAACACGCGCTCGTCCGTCTCGAAGGCGACGTCGCGGATGCTCCACGGCTTGGCGATGCGGCGCGGCGACATGCCGATCGGCGAGATCCAGCGGGCATATTCCTCGAACGCCTCGAGCCAGGTCACCTCGCCCTTGCGCACCAGATCGAGCTGCTCGGGATGGGTCAGCAGCGCCCACACCGTGCCAGCGATCGCCTTGCGCGGCTCGTTCTGGCCGCCTGAGATCGCGAGTTTGACGTTCGCGCGCACGCTCTCCATCGGCATGCCGGAGGCGAGCAGCACGCCCAAAATGCTCTGGTCGGGATGCTTGCGCATCGCCGGCAGGATGTCGTCGATCGCGGCATCGATGCCCGACGTCGCCGCGTGGCAGCGCGCCTCGACCTCAGGGTCGCCGGCATAGTTGGCGATGCCCTCGATCATGCCCTGCGACCACGCGTCCATGTCGCCAAAGCCGATATTGGTGAGGCCAGTGATCGACTTCAGGCATTCGCCGGAGAACGGCAGCGCGAAATCGCGCATGAAGTCGATCCGCCCCGGCTCGATCGCATCGAGGATGCGGTCGGCATGCGCCTGGAACAGCGCAGTCCAATGCGCCTTCACCGTCTTCGGCGACACCGTCGGGAACATCGCGCGGCGCTCGACCTGGTGCGCCTCGCCGTCCTTGCGCATCATGTTGTGGCCCATCAGCCGGTTCATCAGGCCGGCGGGCTGATGCGAAGAGAACACGTCGATCTGCTTCTCGGAGATCGAGATGTCGTCGCGGCTGGTCAGCAGCGTCGAGCCGAGCTGCGGCACGAACGCGATCGGCGCTTCTTTCCGCATTTTCGCAAGCATCGGATAGGGATCGGCCCAGAATGCGGCCGGGTCGATGTCGATGCGCGGCGCGGTGCTCAAAGCGGCCTCCCCGGATTGTCGTATCCTTGAGGCCAGACTAGCGAACTCCGCGGCCGGCGTCTGTCCCTAGCGATGGGGACGGATCGAGCTACCGGGCCTCGGCGATCTTCGCTCCAGATGGCAGCATCTGCGCGTTGGCCGCCAAGGGCCGCTTCGATGGCGATGCTGGGTCCGGCAACCGGAACGCGGCGTCGGCCGGCGTGCCCTGGGATGGTCTGCGGGCAACGCTTGCCGGAAGCACGATCACTTTCGCTCCGACCTTCACCCGCTCATAGAGGTCCATGACATCCTCGTTGGTCAGCCGGATACAGCCGGACGACACCCGCTTGCCGATCGTATCGGGCTTGTTGGTGCCGTGAATTCGATATTCGGTCTCGCCCAGATACATCGCCCGGGCGCCGAGCGGATTGCCGGGGCCACCTGCCATGAACCGCGGCAGATAAGGCTGACGCGAGACCATCTCGGTAGGCGGATGCCAATCCGGCCATTCCGCCTTACGGGCCACAGTCTGCTCGCCGGACCAGGTGAAACCTTCGCGGCCGACACCGATGCCGTAGCGCAACGCCTGGGTGTTGTTCAGTACCAAATAGAGGAATGTGTTCCTGGTATCGATGATCACGGTGCCCGGCGTCTGGCGGCTGGCGTAGTCAACCACCTGCCGAACCAATGCTCCGGGACCATCAGCGTCGGCTTTTGGTGGTTCGACCAGAGGCGCCGGGGCCGGGGCCGGAATCGGAGCCGGAGCGGGAGCCGGCGCTGCTGCATGAACCGGAGGTGCGACGTAAACCGGACTTGACGATGCCTTGGCTTCCTGTGCGGACGGCTTGCGTGCCGGCTGCACGCTCGTCGGGCCGGACAGCAAACCGTAACCCAATGCGGCGACAGCCACGGCGCCAATTGCAACTCTCGCGGCCATGGGTATTGCGAGCGTCTCCGCCTTTCCACGTTTCGCCCGCTTACCCATACTGTTTCCCCAGGTCACTGTGCCCTGAAGAGGTACCCAGCAAAATTTAAGAAACTTCGAAGCGATGCCGCTCAGGCGGGAACCCTCGGCGATGGTTAACGCCGAACTCTCGTTCGATGGCATCAAAATTGGGAGCACCGCTTGATATTGAGCTAGCGACGCGGACAACGCGCCTCTCATCGCGGAGCGAGCGAGGTCTGAATAGTCTGGCGGAGCGGACAGGCTCAGACCTTGACCGCTCCCAGCCCGACCGCCGACATTCTGACGCCTGGGGGCACGCTAGTCGGGGCTCCACCAACGTCCTATTTTAGGAAACAGCCGCGCGAAAATGAACAGCCCGAAAGCCGTCAGGAGCACAGCCGTGACGAGAGCCGATACAAAGTGGACTGGATCGCTCTCAAAGCTTATGAGCCTTGACCAGCCGACGTAACCCGGGCCGTATCCGCGCGAGTACAATTCTCCTGTTGTGAACACGCGACATAGTTGGGCTAGCCCCAGCCACGTCGTGAACGCAATCAAAGGCAGACCAACGACGAATGTGGCGATCGTCTTCACAAGCGCCAGCAGTTTCCTTGTTTTTCCTATTTTTGTGCCGCCCATTTTTGGAGAACTCTTAGCCATAGAAGCTCCGCTCTTCGGTCGCGGAGAACATGATGCGCGTTAGCAACTGACCGACGAAGATAATGGCCGCGCTCACGATAATGAGCAGCGCGACATAAGTAGACAAGAACGACACCGCGGACTCCGGCCAAACTCGGTCTCCTTGGGAGAACAAGCCACGACAGACAGGCTGCTAGTAGCAAGTAGAAAAGACTGCGGCTTTGCAGAGAGGGATCACGCCATTCTCGGTTCTGACCGAAGGGCAAAAAGGGCCACACCAACATCACACGTTTTGGTCGCACTCCAATATCGCATCAACCGATACCGCGACAGATGCTCAATTTTTCATGATGAGGAAGTCTGCTCAGGGACAAAAGGCGACGATCCCCGTGGGTGTGGACTGCGTGTCCGCTTTGCTCTCGGAAGCAGGCACGCGGGCTTAGAGTCTCGTCAGTTCAGGCCGCGCGGCCCCGCCAGCAGGCGCAGCACGATTCCGAACAATTCGTTCTGCGCGGAGATGCCGAGCCGCTGATAGGCGCGCTTGCGGTAGGTCAGGGTCGAATGCAGGCTGATGCCGAGTACTTGCGAGATTGCTTCGGAGCTGAAACCGAGCAGGATGCGGCGGCAGACCTCCTGCTCACGCGGTGTCAGTGCGGAGAGCGGCGCGCGCGTCGCGAACAGTGTCGAGAGATCGGGCGCCAGCTTCTCCTGAAAATGACGCGCGATGCTCGCACCGATCGCGGGCGCGATCGCCTGGAGCCGCTCGCGTTGCGCGGCGCTGAATCGGCCCTGGGCTGTGATGCGATAGAAATTGACGTAGAAGCAGGTCTCGCCGGTCCAGATCGCAGTGGCGCATTTGTCGACGATGCCGGAATCGTGGAAGAAGATCTTGCGGTAGCGCGCGCCGTACATGCGGGGCGCGAAGGCCGGCAGCATGATCGGCGCAGTGCCCTCGCCTTCGAACAGCGCATCGCGGTTGGGATCGGATTCATGGAACTGGCCGGCATAGGCGGCGCCGAGATCGCCGCCGATCGGGATGTTGCCGGCATCGAGCAGGCAGGTCGCGGCACCTGCACGGCTCAGCGCGAACACCATGCAATGACCGACATCGGCCTGGCGACGCAGCGTGTCGATGAGGACTTTGGGGAAATCGGAGCGGCCGATGGCGAGCACTGCGGGCGTGATATCGCAAGCCGCTGGAGTTGGGGCCATCGCGTGGGGCCGCATGGGTTTCCTCCGTCAGACGCTGTTTTGCGGAAGGATAGCAGCAACGATCGGGCGCCGAAAGCCGGCAACGCGTGTGACGCGCCGCAGAGCCGGGGCCCATGCCGGATGCAGATCCCCTACCCCGCCGCCTTCGCCGGGGCGACGTTGATCGCGAGCTTGCCGTAGCGATCCGTGAAAGCCTCGGTGTCGATCTCCTCCAGCTTGATCTCGCCGCTCATGACGCCCTGCTTCCAGGCCTCCTGCGCCGGATCGTTCTGGAACTCCGGCATTACCTCGCGGCCGAACAGCTCCAGCGATTCGCAGATGTGCTCGTGGCTGTTCTTGCCGGCCTGGTTGAGCAGGATGACCTGGTCGATATGCGAGGACTGGAAGCGCTTCAGCTTCTTGCGGATGGTCTCGGGCGAGCCGATCAGGCCGCCCCGCAAGGCCGCTTCCTGTGCCTCGGGATTGTCGCGCTTCCACTTGTTGTACTCGTCCCACATGTTGACGGTGTAGGGCGCGGGCCGCCGGCGGTTCTGCGAGGCGCCGTAGAAGCGCAGCGCGAACTGGAAGAAGGTGGCGCCGTCGGCGCGGGCGCGCGCCTCTTCATCCGTTTTGGCGCACATGAAGAACGAGACCAGCGCCATGTTCGGGTTGATCTGGTAGTCGGCCAGTTTATGCAGCCGCTTGGTCATCGCGTTGTAATAGGCGTGCACCCAGGCATGCGCGGCGTCCGCACTGACGAACTGGAAGCCGAGCGCGCCAAAGCCGTGGCGGCCGGCACGCTCGATGGTCGGCAGCTGCGAGCATGCCATCCACAGCGGCGGATGCGGCTTCTGCACCGGCTTGGGCACGACGTTGCGCAGGGGAATGTCGAAATGCTTGCCGTGATACTCGCTGCCCGCGTCCTTGAACATCGGGAAGATCGCGGCAACGGCTTCCTCAAACACTTCCTTCTTGGTCTCCATGTCGCGGCCGAACGGCGTGAGCTCGGTGATCGAGGCGCTCTCGCCCATGCCGAACTCGCAGCGGCCGTTCGAGAGCAGATCGAGCACCGCGACACGCTCGGCAACGCGCGCCGGGTGATTGGTGGTGAGCTGCAGGATGCCGTGCCCGAGGCGGATGTTTCTGGTGCGCTGGCTTGCGGCGGCGAGGAAGGATTCCGGTGACGGCGAGTGCGAATATTCCTCGAGGAAATGATGCTCGACCACCCAGGCATGGTCGTAGCCGAGCTGGTCGGCGAGTTCCATCTGCGAGAGGGCATTCTGGTAGAGAGCGAGCTCGTCGCCGGCCACCCAGGGCCGCGGCAGCTGCAGCTCGTAGAAGATGCCGAACTTCATGGCGTCGCTCTCCCGCTTTATTGTTGTTAAGCTCATCTTTAGGTGTGAGGCGGAGCTGTCTACGGAGCAGCAATTCCGCCGCGCGGGAGACTGATCCCGAGCCCGGCATGGCGACGCCTCCCCGCCTCGGCGTCGCTGCTGCGACATCCGCGCAAGTCGACAGGTTGATCCAGATCAACGCCACCGCGGCGCGATTGCAGCAAAAGGGCTGCAAGGCAACGGCCCGGATGCCGTCCCGCTTCCCATACCATCCCGAAGAGACCGAATATGTCGGCCCCTGACGACACGACTTCGCGCGTGCGCCGCAAGCGCATGGAGATTTTCGCTTTCCTGTTCCTGACCGCGATCGTGATGCCCGTCCTCGCGGTCGGAACCGTCGGCTCCTATGGGCTCGGTGTCTGGATCTACCAGATGTTTGCCGGTCCTCCCGGCCCGCCGCCCTCCCCGCATTGATCTCCTCCAAGCGAAAGACAGGCATCATGGCCCAAGCCTCACTCAACCGCCGCGCATTGATCACCGGCCGGGTCCTCAGCGCCGAGCGCGTCATCTCTCCGCCAGGCTGCGAGATCGCCAGCATCATCGTGCAGGCGCGCCCCGAGCGCCTCGCCGAACTCGAAGCTAAGATCGCCGCGCTGCCCGGCTGCGAGATCCATGGCCGCGATGCGCGCGGCAAGCTCGTCGTCGTCACTGAGGCGCCGGACGCCGGCAGCCTTGGCACCCTGCTCAACACCATCCAGTCGCTGCCCAACGTCTATTCCGCAGCGCTGGTCTTCCACGCCATCGAAACCGCCTAAGGGCCGGGAGAGCCATCATGACATCGCCAAAGCTCGACCGCCGCCAGATGCTCAAGCTCGAGGCCGCCGCGATTGCGGCCGCCGCAGCAGGCATGCCGGCTCCGGCGCTCGCCGCCAATCTCGTCACCGAGCGCGACAACAACGAAATGAAATGGGACAAGGCCGCCTGCCGCTTCTGCGGCACCGGCTGCTCGGTGATGGTCGCGACGAAGGACAATCGCGTCGTCGCCACCCACGGCGACATCAAGGCCGAGGTCAACCGCGGCCTCAACTGCGTCAAGGGCTACTTCCTCTCCAAGATCATGTACGGCCATGACCGCCTGACCCAGCCGATGCTGCGCAAGACGGGCGGCAAATACGACAAGAACGGCGAGTTCACGCCCGTGTCCTGGACCGAAGCCTTCGACATCATGGAGGTGAAGTGGAAGGAGGCGTTCAAGAAGCGCGGGCCCAACGGCGTCGCCATGTTCGGCTCCGGCCAGTGGACGATCTGGGAAGGCTATGCGGCCTCGAAGCTGTTCAAGGCCGGCTTCCGCACCAACAACATCGATCCCAATGCGCGGCACTGCATGGCTTCCGCCGTCGCCGGCATGATGCGCACTTTCGGCATCGACGAGCCGCCCGGCTGCTACGACGACATCGAGGCGACCGACGCCTTCGTGCTGTGGGGCTCCAACATGGCGGAGATGCACCCGATCCTGTGGACGCGCCTCGCCGACCGCCGGTTGTCCGCGCCGCATGTCCGCGTCGCCGTGCTCTCGACCTTCGAGCACCGCTCATTCGACCTCGCCGACATCGGCATGGTGTTCAAGCCGCAGACCGACCTCTACATCCTCAACGCCATCGCCAACCACATCATCAAGACCGGCCGGGTCGACAAGGACTTCGTCGCCGCGCATACGATTTTCAGGCGGGGGCAGACCGATATCGGCTACGGCTTGAGGCCGGAGCATCCGCTTCAGAAAAAGGCAACGGGTGCAGCGAAGGCCAACGACTCCACCGACATGAGCTATGACGAATTCGTAAAATTCGTCTCAGAGTACACGTTGGAGAAGGCCGCGGAGATGTCCGGCGTGCCGCTCAATCGCCTTGAGGCGCTGGCCGAGCTCTATGCCGATCCGAAAACAAAAGTGGTCTCGTTCTGGACCATGGGCTTCAACCAGCACACCCGCGGCGTCTGGTGTAACAACCTCGTCTACAACATCCATCTGTTGACCGGAAAGATCTCCTCGCCCGGCAACAGCCCGTTCTCGCTGACCGGCCAGCCCTCTGCCTGCGGCACCGCGCGCGAGGTCGGCACCTTCTCGCACCGGCTGCCGGCCGACATGGTCGTGACCAACAAGGCGCATCGCGACCACGCCGAGCACATCTGGCAGCTGCCCGAAGGCACCATTCCCGACAAGAACGGCGCGCACGCCGTGCTGCAAAGCCGGATGTTGAAGGACGGCCTGATCAATGCCTATTGGGTGCAGGTCAACAACAACCTCCAGGCCGGCCCCAACGTCAACGAGGAGACCTATCCCGGCTTCCGCAACCCCGACAATTTCATCGTGGTCTCGGATGCCTATCCGACCGTGACGGCGCTCGCCGCCGATCTGATCCTGCCGACTGCGATGTGGGTGGAGAAGGAGGGCGCCTACGGCAATGCCGAGCGGCGCACCCAGTTCTGGCACCAGCTCGTCACCGCGCCCGGCGAAGCCAGGTCGGACCTCTGGCAACTCATGGAATTTTCAAAACGTTTCAAGATCGAAGAGGTCTGGCCCGAGGAGCTGATCGCCAAGAAGCCGGACGTTCGCGGCAAGACGCTGTTCGATGTGCTCTACAAGAACGGCCAGGTCGACAAATTCCCTGTTACGGAGATCGAACAAGGCTACGCCAACGAGGAAGCCAAGGCGTTCGGCTTCTACGTGCAGAAGGGCCTGTTCGAGGAATATGCCCAGTTCGGCCGTGGCCATGGCCACGACCTCGCGCCGTTCGAGACCTATCATCGCGAGCGCGGCCTGCGCTGGCCCGTCGTCAACGGCCAGGAGACGAAGTGGCGCTTCCGCGAGGGCAGTGACCCCTACGTCAAGCAGGGCACCGACGTGCAGTTCTACGGCTATCCCGACGGCAAGGCGCGCATCTTCGCGTTGCCGTTCGAGCCGGCGGCGGAATCGCCGGACAACGAATATCCCTACTGGCTCTCGACCGGCCGCGTGCTGGAGCACTGGCATTCCGGCACCATGACGCGCCGCGTGCCCGAGCTGTACAAGGCCTTCCCCGAAGCCGTGTGCTTCATGCATCCGGACGACGCGGCGGATGCCAAGCTCCGTCGCGGGGACGAGGTGAAGGTGGTCTCCCGCCGCGGCTTCATCCGCGCCCGGGTCGAAACGCGCGGTCGCGACCGGCCGCCGAAGGGCCTCGTTTTCGTGCCGTGGTTCGACGAGTCCAAGCTCATCAACAAGGTGACGCTGGACGCGACCGATCCGATTTCGCTGCAGACCGACTTCAAGAAATGCGCCGTGCGCATCGAGCGGGTGAACCTGTCATGATGAAACGATCTGCAATCGCCTTGCTCGCCTTCGCGATCGCCGCGGCCTCGAGCTCGCTGACCGCACAGACCGTCACCTCGGGCCTGCGCGGTCCGGCCCCACTCAATGACGAGGGTCCGGCGCCACCGATGCTGCCGAACCGCAACACGTCCGAGAAGGAGGTGCGCAATTATCCGGAGCAGCCGCCGGTGATTCCGCACACGATCGACGGCTATCAGATCGACCTCAACGGCAACAAATGCCTGTCCTGCCATGCGCGGGCACGCACGGCGGAATCTCAGGCGCCGATGGTCTCGATCACGCATTTCATGGACCGCGACGGCCAGTTCCTTGCCTCGATCTCGCCGCGGCGCTTCTTTTGCACGGAATGCCACGTGCCGCAGAACACCGCCAATCCGCCCGTGAGCAACGACTTCGTCGATATCGACACGCTGCTGTCGCGCGCAAGCCCGGGTGGCCGCCGATGACGACGACTGCTGACGAGCCCAATGCAGAGCTGAAAACCAAGCGCGGCTTCATCGCGCGAAGCTGGGG
Organism: Bradyrhizobium sp. 25ACV; assembly: GCF_054863005.1. Taxonomy (NCBI): domain Bacteria; kingdom Pseudomonadati; phylum Pseudomonadota; class Alphaproteobacteria; order Hyphomicrobiales; family Nitrobacteraceae; genus Bradyrhizobium; species Bradyrhizobium sp. 25ACV. The sequence continues at coordinate 329,921 of NZ_JAVAYO010000003.1, forward strand.
CTTTGCGCTGGAGCTCTGGCGGGTGCTGACCCGGCCGAGCTCGGTGTTCGCCCTCGGCACCCTGGTGCTGGCCGGCTTCATCGCCGGCGTGATCTTCTGGGGCGGCTTCAACACCGCGCTGGAATTGACCAACACCGAAAAGTTCTGCACCGGCTGTCACGAGATGAAGGACAACGTCTTCGCCGAGCTGAAATCGACCATCCACTTCAGCAATCGCTCCGGGGTGCGCGCGACCTGCCCTGATTGCCACGTCCCGCACAACTGGACCGACAAGATCGCCCGCAAGATGCAGGCCTCCAAGGAGGTCTGGGGCAAGATCTTCGGCACGATCAACACGCGAGAAAAATTCCTGGACCACCGGCTGGAGCTCGCCGCGCACGAATGGGCGCGTTTCAAGGCCAACGATTCCCTGGAATGCCGCAACTGCCACAGTGCCGATTCCATGGACATCACCAAGCAGTCGCCGCGGGCCTCGGTGGCGCACCAGCGCTTCCTGTTCACGAAGGAAAAGACCTGCATCGACTGCCACAAGGGCATCGCCCACCAGCTGCCCGACATGCGCGGCGTTCCCGGCTGGCAGTAAGACCAAAAGCAACCCGATTCGCCCCGCTTGAACCGGCGGGGCGAATGGTTAGTTTTGGGGGATGGCGAATCGCCTCGTTTCGCCCTTCCTCAAGACAGATATGGCCAGTTTCACACCGCATCAGGATGCCGCTCTCAAGGCCGTCGGCGACTGGCTGAAGGCCAGGCCGGGCCGCAATGGCACGCCGCCGATCTTCCGCCTGTTCGGCTTTGCCGGCACAGGCAAGACCACCTTGGCGCGGCACATCGCCGAAGGCGTCGACGGCGAGGTGAAATTCGCCGCCTTCACCGGCAAGGCCGCCCTCGTCATGCGCAACAAGGGGTGCGACGACGCTTCGACCATCCACTCGCTGATCTACCGCGCCCGCGAATCCGGCGAGGAGCAGCCGAGCTTCGAATTGTGGGACGACGCGCCGGCCTCGAAGGCGAAGCTGATCGTGATCGACGAATGCTCGATGGTCGACGCCGAATTGGGCCGCGACCTGATGTCGTTCGACTGCCCCCTGCTCGTGCTCGGCGATCCCGCACAGCTGCCGCCGATCCAGGGCGGCGGCTTCTTCACCAACACCGAGCCCGACGCGATGCTGACCGAGGTGCACCGCCAGGCGCAGGACGATCCGATCGTACGGATGTCGATGGACGTCCGCGAGGGACGCGAGCTCGACATCGGCCGCTACGGCGAGAGCGAGGTGGTGTCGCGCAAGGAGCTCGATCCCGACCGCGTCATGGGCGCCGACCAGGTGCTGGTCGGCCGCAACAACACAAGGCGCGCGTACAATATGCGGGTGCGCCAGCGCCAGAACATCGAGGACGCCTTTCCGGTCGCCGGCGACAAGCTGGTGTGCCTGCGCAACAACCGCAAGAAGGGCCTGTTCAACGGCGGGCTGTGGCGCGTGAAGTCGCGTAACACCTCGCGCTCGAAATCGCGCATCCTCTCGATGCGGCTGTCGCCGGACGAGGATTTCGGCCACAAGGTGACCAAGGTCTCGGTGCGCGCCGATTGCTTCGAGGGCGGCGTCGAGCAGATCGCCTGGGAGCAGCGCAAGCCCTATGACGAGTTCGATTACGGCTACGTGCTCACCGTGCACAAGTCGCAGGGCTCGCAATGGGACGACGTCGTGCTGTTCGACGAGAGCTTTGCGTTCCAGGACTCAAGGGCGCGGTGGCTGTACACGGGCATCACGCGGGCGGCGAAAAGGTTGAGTATTGTGGTGTAAGGCTGTCTACCGTGTCATTCCGGGGCGGCTCGAAGAGCCGACCCGGAATCTCGAGATTCCGGGTTCGATGCTTCGCATCGCCCCGGAATGACGAATTAAGTTGCTCCGCAACTCAATTCATCACTTCCCCGCCACAAAGTAAAAATCCTCGCGTCCCGGCGGCGAGCCGTAGGTGAACGGCTGCTGCTCGTGCCTGGTGGCGGCCCAGACGTCGTCGCGGATGATGTCGAACAGTTTTCGGATCTCGATGCGGGGCTGCTTGATCTCGCGGGCGAGCGCGGTGGCGAACGGGCTGTTGGCGCTGCCGTCGCCGTCCATCGCGGTCTCGCCGTGCTTGGCGGCGTAGACCACCATGAAGCCGGCGCCGGGCTCGATGTTGGAAAAGCCCTTGTCGACCAGCTTCAGCGACAGCGTGCGCTGCATGCTCGGCGCGAACGGATTGTCGCGGCAGGCATCCAGGACCACGAGGCGCATTTTTCGCGCGGCACCGACCGCGGCGATCACCTGCTCGAGGGCGACCGCCTGGGTCTCGGCGTCCTTGTCGGCGGCGAGCTTGGCGTCGACGGGAACGAGATAGTTCACCCCGCCGATCTCGAAGCCGTGGCCGGCGTAATAGACCACGGCCCAGTCGGCCTTCTCCGCTTCCTCCGCGAAGGCCTTCAGCGCGTCAAAGAACTTGTCGCGGGTGAGATCATTGACGGAAATCACGCTCTGGAAGCCGACGTCGCGCAGCACGCTCGCGATCAGTTTGGAATCGCGCGGCGGATTGGGCAAGGCATGGACGTTCTTGTAGGCGCCGTTGCCGATCACCAGCGCCACGCGGCGCCCGGTTACTCCGGCCGGCGCCTGCAGCGTCAGCGCGGCGAGCCGCTCCTGCGCGACGGCACGGGCGCGGGCGACGTCGGGCTCGTCGAACTTCGTCAGCGAATAGGCGGCCGCGCGGTAATCGGCGCGCGCCTGGGCGAGGTCTTTCTTCCGCTCGTAGATCTGGCCGCGGCCGGAATGCGCGCGGATGTTGTTCGGATTGATCTGGATGGCGGTGTTGTAATCCTTCAGCGCGGCGTCGAGGTCGCCCTTCATCATGCTGACGTCGGCGCGGTTGTTGATCGCGAACACGTTTTTCGGCTGCCGCTCAATCAGGCCGTTGCAGTCGGCAAGGGCCTGCGCGTACTTGCCCATCATGCCGTAAGTGATGCAGCGGTTGCTGGCGATCTGCGGCGCGGCCGGGTCGATCTTCTCGGCCTCCGCGAAATCGGTAATCGCGCCGTCGAAATCCTTCATCAGCGTCCGTGCGCGGGCGCGATTGGTCCAGCCCAGCAGGAATTTGGGCGTGTATTTGATCGACAGGCTGAAATCGTCGATCGCGCTTTGCAACGCGCCGCGGCGCGCGTAGATGACGCCCCGATTGTTGTAGGGGACACCATAGGTGGGGCGCTTCTGAAGGGCGAGGTTGTAGTCCGCCATGGCGAGGTCATCCTGGCCCTTGCGCTCATAGGCGAGGCCGCGCAGGTTGAGGGCGATGACGTAATCCGGATCGAGATCGATCGCGATGGACAGGGTCTCGATCGCGCGGTCGTAGTCGCGCTTGTTGATCAGCGTGTTGCCGCGCACGGAGAGCGCGATGGCCTTGTCCTTGCCGCCGAGCTTGTCGGCCTTCAGCAGATTGTCGCAGGCGCTCGCGCGGGCCTGGGCCTCCGCCTGGCGGTCGCGGCAGAGGGTGAGATCGTCGGCCTGCGGGTCGGCCGCCGCACTGAACAGGCCGGCGGTCAGGATGACGAGGGTCAGGGAAACGACGCGCAGCATGGGTCAGGCCTGCTCCAGCCAGATTCTTCTTAAGTCGATCATCGATCGCACCGGTTCATCTAGCGCGGAGTTCCCGGTCTCGCCAAGCCGCTGTCGCCCGGCTATCCCCGCGCGGCTCATTTCACAGACTCGTGTCCGTCCCGCCGTAACAATCGGCGGCCGCGTCCGTACCTCGGATGATGCGAAAACGCAGCCGGGCAACTGTTCGTCCGGCCCCGACCGCCCTAGACTGTCAGACCTTCCGAAAGAGGATCCGCCATGCGCCGACCTGCCCTCGCCTCCCTGCTCGCCGCAACCACCGCCCTTTCGCTAACCTTTGCGATGGCCTTTGCCGCGCCGTCCCGGGCTGCGGAGGATGCGGTCGTGATCCCCGCCCCCGCCATGGATGCGGCACCTGCGAGCGGGATCCAGACCGCCGTGATCGCCGGGGGCTGCTTCTGGGGCGTGCAAGGCGTCTTCCAGCACACCGCCGGCGTCGTCAACGCGGTCTCCGGGTATGCCGGCGGCACCAAGGCGACCGCCGACTACCAGACGGTCTCGAGCGGCCGGACCGGCCATGCCGAGGCGGTCGAGATCAAGTACGACCCGAAGAAGATCTCCTACGGAAAAATCCTCCAGATCTACTTCTCGGTGGCGCACGACCCGACCCAGCTCAACCGCCAGGGCCCCGACGTCGGCACGCAATATCGCTCGGCCGTCTTCACCACCTCGGACGAGCAGAAGAAGGTGGTGGAGGCCTACATCGCCCAGCTCAACGGCGCCAAGGTCTTCAGCAAGCCGATCGTGACCAAGGTCGGCGCGCTGGAGGCGTTCTACCCGGCGGAGGCCTACCACCAGGACTATCTGACGCTGCACCCGAACCAGCCTTACATCGCCTATAACGACCTGCCCAAGGTCGAGAACCTGAAAAAGCTGTTCGCGGATAACTACATTGAAAAGCCGACGCTGGTGAGTACCAGCAAGGCCACCAACTGATCGCGAGATCACCGAAACAAACGGGAGACCCATGCCCGACACCAAAATGAAAACCACGGACGACAAGGTCATCAAGAGCGAAGGGCAGTGGCGGCGCGAATTGTCGCCGATGCAGTACGCGGTGCTGCGCGAGAAGGCGACCGAGCGTCCCTTCTCGGGCGAGTATGAGCACGACCACCGCGCCGGCACCTACACGTGCGCCGGCTGCGGCAATGTGCTGTTCGAGTCAGACGCCAAGTTCGATTCCGGCTGCGGCTGGCCGAGCTTCACCCAGCCCGCCGTCGAGAGCCATATCGACGAGGAGCGGGACGTGAGCCACGGCATGATCCGCACCGAGGTGCTCTGCTCCAAATGCAGCGGCCATCTCGGCCACGTCTTCCCCGACGGCCCCGGGCCGACCGGCCTCCGCTACTGCATCAACTCGGCCGCGCTGAAGCTGGAGCCCAAATAACGTTCCCGCGGCCGGGTTCCTTCATGGAACCCGACCGCGCGATGTGCTTTTCTCCTCTGGCGGTGCGGCCGATCAACGCATTTGGCGGCCGCCAGGGAGGATGCCATGCGACTCGGGACCGTCCTGATCATCCTGGTGATCATCTATCTGATCGGCGGCCTGTCCGGCCGCGTCGGCGGCTACGGCTATGGCATGGGCCATTCCGGCATGGGCATCGGAGGCGTCGTCTTGGTCGTACTGGTCGTCCTACTGCTTCTTGGCAAATTGTAAGGCATATAAGCCATTGAAATTATTAAGTTAATTTCGTCCGCGGAGCTGCCATGCGCGGATTCATCATCTCCCATCGCAGGGGTCGCATTTTTGTCAAAACGGCCTATATTAGTGGGCGAAAATGGCATGTGCGGCGGGCCCGCTCGATTGCGGCCCCTGCCCTCCCAAACCCCACGCGCTTAAAGCCCCAGAGAGATCACGAGGTCTTTGACCATGCGTCCACTGCGTCCGTTCAACTTCAACACGTCTGCCGAACTCTTCCCCGCCGCGATCCGCAAGAAGAAGCGCGCAGGCTTCACCTATCGCCGGTTCGGCACCGCGGCCGAAGCCGTGCAGTTCGCGATGGAGCAATTGCCGACGGATTCGCTGAACGGCGCCTATCTCCAGGTCGAGGAAGCGCGTTTCGACCAGAACGGCATCCGCTCGCTCTATGAGAGCGAAGCCTTCCCGTTGCCCCGCCGTCCCAAGCCGGCGCCGGCCGAGACCGACGCCGCCGACGCGGCGTAAGTTTTCGCTGAGCCTTACGATGTGCGCAGAAAGCGCGACGGCCAAAAGGCTGTCGCGCTTTTTGCGTTTGGGGGGTCTCCCGCAGCGGCGCATCGTCGACCAGATGGACTCGCGGCGAGAGCTCCCAGCCGCCGCGCTAGATCCGCGGCTGCTTGTCGAGCCAGCGGCGCAAAAGGCGCACATTGCGCATGTTGGCGCGGAACATGACGTCGAAAGCGTCGCCCGCGAATGGGACCATGCCGACCACGCCGTCGACCGCGACATTGCCGAGCATGCGGGCGGTGAGGTACCAGGGCGCGCCCAGCGCGCGGGCCTCGCGCACCAGCCACAGCGAGATCGCCGTGGTGATGATGTCGCCGACGACGGGGATCAGGCCGATCAGCCCGTCGATGCCGTAGCGGATGTTGGTGCCGGGCAGGATAAAGGCGACGTCGAGCAGCTTGGCGATCGCCTCGATCCGCGCGATCCGCTGCTCGCGCGTGAGATTGCCGAACGGGCTCCCGGCGAACGGATTGTCCTTGCCCAGCTCGAAACCGAACTCGCGAAAGCCCTGCTCCAGCGTTTCGGGGCGGATTTCCCGGCCGTCCTGGTCGATGATCGGCCCGCGTGCCTCGCTACCGGAAGAGGTCGCGCGCGAGCTCCCCGAACGGGATCTGCGTGGAGCAAGGATATCGTCGTCGGACATGGTCATGGCCTTCAGGGAACGCGCTAGCGCGGCGGAGGTTGCTGCGCCGCGCCCGAACGTCGCGCTCAGGTCGGCGCCGCCACCGGCTGCGGCTCCTTGATGTATTTATGCACGAGCCAGGACGAAATCACCGCCGGCACGAACCCGACGAGGCCATACAGGATGAACTGCACCGCGCCCGAATCCGGCCCGCGCGAGCTGTAGGTGAGCGAGGCCAGGACGAAGGCGAACAGGCCGACCAGGAGCATCCGCAAGCCCGGGCCGATCCGCCTGACATGGGTCAGGATGTCATCCACCGCGCCGATCATCAGCGAAGGCAGAAAGCCGAACAGGTAGCTGTATTGCAGGGTCTTGAAGAACACCGCGAACAGCTTGCCGACCTCGCCGAGACTGGTCTGGGCCCAATAGCCTGACTGATAGGTTGTCGTCAGCAGCAGCAGGAACCCGCCGACGAACGGGCCAACCAGCGCAAACACCAGATAGCGTTTCATCAAACACCCTTTCACTTCGCCGGTGTTATAGCAGCGCCGCGGGAACCTTGAATAGCGCGGCCAACTCCGCCTTTGGGGGAACAAGTGGCAAGGCGACGAGTTCAGACAGGACCTGAAATATCCCTGTCAGATTGGAGCCGCCGATGGCCCGCAAATTTCTCCTGGCGACGATCACGCTGGCAGCCCTGAGTGGCCTGTCGAACGCACCCGCTCTTGCGCAGGGCCACATGGGCTCGCCGCAGGAACAGCAGGCCTGCTCGCGCGACGCCTCGCGCTTCTGCCGCAAGGACCTCGGCAATGACGGCGCCGTGCAGGGCTGCCTGCAAGCCAACCGGGCCAAGCTGTCGCGCTCTTGCAGCAAGGTGTTTCAGAGCCACGGCATGTGAGGACCGCGACCATCCCCAGCGAACGGAGAGTGAAGCCATGTTGCGCGACGAACAGCTCTCGATCCTGCGGGACATCAGCCAGTCCGTTGCCTTCGCCGACGATCGCCACGGCAAGATCGGCGAGCTCATCGCCGACGGCTATGTGATGAAGGACGGCGATCTGTTCGAGCTGACGGCCAAAGGCGTCACCGCCGTCGAGGAACACGCCGCCGCGCTCGGCGCGAGCGATGTGGAACAAGCGAGCGCCTCCTTCGATCGGATGATCTGATCGCGCGCACGCATTGTGCGTGACGTCCACGCAACAATTGCAAATTCCTTTGCGTCTGCCATTGCAGCCGCGTGACAATGGCGCATACTTCGCTCGGGCGGCGCAGCACTTTTCGATTCGAACATCATGAAATCGAGCGACCACATGCGGGACTAGAGTTCCCGACGTGAAGGCTGTGACATGCGGCAGATCAAGCCGTGTGCGGCGCCCCAAAAACCAAGTGGCTCAAGCCCACGGAACTCGGGGACGCATGCTGCATGACACGCTATCAGACCATCGCTTCGCTGCTTAAGACCACCGCTTCGCTGTTGGCCGTAGCAACCACCGCCATCGCACTCCAAACCTCACCCGGCCTCGCCTTCTCAGCCGAAGCGCAGCAGATGTGCACGGGTGACGCGATGCGGCTGTGCTCCAGTGAGATCCCCGACATTCCCAGGGTCAGGGCCTGCATGGTGCGCAACAAGGCCCAGGTCAGCCCCGGCTGCCGCGCCGTGATGGACCGCGAGGCGGTCGCATCGCGCAAGCGGGAAGCAGCGGCGCAGTAGTCGCCCATCCAGGATGTCATTCCGGGGCGGTGCGCAGCACCGAACCCGGAATCCATTTCTCCACATCACCCGCTGCTGCACGGGTTCGCGCTGCGCGCGCCCCGGAATGACGAAGGTAGCGCGCTCTTGTCTCAGTCGCCCCACTGCGCGAAGGCGTCGTTGAAGGCGCGTTCGCCGGGGGCGCCCTTCTCGATGGCGATGATGGCGCGGCGCTGGTTGGCATAGACCAGCGGCACGTCGAACCACGACCGCTCCTTCAGGAGCTGGACGTTGCGGGAGCGGTCGGCGTCGACATTGGACAGGCCGACCAGGAAGAAGCCGTCGGTGACCTTGACCGCGAGGCCGGCGAGCGGTGTGCCGCGCGCCTGCTCGTTCGACTTCATCAGGATGCCCGGCACGTTGGAGACGCTGCCGCCCGGGAAATCCGGCGGCAGGATGAAGGTCAGTTCCGCCGTGTGGCTCGCCGGCAGCGAGGAATCGGTGTTGCGGCGGAACGACATCGTCATCTTGAACTTGCGGTCGGGGATCTCGATGTCGGCGCGCACGGCGACGTCGGCCTTCTGGGCGCCCGAGGCCTTGATCGGCTCGAGCCGCCACACCACCGAGCCGACATATTGCTTGCCCTTCGGATCGGACGGATCCTCGTCATAGAGCACGACCTTCTGCGCCACCGGCGCGACCGGCTGGTCGCTGGCCGAGGGCTGGCCGACGCGATCCGGAATCTTGGGCTTGCTCTGCGGCTGGGACGGATCCTTCGGCGCCTCCACCACCTGGGTCGGCGAGGACTTCATCAGGTTGGTCGCGATCTGGACCAGCTGCTTGCCCCAGAGGATGCCGGCGCCGACCAGGATCAGCACGATGCCGACGGCGATCGCACTCTTGAACGGGAAGGCGGAGCGCGTCCGGGCGCGCTTCTTGGCGTCGCGCTCGGGCGCGATGCGCGGACGCGGCGACGGCGGCTGCGGCGCGTAACGCTCGGCCTCCTCGACCGACTCGTCATAGGAATAGGGCGCGTCCTGCTCGCCGGCGCGGTTTTCCAGGCTCGGCTCGAGCCGGTCGAATTCCGGCGAGGGCGAGGGCACGTTGGCGTAGGTGCGGCGCGCGGCGCGGCTGGCCTGCGCGGCAGCGCCGCCGAGATCGTTGGCGTCGGCCGTGATGTCGCGGAAGCCGCGCACGCCCGGTGCCGGCGGCAGCGGCGGCGGAGGTCCGACATCGGGTGGACGACGCGCACCGGCGCGATCGCGTCCGGCCGCCGGCTCCGGCATCGGTGGCGGGGCGGACGGTCCCGGTTGGCGCGGGGCGTCGAAACGGGGCGCGCGCGGCGGACGCGGGGCCTCGCCTTGGTCATCGACGTTGAAGGAGGGACGGTCGGCGCGCGGCGGCGGCGGGGCCGGACGGGTCCGCGGCGGGGCCGGCGCGGCCGCAGCCGGGCTGCCTTCGGCGGCTCGGGTGCTGGCGCGGCGGAAGGCATCGCCGCTGCTGCCGCTGCGAGCGCCGCCACCGGGGCGCGAGGCCTCGCGGGCGCGCTGGGCAGCCTCCGATTCGACCTTGCGGACGGCCTCCTCCAGCGACAACCTTTCGCGGGTGATCTCGGATTCGGACAGCGGCGGCTGCACGCTGCGCAACTGCGCGATCAACGCCGTGCGCGCCCGCTCATAGAGCGCGCGACGGCTTTCGCCGGGAGCGTTCGGGTCCAAGGCGGCAATAGCGCGGGCGATCAGCGGATAGTAATCAGCCATTTCAACTCAACTATACGCGCGTCCCCGGTAAGATATCGTTAAGCCTCAAACGGATTTTGCACCAGGATAGTATCTTCGCGTTCGGGGCTGGTGGAAAGCAGCGCAACCGGGCACCCTACCAATTCCTCGATCCGCCGGACATATTTGATGGCCTGGGCCGGCAGGTCGGCCCAGGACCGCGCATTGGCGGTCGGCTCCTTCCAGCCCTCGATGGTCTCGTAGATCGGCTCGACCCGGGCCTGGGCGCCCTCGCCGGCGGGGAAGTGGTCGATCTCCTTGCCGTCGAGCCTGTAGCCGGTGCAGACCTCGATCGTGTCGAAGCCGTCGAGGATGTCGAGCTTGGTCAGCGCCAGGCCGTTGATGCCGCAGGTCCGGACCGCCTGGCGGACCAGCACGGCGTCGAACCAGCCACAGCGGCGCGGACGGCCGGTGTTGGTGCCGAACTCGCGGCCGCGCTCGCCGATCCGGCGGCCGGTCTCGTTGTCCTGCTCGGTCGGGAACGGGCCCTGGCCGACGCGGGTCGTATAAGCCTTGCACAGGCCGAGCACATAGCCGACCGCACCCGGTCCGAGGCCGGCGCCGGTCGCGGCCTGCGCCGCCACCGTGTTGGACGAGGTGACGTAGGGATAGGTGCCGTGGTCGACGTCGAGCAGCGCGCCTTGCGCGCCTTCGAACAGCATGCGCTTGCCTTCACGCCGCTTGATGTCGAGCAGCCGCCACACCGTCTCGGCATAGGGCAGCAGCTCCGGCGCCAGCGCGCTCAACTCCTTCAAGATCACCTTGCCGTCGAATTCGGGCAGGCCGAGGCCGCGGCGAAGTGCGTTGTGGTGGGCAAGCAGCCGGTCGATCTTGTGCGGGAGCGTGTCGAGATCGGCAAGGTCCATCAGGCGGATCGCGCGGCGGCCGACCTTGTCCTCATAGGCAGGCCCGATGCCGCGGCGGGTGGTGCCGATCGCGGTCGCCGCGCTGGCGGATTCGCGGTGCGCATCGAGCTCGCGGTGCAGCGGCAGGATCAGCGTGACGTTCTCGGCGATACGCAGGTTCTCCGGCGAGACCGCGACGCCCTGCGCCCGCAGCTTGGAGACCTCGTCGAGGAAGGCGGCGGGATCGAACACCACGCCGTTGCCGATCACCGACAGCTTCTGCTCGCGCAACACGCCGGAGGGCAGCAGCGCGAGCTTGTAGGTCTTGCCGTTGATCACCAGCGTGTGGCCGGCGTTATGACCGCCCTGGAAGCGGACGACGATGTCCGCCTGCTCTGACAACCAGTCGACGATCTTGCCCTTTCCTTCGTCGCCCCACTGGGCGCCGACGACGACAACATTGGCCATTCGCGGGTAATCCTTCGAAGATTTCTCTGTAGGTGGCACGATCCGAACGGAAAATTGGTACCCATTTTTCCGGAATCATGCCTGCGCCCAGCCCAATTCCCGGCCAGAGGCCGTTCGCACCGAGGCAGCCCAACCGGATAAAGGAAGCAGCCTCTCTAGGCAAGCAAGAACGGGGCATTTTCAGGGCTTCGGGGCCACTCCAAGCCTTTGATATCCCCGGAAAATCCAGAAACCTTCGCGGCGGCGCGCGAGGCTTCGACCAAAGCGTGAGAGGCTCAATCCGCCGCTGCATGGTCGCGATGCGTCCGCCCCCCGTTGATGCAGCCCCGATTTCCGTGTCTTTGGACAGCGCCGGGCGATCAGCCGGCCCGGATCCCGCCGGGCTGGAAGCCTCGGCGCACGCGGGGCACGCCAATCCCAATGTCCGCCACTGGCCAGACCACGAGCGCGGAGACATCCGGCCACAGCTGGATCGCCAACCAGCCTTATCTGCTGCTCAGCATCACCGCGCTGTGCTGGGCCGGCAACGCCATTGTCGGCCGGCTCGCCGCCGGCCACATCCCGCCGGTCACGCTGTCGTTCCTGCGCTGGTTCTTTGCCTTCCTGCTGGTGCTGCCGTTCGCCTGGAAACATCTTGCCCAGGACTGGCCCGCGATCCGCGGCAGGCTCGGCCTGATGATCACGCTCTCGGTCACCGGCATCGGCGCCTTCAACACGCTGCAATATTGGGCGCTGGAGCATACCCAGGCCCTCAATACGCTACTGCTGCAGTCGGCCGCGCCGCTGGTCGTGGCATTGTGGTCGCTGGCCATCCTCGGCATCCGCCTCACCGCGGCGCAGGCGTTCGGCGTGCTACTGTCGATGTGCGGCGTGCTGACCATTCTGCTGCACGGCGATTTCACCACGCTGTCGAACATCGAGTTCAACAAGGGCGACCTCATCTTCATCGTCGCGCTCGTCATCTTCGCGTTGTATTCGGTGCTGACGCTGAAACGGCCGCCGATGCACGGCCTGTCGTTCCTCGCCTTCACCTTCGGGGCCGGCGCGGCCTGCCTCATTCCGCTGGAGATCTGGGAATTGTCCGCGCGCTCGATCATGAAGCTCGATGGGCCGAACCTCTTGACGCTGTTCTACGTCGCGGTGTTTCCCTCGACGCTGGCCTATCTCTGCTTCAATCGCGGCGTGCGCCTGATCGGCGCCAACCGCGCCGCGCCGTTCTTCCACGTCGTGCCGGTGTTCGGCTCCATCATGGCGATGGCGTTCCTGGGCGAACACCCGCAGGCATTCCACTTGATCGGCTTCGCGCTGGTGCTGTCGGGCGTGTTCGTGGCGTCACGGAAGCAGGCGAGCTAGGTTCGGGACCCATCAAGTTGCCTGGGGCGCGTGCCGCGGCGTGGCTCATGGCTTTCAACTACTCCGATGCGTGGGATCAGCCCCACTCAGGCGTTTGCGGACGGGTTCATCCAGACCATCTCCCAAACGTAGCCATCTGGATCTTCAACGTGCCTGTTGTACATGAAGCCAAGGCCCTGAGCCGGGTTGGGATCGGCACGACCGCCCGCCGCCACCGCGCGAGCGACCGTTGCATCCACGGCATCGCGGTCGCTGGTCGTAAGAGCGAACATGGCGTGGCTGTCGCGACGCGCGTCGCCGATCTGACGTTTGGTGAATTCGCGATAGTGGTCGTGGGTCAGCAGCATCACGCCGATCGCGTCCGAGAACGTGAGCGAGGCCGAATTTGCGCCGGAGAATTGAGGATTAACCGCGGCGCCCAGCGCCACGTAGAACGCTGTCGATGCGGCGAGGTCGCGTACAGGCAGGTTGACCAGAATCATCTTGGACATTGCTTTTCCTTCAAAATGGCTCGAAGCCGGGCTATCGCCTGACACTGGCGAAACAGAAAACTCTCAACGCTCTGCTCAAGAGCTGCTTTCGGCGCTGGGACGAGCCGAAGCCGTATTCAAATGTAACGCGCAGCGCCCATGGAGAGCGCGGCGATGCCGAGCAGGCCCGCCGCCACGCGTTGGGCAACGGCGATCCGCGAACGCAAGTCCTCCGGATTGCCGGCGCCACGACGCAAGGCCATGAGCGCACGGGGACCAATTGCCGCCTGAACACCAGCCGCGATCAGTGCGCAGACCGCACCGACCGCGAGCACCTGCTCGGTCGTACCGAATCTGCCGGAATGAACGAGATGCCCGAGATAGCCGCCGGTCAGAATGGCAATCGTGGCCGCGCCGAGCTGTGGAAAGACCAGTTGCTCACCGCCGAGTCCGCCGGTGCGGGCCAGCGCGAAGCTTGATCCCGCCCAGAACACGGATGACAACACATGAAGCGACAGGGCGATCACGAGGGCAGTCTGCATGGCAAGCTCCGAACCGGATTCTAAATTAGATATACAATATGTATAGTCAATACGTCAACAGAATGGCAACGCCATGCCGAAGCGCAATTATGTGAGCCCTGCGCGGGCATCTGCGGCGGCGGATACGCGCGAGCGCATCGTCGCGGCCGGCGCGCGCGTGCTGCGCAAGGAGGCTGGCATTGCGAACTTCTCCCTCGACATCGTCGCTAAGGCGGCCGGCGTCACGCGTCTCACGGTCTACAACCAGTTCGGATCACGGCGCGGATTGCTGGAGGCCGTGTTCGACAACATCGCGCAGCAGGGCGGGCTGTTCGAACTGGCCGAGGTGATGGCGATGGCGGATCCCGGCGCCGCGCTCGATCGCTTCGTCGAAATCTTCTGCACGTTCTGGGGGCACGATCCCGCCATCGGCGGGCTCAACCAAGCCATCGCGACCGATCCCGAATTCGGCGAGGCGCTGATCCAGCGGAACGAGCGACGGCGCGAAATGCTGACCGCTCTGTTGTCCCGAATCGTCGGCAAGCACCGCGCCGTCGGGGACGCGGTCGACCTGATCTTCGTGCTGACGAGCTATCCGACCTTTGCAGCGTTGAGCTCGCGCCGGCCGACCGAGGAGGTTTGCCGGCTGTTGCAGACTGCGTGTCGCGCCGCCGTGGACGGGTTGAAGTAGCTCGGCGGCGTATGGGCTACGTCGTCTTGAATTTGCTGTACGCTTCGTTGGTAGCAATGATGACGTGCTCGGCGCAGCCGTTAACGCGATGCGGATCGGCCTCGCGCTCATAGGCTTCCGACGTCATCATGTCGAGGAAGGCTGCGACGGTCGGATAATAGACCAGCGCCACAAAATCCCAGTCGTTGCCGACGTGCGGTCCGAGCGCGATGGCCTTCGCCTCGCCGGTCCAGAGCAGCGTGCCGCCGCGCGCCTTGATCATCGGCACGGTGACGGCGCTGTAGCGCAAATAGGCGTCCCAGCCGGATCCGTCGCCGTCGCGCGAGCGCGCGTGGAAACGCATCAGGTTCAGCATCACCACCGGCGCCTCCGGATCGAGCCGCTCCAGGCCCTCGATGTTCAACATATTAACCGCCAAAGGCGCCTCCTCAGGGTTTGCCTGCATTGTAGCATTGCGGCCGCGTGACTTGTGCCAGGACGCCGATCCGGCGCAAGTTCGTATCCAACGCCAATGACGACCGCTTCGCCCGCGCCACCAGCCTCCAGTCCGGCCAGCTGGCTCAACAACCAGCCTTATCTGCTGCTCAGCCTGAGCTCGCTGTTCTGGGCCGGCAACATCGTGCTCGCACGCCATGTCGGCGCACATGTGCCGCCGCTGACGGTGACCACGATCCGCTGGTTCGGCGTTTTCCTGATCCTGTTGCCGTTCGCCTGGCCGCATCTGAAGCGGGACTGGCCCGCCCTGCGCAACAGCCTGCCGCTGATGCTGTTCCTGTCGCTGGTGGGCTTCGCCTTCAACAACGCGATCTCGTACTGGGCGATGCAGTACACGGAGGCGCTGAACGCGCTGCTGATCCAGTCGGCCGGACCGCTGTTCGTGGCGCTGTGGTCGCTGGTGCTGTTCGGCGTGCGGCTGACGGGTGCCCAGTTCGCCGGCATCGCGATCTCGCTTCTCGGCGTGTTGATCATCATTTTGCGGGGCGATCTCGCCGCGCTCGCGAGCATCAGCTTCAACAGGGGCGACATCATGTTCGCCTCCTCGCTGGTGGCGTTCGGGATCTACTCGGCCTTCATCCCCCGCCGGCCCAAGATCCACCAGCTCTCCTTCCTGTCCTTCACCACCTGCTGCGGCGCGACGATGCTGCTGCCGACCGCGATCTGGGAGGCAGCAAGCGGCCGCGTGCTGCAATTCGACGGGACGACGCTGGCAACGCTGGGCTACATCCTGATCTTTCCCTCGACGCTGGCCTATCTCTTCTTCAACCGCGGCGTGGCGCTGATCGGCCCGAATCGCGCCGCGCCGTTCTTCCATCTGGTGCCGGTGTTCGGCTCGGCGATGGCGATCGTGCTGCTCGGCGAAAAGCTGCAGCCGTTTCACCTGATCGGCTACGCGCTGGTGCTCGCCGGCGTCGTGATCGCCTCACGCCAGGGCTCGGCGCTGAAGTAATTCCGCGCGGCGGACGGCGCGTGCTCGTGTCCCGGACAAGACGCAGCGCGCAAGCGGTGCGTCGCAGAGCCGGGACCCGGTTTGTCGGAGCATGGGCCCCGGCTCTGCAGCGCACCGCTGAAGAAGCGCTGCGCCGCGTCCGGGACAAGCACATCCCGTCTTCCGATTTCAACGAAGAGACGCTAGGTTCCCCGCCAACGAAAAAGAGGGAACGTCTCAAGATGCTTTCAGGGCTGATTCGAAACCTGTGGACCGCCGGCGCGGCCGCATTGTGCCTCGCCGCCGCATCCACTGCACAGGCCGATACCTGGCCGAGCCGCAACATCACGCTGGTGCTGCCGTTCGCGGCTGGCAGCGGCACCGACACGACGACACGGCTGATCTCGCAGCATCTGTCGCAGGCGCTCGGCGTCGGCATCATCATCGAGAACAAGGCGGGCGCCAACGGCATGCTCGCCGCAAGCTATGTCGCGAAGGCCGCCCCCGACGGCTACACGCTGCTGGTGACGACCAACACCACGCATTCCGCCAATCCCTATCTACTCAAAAACCTCACTTACGATCCGGTCAAGGACTTCACGCCGATCGCGCGCACCGGCGACCTGCCCTTCATGCTGGTCGTCAATCCGGAAGTGCCGGCCAAGACCGTCGCCGAGCTGGTCGCCTACGGCAAGGCCAATCCGGGCAAGCTGAGCTACGCCTCGGGATCGTCCTCCGCGATCGTGTCGGGTGCGACCTTTGCGCACAATGCCGGGCTCGACCTGCTGCACGTGCCCTACAAGAGCTCGCCGCCGGCGCTCAACGACGTCATGGGCGGCCGCGTCTCGATGATGTTCGTCGACATCCTGACCGGCCTGCCCCACGTCAACGGCAACGCTCTGCGCGCGCTCGCGGTCACCACCAAGGACCGCTCGCCGCTGGTGCCGAACCTGCCCTCGATGCAGGAGGCCGGCGTGCCGGACTTCGACATCTCGTCCTGGCAGGGCTATTTCGGCCCCGCCGGCATGCCGAAGGAGATCGTGACCCGGCTCAACGCCGAGATCCGGAAGATCGTCGAGAAGCCGGAGATCAAGGCCCAGCTCGCCACGCTCGGCATGGACGCGTTCTCGGGCACGCCGGAGCAGCTCGGCACGTTCGTGAACGAACAGCTCGTGCTGTGGGAGAAGCTGATCACCAACGCGAAGATCGAGAAGCAGTAAGCTCCGTCATTCCGGGCTCGCGCGCTAGCGCGAACCCGGAATCTCGAGATTCTCAGGTGCGCAATTGCGCACCGTAGTTCGATGCTTCGCATCGCCCCGGAATGACGGCGCAAGGCCCAGGCTCTCGTAGGGTGGGCAAAGCGAAGCGTGCCCACCGTTAGGTCGTCGCAAAAAAGAAAGGTGGGCACGGCGCTTGCGCGCCTTTGCCCACCCTACGAATTTCGAGCGTTTGGCCTTACGCCGCGCGCACCTTGGCGAGGAATCCGTCGACGGCGCTGCGCAGCGCGCCGGACTGGTTGTCCAGCTCGCGGGCGTTGGAGAGCACGTCGGTGGCGGCGGTGCCGGTCGCTTCCGCAGCGGAGGTGACGCTGCCGATATGGGCGTTGATCTCGCTGGAGCCCGCCGCGACGGACTGGATGTTGCGGGCGATCTCGCGGGTCGCCTCGCCCTGCTGCTCGATCGAGGCGGAAATGCCAGCGGTGATCTCGCTCATCTCGGCGATGGTCTGGGTGATGCCGGAGATGGCCGTGACCGCGTCGCTGGTCGAGGTCTGCATCGCCGCGACCTGCGCGGAGATTTCCTCGGTCGCCTTGGCGGTCTGGTTGGCCAGCGCCTTGACCTCGGAGGCGACGACGGCGAAACCGCGGCCGGATTCACCGGCACGTGCCGCCTCGATGGTGGCGTTGAGCGCGAGCAAATTGGTCTGCGCGGCGATCGAGTGGATCAGCTTGACGACTTCGCCGATCTTCTCGGCGCCGGTCGAGAGCACCTGAACCGTAGCGTTGGTACGCTCGGCATCGCTGACGGCGCGGCTGGCGACTTCGGTCGAGCGGGTGACCTGGCGGGAGATTTCCGCAACCGAGCTCGACAGCTCTTCGGCCGCCGCCGCGACCGTGCCGACATTGCCGGAGGCTTTTTGCGAGGCAGCGCCGACCGTCGCCGCGCGCGAAGAGGCGTCGCTGGCGGTCGCGGTCATCGACTGTGCCGTCGTCTGCATGCCGGCCGCGGCCGAGGAGACCGAGCGGACGATGCCGTTGACGCTGCGTTCGAAGTCGCTGGCGATGCCCTCCATCGCGCTGCGACGTTCCGCCGCGACGCGCTCCTTGGCATCGGCTTCGGTCTTTTCGAGGTCGCGGATGCGGACCGCGTTGTCCTTGAAGATCTGGACGGTGGCGGCCATCGCGCCGACCTCGTCGCCGCGGCCGACGCCGGGAATATCGCCCTCGAGCTTGCCGTCGGCGAGATCCTTCATGCGGGCGCCGAGCAGCGCCAGCGGACGGCTGATGCCGCGGCCGATCAGCCAGGCGACGCTGCCGGCGACAATGAAAATGCCGAGCATGGCAAAGCCGAGCAGCCAATAGACCGGGCCCATCTTGGCGTCGATGTCGTCGAGATAAGCGCCGGTGCCGAGATACATGTCGAAGCCGGGCACCGCCACCGCGTAGCCGACCTTGCGGATCGGCGTCGGCTGACCGGGCTTCATATATTCATAATGCAGCAGGATCGAACCGTTGGCCTTGACGCCGTCCATCAGCTCGACGGACAGCTTGCGGCCGTTGGTCACGACGTCCATGCGGTTGGTGCCGATCTGCTTGGGGTCGGGCGCAAGCTGGGTGATGCCTTCATACGACGTACCGAACAGATAGCCCGCGCCGTTGTCGTAGGTCATCGAATTGCCGTAGCGGCGAAGCTCGGCCATGGCCGCGTCCTTCGTAAGCTCGCCGGCGTCGACGCGCTTCTTCAGAGCGCCCGCATAGTTGCGTGCCAGCTCGACGATCGCCTTGGCCTGATCGATGCGCGCATTCACCATCTCGCGCTTCATCAGATAGCCGGCGAGGACACCGGAGATGCACAGGCCGAACAAGGTCACGCCGACAAGGATGCCGAGCTTCGGGGCGATCTTCAGATTGCTCAATTTCACGATTAGCTCCGGCAATAATGGGATACGGGCGCGCGACAGATCGATCGAAATCGAAATAACTTTTAGGGAGAGAGCCTTAGCAAGTTACTTACGTGCCTCCGTAGAAGCCCGGACGCAGCCGCAAAAAACGGCAATTTATCCCCGCACCGGCAACCGACGATTGTACGCAGCCGCTCCGATTTCGCGTAAAAGACGCAAAGGCCCGCCCGCGGAGGCGGGTCACAACAAGAACCGACAAACCAAATCGGGAGCGAGAAAATGCCGAAATACAGGGTGGTGACGCCGAAGGGCGCGAGCTTCACGGTCGCGGGCAGCGACTATTCCTTTGAGCGCGAGGCGCTCGATCCCATCGACGCCGAGATCATCGAGGCTCCCGCCGACGAGGCCGGGTTCATCGCCGCCGCAAAGACCGCGGACGCCATCTATGCCAAGGGCATCCCGATCACCAAGACCATCATCGACAGCTTGCAGACCTGCAAGGTCATCACGCTCGGCTCGGTCGGCGTCGACAGCGTCGACGTCAAGGCCGCCACCGCGCGCGGCATTCCCGTCACCAACATTCCGGACACCTTCATCGAAGAGGTCGCCGATCACGCCATGATGCTGCTGCTCGCCGGCTTCCGCCGCCTGGTCGAGCAGGACCGCATGGTGCGTGACGGCCGCTGGGCCGAGGGCCGGCCGGCGCTGCTCAAGGTCCCGAGGCTGATGGGCCAGACGCTCGGCTTCGTCTCGTTCGGCCGCGTGGCGCGTGCGGTTGCGAAACGCGCGGCGCCGTTCGGCCTGCGCATGATGGCCTACGATCCCTTCATCCAGGAAACGCTGATGTACGATCACGGCGTGATCCCGGCGACGCTGAACGAGGTGCTGTCGCAATCCGACTTCGTCTCGATGCATGCCCCGGCAAGGCCCGAGGTGCATCACATGCTGACCGAGAAGCACTTTCGGCAGATGAAGAAGGGCTCGATCTTCATCAACACCGGGCGCGGCGCAACCGTGGACGAGGAGAGCCTGATCAAGGCGCTGCAGGAAGGCTGGATCGCGCACGCCGCCCTCGACGTGCTGGAGAAGGAACCGCCCTCGCACAACAATCCGCTGCTCGGCATGGAGAACGTGACCCTGACCGCACACGTCGCGTCGGCCTCGGCACGGTTTGACGAAGCGCGCAAGCGCCGGGTGGGCTACGAATTGTCACTGGTGCTTCAGGGCATGTGGCCGGTAAGCTGCGTCAATCCGTCGGTGCTGCAAGACACCACGCTCCGTCGCTGGCAACCCGTCAGCATGGATCGCGGGCCGAACAGCTGAGCGGCAGGCGCCGAGGCGCCGATATCCGAAACGACCCTTCACCGGCGATCAACGCCGGGAAGGGAGACATCATAGGGAGGAACTGATGAGGAACGACATCACCCGTCGTGATGCCTTGGCGCTGGGCCTGTCCGCTGCAACGTTCGCCGCCACCGGTGCTGCAGCGCAAACATCCAATATCAAGGCTGCCGACGTGGCGGCGCCCAAGCGCGAGATCGAGAAGGGCGCGTCCCTGCGCATGCTGCGCCCGGTGCGCTTCGTCCAGGCCGACGAGGATGTGTTCCGTGCCAATGCAGCAAAGTTCACCAAGGAGACCGGCGTCGAGGTCAAAGTCGACTTCGTCGGCTGGGAGGACATCAACCAGCAGACCGCGGTGACCTCGAACTCCGGCGCGGGCCCCGACATCATCATCGGCTTCTCCGACGCTCCCCACATCTACGTCGACAAGCTGATCGAGCTGACCGACGTCGCCGACTATGTCGGCAAGCGCTATGGCGGCTGGCTGCCGCTTGCGCAGCGCTACGGCAAGAAGAACAAGAGCGACACCTGGATCGGCCTGCCGTTCGGTGCAACCGCGGGGCCCCTGATCTACCGCAAGTCGATCCTGCAATCGGTCGGCTTCGACAAGGTGCCGGAAGACCATGCCGGAATCCTCGACCTGTGCCAGAAGCTGCACAAGGCCGGCAAACCGGCCGGCTTCGCGCTCGGCAACGCCAAGGGGGACGGCAACGGCTTCGCCAATTGGGCGCTGTGGTCGCACAATGCTTCCCTGCTCGACGAGGAAGGCAACGTCGTCATCAACAGCAAGGAGACCATCGCGGCGCTGAACTGGGTCAAGCAGGTCTACCCGACCTTCATCGCCGGCACGCCGTCGTGGAACGACGTCAGCAACAACCGCGCCTATTCCTCGCAGGAGATCTCCCTGACCGCCAACGGCGTCTCGCTGTACTTCTCGCTCAAGAACGACCCGGCGACCAAGGCGATCGCCGAGGACAGCGAGCATCAGCTGCTGCCCAAGGGCCTGGCCAAGGTCTCTCCGATGGCGGGCCTGACCCTCAATGCCATGGTGTTCAAGCACAGCCAGTACCCCAACGCCGCAAAGGCCTTCCTGCAATACATGCTGGAAAAGGACCAGTACGAGCCCTGGCTCAACGCCAACTCCGGCTACTGGTCGCAGCCGCTGGCCGCCTATGCCGAGGCCGCGGTGTGGTCGCAGGATCCCAAGGTGAAGCTATTCAAGGACACGATGAACAGCACTTATTATGACGGCTACAAGGGCCCGATCTCGACGGCGACCGGAGCCGTCAGCGCCGACTACGTGCTGATTCAGATGTGCGCGTCCGTTGCAACCGGTGCGGCCACGCCGGAGGCCGCCGCCGCGGAAGCCGAGCAGCGCTGCAAGCGGTACTTCCGGCGACAGCGGTAACGCGCGACGATCGAACCGTCGTCATTGCGAGGAGCACTTGCGACGAAGCAATCCAGACTGCAGCCGCGGTGACAGACTGGATTGCTTCGCTTCGCTCGCAATGACGGTGTAGTGACGTTCAACGATAGGACAACACACTGATGTCCGTGACGACACTCTCCTCTCCCGTACTTGCCCAGCGGCAACCGAACTGGCTGGTGCGGCTGTTCGACTACAAGCCGTTCCTGATCGTGATGTGCCTGGCGCCAGCGATCGGGCTGCTCTCGGTGTTCCTGACCTATCCGCTCGGCCTCGGCATCTGGCTCGCCTTCACCGACACCACGATCGGCCGGCGCGGCGTCTTCGTCGGCCTGGAGAATTTCCAGTATCTGCTCACCGATCCCCTGTGGTGGAACGCCGTGTTCTACAGCGTGGTCTATACGGGCATCGCGACCTTCGGGAAGTTCGCGCTCGGCTTCTGGCTCGCGCTGCTGCTCAACAACCATTTTCCGTTCAAGAGCATCCTGCGTGCGATCATCCTGCTGCCCTGGATCGTTCCGACGGTGCTCTCGGCGCTGGCGTTCTGGTGGATCTACGATCCGCAGTTCTCGATCATCTCCTATTTGCTGGTCGACGTGCTGCACTGGCGGTCGGGCAATGTCGACTTCCTCGGCTCGCCCTGGCCGGCGCGCTTCTCGCTGATCGCTGCCAACATCTGGCGCGGCATTCCCTTCGTTGCGATCTCGCTTCTCGCGGGCCTGCAGACCATCTCGCCCTCGCTCTACGAGGCCGCGATGCTCGACGGCGCCAGCGCCTGGCAGCGCTTCCGCTACATCACCTTCCCGATGATGATGCCGATCCTCGCGATCGTCATGACGTTCTCGATCATCTTCACCTTCACCGACTTCCAGCTGGTCTACGCCATCACCCGCGGCGGGCCGGTCAACTCGACCCATCTGCTGGCGACGCTGGCGTTTCAGCGCGGCATCGCTGGCGGCGAGCTCGGCGAAGGTGCGGCGATCGCGGTGTCGATGATCCCGTTCCTGATCTTCGCGACGCTGTTCTCCTATTTCGGCCTGGCGCGCCGCAAATGGCAGCAGGGAGAGGCCAATGACTGACACCATCGCGCAAACCGCCACCGTGGCCGACGCGAAAGCGCCACCCGACACCATGGCCTGGGATTCCGGGCTGCGGCGGCTGATGATGATCTACCTGCCGCTCGGCTGCTTCGTGCTGATCCTGCTGTTCCCGTTCTACTGGATGGCGATCACCTCGTTCAAGCCGAACGCGGAGCTGATGAATTACAAGGATCACAACCCGTTCTGGATCTCCTCGCCGACGCTCGCCCACATCAAGCATCTGCTGTTCGACACTGCCTATCCGCGCTGGCTCAAGACGACGATGCTGGTGGCAATCGGCTCGACCACGCTGTCGTTGATCGCGAGCACGTTAGCCGCCTATGCGATCGAGCGCCTGCGCTTCCGCGGCAGTCCTTACGTGGGCCTCGGCATTTATCTGGCCTATCTCGTGCCGCCGTCGATCCTGTTCATTCCGCTCGCCACCGTCGTGGTGCAGTTCGGCCTGTTCGACTCACCGCTGGCGCTGATCCTGGTCTATCCGACTTTCCTGGTGCCGTTCTGCACCTGGCTCCTGATCGGCTACTTCAAGTCGATCCCCTACGAGCTCGAGGAATGCGCGCTGGTCGACGGCGCCACCAGGCTGCAGATCCTGCGACGGATCACGCTGCCGCTCGCGGTGCCCGGGCTGATCTCGGCCGGCATCTTCTCCTTCACGCTGTCCTGGAACGAGTTCATCTACGCGCTGGCCTTCATCCAGAGCGGCGCCAACAAGACCGTGCCGGTCGCGATCCTGACCGAGCTCGTCACTGGCGACGTCTACCAATGGGGCGCGCTGATGGCGGGCTCGCTGCTGGGATCGCTGCCGGTCGCGATCTTCTACTCGCTGTTCGTGGACTACTACGTGTCCTCGCTGACCGGCGCGGTAAAGGAGTAGATCGCGGCTGCGGCGTTTGGCCCGGTTTCACAAAACTGCAACACGCGATCCGCATAACGCGTGCGTCCGCCAACAGGAGACGCACATGCGCGCGACTTTTCTCAGCACCGTCGCAACGATCATTCTCGCCGCGAGCCCAGCGCTCGCGCAGAGCGAAGGTGAATTCCCCGCCAAGCTCGCCGGCCACGTTGTGATGCCGGCCGCCACGTTCATCGACGCCCCCGCCGATGCACCCGCCGATCTCAAGACTTCAGGGAAATACACCACCGGCAAGCGCGTCGACGCGCTCGGCACCGTGATGGGCAAGTCCTATGAGCGCGCGACCGGCGTGTCGCTGCCGTTCAAGGGCCAGCCGCTGCAGGGCCATTCCGGCATCAAGACCATGCCCAACGGCAGCTTCTGGGTCATCACCGACAACGGCATGGGCGCACGCGCCAACTCGCCAGATTCGATGCTGTATTTGAACCGCTACAAGATGGACTGGGCCGGCGGCAAGATCGAGCGGCTGGAGACGATCTTCCTGCACGATCCCGACAAAAAGGTCCCGTTCCGCATCGTGCACGAGGACACGCAGAAGCGCTATCTCACCGGCTCCGACTTCGACACCGAAGGCTTCCAGATCATCGGCGAGACCTTCTGGATCGGCGACGAGTTCGGTCCCTACATCCTGAAGGCCGACAAATCAGGCAAGATCCTGGCGGTGTTCGATACGGTTGCCGACGGCAAGCCGGTGCGGTCGCCGGACAATTGGGCCGTGGCGACGCCGGGCGCGCCGGGCGCGACCTACACCAACGTCAACCTCCGCCGCTCCAAGGGCTATGAGGGCTTTGCGTCCTCCAAGGACGGCAAGTTTCTCTACGGCCTGCTCGAGGGACCGCTGTGGGATGCCGAGAAAAAGGACTGGGAGAAGGTCGACGGCAAGGAAGCCTCCCGCATCCTCGAATTCGACGTCGCCGCGGAGAAATTCACCGGCCGTTACTGGCAGTATGTGTTCGAGCAGAACGGCAACGCCATCGGCGATTTCAACATGATCGATCAGGCCTCCGGCCTCATCATCGAGCGTGACAACGGCGAAGGCACGGCCGACAAGGCCTGCCCGCAGGGGCAACGCGGTGAGAACTGTTTTCCGGATCTTGCCAAGTTCAAGCGCATCTACAAGATCGAGCTCACTGAGGCCAATGTCGGCAAGCCGGTGCGCAAGATCGGCTATATCGACCTCATGAAGATCAGGGATCCCGACAAGAAGGCACGGAAGCCGCTCAACGACGGCGTCTACACCTTCCCGTTCTTCACCATCGAGAACGTCGATCGCGTCGACGACACCCACATCATCGTCGGCAACGACAACAATCTGCCGTTCTCGTCCAGCCGCGATCCCAACAAGGCCGACGACGACGAGTTCATGCTGCTCGAGGTCGCGGACTTCCTGAAGGCGAAGTGAGCGGATCGCTCTCTCCTCCCCCTCTCCCCGTTCTTACGGGGAGAGGGTTGGGGTGAGGGGCTGCTTCAACGATCACGGTGAGAGACGATTCGTGGAGAGTCCCCCCTCTCCCCGTAAGCGGGGCGAGGTGAGGAAGAGCCTCACCTCACCGTAAACTCCACCGGTATCGAAAAGCTTATCGACCCGTTCTTGATCTCATCCGGGAACGGCGGAAACGGCGAGGCCTGACGCACCGTCGACATGGCCAGGGCATCAAAGGCGGCAACGCCGGATGAGCCGGCAAGGCGGCTGGACGTGACCTGCCCACTGCGGCTGAGGGTGAAGCTCAGCCTGGCAACGCCGCGCTGACCGCCGCCACCGCTCGGATAAGAGTGAAAGCGCATCAGATGCGCGCGGACGCGTTGATTGTAGGATGCGATCGCGGAAGCAGCAGCGCCGGCGCTCTGGGCCGATGCCATCGGCGCCTCTCGCTCGGCGCGCGGTGGTGCACTGGTGCGCGGCGCGGGCGTCGCATCCGAGGGCTTCTTGGCCTCGCGGCGAACCACCTTCGGCTTCGCTGGGGCGGGCTTTTCGACCGGCACGATCTTCGCGGGCTCCGGCTTGGCCGGGGTCGGCTCCAGCTTCTGCTCCGGCGGCGCCACGACATCCGGCTTCTCCTGCGGCGGCGTCGGCGCGATGGTCTCCTCGGCCATCTGCTGCCGCACCGGCTCCGGCGGCGAGGCGTCGGCCTCCTGCATCACCGGTCCCGGCGCGGCGTCGTCCTGCGTCGACTGCGGCGCCGAGGTCACCTGTGCCATGTCGACCATGATCGCCGGCAGGCTGACGCCCTGTTCCGGTTGCGACCTGATCCAATTCATCACAAGCAGTGCGGCAGCCACATGCAACATCACGATCACCGCCGCCGAGAGGCCCCAGCGCGCGGTTTCGCGCTCTCGAAGCGGCTCGTGCAGGGCGAAGGCGTTGGCACTCATCAGCTGCGTCCGTCGAGGCCGACGAGGGCGACCTTGAGATAGCCGGCATTGCGCAAGGTGTTCATCACCTCCATCAGGTCGCCATAGGAGACCGCCTTGTCGGCACGCAGATAGATGCGCTCGTCCTTGCGGCCCTTGGTGGCGGCATCGAGCGAGGTGCTGAGTGCGTCGCGCGCGACGACGTCTTCGCCAACTGCGATGGACATGTCCGCCTTGACGGTGACGAAGACCGGCTTCTCGGGCCGCGGCGCCGGCTCGGCCGCGGTTGCCGGCAGATCGACGCCGATGTCGACGGTGGCGAGCGGGGCCGCCACCATGAAGATGATCAGCAGCACCAGCATCACGTCGATGAACGGCGTGACGTTGATCTCATGCGTGACCTCGAGATCATCCGGGTCGCCGCGCTTGAGCGGCGAGCGTGCGCCGAGCTTTGCGGCCATGGCCTACTCCGCCGCCCGAGCCAGGCGGAATTCTCTGTGGTCGCGCTGCCGGCTGACCAGCAACATGAGCTGCGCCGAGGCGTCGCCGAGCAGCGCGCGATAATTGGCGATACCGCGGACGAGGTGATTGTAGATCACGACCGCCGGGATCGCCGCGACGAGGCCGAGCGCGGTGGCGAGCAGCGCCTCCGCGATGCCGGGCGCGACGACCGCGAGGCTGGTGGTGTGGCTCTCGGAGATGCCGATGAAGGCGTTCATGATGCCCCAGACGGTCCCGAACAGGCCGACGAAGGGCGCAGTGGCGCCGATGGTCGCGAGCGCGCCGGTGCCGCGCGCGATCTGCCGCGACATTGCCGCCTCCACCCGCTCCAGCCGCAGCGCCACCCGCTCCTGAAGGCCGTCGTCGAGGATGCCGCCCGAGAGCTCGGCTTCCCTGGCGCAGGACTGGATCAGCTGGGCGACGGCGTCGTGCGCGTCACCGGCCCGTGTCGATGCCTCGGCCAGCGTCATGTTGCCTTCGAGCGCGCGCGTCTGCTGCAAGGCGAGCGCGCCCTTGCGGCGCAGCTCGATGGTCTTGGCGAGCCAGACCGTCCATGTCACCAGCGAGGCGACGGCGAGCCCGATCATCACCGTCTTCACGATGATGTCGGCGCTGACGAACATGCCCCAGGGCGACAAATTGCGCGGTAACAGGGCTTCGTCGATCGCGAAGGCCGGTGTCGGCGCGAGCGCCAGCGCGATTGCAATGACCATTTGCCGAAGCCTGGACTTGCCTTGCATCCTGATCTCCCGACAACAGAGGGAAGCTACGCCATGGGCTGTGCTGCGATCCGGGCCGCGAGCTGCCGGAACCGCGCCAGCTGATCCGCCCGCAGCGCCCTTGTCTCGTCGCGGCCGACGAAGACCTTGAACATGATGCCGCCCTCGACGTTCACGAACGCGACGAAGGCCGATGACTTGCCCATGAACGGGCGCTCGACGAAGGCGACGCCTGCGCAGCGCTCGTGGCGAAGATGGCCGTGCAGACCCTTTGGCTGCATCAGGTTGAAATAGCCGCGGCCGATCTCGCCCGCGGGAATAGCGCCCGTGAACTCGAAGATCGCGTCGTCGGTGTGCACGATCAGCGTGACCTCGCCCCACTCCGCGATGTCCTGCATGGCAGCGGCAAAATGCTCGCCGCCGCCAATGTGCACCATGGAGGATGGAAGCGCCTCGATCACGCTGCGCGGGCTGACCTTGCGCTCGCGCGCGACGTCCTCGATCACCGCGCCCGGATTGTCGGCCATATGGACCTTGAGATCGGCAAAATCGGTACTCAACATGTCCGGCTCCTCTCCATCGCAATCTAGGCGGCCGCGGCCTTGCGCTCGCTCTGGATCACCTCGAAGCCTTCGAACTTGGGATGGCCGAGATACAGGCTCTCGCCGGTCGAGTTGTCGGCGCGGGCATGGGCACGACGAAACTGGTCCGAGCGCGTCCAGGCCTCGAACGCCGCCTTGTCGACCCAGGTGGTGTGCGACGAATAGAGCGTGTGGTCCTCGGCCTCCGGGCCCTTCAGCAGGTGAAACTCGACGAAGCCCGGCATGCTGCCGAGATAGGATTCACGGGTGGCCCAGACAGTTTCGAACGCGGTCTCCGCGCCCTTCTTCACCTGGAAACGATTCATGGCGATGAACATCAAAGTCTCTCCTTCTGATCAAAACGAAACACGCCGAAGCCGCGCTGGAGCATCAGCGCGGCCCGGCGGAGCTGTGGCGCTGCGAAGCTGGCGGCTACGCACCTCCAAAGTGGATCTTCATGCCGGCCTTATAGACCCTGCCCGGTCCCGGGGCTGACCACAGCACGTCGTTCTGCGATGTGCCGTCGGTCGAGCTGCCGGGAATGGCGTAAGGCCGGTAGTACTGGTTCAAGAG
This sequence comes from Bradyrhizobium sp. 25ACV, assembly GCF_054863005.1. Taxonomy (NCBI): domain Bacteria; kingdom Pseudomonadati; phylum Pseudomonadota; class Alphaproteobacteria; order Hyphomicrobiales; family Nitrobacteraceae; genus Bradyrhizobium; species Bradyrhizobium sp. 25ACV. Next base: position 358,258 of record NZ_JAVAYO010000003.1, read on the forward strand.
ATTGTCGATCGAAGCCGTGAACACGATGTCCCTGGTCGCATTGTAGGTCATGTACAGATTGACCAGCTCGTAGCCGGTCGCGGGCAGATAGCCGGCGGGTACATCGTTGTTGGCACCGAACGAGGCCCATTGCGCCGTCAGGATCAGGGTGCGATCGAGCAAGCGGACGCCGCCGGTGGTGACGACCTTGCGCGGGGTGATGGTCGCGAGCCCGACATTGGTGACAGCGTTCTTGCCCTGGATGTAGTGACCGGCGACGCCGATGAACCAGTTGCCGGCATCGTACATCGTCTCCGCTTCGAAGCCCTGGATGCGGGCCTGCGCGATGTTCTGGTACTGGTAGTACTGGCTGAAAGAGCCGAATGGCGGCACCGCGACCGGCGCCGAGGCGACGAGGTCGATGTAATCGCTGACATCGTTGCGGAACAGATTGATCTTGCCGCGGAACGAGTCATTGGCGCTGAAGATGTTGTCGTACTTCAGGTTGAAGCCGACCTCCTTATTCTTGCCGACCTCGGGACGGAGATTCGGGTTGGGCAGGAAGCAGAACAGGCCAACAGTGCCGTCAGGACAGGGGAAGAAGGCCGGTCCGCCACCGGTCGCATGCGCGCCGGAGATTACCGTCTCGGTGATCGATGGGGCGCGATAGCCTTCGGCGTAGCTGACATAAGGCTGGAAGCCCGGGACCGGAGTCACGCCGAGCGTGATCTTCGGCGAGAAGCGATCACCACTCGCATTGGTACCACCGGACTGCAGATTGTAGCGATCATAGCGGATCGCGCTCACCGCCTCGAACCAGGTGTTGTAGTTCTGTTTCAGTTGAATGAAGCCGCCCGACACGGTGCGGATGCCGCCCGGCGTGGTGATGTTGGAATTACCGCGGCGGTCGGTCGTGATGACGTCGTCCTGGAATGCGTCGACGCCGTAGGTCACGGCATTGCGCCAGTCGCCGACGTTGAAGCGCGTGGTGTTGTTGGCGTCGAAGCCAAACGTATCGAGGACATAGCCGCGCTTGTCGCCGACACAGCCGGAAATGTTGTTGCCGACATTGCCGGCGCCGCAATAGGCCGAGCCGGATGTCGAGTAGTGATAGGTCTTGGTCTGGTCGTTGTCGGTGCGATTGCCGTAGACCGATATGTGCGAGTCGAACAGATTGTCGCTCGGCAGCGAATAGTTCCAGGTCACCGTTCCGGTGTAGTTCTTGGTGTCGGACGCATAGACCGAGGAGCCCTGATACAGCGCGCGCTGCGCCGCCGTCGCGACCGGGCCGCGGTTGAACTGGCCGACATCGTACTGGTAGTCCTGAAAGACGGCCCCGAACTTGACTTCGTGACCGATCGCGGGCCGCACGGTGAGCTTCATCAGCCCGCCTTCGACCTGGTTGCCGGTGTTGCCGATTTCGGTGCCGTTGCCGTCCTTGTAATTGCCTTGCGTGCGATAGACCGCGCCGCCGAAGATATCGACGTCGGGCGTGGCGCGCACGCCGCCGAAGACCGAGCCGAGGCCGCGATTGTTGTTGGAGCCGTAGGAGCCGGAGAGATCGACGCCCCAGCGCTCGCCGGGACGCAGCACATCGTCGATGTCCTTGGTGCGGAACGAGACCAGGCCGCCGATTGCGCCGGAGCCGTAGATGTTGGCGGTCGGACCGCGCACGACGTCGACGCCGCCGATCAATTCGGGATCGAGGAAGAAGGAGCCGTTGGCGTTGTGGCCGGTGCGCTGATAATTCTGCCGCGCGCCGTCGACGACGACAGCGACGCGTCCGAAATCCTGCAGGCCGCGAACGTTGATGACAGTCGCAGGATCATCGCCGCGTTCCTGGAATGACACGCCGGGTACAGCATAGAAGATGCCCGACAGCCGGTTCGGCTGAAGACCCTGGATCTGGTCGAGCGAGATCGAGCTGACCGGTGCGAGCGAGTCGATGGCGCGCTCCTTGGTCTTCGTTGCAGCCGCGGTGATGGTGTCGAGCGCCTGAACCTGCGCCGTGCCGCCGGCCTGGGCTCGGGCGTTGAGGACCTCCGGCGTTGCCTGCTGCGCAGCTAGCGGCTTCGCCGGCTTGCGCTTGGCCTGCTTCGGCCGCTCCGTCGACGCGCGTTCAGCCTGCGGCTCGGCGGTCTGTGCAAGACCACTCTCCGTCGTCATTGCCGCAAATGAAATTACCGACGCGCCCAAAATCAAGGCGCGCGAATACCTAGCCCCGTCAGCCATATCAGCCCCAGCCTGCACTTCACTTTAGCTTTTTCAGTCTGTTGGCTGGCGGGCGCTCGCAACGCGAGCGACTGGCTGGCTGATTGTCTCAGGAGGCGGGCATATTCCCCGCTGCAAGAAATGGTTACGTGGCGATAGTCTGACGGTCAATGATATCAGGTTGCAGTTTATATCGATTGTAAATTGCAGCCGTTGGAATGCGCTTCGTGCCGCTTATACAAACAAGCAAGCAGCACTCCAGAGTTTCGAAAGCGCATCACACTTAACATGTCAGCAACATCAGGAGACAGCGGCGGCAACGCGGCGGGGTCGGCAGGAAGCCCTTCTGCGACAACGAGAACCCTCACCATGCGTGGCAGCCGGATCGACAGTCGCGAGCTGTTTGCGGCCGAGCGCGAGATCATCATCGCGCATGGCGAGGACAGCTATCGGCTTCGCCTGACCTCGCAGAACAAGCTGATCCTGACGAAGTAACCTGTAATGACATTTTGTCGCACCTACGCAAGCCTCCTGCTCTCCAGCACGATCGCGCTCGCCTCTGCCGCGCACGCCGCCGGCATTACCGTGCATGACGCGCGCAATCGCGACATCGCCGTGACCGACTTCGCGCGCACGGTCTCGATCGGCGGCGCCATCACCGAGATCATCTATGCGCTCGGGCTCGAGAACCGGCTGGTCGGCGTCGACACCACCAGCCTTTATCCAGCGGCGGCGCTGCACGACAAACCCAATGTCGGCTACATGCGCCAGATCTCCGCAGAAGGCGTGTTGGGCCTCAACCCCACCCTGATCCTGGCGATCCAGGGCTCGGGCCCGCATGCGACCATGGAGATCCTGGAAGCGGCGAAAGTGCCGTTGGTGCTGGTGCCCGACACCTTCTCCGAGGACGGCCTGATCGAGAAGATAAGACTGGTCGGCCACGCCATGGGTGTCGACGCGCGCGCCGCGTGCCTGAGCGCCGCGGTCGGCGCCGATTTTGCCCAGCTGCGCGCCCTGCGCGCCAAAGTGACCAAGCCGGTACGCGTGATATTCGTGATGTCACTCCAGAACGGGCGCGCCATGGTCGCCGGCCACAAGACCGCGGCCGACGAGATCATCCAGCTCGCCGGCGCCGCCAATGCCGTCGACGATTTCGACGGTTACAAGATCATCGGTGACGAGGCGATCGCGGCGGCAAAGCCCGACGTGGTGCTGTCGATCGAGCGCGGCAAGGACTCGCTGCAGGCCGACGCGATCTATGCTCATCCCGGCTTCGCCCTGACGCCGGTCGCGGCCAACAAGAGCCTCATCACCATGGACGGGCTCTATCTGCTCGGCTTCGGGCCACGGACGGCGGCGGCGGCGCGAGATCTCTCGGTAAAACTCTATCCGACATTGGCCGAACCGGGCGCGGCATTCACTTCGGCGCTGTCGGCGGCGAATTGCCGGCAATGAGCGTGGCGATCGGCACTGAAGCGCGCTGCCCGGGACGACGCGCCAGCGCGAGACGTCGGTCCGCATCGATCGCAATCCCTCTTCTGATCGCGGTGCTCGCGGTCGCCGCGATCGTGGCGCTGAGCTTCGGCGCCGCCGGCATTCCCCTCTCCCGCCTGCCTGCCGCACTCGGCCTATCAGGCGAAAGCACGGCGATGACGGCCCGCGACCAGCTCGTGCTGTGGTCGATCCGCGTCCCCCGGATCGCGGCGGCGGCGATGGTCGGCGGCTTGCTCGCCGCGGCCGGCGCGATCATGCAAGGGCTGTTTCGTAACCCGCTCGCCGATCCCGCGCTGGTGGGCGTCTCCAGCGGCGGCGCGCTCGCAGCCGCAAGCGCGATCGTCTTCACCGATTCGCGCTTCGGCGAGGCGCTGCGCTTCCTCCAGACCGAGCTGCTGCCGCTCGCGGCATTCGCGGGATCGCTGGCCACGACCGCGATCCTCTACGGCATCTCGAGCCGCTCGGGCCGCACCTCGATCGCGGTCTTCCTGCTCGCCGGCGTCGCCATCACGGCTATCGCCAATGCCGGCATCGGGCTTCTGGTGTTCATCGCCGACGATCGCCAGCTCCGCGACATCACGTTCTGGATGCTTGGCTCGATGAGCGGGGTGACCTGGACCAAGGCCGCCGTGCTGGCGCCGATCCTCATCATCGGACTTGGCGCCTGCGCCTTCATCGCGCGCGGCCTCGATCTCCTGGTGCTCGGCGAGGCCGACGCCTTTCACGGCGGCGTCGACGTCGAGCGTCTCAAGCGGATCTCGATCGTCATGGTCTCCGCCATGACCGGCGTCGCGGTGTCGATCAGCGGCGTCATCGGCTTCGTCGGCATCGTCGTGCCGCATCTGCTCCGTCTCGTCATTGGACCTGCGCATCGGCTGCTGTTGCCCGCCTCGGTGCTAACAGGCGCGATCCTGATGGTCGGCGCCGACACGCTGGCGCGCACCATCGTGGCGCCGGCGGAGATGCCGATCGGCATCCTGACCGCAGCGGTCGGCGCGCCGGTCTTCCTCTTCATCCTGCTGCGGCAGCGCGGGCTGGCCTCGCTATGAGCGCCGTAATCGAGGCGCGTGCCTTGAGCAAGCGCGCCGGCCGCGCGACGCTGCTCGATGGCGTCGGCCTGACGGTTGCGGCCGGCGAGATGGTCGCGATCATCGGCCCGAACGGCGCCGGCAAGTCGACCCTGTTGCGGCTGCTCTCCGGCGATCTCCGCCCGAACGAGGGTGCGGTGCACCTGAAGCAGCGCGATATCAGCAGCTATACGCCCCGCGAGCTCGCCGCGCGCCGCGCGATGCTGTCCCAGCACATCAACATCACCTTCCCCTTCACCGTCGAGGAGATTGTGCTGATGGGCGCGGGCGAGCGCAGCGCGCGTGAAGCAGGCGCGCTCGTCGACACTGCCCTCGACGAGGTTGGGCTCGCGCATTTCCGCGAACGGCAATTGCCAACGCTATCAGGCGGCGAACAGCAGCGTGCCCATTTCGCCCGCGTGCTGGTACAGCTCGCCTGCGGCGAAGCCAAACACGGCCCGGGGCTGCTGCTGCTGGACGAGCCGACCTCGAGCCTGGATCTGCGCCACCAGATCGACCTCGTCGAAGCCGCGCGCCGCCGTGCGGCCGGCGGCACGGCCGTCATCGCGATCCTGCACGACCTCAATCTCGCGATCCGCTTCGCCGACCGGCTGGTCGTGCTGGCCGGCGGCAAGCTCGCCGCAGATGGCCCGCGCGCGGATGTCGTCACCCGCGAGATCATCCGCGGCATCTTCGAGATCGACGCCGTCGTGCATCAAGGCGACGACGGCGTGCCTTACGTATTGCCGCAGTCGATGCGCGCGAGTTCGGCCCCGCCACGATGAAGGTGCACTCCCTCGCCCCGCTTGCGGGGAGAGGGGGCGGCGCACCTCGTTCGTGGCTAGCAACCTACCCCGCCGGGACGATCACCATGCTTTTGTCCTTCGGCCAGCGGATGCGCCAGGCGAAGTTGATATCCTTGACTTCGCCCGGCTTGGCGTCGAACGACCATTCCAGCACGCCGCGGCGGTCACGGATGTTGCTGACGGTCGGCGGCGTGCTCGCGGGCAGCATTTCGACGACGATGTCCTCGCTCTCGCTGACCGGCAACTGATCCTCGATCGCGACCTTGATCGGGAAATCATGACCGTTGCGGATGGTGGTCTTGAACGTACGCTCGTCGGTCTTGGATGTTGTGACAAGCAGGCCGGCCGAGCCCTCGTTGCGCTTGAGCACGGCGCGCTCGATTCTCACCTTGTCGTCGGCGCCGAAGCCGAGCCGCACGATGTCGTCCTTGGCGGAAGCGGAGAGCTTGCCGCGACCGACAAAGACGCCGTCGCGGTAGATCGCGACCTTGCCCGGCAGCAGCGTCGTATCATCGGTCTGCTTGAAGCTGGCTTCGAGGAAGGCGGTCGGGTCCCAGCACCGGTGCGGCGCGGACCGCGAGGTCGGCGGGCACCGTCATCGCTGCAATCCGCAGGCTCTTGGCGCCCTCGGCGGCGCCGAGGCTGACGCGGCCGGGAATTTTGAACGTCGCCTGGAAATCCCCGATCTCGGCAATTGCCTGCTGCTCGTCGGCACGTTCGCGCGGCTCGGCCGCCTCCGCGATCTTGGCCATCGCTGGCGATTGCATCTGGCGCAAGACCGGCGCGGGCCGCGCCAGATCGGAGACCGAACCCGCTGCCAGCGGCTTCGGCACCTGGGGATATTGCGCGACCAGCGAATGCAGCTCCGGCGCACTGCCGCCGCGGCTGATGCGGGTCGTGGAGACGCCGAGCGTCACGTTGGACCAATCCTCGCCGGTCGATTGCGTGATCTCGGCGCGGCGGATCAGCTCGAGCTGCGGCTTGCGATCCTTGGCGCCGGTGTCGAGCCGGGCGTCATAGAGCGGCATCCAGCGCGCATTGCGTACGGCATAAGTCACGCGCAGCGTCGCCTTCGTCGCAGCAGTCGCGGCAACGTCCATGCGAACCTCGAGCTTGCTCGGCGGCTTGGCCTTGCGCTCGACCTCGAGTTGGGCGATCTGCCGGTCGATCTCGCGCGTCTTGCGTGTGGCATCGCGGACGACGGTGTCGGCGCTCGCAATTTCTTCGCCGACCGCAGCAAAGGCCGCGCGCCATTCGGCGATCGGCCGCGCCTCGCCCTTGTCGCCGATCCCCGCGGGGGAGGTTTCCGCAAAGTGCTCCGCAAACTTGCGCCGCGCATTAGCCGAGTCGATCGCGCCCTGCAAATCGGCGCGCTGATCGTTTAAGGCCTCGATGCGCTTTTCCAGCTCGGGCAGATTGACCGGCGCGGCGCGAGGCGACCGCGCATCGATCGTGCCGATGGTGAGCTTTGCGCCGCCCTCGCCCTCGACCCGGATGGAGGAGGCATCGAGACCAAGCGGGAAGTCCTTGGCAACAAGCGTCGAATCCCCGGACGGCAAATCGACCGTGATGACGCGGGTGACGGTGGCACCATCGGGGTAAACCGTGACCGTATCGATCGCCGAATTGGCGTCCAGATCGGCGGCCCATGACGGCGAGGCCGCCGCCATGGTGACCAGAACCAGGCTCGTCGTTGCCAAATATCTTGCGGTGATGCGCATGAAGTCCCTCCTGCCGTATCGCCGCGCCGCCAGCCGGACGCGCGCGATCAATTGCCTCGCCAACATGGTTGGACGCGGCAGGGAAGGAACTGGTTCGATTGGGGTTTCCGTGGGGCGCCGCGGCGGCGGCACCAAGGCTGCGGAACGTATCGCAGTCCCTCGCGGCAGGCCTCAGGCCTGGGTCGACGCCCCCTGGCCGAAGATACGGCGGAGCAGATCGGTCACGTTCTTGGCCCCGGCTTTCTTCAGGACGCCGGCGCGATAGCCCTCGACGGTCCGTGCACTCAGATGCATGCGCCGGGCGATTTCCTTGTTGGTCAGGCCGGCAGCGAGGTGCTCGAGCACGTCGCCCTCACGCTCGGTCAAGGGCTCGCAGCCGGGGAGCCAGCGCCGCCGGCTCGTGCCGGGCTGCGCGAATTCGTCGACGGCGGCATCGATCCGGCCGATGATGTCCTGGGTGCGGAACGGCTTTTCGATGAAGTCGGCCGCGCCGCTCTTGATGGCGTCGACCGCCATGGCGATGCTGCCATTCGCCGAGGTCACCAGTACCGGTGCCATGCAGTTTTCCTCGCGCAGCCGCCTCAGCATGTCGAGGCCGGAGCGATCCGGCGGCAGCTCCATCAGCACGCAGGCCGGCATCCGCGCTTTCGCTTCGGACAGGAGTGAGGCACCGTCAGCGAAGCAGATCACGTCATAGGCGCTCTGTTGGAGCGCAGTCGAAAGTTGTTCGCGGGAGGCAGCGTCGGTGTCGATGACGAATACCTCGCCCTTGGAAAGCATGTTTCCCGGCATAATCCCGATCCAGCAATGTCTTGGTCAAATGGTCCGAGACGGAAAGCGGGCCGCATCGCCCTGCCGCGCCGTTGTGAGCACGGCATTCACGCCAATGCTTCGGTTTCCCCTATGTATGTTCCGGCCGGTTCCTGGATTTGACGGATCGAGACAGAAACTTTACATTTCGGGACATCTGCGGGAATGGCTGGCAGGAACGGTTCGCATGACCGACCTCGTTCGCAGCGCAGGCTTGAGCTACTACCCGGAGATCGCCCGGTCGGTCGGGCTCGATCCCAAACAGATGATGCGCAAGGCCAGGCTGCCGCTGGCCTGCCTCGACAAGCCCGATACGCCCATTGCCGTCGCAGGCCTGCGCCGTCTGCTCGAATTGTCGGCGGAGGCCTCCGGCGCCGAAGATTTCGGTTTACGTCTCGCCGAGCGTGGCGGCCTGACCAATTTCGGTGCGGTCGGCCTGATCGTGCGCGAACAGGCGACTGTCGGCGAGGCGATCGACGCATTTTCGCGCTTCATCCACATCCATCATGACGGCATGCGGCTGGATGTTGCGCGCGACGGGCAGATCGTGACGGTCACGCTGCACCTGCGCGGTCGGCGGCCGAGCGCGCCGCGCCAGGCGATCGACATGGCGCTCGGCAGCATCCACCGCATCATCCAATCGCTGTACGGCCATGACTGGCGCCCGCAGGAGGTCCACCTGCATTACCCGCCGCCGCGCGATCGCAAGCGCTATCGCGAGTTCTACGGCTGCCGCGTGACCTTCAACGCCGAACACGATGCGATCCTGCTCTCGGCGCGCGACATGGAGCGCCGGATCCCGAGCGCGCATCCCCTGATCGCGAGCTATCTGCGCAAGCGGATCGAGGCGATCGAGACCCGGCCGGCAAGTTGGGAAGGGAAGGTCGACGAGGTCGTGCGGGCCCTGCTCGCCGGCGGCGACTGCACCGTCGAGCGCGTCGCCGAGCATCTTGCCTGCACCCGCCGCACCATCCACCGCCACCTCGCTGCATCAGGCACCAGCTTTTCGGCCATCCTGGATGCACAACGCGCCGATCTCGTGATCCAGCTGATCGAGGACCCCGACCGGCCGCTGGCTGACATCGCGACCCAGCTCGGCTTCTCCGCGCAGAGCGCCATGGCGCGCTGGTTCCGCGGCCGGTTCGGCTGCACCGTCACCGACTGGCGCAAGGGCGTTCGGCCTCCGACACCGCCGCCCGATGCGCCCTCGGCGACCGCAGCTTGAGTTTCAGCGCGCCGGAGCAGGCACGCCCATCGTGGCAAGGGCACGCCGCCGGCTGCCGGCGAGCAGCGGGCCGAACGCGATGGCAAATCCGAGGAACGCAACGAGCCAGCCGCAGGCGGCGATGTGCAACAACACATCGCTGTGCGCGGGCAACACCACGGCGGCGACCCGCGCCAGGGCCGCGATGATGATCGCAGCATAGATTCCCTGGGTCGCCGGCGAAGCGGTCAGCGCCTGTCCGGTGTGGCCGAGGCTCGCGCGGGTCATCACCGCCAGCGTCATGGTTCCCGCCGCGCCCGTCATCCAGGCGTGGATGCCGGCGCTTGGCGGCAGCGCTCCGAAAACCGCGACGGCGTGCAGGATGAAGCCGAGCGGCACGAAGACGTAGCCAATATGCAGGATCACCAGCAGTCGCTCGCGAAACGTGCGATCGCCGGCCCAGCGCGCAAGCCGCACCAGATGCAGCCCGCCGACCAGCGCCATCAGGACACCGGTGACGGCATTCAGCGGCGCCACGATCCAGAAGATGAGCGCGAGCGCGCTGCATCCGATCACTGCGCCGTCGAAGCGTCCGAACGGCACCGGCAGGCGGCCGGGATTGAACTTGACCAGCCAGTTGCGAGTGAAGCTCGGAATGATGCGGCCTCCGATCAGCGAGATCAGCAGCATGACCACACCGATGCCGACGCGGATGCTGAAATCAGCCGCGCCCTGGTAGTGCGCCTCCAGATGAAAAGCGACGTTGCCGGCGAGCAGAACGGACACCAGCGCCACCACCGGCAGGTTGCGCCAGTTGCCGCCTGCGATGATCTCGCGCGCCGCGGCGGCGACGACCAGCGCCAGGAAGGCGGCATCGACGAGAAGCGCGAACGCCCAGCCGGTATCGGCCGACAACGTCACCGCGACACGTCCGGCAAGCCAGACCATCACCAACGCCCCCAGCGAGGTGCCCTGGATCGGCAGCCGCCCGGTCCAATTCGGGATGGCCGTGAACAGGAAGCCGGTGATCACCGCCGGCAGGAAGCCGTAGAGCATCTCGTGGACGTGCCAGTCGCGCGGCGCAAACGCGGAACTCACCGACAATTCGCCGTAGAACATCGGCAGCCAGGCCAGAATCGATAGCCCCGCCTGGATCGCGGCGAGCAGGAAAAAGGGCCGAAAACTGTTCGCAAACAGCGGCCAGCCCTCAAAGTTGCGGGATCGGGCGCCAGCCATGGGTCAACTCCAATAAATTTCAGTCCGTTGTCTGGAAAAATACTGCCACTCAGCCGTCCCGTTTTGCGCTATCGCAAACTATCGAACGATTGCAGGTGCCATCACACTCCCTGATGCCAAGGAGGCAGAATGGCCAAGGTCGACACATCGCTGGTTGCGCATTTGCCGCTGTTTGCCGGAGTCACGCCGGAAGCTTTGGACGAAATCCTGCGCGAGGCCCGTTCGGCGCGCTATCCCAAGAACAGCGCCATTTTCGAGCAGGGGGCGGATGCGCAGTCCTTCTTCCTGCTGCTGCACGGCCATGTCCGCGCGGCCAAGACCACGCCGACCGGCGAGCAGATCGTGGTCCGCTACGTCGCGCCCGGCGAAACGTTCGGGCTCGCCATGGCGATCGGAGCCGTGCAGTATCCGGCAACTGCGATGGCGGTCGATGACAGCGTGGTGCTGATCTGGCCAACCTCGGCCTGGCCGCGGCTGATCGAGCGATTTCCCTCCCTGGCCGCCAACACGCTCCAGACTGTCGGCACGCGGCTCCAGGAAAGCCACACCCGGATCCTGGAAATGTCGACGCAGCAAGTCGAACAGCGCGTCGCGCATGCGCTGCTGCGCCTCGCCAAGCAGTCCGGCAAGAAGCTCGACCACGGCATCGAGATCGACTTCCCGATCAGCCGCCAGGACATCGCGCAGATGACCGGAACCACACTGCACACCGTCAGCCGCATCCTGAGCGGCTGGGAGAGCCAAGGCCTCGTCGAGAGCGGCCGTCAGCGCATCATCCTGCGCGATCCGCACAGGATCGTCATGTTGGCGGAGCGGAGCGCCGACAGCGGCGCGGCGTGACAGCCGCGCCGGGACGTCTCCGCTCAAGATAGGGATTAAGATAGGGATCGAGATAGGGGTGAGGGGCGCTTCCGCTTACGGCGAAAGCCGTCCCTTACCCGGGAATCCGCGCGCGCCCGCGCGAATTCCGGACCGCTTCACGCCGGCACGCAATCGCACAACGCGGCGAGGAATTTTTCGCGGTCGATGCCATGCTCGCGGCAGGCATCATCCACCGTGTGGAAGGTTGCGATCGGGCAACCAACACAAGCCATCCTGAAGGCCAGAAACACGCGGATCGTGTGCGGCGCGGTACGCATGATGTCATCGACCAGATCGTCGGATCCAAAAGACATGGACAACTCCGTTCCGCAACGACGATAGCAGAACGAACCGAAGGCTCCTTGTCGAAGCGCAAGCTGGCGGCGGCTTCTCCCTCGCCCGGCGAGGAGCGAGGAAGAGGAACTACACAGCCCGGCTGTGCAGCTGCTTCGCCGGATTGAGATGCGCGTCGAACGCGGCCGCGACGCTGCGGACCAGGAAGCGCGAATCCTTTGCAACTGCGAGGCGGTTGCCGTCCAGCCTCACGATGCCGTCGGAGATCAGCGGCTTCAGACGCGCCGCCGAATTCAGCATCGCCCCCGCCTCCGCGCCATGGCGCGCGCAGATGTCGCCGAGATCGGCGCTGAACTCGCACATGATGCGTTCGATGATGTCGGCGCGCAGCCGGTCGTCGTCGGTGAGCCCATAGCCCTTGGCGGTGGCGAGACGGCCGGCGGCGATGCTCTGCGCATAGGCGCCGATCTGCACCTCGTTCTGGATGTAACCCTGCGGCAAATGCCCAATCGCGCTCGCGCCGAAACCGAGCAGGACTTCGCTCTTGTCAGTGGTGTAGCCCTGAAAATTGCGCCGCAGCGTCCGTTCCTCGAAGGCCACTGCCATGGAATCGCCGGGACGCGCAAAATGATCGAGCCCGATCTGCACGTAACCGGCCTCCTTCAATGCATTCGCGATCGCGCAGGCCTGGTCGTGGCGCGCGAGGCCGTCCGGCAACACGGCCTCGTTGATCATCTGCTGGTGCTTCTTGAAGCTGGGCACATGAGCGTACCCGAACACGGAGAAGCGGTCGGGCGCGAGCGTGAGGCTGCGCCGGACCGTATCCAGACACGACGCGACGGTCTGGTGCGGCAGCCCGTAGATCAGGTCGAAATTGAGACCCTCGATGCCGGCGCGCCGGAGCATGTCGACCACAGAAGCCGTCTGCTCGAAGCTCTGCACGCGGTTGATCGCCCGCTGCACCACGGGATCGAAGCTCTGCACGCCAAGGCTCGCACGGTTGACGCCGGAGAGCCGCATGGCATCGACCATGTCGGCGGTCAATGTGCGGGGATCGATCTCGACCGCGATCTCAGCCGAGGGTAGCACGAAGAACTTCTGGCGCATCGTCGCCATCAACTCGGCGAAAGCTTCCGGCTGCATGATCGTCGGCGTGCCGCCGCCGAAATGGATATGCTCCACCTTGATGCGGCGGCCGATGGTTTCGGCGACCTGCACGATCTCGTTGCGCAGCGTCCGCTGATAGCCGGCGATGAGCTCGTCGCGGCGGACGATCTGGGTATGGCAGCCGCAATACCAGCACATCTCGCGGCAGAACGGCACGTGGAGATAGAGTGACGCGCTGGCCCCCGCCGGCAGCTCCGCCAGCCAGCTGGCGTAGGCGTCCGGTCCGACCGCCGTCGAAAAATGCGGTGCGGTCGGATAGCTCGTGTAGCGTGGCAATCGTTCTTCGCCGTAGCTCGCCGCAAGATCAGCTCTCATGTCTTACCCATTCGTAAATTTCCGCCGTGCGCAGACATCACGGCAAATCACGGAATGCACTCCAATAACCCGGATCCGCGGAGGCGACCTTGCGCTCGCGCAAAGTCGGCCGGGGGTGCAGCAGACATTGCGCTCGCGCAAAGCGCAGCGGCCGGTTCGGGGCCATGATCATGGCAATTCGCACGCCATCCGGAGCGTTTGCCCATGAGGCTTCTCGCACTCGAACTGATTCTCTCCTTGCTCGACGTCCGCGGCCATATCCCGCGTTTCGACGACTTTCGGCCGGCCCCGGTCGCACCGGCCCCGGCCGGCACCGTGGGCGCTCTGGCCGCAGCCATCGCCGTCTTCGTCATGCTGTCGCTGGCGATCTGGGCAACGGTCTGGCTTGCCACATATCTTTTCTAGTCGCGTCTTCGCGAAGGCCTCGATCATGATCTCATCCAAGCGTGCATTCGCCGGCGCGGTCGTGCTGGCATGCCTTGTCGGGGCGCCCGCCTTCGCAGCCGACACCGCCAGCGGCGATCTGGTCATCACCAGGGCCTGGAGCCGGGCAACGCCCGGCGGAGCCAGGGTCGCCGGCGGCTATCTGACGATCGAGAACAGGGGCCACACGCCGGAGCGGCTGCAGGCTGCATCGGCCGCCCATGCGCTTCGAACCGAAATCCACGAGATGACCGTCAACGACGGTGTCATGACCATGCGTCCGCTCGACAAGGGCCTTGTCATCGCACCCGGACAAATCGTGACGCTTGGACCCGGCGGCGGACACCTGATGTTCATCGGTCTCGATGTGCCGCTCCATGCCGGCGACCAGATGCCCGTAACGTTGTCGTTCGAGCACGCCGGCGCAGTGAAAGTGACGCTGGATGTGCAGGCCATCGGCGCACAGGCTCCCGAAACCACGAAGACAACGGCGGCCGCAGAGCCTGCACATCGCGTGGAGCAGGCTGCGGCGGTCCCACCCGCGTCGACGACCGAAGCTGACGAGAGCTTCTTCACGCATCTCCATGCTGAAAAGGCCATGGCCAACGTCACGGTCTCGCCCGGGCGCGCCGGTCCGGTCGAAATCGCAATCCAGCTTGAAGATGCGAATGAGTTGCCGCTGAGCGCCGACGCGGTTGCTGTCACGCTCGGCAACCCCGAGCATGGCGTGGCGCCGATCACCGCGAACGCCGAACGCGTCGGCAACGATCAGTGGCGAGTCAGAATGTCGGCACCGCTGTCAGGCCGCTGGTCGCTCGGTCTCGACATCCGCATCACGCCATCGGATGCCGTCAACGTCGTGTCGCCAATCCTGCTCCGTTGAGGCACCTAAGGACTGTAGCGGAGGCGAATCCGGCAAAACCTTGTCGCAGCGCAAACACTCTTGCCGAGATAGGCGCACACTGCATCCGTCATCAAAAACCTTTCCAGATGAAGGATGCTTCCGATGTTCACCCGCAGAGTCGCATTGATCGGCGCCGCCGCGACAGCTCTGATGCTGGCGACCCCCGCTTTGGCTGGCGACGATCTCAAACTGCCGCGTCAAAAGGTAGAGCTGGTCGCTCCGCCGTTCGTGCATGCGCACGAGCAGGCGACGAAGCAGGGTCCCAAGATCATCGAGTTCAAGCTCACGATCGAGGAGAAGAAGGTCGTCATCGACGAGAAAGGCACCACCTTCCAGGCGATGACCTTCAACGGCTCGATGCCGGGCCCGCTGATGGTCGTGCACGAGGGTGACTACGTCGAAACGACGCTGGTCAATCCCGCGACCAACTCCATGCCACACAACATTGACTTCCATTCCGCGACCGGCGCGCTCGGCGGCGGCGCGCTCACCCTGGTCAATCCCGGCGAGCAGGTCGTGCTGCGTTGGAAGGCAACCAAGACCGGCGTTTTCGTGTACCATTGCGCCCCCGGCGGCCCGATGATCCCCTGGCACGTCGTCTCCGGCATGAACGGCGCCGTGATGGTGCTGCCGCGTGACGGCCTTAACGACGGCAAGGGCCGCGCGCTGAAATACGACAAGGTCTACTACATCGGCGAGCAGGACATGTATGTGCCGCGCGACGAGAAGGGCAACTTCAAGTCCTACGAATCGCCTGGCGAAGCCTTCACCGAGACCGAAGAGGTGATGAAGAAGCTGATCCCGACCCATGTCGTGTTCAACGGCAAGGCCGGTGCGCTGACCGGCAAGAACGCGCTGACGGCCAATGTCGGCGAGAACGTGCTGATCGTGCATTCGCAAGCCAACCGCGACAGCCGTCCGCACCTGATCGGCGGCCATGGCGACTACGTCTGGGAGACCGGCAAGTTCGGCAATGCACCCGAAGTCGGGCTCGAGACCTGGTTCATCCGCGGCGGCTCGGCGGGAGCCGCGCTGTACAAATTCCAGCAGCCCGGCATCTACGCCTACGTCACGCACAATCTGATCGAGGCCGCCGACCTCGGCGCCACCGCGCACTTCAAGGTCGAAGGCAAGTGGAACGACGATCTGATGATGCAGGTGAAGGCCCCTGCCGAAATACCGGCAGCCAACACCAACTAAACGCGACAAGGGGCCGGTCATCACCGGCCCCTTCCTTCTTCGGGGAATCACCATGCTGATCGCATTCAAAGTCAAACTGGCACTCGCCTGCGCCGCCGGAATCGCCGGGCCGATCGCGATGGCGCCGCTGGTCTCGGACATGACCGTCCACGGCACGGCGTCGGATCCTGCGATCGTCAGGGTCGCAGCGGGCAGCCTGTCCTATCGCGAGGCCGGCGATTTCACGCGCGGCGGGCAGCAGGCGGAAGCGCCGCTGCGCGCGATGCGCGTCGACCGACCGCTGCACATCATGCGAAATCAGGTCTCCTCATCCGATTATCAGCTCTGCGTGCAGGAGGGCGCCTGCCGCGCGCTCGATCGCGACGTCGCGGTCGCCGCCGATCGCCCCGCGGTGCAGGTGAGCTGGCACGATGCCGAGGCTTATGCAGGCTGGCTGTCGCGCAAGACAGGCCACCATTACCGCCTGCCGAGCGATGCAGAATGGGCCTTTGCAGCAGGCTCCAGATTCAGGGATGACGGTGTAGCGGTCGATGCAGACGATCCTTCGAAGCGTTGGATCAGCCGCTATGAGCGCGAATCCGAACGCGACCTCTCCGACACCACGGCCTATCCGTTCGGCAAGTTCGGCCCGAACGAGCACGGTGTCGAAGACCTCGCCGGCAACGTCTGGGAATGGACCTCGACCTGCTTCGTGCGCTCGCGCGTCGACGCCGCCGGCAATGCCGGCCGGCCCACCGTGAACTGCGGCGTGCGTGTCGCCGAGGGCGCCCACCGCGCCTACGTCACCGACTTCATCCGCGACGCCCGCGCCGGCGGCTGCGCCCAGGGCGTGCCGCCCGCCAATCTCGGCTTCCGCCTGGTGCGCGAGGAGACCTCCTGGGTCGCGAGCGTGTCGGCGCGCTGGAGCAAGGTGTGGGCGGTGAGGTCGTAGCCAAGATTATCGCCGCGTAGCCCGGGTGAGCGAAGCGACACCCGGGAAGGTCCCGCATATCGTTTCGCTCATGCGGGCTACGGACACGTCAAATCGCGCGCGCGAACATGCGAAAGCCCGGTGCTCCGATGATCGCCTCGAAAGCGGGATCGCGCTTCTCCTCCGCAAGAACAAAGCCGGCCTTGGCGTAGGCGCGTTCGGCAGCCTCGTTGCCGATCAGGAACGAGATCGTTGACCGGGTAAATCCAGCCGCCCTTCCCTTATCCAGTGCGTGCGCGATCAGCGCCTGCATCAGGCCGCGACCACGATAAGCAGGATCGGTCGAGACATGCTCGATCATCCAGTCGCCCTCGCCGCCCTGGACCCAGCAAGCCCGCGAATAAGCGCCGCGCCGGCGGATGGCGTCCAGCTCTGACGCCGTGAGCCCAGTTGAGAGACCGACCTCCTCGAGCGCGCGCCAGGCCGCAGATTCGGCGCCGGCCGCAGGCACGGCGCAGAGTGCAGCAGCAGGCTTGCCATCGATCTCGGCGACCAGGAACTGCGACACGTGCCACATCGACACCGCGCGTGCGACGGCGACGCGTGCGATGAAATCGAGGCACTCCGCTTCCGGCCAGCTGAGCGCCACGTCGAACCAGCCGCGCGGCCGATAGCCGCGCATCGAGTACAGGATGGTTCTTGCGATGAAAGCAGCGTCTTCGGGACGCGCTGACCTTATCGTCATACGCGCCCCATTCTCGAAGACCTTACGTGTTTTTCAGCGCCACGCGAAACTCGGCTTCGGTCTTCGCCTTGACCTCGTCGAGCGAGACGCCGTCGGCGAGCTCGATCAGGGCCATGCCGCCGTCGCCGTGCTTGTCGATGGTGAAGACCGCCAGATCCGTGACGACCATGTCGACCACGCGCTCGCCGGTCAGCGGCAGATTGCACTTCTTCAGGAGCTTGGAGCCGTCCTTGGCCGAATGCTCCATCACCACGACGACGCGCTTGACGCCGGCGACGAGGTCCATCGCGCCGCCCATGCCCTTGACCATCTTGCCGGGGATCATCCAGTTGGCGAGATCGCCGTTCTGGGCCACCTGCATGGCGCCGAGGATCGACAGGTCCATGTGGCCGCCGCGGATCATGCCGAAGGAATCCGCGCTCGAGAAATACGAGGTCGAGGGCAGCTCGCTCACCGTCTGCTTGCCGGCGTTGATCAGGTCCGCGTCCACCTCGTCTTCATAGGGGAACGGGCCCATGCCGAGCATGCCGTTCTCGCTCTGCAGGCTGACATCGACCCCGTCGGGGATGAAGTTCGAAACCAGCGTCGGGATGCCGATGCCGAGATTGACGTAGTAGCCGTCACGCAGTTCCTTTGCGGCGCGCGCGGCCATCTGTTCACGGGTCCAGGCCATGTGTGTCTCCTGATACGCTTAAGCGGCGGTGCGCGGGCGGGTGTTGCGGAATTCGATGCGCTTCTTGGCCGTGCCGACCTCGACGATGCGCTTCACGAAGATGCCGGGCGTGTGGATGTGGTCGGGATTGAGTTCACCCGCCGGAACCAGATGCTCGACCTCGGCGACGGTGATCTTGGCGGCGGTCGCCATCATCGGGTTAAAATTGCGCGCGGTCTTGCGGTAGATGAGGTTGCCGGCGGTGTCGCCCTTCCAGGCGTGGACGATGGCGAGGTCGGCGAACAGGCCGCGTTCCATCAGATACTTCTCGCCGTCGAACTCCTTCACTTCCTTGCCTTCGGCGATCAGCGTGCCGACGCCGGTCTTGGTGTAGAAGGCCGGGATGCCGGCGCCGCCGGCGCGGATGCGCTCGGCAAGCGTGCCCTGCGGATTGAATTCGAGTTCCAGCTCGCCGGCGAGGAATTGCTGGGCGAACAGCTTGTTCTCGCCGACATAGGACGAGATCATCTTCTTGATCTGCCGGGTTTCCAAGAGGCGGCTGAGCCCGATGCCGTCGACACCGGCATTGTTGGAGACCACCGTCAGGCCCATGACGCCGGACTCGCGGATCGCGTCCGAGAGCTCCTCGGCAATGCCGCAGAGGCCGAAGCCTCCCGACATGATCATCATGTTGTCTTTCAAGATGCCGTTGAGAGCCGACTTGGCGTCGGGATAGACCTTGTTCATGCAAATAACCTTCGACTGAACCTTCGGCTTGGAGGCGGCGCGCCCTATTGGCGGCGATTATTAGGCGAAATCCTCCAAAGCCGTCAATGATACGGGGTTCTCCGCACCGCGCCCGGGTGATAGAAGCTGCCCACACCGTGGGCAGAACCGTCCCCGGCCTTGAAAGCGACAAGAAAACCCATCAAGTTGCGGGGGTTGGGCGTGGGCACGCAGGTTTCCCGACCCGCCCTCCTGGCTCCAACGACCAACCCGATCAGGACATGCCATTGACCATGGCCCAAGGAATGAAGCGCCTCGGGACGCCGATCGCGGCGCTGCTCGGCGTCGCGCTGATCGCCCTGATCGCGACCTCATGGCTCATCAACCGCGACGCGCTGCGCAAGGCGGTCGAAGCGCAGATCCGCGACGTCACCGGGCTCGAGCTCAGTGTCGCAGGCGCAATCGACATCTCCGTACTGCCGGCGAGCTACATCTCCTTCCGTGACGTCGGCCTCAAGGGCGGCGGCACCAGCGATCCCGCGCTCCAGGTCGACGTGCTCACCGCCAATCTGCGGCTGCTGCCTTTGCTGCTGCAACGGTTCGAGATCGCCGACCTGACGCTGCTGCGGCCGCGCATCCATGTCAGCCTGAAGCCGGACGGCCAGAGCAACTGGACGCCCTTCATCCAGACCATCGCGCGCACCATGAAGCCCGGCGCCGAGAACCAGCTCTCGTTCTCTGAAATCCGGATCCAGGACGGCGTGCTCGACTACCAGGACGCCGCCACGCACGGCACCGAGAAGTTCGAGGACATCGACCTGTCACTGGCCTGGCCTTCGATCTCGCGCTCCTTCGCCGCGACCGGACAGTTCGACTGGCGCGGCGAGCGTGTCGACGGCTCGATCAGCTTTTCCGATTTCGTCGCCGCCCTCTCCGGCGAGCGCTCGGGGTTGAAGGCGCGGATCGCCAGCGCACCGCTCAAGCTCGCTTTCGACGGCAGCGTCGCCAACCGCACCAGCCCGATGATGGAGGGGACGCTGACGATCGACAGCCCCTCCTTGCGCAACGCGCTGCGCTGGACCGGGCAGCCACAACCCGCCAGCGGCGGCTTCGGCCGCTTCGTGCTGAAGGCGCGCGCCAACGTCGTCGGCGCTTCGATCGCGCTCACCAACGTCAATGTCGAGCTCGACGGCAACGCCGCCGAGGGCGTCATGACCTACGCCAATAACGGCCGGCAGACGCTGCAGGCGACGCTTGCCGCCGACGCGCTCGACTTCACACCTTATATCTCCACCTTCCGCCTGCTCGCGAGCGGCGCGCGGGACTGGAACAGGCAGCTGTTCGATCTCAACGGATTGTCGACGACCGACCTCGACATGCGCCTGTCGGCAGCAAAGCTGACAGTCGGGCCGACCAGGCTCGGCCGCACCGCGATCGGCGCCAATTTGCGCAACGGCACGCTGGCGCTCTCGGTCGGCGAGGCGCAGGTCTATGGCGGCATCGCCAAGGGCTCGTTCGGCATCGCGCGCTCCGACACCGTCGCCGACATCAAGGCGCAATTCCAGTTCACAGACGTCGATCTCCAGGCCTGCGCCACCGAACTGTTCGGCCTCAGCAAGCTATCCGGTCGCGGCAACATCAACGTGTCGCTCTTCGCCTCGGGCTCGAGCCCGTTCGGCCTCGTGCAGTCGCTCGACGGCAGCGCCACCGTCACCGGTCACGACGGCGCGATCTCGGGCTTCAATGCCGAGCAGCTGCTGAAGCGCCTGGAGCGGCGGCCGCTGTCGGGCGGCGGCAATTTCCGCAACGGTTCGACGCCGTACAACAATCTCACCATCGCGGTGAAATTCTCCGATGGGGTCGCCACCGCCGAGGACATCCGTGTCGAAGGGCCGGCGGCGAAGATCACGCTCACCGGCACCGCCTCGGTGCCGACGCGCGAATACGACATGAAGGGCGTGGCGAGCCTCAACAGCACGTCGGGATTCGAATTGCCATTCGTGGTGCAGGGCCCCTGGGACGATCCCCTGATCTTCCCCGATCCGGAAAGCCTGATCCGCCGCTCGCCGGCCTCCGCGCCGCTGCTCGACATGCTGAAGGATCGCAAGGGGGGCGACGCCGTGCGCTCCGCGATCGAGCGCATCACCGGCAGCGGAAAGCGTCCTCCACCGGCGGAATCGCCGACGGCGGAGAACGCCAAAGAGAACGCGAAGGAAAACGCCAAATCCAACTAGGCTGATCAACGCAGCCTTCGCGGATTTCGGTAGCCCGAGCTCAAGACGCTCGACATGCCTGCGACTTGCCAAATCCAAATCGAGCAGTGCTGCCGATTGCATCCCGGAGGTGGCGTTAAGCGGCCGATTGCGTCGTCGAAATCCAGGCCTTGTCCCCCTGTAGCACTGCTCCTCCGCCGATCTTCGATCCGGCCGAGACCTTGAGAGAGCCGCTCCCTCCCAGTTCGCGAGCCAACACCTCGCGGTCACAGGCGTCCTCCCAGAGCGAAACGGTAATGGCTGCGACGCAGTTGCTGATCATACTGGTCAGCGCCCGCGCTTCTGACATGAAACGGTCGATGCCGACAAGCAGCGCCACGCCGGTCACGGGCAGATCCGGCATGACGGAGAGGGTTGCGACAAGCGCCACGAAGCCGCTGCCGGTGACGCCGGCCGCGCCTTTCGACGTCAACAGCATCAGTCCGAGCATCGCCGCAATCTGCCCCCACGACAGGTGGATGTCGCAGGCCTGCGCGATGAAGATGGACGCCAGGGTGAGATAAATGGCGCTGCCGTCCAGATTGAAGGAATAGCCCATCGGCAACACGAGGCCGGACACGCCCTTCCGGCATCCGAGCTGCTCCAGCTTGCGCAGCGCTCCCGGCAATGCCGGTTCCGACGATGACGTGCCGAGCACGATCAGCAGCTCTTCCTTGAAGTAGCGGATGGTCTTCCACAGGCTGAAGCCGTTCAGCCGTGCTAGCGTGCCGAGCACGACGACCACGAAGAATGAGCAGGCGATATAGAATGTCAGGATCAGCAGTCCGAGCGAGCCAATCGATCGAATGCCGTAGCGGCCCACCGTGAACGCCATGGCGCCAAAGGCGCCGAGCGGAGCGAGCTTCATGACGAAGCCGAAGGATACAAACAGGACCTGAGAAAAGGAATCGACCGCCTTCGTCACCACGGCGCCCCCATCGCCGGCACGGCTCAGGCCAAAGGCGATCAGGATGGAGACCAGCAGGACCGGCAGCACTTCGCCGTCGGCAAACGCGCCAAAGAAGGAATGCGGGATGATGTGCAGCATGAAGTCCGCAAATCCGGTCGCACTCGCCTGCTTGGTGAATTTCGCGGCCACCGACGGATCCAGCGTGCTGACGGACACATGCATGCCGACGCCCGGCTGGATCAGCGACACGGCGACCAGCCCGGCCAGCAGTGCGAGCACGGTCAGCAGGTAGAACAGCGCCATGGATTTCACCAGCGTGCGGCCGACCTCGCGGGAATCGCTGATGCTGTTGATGCCGCTGACGATGGTGCAGAACACGATCGGCGCAATCATCATCTTGACCAGCTTGACGAAGCCGTCGCCGAAGGGCTTCAGCGCGGCACCGAACTCAGGCCAGAGATGGCCGGTGAGGACGCCCAGCATGAGGCCAATCAGCACCTGGACGTAGAGGATCCGGTAGAATGGTTTTCGCGTCTCGCCGTTCGCGGGCCCGACCAGCGCTTGCTTCTGCATTCTCGTTTCTCCCATGGCTCTGACTTTTCATGGCTCTGATTTTTCATGGCTCTGATTTTTGAAGGCTTTGAAAGCGGTCCGGCTTCAGGCCGCCAGGACCGAATGAGGGACGCGCGATCGACGGGCGAAGACATGGCCCTCGAGAATTCGCCGGGCTGTCCGCTGCACCCGGGCAATCGGACCGGGCTCCAGCCGAACCACGAGCTGGCCGGAAGGATGAGCGAGCGTGATCGGCACCGGCGGTGCCAGCGATCCAACCATCTCTGTGGCGATCGTCCCGGGCGTCACACAGGCGGTCGCGATCGCGACGGCGCCGGTCACCGCCAGTGCGCTATGGCAGTCGTGCGGCATGAAGTACCTGACGTTCAACGTCGCCCCGCTTGCGGGCGCGATCAGAACCGGCTTCGGAATCACCATTGACGCGGAATCCGGAAAACCCATCCGGCGTCCAGCCTCGATGCGCAAATGTTCGAGCCGCCCGCGGAAGCCGCCGTCGGCGAAGGCCGGAAGGGCCTCGCGACCGGTCCATCCGAGATCTGCCGCGCGGACCAGCATGACGGGCATGGCTGCGTCGATGCAGGTCACGTCGATCCCTCCGATGCGGTCGACCGGACGTCCTGTCGGCAGCAGGCGACCGGTGCGTGCGCCGGCGGCGTTGGGGAACGACAGTTCGATCGGCGCGGCCGTTCCCGGTACCCCGTCGATCCGCGCTTCGCCCTCATAGGTCACCCGTCCTTCCGGAGTGGCGACCGTCGCGTCGATCAGCTTGCCGGTGTTGACATTGTGAATGCGTACATGCGTGCGATCTGCGCTGGCGGCGACGAGGCCGGCTTCGATTGCGAACGGGCCGACGGCCGCCAGCATGTTTCCGCAGTTCGGCGAGGTATCGACGATCCCTTCGCGAACGCGCACCTGGGCGAACAGGTAGTCGACATCGGCCCCAGGCACCGTTGCCGGTCCGATGATCGCGACCTTGTTGATCACGGCATTGCCGCCGCCGATTCCATCGATTCCGAGATCGTGCCCACCTCCCATTACCGACAACAGGACCGCGTCGCGCGAGCTTGGGTCGGCCGGAAGGTCGCGGGCCAGGAAAAACGGTCCGCGCGAGGTCCCACCGCGCATGACCACACAGGGAATGGCAATCTGATCGTTCATGATGTTCTTCCGTTCGGCGACATGCTCGCCTGGACCAGAGCATCCTTCCTCCGAACTCTTTTGTAAAATGCAAATATCTGAGGTATTATTTCGTTAGTCGACATAATGGAGCCTTGCCATGAACGCAGAACTGCTCGACCTCAAGGCGTTCATCACCGTCGCGGAGATGGGCAGCTTCGTCCGGACCGCGAAGGCGCTGAATCTGTCCCAGCCGGCGCTCAGCCGACGCATTCAGAAGCTGGAGGAAAGTCTCGGTGCGCCGCTGCTCGAACGGTCCACGCGCCACGTCAATCTCACCATGACGGGCCGCGACTTCCTGCCGAAGGTCCGCCGTCTCATCGACGAGTTCGAGACCTCGGTGCTCGCCATCCACGATATCGGCGCGCGAAGTTCGGGTTTGGTCTCCGTGGCTGCGGTGCCGACGGCGGTGTTCTATTTTCTTCCGCGAGCGATCGGCAGGTTTGCCGAAGCCTATCCGCGCATCCGCATCCGCATTCTGGACATCGGCGCCAATGAGGGGTTGGAAGCGGTTGCGCGCGGAGAAGCCGACTTCGGCATCAATTTCATCGGCGCTTCGCATGCCGAAATCGAATTCGAGAAATTGGTCGAGGACCCTTTCGTCCTGGCCTGCCGTCACGACCATCCGCTGGCATCGCGCAAGCAGGTGAGCTGGTCGGAGATCGTGTCGCACCGGGTCATCACTGTCGGTCGCAACAGTGGCAATCGCGCGTTGATCGACAATGCGCTGGCGCGGCAGGGCCTGCAGCTGAACTGGTCCTATGAAGTCGCCCACCTCTCCGGCTCGCTTGGCCTGGTCGAGGAGGGATTGGGCATCGCTGTGCTGCCGAGGCTCGCGACGCCGGCCGCCGGTCATCCGATCATTCACACCGTTCGGCTGATCGAGCCGGAAGTGTCGCGGACGATCGGAATCGTGCGCAGGCGCGGGGCGACACTATCGCCACATGCCAGCCAGTTTTTGAAGATGCTCCTCGAGGCATGGCGCTCTCCTTCTCGAGCCAGCGGGCATGGCAAGCCGCGGCCCCGATCCGCTGAGGCAAGTTCGAACACGATATCGACGGGTCTAAAGCGGAAACGCTGACGGCTCGCCAGAGCGGGACGAGACCGTTCCCCAAACTGGAGTTCCTCGGCTGGCGCGAATTGATTGCCGCGAATTGATGCGGCGATTGGATCGATGCACGGGTTAAGCATCTCCGCAAGGCCCATCCCCACGACCTATGTCTGACAACAAGCCGCTAGATCGAGCTACCGCCATGCGCTAGTGTTTTATACGACCGGTTAAAAACACCGGCCGTTTGAGGGAGAAAAACGTGAAATCCAAGGTTATTGGCGCAGTATCACTGGCGGTCGCTGCGGCCGGGCTGTTTGCAGCCGCTGCACCCGCATTTGCGCAGCAGAAGACGATCACGGTCTGGTGGGGCAAGGGCTTCTATCGCTCCGAAGACGACGCACTGATCGAGACCATCAAGAAGTTCGAAGCCAAGACCGGCATCAAGGTCGAATTGTCGCAATACGCGATCCAGGACATGATTCCGAAGACGGTGGCCGCACTGGATTCCGGCACCGTGCCTGATGTTGCCTATTCCGACTCTTATGACGTGCAGGCGCAGGGCAAGTGGGCTTATGAAGGCAAGCTCGAGGATCTCTCCGACGTGATGGAGCCGATCAAGGGCCGGTTCGTGCAGAACACGCTGGATGCGTCGATCCTCTATAACGACGTCACCAAGAAGAAGGCCTATTACGGCTTCCCGCTGAAGCAGCAGAGCATGCACGTCCAGATCTGGAACGACATGCTGGAGAAGTCCGGCTTCAAGCTCGCCGATATCCCGAACGACTGGACGGGCTACTGGACGTTCTGGTGCGACAAGGTGCAGCCGGGGATCCGCAAGGCCACCGGCCAGCGCATCTATGCCGTCGGCCAGCCGATGGGCGTGGAATCCACCGACGCCTTCCAGTCGTTCTACACCTTCATGGACGCCTACCACGTCAAGCTGGTCGACGACGACGGCAAGCTCACCGTCGACGATCCCAAGGTTCGTGAGAACCTGATCAAGGCGATGAAGGATTACACCGACACCTACATCAAGGGTTGCACGCCGCCGTCCTCCACGACCTGGAAGGATCCCGACAACAACGTCGCCTTTCACAACAAGACCATCGTGATGACCCACAATTTCACGATCTCGATCGCCGCGAAGTGGTTCGAGGATTCCCAGAACCAGACGCTCACGCCCGAACAGCGCGAAGCCGGCAAGAAGGCCTATGAGCAGGATATCGTGACGGCGTCCTTCCCGAAGGCGCCGGATGGTTCGACCATCCGCTACCGCTCCGACGTCAAGACCGGACTGATCTTCACCGCGGCCAAGAACAAGGCCGAGGCCAAGCAGTTCATCAGCTTCCTTCTCCAGGAAGAGAACGTCCGTCCCTACATCGAGGGCGCGCTCGGCCGCTGGTTCCCGGTGACGAAGGAAAGCCAGGAAAGCCCGTTCTGGCAGGCTGACAAGCACCGCAAAGCCGTCTACACGCAGTTCAAGGGCGGCACTGCCGCGTTCGACTTCACCAAGAACTGGAAGTTCACGATCCTCAACAACGAGAACGTGTGGGCGAAGGCGATGAATCGCGTCGTCAGCGAAAAGGTTCCGGTCGACAAGGCCGTCGACGAACTGATCGCCCGCATCAAGCAGGTCGCGGGCTAAATCATCCTTTCCCTCTCCCCGCTATGCGGGGAGAGGTGTAAGAACAACACCGGCCGCGTTTCGCGGCCGGCATCTCTTTGAAGAGTCCGAAAAGAATGGCGATCACGCTCTCTGGCGATCAGGCAATCCCCAGCCCGCCCCTGTCGTCGCGGCTGACCCCGGCGCAGGTCTGGGGCATCGTGCTGCTCGCGCCCTATCTGCTCGTTTTCCTGGCCTTCGTCGTCTATCCCGTCTGCTACGGTCTTTGGCTGGCGCGCGATCCGCAAAACTATGTTGCGCTGTACAACGACCCGATCTTCGCGCGCGCCGCGGTCAACACGCTGATCTTCCTGGTCATCGGCATCAACGTGAAGATGCTGATCGCGCTGTTCCTGTCCGGCTTCTTCGCCCAGCAGCGCCCCTGGATCAAATGGCTGTCGGTCATCTTCATCCTGCCCTGGGCGGTGCCGTCGATCCCGACCATCCTGTCGGTGCGATTCATGCTCAATCCCGAATGGGGCGTGATCAACCACCTCATCTTCTCCTTCACCGGCGACGACGGCCCGAACTGGCTGAACAACCCGGCGGTGGCGCTGACCATGGCGATCGCCGTGCATATCTGGAAGTCACTGCCCTTCTGGACGCTGATCCTGCTGACCGGACGGCTCGCCATCCCCCACGATCTGTACGAGGCGTCCGAAGTCGACGGCGCCAACCCGTGGCAGAAATTCCGCTTCATCACCTGGCCGTCGATGCAGACACTCTATGTCACTTGCACGCTGCTCTCGATGATCTGGACGCTCGGCGACTTCAACAGTGTCTATCTGCTCACCGGCGGCGGCCCGGCCGATCTCACGCATGTGCTGTCGACGCTCGGCATCCGCTATCTCCGGCTCGACCAGCTCTCGCTCGCGATGGCATCCATCGTCGTCGCGATGCCGCTGGTGCTGCCGCTGGTCTATTTCATGATGAAACGGTTGTCGCGATGAAGCTTCCCACCCTCCAAGAAGTTGGCAAGGAAGCCAAGCTGCTGCTGATCGGCATCCCGGTCTTCATCTGGACCATGGTACCGATCTACCACATGTTCCTGTTCGCGATCTCGCCGAAGGAGGACGCGTTCTCGGGCAAGCTGTGGCCGGATCATCCGACACTGCACAACTTCCACATCGTGTTCTACCAGGAGCATTATTTCCTGCGCGATTTCTGGATCCAGTTCTGGAATTCGACCGTCATCGCGCTGTCCGCCGGCGCACTGACATTGTTCATCGCGACCGCCGCCGCATTCTCGATCTCGCGGCTGCGGGTGCCGGGTGGCCGCTGGGTGATGAACCTGGCCCTGTTCACCTACTTCATCCCGGCCGCGTTCCTCGCCGTGCCGATGTACCGCACCATGGGCAATTACGGCCTGCTCAACAATCACTGGTCGCTGATCCTCGCCATGGTGACGATTGCCTCGCCTTACGCGATCTGGGTGCTGAAGCAGGCGTCCGACAAGCTGCCGGTCGAGCTCGACGAGGCCGCCGTGATGGACGGCGCGACCACGCTGCAGCTGTTCCGCCTGGTCTATGTGCCACTGATGATGCCTTCGCTGGTCGCGATCGGTACGTACGCGGTGCTGCTTGCCTGGAACGAATATCTCTACGCGTTCCTGCTGCTGTCCAAGGACACCAACATCACCCTCCCCGTGGCACTCGGCAACTTCCTCGCCGCCGACGACTCGCCGTGGGAGCTGTTGATGACCACCGGCTTCATCTACGCACTGCCGCCGGCCGCGATCTACTACGCCTTCCGCCGCTACATGGTGGGCGGGCTCACGGCAGGTGCGGTCAAGTCCTGACGCGACAGGACGCATCGGGTCGCCGCAAGCAGGACGTTCGAGCGACAACGTGGACAATTGCGGGTTGTCCACGCCTGCTCTAACCTCCGTGCCCCTATGCAGGGCACGGCATCATGCGCAGCAACGACGCGATCCATCTCGGCCTGATGCTGCTGGCGCTCGCGGCAGCCTATCTGATGCCGTTCGAGCTGTTGCTGCTGGCTTATGTCGTGCTCGGCCCGGCGCACTACTTCACCGAGATTTCGTGGCTGCACGACCGCAGCTATTACCTGCCACATCGCGGGATTGCGGCAGCCCTCGCAATCATCGCCGTGGTCGCGGCCCTGATCGACAACGCCTCCTGGTTCGGCTTTGCGATGTGGGGCGCGCTGATCGTCTGCGCCATGCTCGCGGCCACCACCTCGGCGATCGAGAGCATGTTGCTGTTCATGACGGCGATTGCGCTGTCCGCGCTCATGTATTCGAGCGGATCCTCGCTCGCCGTGATCGGCATCCTGATTCCGACCCTGATTCACGTCTCGCTGTTCACGCTGATCTTCATGGTGCTCGGCGCGCACCGATCCGGCAGCCGCATCCAGGCTGCGCTGGTGGCTGTCTACCTCGTCGCGATCGCCACGATCCTGCTGCTGCCGCCAACCGCTGAAATCCGGATCGCAAGCTTTGCCCGGATCGGACAGGATTATTTCGGCAATGTCGGCCCGGCGCTCAGCCGGCTGTTCGGCGTGCCCGGCCTCGTCCTCGATACGAGGCTGACGAGCCTGCTCGCCTTCGTCTATACCTATCATTACCTCAACTGGTTCATCAAAGCCGACGTCATCCGCTGGACCGCGGTGCCGAAGGCGCGGCTGGCGGCGATGGCCGCCGCCAGCGCAGCTTCCACCGCGCTCTATTTCTACGACTACGCGTTCGGCTTCACCTTCCTGCTGGCGCTGAGCCTGATCCATATCCTGCTGGAATTTCCGCTCGACGCCCTGGCGCTGCGGCAGCTCGGGGCGGCGGTGCA
Source organism: Bradyrhizobium sp. 25ACV (assembly GCF_054863005.1). Classification (NCBI taxonomy): domain Bacteria; kingdom Pseudomonadati; phylum Pseudomonadota; class Alphaproteobacteria; order Hyphomicrobiales; family Nitrobacteraceae; genus Bradyrhizobium; species Bradyrhizobium sp. 25ACV. The sequence goes on from NZ_JAVAYO010000003.1 coordinate 387,409, forward strand.
GGGCGCAGTGCGCGCGCGGTATGCCGCCCCCGTCGCAGCCGCCGCAACGCGGTCGCGTTCCACAGGCACCAGAGGCTCGAAACGACCGCCCCGGTCGCGCTGATCATCCGAAGGCGCGCTTTCGTCGATAGGCAATCACCAGCGCGATCGACGAGCCGATGAAGTAGCCGGCGGTCGCACCCGACACCGCGCGGCCGACGATGATTGCCAGTGCGCGATCGCTCGCATCGATCACCGAGATCACGCCGACCGCATATTGCAGCGAGAACACGACAAGGTTGCGGATCAGGGCAAACGCGCTGCCCTGGCGGATGATTTCACCCGTCTTGTGATCGACGTCGAAAGGACGCGGCGTCAGCACGCCCAGCGGCAGTAATGCCAGCGCGGCCGCGATCCACGCGATCAGCGGCCACGCGCTGCCCTGAGGTCCGAAGCCGATCCGAGACATCCCCCAGACGATGAACACGACCGGCAGGATCAGCGCGCGCCAGATCGGCGTCGTGCGTGGCTGCATCGCTTGAATGCCCTGCCAGACCAGATAAGCGAGCAGGATCCAGACCCATAGCGGCGTATGGGCGGCGATAGCGAGCCAGCTCTTCATGAGACCTCCAGTCCAGCCGACCGGGCCGAGAAAGGCAAGAATGGGATTGACAACCTAAGTGTGCGCGCACGATATTCTCTACTTATTGCCTGTGCCGCGTATTTTTTCCATTCAATTGCCTGACGGATAGCAAAATGCTGCTACACCGACTGACAAGATTTGCCCTCATCGTGCTGATGCTTCTCTGCGGCGGCCTGGCTTGCGCGCAACAGCTTCCCGAGAATCCGAGCCCCAGCGCCACCGCGACGCCCTCAGACGTCGGTCAAGATCAGCGCATTACCAATCCGCCGCCGACGGGGCAATCGCCCGCAAGCGTGGGGACCGGCAAGCCGGCGCAGCAACAGGGTTACATCACCTACAAGACGCCTTATGAATTCTGGTTGACCGGCCTCGCCATCGCATTGGTGGTCACAATGGCAATCCTGCTGTGTGTAATGGCGGCGATCGGCAAACTCACACAGGAGTTCTATAAGGCCTTCCTACTTCTCGTCGTGGTTTTTGCCGCGTTGTTCTTGATCGTAGCCGGCTACACCGACACGCAGACCGCACCCGTATTCAGTCTCCTCGGCACGATCGTCGGGTATATTTTCGGCAAGTCGGCGGCCGGGGCGGCCGAAGAACCTCAGGGCCAACCGCCAGCCCTCAATGCTGCCAACGCGGCTCCTCCCAATCAACCGGCACCGCCGGGCACCGCGACCGCACCTAGAGGTTAACGTTAGACAAGAGGGCATCGTCATGGACTGCTTACGCACCGCAGTAGCGACCGCCGGTCTTATTCTGATTTCGGCGACCCAATTGGCATCGGCTCAATCAGCCCCGCCTGGAAATCTTGGTTTGCGTGCCCCGAATCTGCAGACCGCGATCGAGAGAAACGCGATAAGGCCTGATCTGGCGCCGATGACTCCCTATGTGACCCAGATGCCACTCCAAGTCCCCGGACTTGCGCCGGGACACGTTCCGACGGCCACAGGACTGCCTCCGAATGGCAATCAAGGTCTCACCGTTCCCGTCCGCTCGCTCGCCGAGCCGGTGGTCGCAGCAAACAGCGTCGGCTTTTACAACGACGCCGGTCAGCCACTCGGCTTCCAGTTCGTTGTCGGGGGAGTTTCACAAAAGATCGAGCTGGCACCACGGCAGATCTTGACCTTACAAGCCGAAACAGCCGGCAGCGAGCTCAAGGCCATCGTCGGGACGGGAAATACCGACTTCCAGACCGTGTTGGCACGCGGCAAGATTTACATCTTACGCGCGGACGGAGCCAAGTGGGTGTTGGCTGCTTTCTGAGAAGCGGGCCCCGCTCACCGCGGCGCCGCGCTCTCGCCTTGCGAACTCGATAGTTTTGAGGCGAGCGAAGCGATCACGATGACCACCGCGATCAGGGCGATCACCAGCGTGCAGATTGCGTTGATCTCCGGCTTCACGCCCAGCCGCACCTCGGAATAGATCCGGATCGGCAAGGTCGCCGAGCCCGGCCCGGTGGTGAAGCTCGCGATCACGAGATCGTCCAGCGACAGCGTGAAGGCCAGCATCCAGCCTGCGACGATGGCGGGGGCGATCAGCGGCAGCGTCACCGAAAGAAAGGCGCGCACCGGGTCGCAGCCAAGGTCCATCGCCGCCTCCTCCAGCGACCGATCGAGCGAGCCGAGCCGGGACTGCACGACCACGGCGACGAAACACATCGTCAGCGTGGTATGGGCGATCGTCACCGTCCAGAACCCGCGCTCGGCGTTCAGCGCGACGAACAACAACAGCAGCGACAGCCCCGTGATCACCTCGGGCATCACCAGCGGCGCGTAGAGCATGCCGGAGAACAGCGTACGGCCGCGGAAGCGCTCGCCGCGCGACAATGCGACCGCGGCGAGTGTGCCAAGCAGCGTGGCGATGGTCGCGGAGGAGACCGCGACGCGAATACTCATCCAGGCCGCCTCGATCATGGCGCGGTCATTGAAGAACTCGTGATACCAGCGCAGCGACCAGCCGCCCCAGACCGTCACCAGCCGCGAGGCATTGAAGGAATAGATGACGAGAATGAGGATCGGCAAGTAAAGGAACGCCAACCCCAGCGCGAGCGAGGCGACGTTGAAACGGGACAGGCGGGAGACCTTGCGCATGGCGTCAGCTCCCCTGTTCCAGCTGCCGCTTCTGAAGCCGCTCGTACAGCAGCAGCGGCACCAGCAGCACCACCAGCAGCACGATGGCCGCAGCAGAAGCGACCGGCCAGTCCTTGTTGGTGAAGAACTCGAGCCACAGGGTCTGGCCGATCATCAGCGAATTGGAGCCGGCCAGAAGGTCCGGAATGACGAACTCGCCGACGATGGGAATGAAGCACAAGAGCACGCCGGCACCGACGCCGGGCAGCGACAGTGGGAAGGTGACGAGCCAGAACACCTGCCACGGCGGCGCGCCGAGATCGGAGGCCGCCTCCTCCAGCACCGGCTCCATCTTGGCGAGCGTGGCGTAGAGCGGCAGGATCATGAACGGCAAATAAGAATAGACGATGCCGATATACATCGCGCTGTCGGTGGAGAGCCAGACCACGGGCTGGCTGACCAGGTGCAGAGCCAGCAGGATCTGGTTCAGCAGGCCGTCGTGCTGGAGGATGTTGATCCAGGCATAGATGCGGATCAGGAATGAGGTCCAGAACGGCACGATCACCAGCACCATTGCCACCGCCTGCCAACTCTTCGGCAGCCGCGCCATGCCGTAGGCGATGGGATAGCCGATCAGCAGCAGCAGCGCAGTCGCGGTCAGAGCGACGGTGAGGCTGCGCACATAGGCGAACACATAGATGTCGTCGGAGACGAGCAGCTTGAAATTGTCGATCGACAGTGCGGCAAAGGCCGCCTTGAGCGCATCCCACCCCGCGGTCAGGTCGAATACCGGCTCGTAAGGCGGCTGTGCAATCGCCGTCTGGGACAGGCTGATCTTCAGCACGAAGGCGAACGGCACCAGGAAGAACAGCGCCATCCAGACATAGGGCGCGATCGCGGCAAAGCGCGCCGGGCGCGCGAAGATGCGGCGCGAGCTCATGACGGCAGCACCACGCAATCATCGGGCGTGAACCAGGCGACGACCTGCTGGCCCACGCTATAGGCGTCGACGTCCAGACGCGCGCTGTTGGCGACGGAGGCCCGGACGATTCCGCCGGTATCGAGCTTCACTTTATAGGTGGTGGTGCCGCCGAGATAGCAGATGTCCGCGATCACGCCGTCTATGCTGTTGATCGTGGTTTCACGACCGGCTTTGCTCACCGGGGCGCGGCGCGACAACTTGATCTTCTCGGGACGAATCGCGATCGAGAATCTTCCCACACCGACCGGTTCGCGCGGCTCGGCCACCACCAGCGTACCCGCATCACGCGTGCCAATGACCAGACGATGACCGTCGCGCAATCTGGTCTCGCCGTCGAACACATTGACGTCGCCGACGAACTCCGCGATCCAGCGCGAGCGCGGAGCTTCATAGAGCTCGCGGGGGCTCGCGACCTGAGCAAGCCTGCCGGCGTTCATCACGCCGATCCGGCTCGCCATCGTCATGGCTTCCTCCTGGTCGTGCGTGACGACGATGAAGGTCATGCCGAGCCGGCGCTGCAGCTCCATCAGCTCGCCTTGCGTATTTTCGCGCAGCTTCTTGTCGAGCGCCGCGAGCGGCTCGTCGAGCAGCAGCAATTGCGGGCGGCGCGCCAGTGCGCGGGCGAGCGCGACGCGCTGGCGCTGGCCGCCGGAAAGCTGGTCCGGCTTGCGCTTCTCGAGCCCTTCGAGCTTCACCAGGGCGACCATCTCGGCCACACGGGCGGCGATGTCGGCGCGTGCCATGCCGGCGCGCTTCAGGCCGAAGGCGATGTTGTCGCGCACCGACAGATGCGGAAACAACGCGTAATTCTGGAACATCATGTTGATAGGCCGCTCATGCGGTAGCGCCTGCGCGATATCCTTGCCGTCGAGCAGGATGCGCCCCTCGTCCGGCGCCTCGAAGCCGGCCAGCATGCGCAGCAGCGTGGTCTTGCCGCAGCCGCTGGGCCCGAGCAGCGCGAAGAATTCGCCGGCCTTGATGTCGAGCGAGACGCCATCCACGGCGCGGAAAGTGCCAAAGGTTTTGACGACGCCCTCGATGCGCAGCAGTGGCCGGCCCGCCGCAGGAAGCGCAACTCCGGCGGCCGCATCAGCCGCGGCCCCTGTTCTGGGCAACTCGTCCCTCATGATCCTGCCAACCCCGATTCCGCCGCACGCTAGCCGCCGATCGTCCCTAGCTCAACCGTGCCGGGGGAGATCGTTCACATCACATTCGCCATGAACGCCGCCAGCGCGTCGCGGTCCGCCGCAGGCATGGTCAAGCCCAGCTTGGAGCGGCGCCACAGGACGTCCTCGGGGAAGCGGGCCCATTCGCAGGCCATCAGATAACGCACCTCGGCACCGGTCAGTTCGGGGCCGAACGCCGGGCCAAGTTCGTCGCGGGTCTTCGTCTCGCCTAGCACAGCCGGCAATCGCGTCCCATAAGCCGCTACCAGGCGCAGCGCCTCGGGCTCCGACAGAAAGCGCCAGCGGTCGCGCGCGAGGTCGACTTCGGTGTCGAAACGATCCCAGGCAAAATCTCCGCCGGGCAGCGCGGCGCCGGCAGTCCAGGGCGGCGACATCGGATAGAACGGCGTCAGCTTGGTCACCGCCCACTCCGCGCGCAGGCGCGAGGTGGTGACGTCGCCACCGAACACCGTGAGCAGCGGCGCCTTGCGCCGGCGCGCCTGGAACAGCATCGTGCCGTCGCGTCCGCGCACGGACGCCAGCGTCAGGTTGACGCCGGAGACCGTCCGGACCACGTCGGTCGGGGTGACGCGCTCACGAAAATAGCGGCTCGCCGCTTCGCAGAGATAGCCGACGTCGGCCCCCGGCATCGCCACAATTGCGGGATCGCCGGTGAAGGCGTGCGTGACCGTGCCGATCAGCGTGAAGTCGCGCTCGAAGGGCCGGGCAAAGATCAGCCGCCCATCATTGTTCTGAAAGACGTAGACGTTCTCGGAGTCGAACAGCCTGGGCACGATGATCTGGCTCATCTGCGTGGCCGCCATCGCGGGCTGCGGCTGCCGCAGCACGGTCTCAGCGACCATTGGCGTCCAGCCGCCGGTGGCGTTGGCCAGTGCCCGCGCCGTGATGGTGCGGCGGTGGCCGCGGTCGACCACCGCGAGCCGCCAGGTATCGGTTCTGTCGGCACGGACGCACCGCGCACCGGTCCGGATCGCCGCCCCATGCTCGGCGGCATCCAGCGCCGTCAGCACCACCAGGCGAGAGTCATCGACGACGCAGTCCGAATATTCGAACGCCGTGCCGAACGGGCGCTTCAGCGCGTTGCCGACCGGATGATGCGTGATGTCGAGTGTGGCCGAGGCCGGCAAGCCGCCCCGGTTCGTGAGACCGTCATAGACATACAGGCCGGCGCGCAGCAGCCAGGGCGGCCGCTCGTCGGAATGCGCGGGGATCACGAAGCGCATCGGCCGGACCAGATGCGGCGCGATCCGGAGCCAGGTCCGGCGCTCGGCCAGGGCCCGGCGCACCCGCCGGAACCTGCGCCGCTCCAGCACCGACAGATCACCGTGGATCAGCCGCGGTGTTGCCGAGGATGCCGCGCCGCCGAGATCGCCCTGCTCGAACAGGATCACCCGCAAGCCGCGGCCGGCCGCATCGCGCGCGAGGCTGACACCGTTCAGGCCGCCGCCGATGATCGCGAGATCGTAATCCGCCATGAAGCCGTCGAATGGGAGCAAAGCGCCCCATCATCACTAGAGCCATTTCCGCTCCGATGAAATCGGAACGGGGCTCTAGATTCTTATTCTGACGCTTTTTTCTTGACGCGAACCGGCGTCCACTTCGCTCGAAAACGCTCTAGCCGGTCTTGAGCGCAAGCTCCATGACTTCAGCGCGGCCGACGAGCCCGGCATATTTCCCGATCGGCAGGGGCTTGCCGAGCAGATAGCCCTGCACGCCGTCACAGCCCTCCTTGGCGAGGAAGGCGAGTTGCTCGACCGTCTCGACGCCCTCGGCGATGATCGACATTTCGAGGCCGTGGCCGAGATCGATCACCGCGCGCACGATCGCAGCCGATTGCGGATTGCGGCCGAGATTGGTGATGAAGGCCCGGTCGATCTTGATCTTGTCGAACGGGAACGCCTGGAGATAGCTCAGCGAGGAGTAACCGCTGCCGAAATCGTCCATGGAGATGCGCACGCCGAGCGCCTTCAGGCGGCGCAGCAGCGCAAGGCCCCGGTCGAAATCCTCGATCAGCACGCCCTCGGTGATCTCCAGCTCGAGCCGGCCGGGTGCAAGGCCGGTCTCGATCAGGATCGAATGGACGAGGCCAACCACGTCGCCGTGCATGAACTGCGCCGGCGACAGGTTGACCGCGACCTGGAGCGGCTTCGGCCAGGACGCCGCCTCTCGGCAGGCCTGGCGCAGGATCCACTCGCCCATCTCCACGATCAGGCCGCTCTCCTCGGCGATCGGGATGAATTCGGCCGGCGAGACCTGGCCGCGCACCGGATGCTGCCAGCGCGCCAGCGCCTCGAAGCCGATGATCTCGCTCTCGGCGACGCTGTGGCCGGCGGCGCCCTGCGGCTGGAAGGCAAGCGAGAGCTCGCCGTTCTTGATCGCCACCGACAGATCCTGGTGCAGCACGCGGCGATCGCGGATCTGACGGTCCATCTCGGGCTGGTAGAGGCTGATCGTGCCGCGCGACTTCTGCTTGGCGCGGAACAGCGCCGCACCGGCATTGGCGAGCAGCGAGGCGCCGTCGGCGCCGTTGTGTGGGAAGATCGACATGCCGGTGGTGACGCCGGCGCGGACCGCTCGGCCGTCGATCTGGAAGTCCTTCGCGACGGCGTCGCCGATCTGCTGCGCCAGCGCAAGACCCGCGTCCGGCTGCTTGCCGTCGATGATCAGGCCGAATTCGTCGCCGGACAGGCGCGCCACCACGCCGCCACGGGCGGAGTCCTGGAGCCGCTGGGCCACCTCGATCAGGAGCTTGTCGCCGAGCGCATGACCGAAGACGTCGTTGACCTCCTTGAGGCCGTCGAGGTCGACGCAGAGAACGGCGAACTCCTCGCCGGTGCCTTCGCACGCCTCGATCATTTGGGTCAGCGCCTGAAGGAAGGCGGCGCGGTTCGGCAGATCGGTGAGGCCGTCGTGATAGGCCATGTGCGCCATGCGCGACTCGGTCTGCCGGCGGTCGGTGACGTCCTCGTGGGTCTTGATCAGGTATTGCGGCTCGCCGGTATCGCCGAGCACAGTGGCGCGGCGGGTCAGGAACAGCCGCAGGCCGTCCTTGGTGGAGATCGGATGCTCCTCGGTGATCATCCCGCGTTTCTTGATCGCGGCCTCGTCGCGCGCGATGATCAGCTTGGCTTCCTTGGGGTTGAAGATGTCGGACGCGGTCAGGCCCGTGGCCTCCTCGCGCCGGCGGTTGAGGATCGTCTCCGCGCTGCGATTGGCGAGCAGATAGCGGCCGTCCTTGACCTGCTCGACGATCAGCGCCACCGGGATGTTGTCGACCACGAGCTCGAGGAACTTCTTGGTGCTCTCCAGCTCCTGCGACAGCGACCGGCGGTCGGTGATGTCCTCGAACACCAGCAGCAGAAACTCGGGCTTGTTGCTCTCGTTGCGGACCACGATCCGGATCGAGGCGACCATGCGCCGCTCGCCGCCGCGGTCGACCTCGAATTCGTTACGGAACTGGCCGTCCGGGGAGTTGAGCGCCGCCCGGTCGGTCGCCTCGATACTGGCTGCCGAGACCGGCGCAAACAGCTCGCGTGCGTTCTTGCCGACGGCATGATCCCGCGAGAACCCCCAGAATCGCTCATAGGCGCTGTTGGCGAAGATGTAGCAACCGTCCTCGATGTTCTTCGCGGCCACACAGGCCGGCACATGGTCCAGCACCGATTCCAGGAATTGCTTGGTGGAAGCGAGCTGTCGCGACAGCTTGCGCTGCTCGCTGACGTCCAGATGCGTCGCCACCGAGCCGCCGTTCGGCAGCACGAAAAACTTCACCAGGATGGCTCGGCCGTCGGGCAGCTCGGTGATGAGGCCGTTGTGGCTTGCCGCCTTCTCGTAGAAGTCATCGTCGGAGATGCCGCCAAGCACCCCGCGCTTGCGCCTGAGATCGAGAAGCTCATGGCCGTCCATATTGGCCCAGAGCTCCGACCGCATCAGGCCGTAGATATCGAGATAGCGGTCGTTGCAGAAGATGATGCGGCGCTGCGCATCTGTCATCACCACGCCCTGATTGAGATTGTTCATGGCGGAGGAGACGAAGGCGTTGCGCCGGAGCTGCAAACGCCTGGTCCGGCGCAGCGAGGAATGGATCCACAGCACGATCGCGGCGAGGAAGGCGCAGACGACGATGCCCGCGATCAGGACTTCCCAGACCACGTTGGGATCGAGCTGGCCGAGATAGCTCGGCGCGGCGAAGCCATCCGACAGCGCAAAGGCGCGCGCGGGCGCAACCGTGCCGGCCAGGCACACGACGGCCTGCACAGCAATCGGAAGCGTGCTGCCCTCGTGCCAGTTCTTCTCAGCCATCAGCCACCCGCGATTTCAACGTCGGATTGTCTGGCTTCACGCGTTTGGATCGGGTAAACGCCTGTACGCGCAACAGAAAAATGTGACGTGAAATACGGCAATTGCCCTGACATGATAAATTCTTCCTTAACGGAAAATGGCCCCGCGGCATTCTCTCCAGGCCTGATGCCACCGGCGCCTCCAGCGGACCTCCTGCACAACCATGGATAAGGTCGATTGCGTCGTCATCGGAGCCGGCGTGGTCGGGCTCGCGGTGGCTCGAAAGCTTGCGCAGGCCGGGCGCGAGGTCATCGTGCTCGAGGAGGCCGAGGCGATCGGCACCATCACCTCCTCGCGCAACAGCGAGGTGATCCATGCCGGCATCTACTATCGCGCCGGGAGCTGGATGGCGCGCATGTGCGTCGACGGCAAGCACGCGCTCTACCGCTACTGTGGCGAGCGCGGCATCCCGCACAAGAATTGCGGCAAGCTGATCGTCGCGACCAGCCCGCAGGAGACCGAGAAGCTGCAATCGATCAAGGTGCATGCCGAGGCCAATGGCGTGCTCGACATGCAGCAGCTCACGGGCGGGGCGGCACGCGCGCTGGAGCCGGCGCTGGCCTGCGACGCCGCGCTGCTGTCGCCCTCGACGGGCATCATCGACAGCCACGCCTACATGCTCTCGCTGCGCGGCGAAGCCGAGGAAGCCGGCGCGGCCTTCGCGTTTCACACCCCGCTGATCCGCGCCAAGGCGGCAAACGGCCTGATCGAGATCGACGCCGGCGGCGAGGCGCCAATGACGCTGCAGTGCAGCCTCCTCGTCAACGCCGCGGGGCTTTCTGCGACCAATGTGGCGCGCAACATCGACGGCATGCCGCTGGACCGAATTCCGCGGGCCTATCTCGCCAAGGGAAATTACTTCAGCTGCAATGCCAAGGCGCCGTTCTCGCGCCTGATCTACCCGGTGCCCGAACCCGGCGGGTTAGGAGTGCATCTGACGCTGGACATGGCAGGCCAAGCGCGCTTCGGCCCTGACGTCGAGTGGATCGAGACGATCGACTACGAGGTCGACCCGTCACGCGCCGAGCGGTTCTACCCGGCGATCCGCAAATACTGGCCGACGCTGCCTGACGGCGCGTTGATGCCGAGCTATTCGGGCATCCGGCCGAAGATCGTACCGCCCGCGGTGGCCACGCAGGACTTCCTGATGCAGGGCCCGCGCGATCACGGCGTCGCTGGCCTGATCAATCTGTTCGGCATCGAATCGCCGGGACTGACGTCGTCGCTCGCGATCGCAGATCACGTCGCCGAGCTCGCAGATATCTGAAGCGTTTTCGAGCGAAGCGGATGCCGCTTCGCGGCAAGACTACGCGTTCAGACAAAAACCAAACACCGCGCAAATTTCTTTGCACGGTGCGCACTTTGCTGCAGGGATGAGCGCAAAAGCTCTCACCCCTGCGGGATAAGGGTACGTTCAACTCTACGCTGTTACGGGGGTTACTTAGTGGAGCGTGTCGCCGTGCCTCAGACGCTCGATCTGGTCCTTGACCATCAACTTCCGGCGCTTCAACTCAACAATTTGCAGGTCGTCTGTTGAAAGGTGCACGAGAGCTTCGTGCAATTCGTTTTCGAGAAGTTTGTGCTTCCGCTCCAATTCAACGAGATGTGCCTGAATTGTCATTCGAAACCTCCTCGGTAGGGTTGAACCTCAGGATTCGATCCGGACAACGAAGTGTACATCAGCGATTCGTTCTGTCGATGGGTAACAGTCATCGCAGCTTCATTTTTGAAAATTCATATGTAACGAAGCGTGAGTAAAGGAACCGCGCGGGAAAAATCCATGATATCAATGCGCTTGCGCAGCGCCGCAGCGATCAGCGGAAATATGTCGCTGGAGATCGGCGAACGATGGTCGCAGATCGCTTGCGATCACGCCGCGCAAGGACGATAATTTCCACAGGGCATCCACAGCCTTAATCCCACGCCTATCGGTTTTCGGCCACCGCAGACATGACCAATGAAGACGAGCGTGAGCTCGAAGCCGAGCTCACCCGGTTGCAGCAGGAACACCGAGATCTCGATGCGGCGATCGATGCACTGCATCAATCGCCCGCCCCCGACCTATTGCGGTTACAGCGCTTGAAGAAGCGCAAGCTGTTGTTACGAGACCGCATCGCGTTCATCGAAGATCAGATCACCCCCGACATCATCGCCTGACCTGCGAGCCGGTTTTCCCTCGCGCGGATGAATCCGCTTGACTCCAAAAGAACAAAATAGGAACATTTGAGGACCCCAGCGCCCCCAGAAAACGCCCAGGACAACTGACAAGGACAATGCAGATGTCGACAGCCGCCCTTCTCGACAACAGCCATTATGAACAGGCCTGCGATCAGGCGATCGCGATGTGCGACGGCAATCTGCGCAGCACCATCAAGGCGCTGATCATGGCCAACGAATATCTGGAGGCCGAGCTGGAGGAATTGCAGGCGGCGATTTCCGCCGGCTGCATTCCGGACACCTCGCGCAGCAAGATGCGGAGCAAGAGCAGCGCCGCCTGAACCGTCAGCTATCGGAGCCGACCATGCCCGACGTCACCTACTACGTTGCATTGCCCTTCCTGATCGACGAGGACGGATCGCCGGTGGCGGGTGCTGCCGAGGAATGCCAGACATCGGCTGCCGCCCTGCGTCGTGCGGAAATGCTGGCGCACGGCGCCGGCCATATCGGCGCCGTCGCCTTCAGCCGCAGCGGCGATCCCCTGACCGGCGAGTTTGGCGACGCCAAATTGCTGCGGAAATTCGGTAACGTACCGCCAGATCTCAGCGCGCTTTAGCTGCCGACCAGCCTGACCCGCGGCTCGTGCCGCCGGTGCGCCTTGCGCACATACATGGCGGCATCGGCCTCCTCCAGGGCGCGGCCCGCGTCGGACTGCGCCCCCAGTAGGGCGACACCGGCGGAGGCGCCCGCGGTCACCTCCTGGCCGCGAAATACAAAGGACAATTCGTCGACCGCCTGCTCGAAGATGGCCGCCTTCGCCTTGGCGTCGGTCTCGCTGAGATTCCACAGCAGCAGCGCGAACTCGTCGCCCCCGAGCCGGCCGACCACGTCGGAGGCGCGGACCTGCCGCGTCAGCGTAGCGGCAATCGCCTTGAGCACCTCGTCGCCGGCGCCATGACCGAACGAATCGTTGATCGGCTTCAACCTGTCAACGTCGAGCACGATCAGCGCCCCGCTGGCGCGGTAACGCTTCATGTAGGCGATGGCGCGCGCCAGCTCGCGCTCGAAGCCGCGCCGGTTCGGAATCGCCAGCAGGAAATCGGTATCGGCCGCAGCTTCCAGTTCCGCTACCCGGCGCTGCGCCTCCTTGAGCTTGGTCCGCAAGCCCCGGATCGTCGCCCTGACGGTATCCTTGACCCCATCGCCCGACGCGCCGCGCCCCGGCGGCCTCGCCGAACGCGTGGTCAGCCGTTTTGGGGCGGCTTTGGATCGGCCGGCGCTGGTCTTCCGGCCCTTTTTGGCCTTCGCAGCGCCTGCCCTTTTTGGTTTCTTCATGGGCATCCTGCTCAATGAAGGCTTGCGGGGATTCACCAAGACAGGATAGTGGATTCCCTTCTCCTTGCCACCGCCTTGCGAGCCGCCGGCCGGAACCGTTAATCTGGCCTATCTTTCTGTTTTTCGGGCACAATTAACGTCATGACCGCGCCGATCGCCATCATCATGGGAAGCCAGTCGGACTGGGACACGATGCGGCATGCCGCCGACACGCTTGCCGCGCTCGGCGTCGCCGCCGATACCCGCATCGTCTCGGCCCACCGAACCCCCGACCGTCTCTTTGCTTTCGCCAAGGGCGCCAAGGCCGCGGGTTACAAGGTCATCATCGCCGGCGCCGGTGGCGCTGCGCACCTGCCCGGTATGGCGGCGGCGCTGACCGAACTCCCGGTGTTCGGCGTTCCCGTCGAATCCAAGACGCTCAAGGGCCTCGATTCGCTCTATTCGATCGTCCAGATGCCCGCCGGCATCCCGGTCGGCACCCTCGCCATCGGCAAGGCCGGCGCGACCAACGCCGCGCTGCTGGCGGCGGCCGTCCTGGCGTTGTCCGACCCGGCCTTGTCCGATCGCCTCGCCGCCTGGCGCAAGGCGCAGACCGAGGCGGTCGCCGAGCGCCCGGAGGACAAGGCGTGACCGACACCAGGCAGGTGAAGCTGAAGCCCGGTGACACCATCGGAATCCTCGGCGGCGGACAATTGGGCCGGATGCTGGCCATGGCTGCGGCGCGGCTCGGCCTGCGCTGCCAGGTGTTCTCGCCCGATCCGGACTCGCCGGCCTTCGACGTCGTATTGAACGCAACCTGCGCCGAATATGCCGACGTCGAAGCGCTCGAACTGTTCGCCAACGACGTCGACGTCATCACCTACGAATTCGAGAACGTGCCATCGGCCGCCGCGATGGTGCTGGACGCGCGCCGACCCGTGCTGCCCAACCGCAAGATTCTCGAGACCACCCAGGACCGGCTCGCCGAGAAGGATTTCGTGACGCGGCTCGGCATCGGCGCCGCAGCCTATGCCGACGTCACCTCCGTCTCCTCGCTGCGCGAGGCGATCGTCAGGATCGGCCTTCCGGCCGTGCTCAAGACCCGCCGATTCGGTTATGACGGCAAGGGCCAGGCCATCATCCGCGAGGGCGACGACATCGCCAAGGTGTGGACCAGCCTCGCCACCAAATCGGCGATCCTGGAAGCCTTCGTGCCATACGAGCGCGAGATCTCCGTGATCGCCGCGCGCTCGGTCACAGGCCAGGTCGAGTGTTTCGACGTCACCGAGAACGAGCACCGCGACCACATTCTGAAGATATCGCGCGCGCCCGCGCCGATCCCGGCTGCGCTCGCCGAGGAAGCACGCAGCATCGCCGGCAAGATCGCAAGCGCGCTCGACTATGTCGGCGTGCTCGCTGTCGAGATGTTCGTGCTCGCCAACGGCACCGGCCCGAAGGTGCTGGTCAATGAGATCGCCCCGCGCGTGCACAATTCCGGGCACTGGACGCTCGACGGCGCGTCGGTCTCGCAGTTCGAGCAGCACATCCGCGCCATCGCCGGCTGGCCGCTCGGCAAGCCCGTGCGCCACGGCGAAATCGTCACCATGACCAATTTGATCGGCGACGAGATCAACGATTACGAAAAGTGGCTGAGCGTGCCGGGCGCGACCGTGCACATCTACGGCAAGGGTGCGCCGCGTCCCGGCCGGAAGATGGGCCACGTCACCGAAGTCAGGCCGACGAAAGGCAAGTAGCGGGACCGCAGCTTCGAGCTGCGATCCCGCTCCGCTCTAAAGCGCCATGAGATTTGGATGAATCGTCATCGCACTTTAGGTTGATGTTTGCGCATGATCTTTCCGGAAAACCGCTTCGCACTTTTCCGGATCATGCTTTAGGCCGTCTTCGCGCCTGCGACGACGCCCGTGGGCTCCTCGCTGAGCCAGCGATAGATCACCCCGCCCAGCGCGCCGCCGATCAGCGGTGCCACCCAGAACAGCCAGAGCTGCGCCGTCGCCCAGCCGCCGACGAACAGCGCAGGGCCCGTGCTGCGCGCCGGGTTCACCGAGGTGTTGGTGACGGGGATGCTGACGAGATGAATCATCACCAGCGCGAGCCCGATCGCGAGCGGCGCGAAGCCTGCGGGCGCGCGGCCATGGGTCGCGCCCATGATGATGAACAGGAACATCATGGTCATCACCACCTCGGTGAGGAAGCACACGATCATGCTGTACTGGCCGGGCGAATGCGCATCATAGCCGTTGGATGCGAAGCCCTTGCTGACATCGAATCCGGGAGCTCCGCTCGCGATGACGTAGAGGAGCCCGGCGGCCACGATCGCGCCGGCCACCTGCGCGATCACATAGGGCAGGATCTGCCCGCTCGGAAAACGCCCGCCGGCGGCAAGACCGACCGTGACGGCCGGGTTGAGATGGCAGCCCGATATGTGGCCGATCGCATAGGCCATGGTGACCACGCTCAGTCCGAATGCGAGGGAGACACCCACCAGACCGATTCCGACCTGCGGGAACCCGGCAGCGATCACCGCGCTTCCGCAGCCTGCGAATGTGAGCCAGAAGGTGCCGATGGCTTCAGCGGCGTATTTCTTGATATCCATGTGTCGTCCCCTGCTTTCAAAGATTCCGGAACAAGCTCCGGAAACGGCCCCATCCCTGGCGTCGAATCGCCCAAATCAGGGCCGCGCGGAGGTATTTTCGCCTCATTTAATGGCTGAACTTGGCCCGAATACCCGCTTGGCCGGTGGACATCCCGGGATTTGTCTGATACATCCGCGCCCTCAAGGTTAAGGGCTTGCGCGTTTTCGCCATCCCCTTCGTCTTACCAGAATTCAAATCCGATCCACTGAAGAGGATGCCGCGTGCAGGTTCTCGTTCGCGATAACAATGTCGACCAAGCCCTCAAGGCGCTGAAGAAGAAGATGCAGCGCGAGGGAATTTTCCGCGAGATGAAGCTCCGCGGTCATTACGAGAAGCCCTCCGAGAAGAAGGCCCGCGAAAAGGCCGAAGCCGTGCGCCGTGCGCGCAAGCTGGCCCGCAAGAAGCTGCAGCGCGAAGGCCTGCTGCCGATGAAGCCGAAGCCGGTGTTCGGCGCAGGTCCCGGCGGTGATCGCGGCGGTCGTGGCGGCCCGGGTGCAGGTCCGCGCGGACCGCGCTGATTTACCGAATCTTGCAAGATTTCAGTTTCGATGACGCGGGCCTCTGGCCCGCGTTATTGTTTGTGCGCGCTGCCCTTCCGAGCTGGGCACCATGGATGCGGCACGCAAACGCGATGAGATTTGGATTGAACGTCGTCGCGCTTTAATTTGTTGTTTGACCTTGATCTCTACGCAAGCGCGTTCCGCCTTTGTCGCGAGGGAAAACCGCTGCATACTTTTCGCCAACGCGGCCCTTCAGGTCCGGATCATGCTCTAGCGCGAGCGAATCGTAGATGGCCTCCCCCTTCCCCCAGCACGGCTTGGCGCGGCGACGCCCGATCTGGCGGCCGCCGTTCGCGCTGGCGTTGATGGGGATTGCGCTGTGCGGCTGCTCCTTCGATCTGGGATCGCTGATGCCGGAGAAGGACAAGCCGCAGGAGGCCCCAAAGGCCGCCACGCCCGCCGAGAGCGCGGTGAGTGCCGGCAACGTCACCGAAGCTCAGGCCCACACCGCAAAAGCCCAATCCCTGGCCAAGTCAGGCGAGGTCGCGGCAGCGCTCGACGAGTTCAATCGCGCGGTCGCGCTCGATCCCTACAATGCGCAGGCGCTGTATGGCCGTGCCCTGATCTACCAGGGCAACAATCAGCACGACTTCGCCATCGCAGATTTCAGTGCTGCGAGCGGACTCAACCCACAGAAGGTCGAGCCGCTGCTCGGCCGCGCCACCAGCTATCTCGCGCTCGGCAAGGTCAAGGAGGCCACGGCCGATCTGGACGAGGCCTCCGAGGCCGATCCGCACAACGCGCAGGTCTGGACCACGCGCGGACAGGCCTATGAGCGGCTGGGCGATAGGGCCAAGGCGGCGGCGTCCTACACCAGGGCTGTCTCGCTTCGCCCACGCGACGACGCCGCGCGCAGCGGTCTTGCCCGCGTCGGCGGCTGACGGCTTTGACGGCGCAGGCGCCGTCTTAATCGGGGGTGGCGCTCTTCGGCAGAACGGAGTGGAACATCGACTTCATGCCCGACAGCATCTCGTCGGCGACATTGGTCTTCTTGGGCCGCGGCATGGAGCCACCGGCGTCGGCGCGCAGATCGAGCGGTGGCGCGATCATCGGCACGGGAATGTCAGCCGGCGGCGTCATCCGATTCGGATCATCGTTGCCGACCGAGGCCGTGTAGGACGGATTGGCCGGCGAGGAGCCATCCCTGCCATAGGCCTCTGGTGAGGGCGTCGATACCGTGATCGGCGGCGGCAGCGGGCGGACCGTAGCCGGCTCCATGCTGACGACCCGCGGGGCCTCGGGCGTGCGGGCGGCTTCCCGCACGGCAGGCTCAGTCGGCCTCTCGGCTGACTTGGTCTCGGACGGCCTAACCTCGGCAGGTTTGGTTTCGGCGGACTTGCCCTCGGAAGACTTGCCCTCGGAAGACTTGCCCTCAGGAGTCTTGCGCAGGCGCTCGATCGCGGCACGCACGAGGTCGTTGGCGTCGGGGGCCGGAGCCGCAGCAGCCGGCGCCGAATTGGCCTCTACCACCGGAGCGGCGGGAGCGGGCGTGCTGGCGGCCGGGGTCGACTTGGCGACCGCCTTCTCGCGCGCCGACGGCTTGCCACGCGGGCTGGCCTCGGCCGGGGCCACATCCGCAGCCTTGTGCTCGGTGGACGGCTGATCGGCAGCCTTTTCGGCCGCCGGCTTTTCCGTCACGCTCTTCTCGGGGATGCCTTTGGCCTTGACGCCGGGCGCAGGGAGATTGGCGACATCGGCGGGTTTGCCGTTCTTGCCGGCCTCGGCAGGGGCCACGACGGCCGCAGGGGCATCAGCCGCCGGCTTGGCGTTGATGTAGTGGTTAACGATGTACGCCCCGATGATCGTCGCGAGCACCGAGGGGAAAATATCCATCGAAATTTTAGCGAGGTATTTCAGCATTCCGGCCACTCCCCGCGCGATCTGATGCGGGAACTTTGGGGCATTGTAAGGGATCAAGTGCGACGGATCGATGGCAAGTGTTAGGGCCGGATCTACGGCTTTAGCTCGATCTCAAGGAACACGATCTCGGTTGAGGTTTCGTTAAGTACGTCATGTTGGACGCCCGCCTTGCGGAAATAGGATTTCCCGGCTGCCAGCTGCGCCTTGGACCGCTCGCCGCCCGGCGCCACGATGGTCATTTCCCCCGCGACGACGGGAACGATCACATAGTCCATGCCGTGGGTGTGATGCCCGGTGGCGCCACCGGGCGGAAGCCGCCATTCGGTCACCCGGACCTCCTCGTTGTCGACCTGGACCTCGGACTTGGCGGCAAGCATCTGGAACCTCTCCTGGGACGTCGCGCTTCAGGGCACGAAATCCATGAACACGTAGACGCCAGATACCATCATATGGACCAGCCCGAACAGGACGTTTGTCCTGCCCGTGCCGAAGGCCGGCATGCTCAGGATGAAGGTCAGGAGCAAGAGCAGGTGGCGACGCCGATAGCTGGGATCGTCGACCCGATGGTCGCCAGGGAGCCGCAGCAAATCGGCCGGCAGATTCAATGCCAGCGCAGGATCGGCGCGACCGGCAGCAGCGTCAGCAGCATGAACAGCGGGATCAGCACAGCGCCGGCGCGCAAGAGATAGCCGAAGAAGCTCGGCATCTCGATGCCGTTCTCGCTGGCGATGCTACTGACCATGAAGTTCGGCGCATTGCCGATATAGGTGAGCGCTCCCATGTAGACGGCGCCCATCGAGACCGACGCGAGCGTTCCCGACAGCTCGTGCATCAGCGTTTGCGGATCGCCGCCGGCAAGCTGGAAAAACAACAGATAGGTCGGCGCATTGTCGAGAAACGCCGACATCAGGCCGGTGAACCAGAAATAGGCGACCTCGCGCGGCGCTCCGTCCGGCGCCGTCACGGCCGACAACAGCCAGGCGAAGGCGCCGTGATGGCCGGCATTGAGCATGGCAATGACCGGGATGATGGCGACAAAAATGCCAGCGAACAGTTTTGCGACCTCGCGGATCGGCTCCCAGGTGAAGCCGTTGGCTTCCCTGTGCTCGTCCGGCGTCAACCACACCGACAGCGCCGCAATGGAAAGCAGCGCCACATTGCGCGCGATGTCTTCCAGCTCCAGCTTGGTTCCGAGAACGTCGAAAGCAACAGCGGGCTTCCACATCGCCGAGGCAAGCAGGCTCGCGACGATGGCTGCGATCAGCACGAGGTTGACGAGGCCGCGGATGCGGACCGGATCCGCAGGACCGGCGTCGCTGAGATCAGGCTCGCTGCGGAAGCGCCAGAAGTCGATGGCGATGAAGATCGCGAGCAGCAATCCGGCGACGATCGCGGTCTGCAACCAGATGTTCCGCGTGGTCCAGAAGAAGTCGACGCCGTGCAGGAAACCGACGAACAGCGGGGGATCGCCGAGCGGGCTCAGCGCGCCACCGACATTGGCGACCAGGATGATGAAGAAGATGATGACATGGGCGTTGTAGCGCCGCGGCCGGTTGGCGCGGATCAGCGGACGGACCAGGATCATCGCGGCCCCCGTGGTGCCGACGATGCTTGCCATCAAGGTGCCGAGGGCGAGGATGCCGGCATTCGTCGCCGGCGTGGCCTTGATATCGCCGGTGATGAGGATGCCACCGGCCACGACATAGAGCGCGAACAGCAGCACGATGAAGCCGAGATATTCAGCGAGCATGGCATGGACGAAAGCCGCCAGCGTCGCCATGCTCCCGGCAAAAATGACGAGCGAGGCCAGCGCCAGCAGCGACCAGGCCGCAGCGATCTTGCCGTAATGATGGTGCCAGACTTTTGCAAACAGCAGCGGTCCGAGCGCGATCGACAGCAACAGGCCGGCAAAGGGAAGCGCATAGGGCCAGCGCATCGCAGCACCATCGAGCCCGGTTGCGGCCGATGCCTGCTGCGGCAACAAAGCGAGGATGGCGACGAGGGATATGCCCCAGAGCCGGGTGACGAGCCGTTCAGGATCCAATGAAGCGCCTTGCCGTTTCGATCGCACCGAATGCATCGAGATTGTCATGTCCGCCGCCCGCAAAGCGAACGAACTGCTTCGGTTCATGCGCGAGCGCGAACAGACGCTCTCCGAATACGATCGAAATGACAAGGTCGTTGGTGCCATGCATCACCAGGAGCGGCACCGTGACGCGCGCAATCCGCTCGTCGGAAGGGAACGGATCGCGCATCAAGAGGCGCACGGGCACGAACCAGAATGACGAAGATGCAATGTCGGCCGTCGACGTATAAGGCGCCTCCAGGACCAGCTTTCCAACACGCTGTTGCGAGGCGAGCGCGACCGCCACGCCGGTCCCGAGCGAGAAGCCCCAGGCGACGATTCGTTCCGCCGCGTAGCGGGCCGTGGTGAAGGCATAGGCGGCAGCGGCATCGCGCAGCAACCCCTCCTCGCTCGGCGCGCCGCTCGAGCCGGCATAGCCGCGGTAGGACAGCGCGACGAGGCCGGTGCCATCAGCCGTCATGGCCTTGAAGCGGCTGACACGGCCGGCCAGAAAATCGCCATTGCCCGGAAAATACAGGATCACGGGACGACCGGGCCTCGCCGGCACGTGCCAGACGATGATCTTCTCGCCATCCGAGGTGGTCAGGACATGCTCCTCCGCCTCGGGACAATCTGCCGCCTCAGGTGGGGTCCGCTTGGCGGTCGGTATCGGAAACAGCATCTCGCGCTGCCGGGCATAGAGCAAGACGAGCCCGGCGAGATAGACGGTCGCGAGCAGGATGACAGTCCATTTGGCGATGGTGATCATTGCGCGGCCGGCCCCCGGTTCAGGCTCAGGGCTTGCGACGGCTCCGCAGCAATTTCATGACGTCGGGCCGGAGGCCCGCCGGTACGTCGCGGCAGCCGCACTCCGCCTTGTGGGCGGCATGCCAGGCGACGCGCTGCTCGCGCGTCGCCTTGAGCGGCATGCGATGAGACCGGTGCCATTCCTTGTTGATGGCCACGGTCCGTTTCCTTCGCGTGCTACATCGCCTTGACGATGTTCTCGGTGACCTTCTTGGCGTCGCCGAGCAGCATCATGGTGTTGTCGCGGTAGAACAGCGGATTGTCGATGCCGGCATAGCCGGAGGCGAGCGAGCGCTTGATGAACATCACGGTGCCGGCCTTCCAGACCTGCAGCACGGGCATGCCGTAGATCGGCGAGGTCTTGTCCTCTTCGGCCGCCGGGTTGGTGACGTCGTTGGCGCCGATCACGAAGGCGATGTCGGCCTGCGCGAACTCGGAGTTGATGTCCTCGAGCTCGAACACCTCGTCATAGGGCACGTTGGCTTCGGCGAGCAGCACGTTCATGTGGCCGGGCATGCGGCCGGCGACCGGGTGAATGGCGTACTTCACCTCGACGCCTTCCTTCTTCAGGATGTCGCCCATCTCGCGCAGCGCGTGCTGCGCCTGCGCCACCGCCATGCCGTAGCCGGGCACGATGATGACCTTCTGTGCGTTCTTCATGATGAAGGCCGCGTCGTCGGCCGAGCCGAGCTTGGCTGGCTTCTGCTCGCCGCCGCCACCGCCGGCCGCCGCGGTCTCGCCGCCGAAGCCGCCGAGGATGACCGAGATGAAGGACCGGTTCATCGCGTGGCACATGATGTAGGACAGGATCGCGCCCGAGGAGCCGACCAGCGCGCCGGTGATGATCAGCGCGGAATTGCCGAGCGTGAAGCCGATGCCGGCCGCAGCCCAGCCGGAGTACGAGTTCAGCATCGAGATCACGACCGGCATGTCGGCGCCGCCGATCGGGATGATCATGAGCACGCCGAGCGCCAGCGCCAGGATGACGATCAGCCAGAAGTCGAGCGCGCCGCCGGTCAGGACCAGGCGGACGATGAAGAACACCAGCGCCACCGCAATCGCGATGTTGATGATGTGACGGGCGGGCAGGATGATCGGCGCGCCGCTCATCCGCGCGGACAGCTTCAGGAACGCGATCACCGAGCCTGTAAAGGTCAGCGCGCCGATGGCGACGCCGAGCGACATCTCGACCAGGCTCTGCGGATGGATGTTGCCGGGAGTGCCGATGTCGAAGGCCTCGGGCGCGTAGAACGCGCCGGCGGCGACCAGCACCGCGGCCATGCCGACCAGCGAGTGGAAGGCGGCGACCAGTTCCGGCATCGAGGTCATCGGCACGCGGCGGGCGATCACCGCGCCGATCGCGGCACCGATGGCGATACCGACGATGACGAGCACCCAGGCGAGGCCGTCTGCCGGCGGATGGTTGGCCAGCGTGGTGGCGACCGCAATCGCCATGCCGATCATGCCGAACAGATTGCCCTGGCGCGACGACGCCGGGCTCGACAGCCCGCGCAGCGACAGGATGAACAGCACTCCCGCCACGAGATACAAAAATGCAGAGAGGTTGGCGCTCATCTCAGGTCCCCATTGATCCCTTCAGCCCGAGGTGGCCGCTTACTTCGACTTCTTCTTGTACATCGCCAGCATGCGCTGGGTGACAAGGAAGCCGCCAAAAATGTTCACGCAGGCGAAAATGAGCGCGACAAAGCCGAAGGCGCGGGCCCAGCCCGAGCCACTCGAGACGTTCGCGACGCCGCCGGCAAGCAACGCGCCGACCACGATCACCGAGGAGATCGCGTTGGTCACGCTCATCAGCGGCGTGTGCAGGGCCGGTGTCACCGACCACACCACGAAATAGCCGACGAAGACGGCGAGGACGAAGATCGACAGCCGGAAGATGAAGGGGTCGACGACCTGTGCAGCATGCTCCATGGCGGGTCTCCTTAAACCTTCGGCTGGAAGTTCGGGTGGATGACGGCGCCGTCTTTCGTGAGCGCGGTCGCCTTGACCAGTTCGTCGTCCCAGTTCACGGCGAGCTTCTTCTCCTTCTTGTCGACCATGGTCTCGATGAAGGAGAACAGATTGCGCGCGTAGAGGCTGGAGGCAGAGGCCGCGACGCGGCCGGCAACGTTGGTGTAGCCGACGATCTTGATGCCATCGAGGTCGACGACCTCACCGGCCTTGGCGCCCTCGACATTGCCGCCGCGCTCGACGGCGAGATCGACCAGCACCGAGCCCGGCTTCATCGACTTGACCATCTCGCCGGAGACGAGCTTCGGCGCGGGCCGGCCCGGAATCAGCGCGGTGGTGATCACGATGTCCTGCTTCTTGATGTGCTCGGCGGTGAGCGCGGCCTGCTTGGCCTGGTATTCCCTGGACATTTCCTTGGCGTAGCCGCCGGCGGTCTGGGCGTTCTTGAACTCCTCGTCCTCGACGGCGAGGAATTTCGCGCCGAGCGATTCGACCTGCTCTTTGGTCGCGGGCCGCACGTCGGTCGCGGTCACGATGGCGCCGAGACGGCGCGCGGTCGCGATCGCCTGGAGGCCGGCGACGCCGACGCCCATCACGAACACTTTCGCGGCAGGCACAGTGCCGGCAGCGGTCATCATCATCGGGAAGGCGCGGCCGAACGCCTCGGCGCCCTCGATCACCGCGCGGTAGCCGGCGAGGTTCGCCTGCGATGACAGCACGTCCATCACCTGCGCGCGGGTGATGCGCGGCATCAATTCCATTGCAAAGGCGGAGACGCCGGCATCGGCAATCGTCTTCAGCGCGGCCTCGTTGCCGTAGGGGTCCATGATGGCGATGACGAGCGCGCCGCGCTTGTACTGCGCGAGCTCGGAGGCTTCAGGGCGCTTCACCTTGATGATGATGTCGGCATCCTTCAGCGCATCCGCACTGACGGTGGCGCCCACGGCAGTGAATTCGGAATCCGGCAGGCCCGATTTGAGGCCGGCGCCCGGCTCGACGGCGATCTCGGCGCCAAGCGCCTTGAACTTCTTCACCGTATCGGGCGAAGCGGCGACTCGCGGCTCGAGCGGATCGATTTCCTTGGCAACGGCGATCTTCATAGGTCCTCCGGCGGCACGGGACAGCGCGCGCGCAAACTAAGCGTTACTCCCGCG
This sequence comes from Bradyrhizobium sp. 25ACV, assembly GCF_054863005.1. NCBI lineage: Bacteria > Pseudomonadati > Pseudomonadota > Alphaproteobacteria > Hyphomicrobiales > Nitrobacteraceae > Bradyrhizobium > Bradyrhizobium sp. 25ACV. The sequence continues at coordinate 411,152 of NZ_JAVAYO010000003.1, forward strand.
GCGTTCGATACCGGTTTTAGCACCGGCTTGGATGCAAATATTCTGGGCAGCTGCTGCCGCTGACGTGTGCAGCTGCCGACAGATCAGGTCAGGAAGATCGCCATCAGGATCACGATGAGCGCGACCGAGGCCGTGCCGTACTTCACCAGCTTGATGAAGCCCTCGTAGGTCTGCTCGTGGGCAACGTAGTCGTTGCCGTCGGCGGTGCTGTACGCCACTTCGCTATGATCAGCCATGGATTGTCCCCAGTCGAAAGTCGAATTCTTGGGCTGGGATACCGCAAAGTTTCGGGCAGGGCAACGGCACCGGGACGCGGTTTTCCCGCAAATCAGGTCATTTGGAATCCCAATTGTCACGGATCCAGCGCGTCAGGTTCTCCTCGCTGACCTCGCCGGCAGCGAGCGACAGGATGATGGCTGCCGCTTCAGCCTCGGGTACAACGAAGTCGATGCCGTTCACGCCGAGAAACGTGTACAGCGCCAGAAGCGACGTGCGCTTATTGCCGTCGACGAACGGATGGTTGCGCGCGATGCCGAAGGCGTACGCCGCCGCCAATTCGGGAAGATCGGCGCTCTCGTAAGACCATTTGTTTCTGGGCCGATCGAGCGCGGATTCGAGCATGCCTTCATCTCGAAGTCCGCTTGCGCCGCCATGGATCGCCAGTTGTTCGTCGTGGATCGCAATGATGATCCGACGGGTCAGCCAGAACGGCTCATTCACTTGGCAAGCTCGGCGAGAGCGTTGTGATAACGCTTCATGCCTCGCCGTGCGACTTCCATTGCTTTTTCGAAGTCAGGATCATGCGGCGTCAGCAACACGCCACCGTCCGACTGCTCGACCGGAAACAGCCTGTCGCCCTCTTTGAGATTCAGACGACCCGCGAGCTCCTTCGGCAGGATAACGCCGATCGAATTGCCTATCTTGCGCACCTGAAGCACGGTGGATTCGTTCTTCAAGTCCTTAGAGCTCGCGTTCTCGTTCATCGGCGCACCTCGTTATACATCTGTATAACACGACCCACTCATCTGTTCAACAAATGTTTTACGACACTACGCTCGTCCCATCGCCTCCAGCTCGCCGATCATCCCGGCGATGACACTCAGGCCGCCGTCCCAGAACTTCGGGTCCTTGGCATCGAGCCCGAACGGCCGCAGCAACTCGGAATAATGCTTGGTGCCGCCGGCAGCGAGCATGTCGAGATAACGCTCGGCAAAGCCCTCGTTCGCGTTCTCGTAGACCGCGTAGAGCGAGTTCACGAGGCAATCGCCGAACGCGTAGGCGTAAACGTAGAACGGCGAATGGATGAAGTGCGGGATGTACATCCAGTAGTTCTCATAGCCCGCCTTGATCTCGATCGCTGGACCCAGGCTCTCGCCTTGCACCGACAGCCAGATCTCGCCGAGCCGGGTCGCGGTGAGCTCGCCGTTCTTGCGCTCGGTGTGGACCGCGCGCTCGAACGAGTAGAACGCGATCTGCCGCACCACGGTGTTGATCATGTCCTCGACCTTGCCGGCGAGCAGCGCCTGGCGCTGTTTTGCATTTTTGGTCTGCGCCAGCAGCCGCCTGAACGTGAGCATCTCGCCAAACACACTGGCGGTCTCCGCCAGCGTCAGCGGCGTCGGCGCCATCAGCGCGCCATTCTTCGCCGCCAGCACCTGATGCACGCCATGGCCGAGCTCGTGGGCGAGCGTCATCACGTCGCGCGGCTTGCCCTGGTAGTTCATCAGCACATAAGGGTGCGCCGACGGCGTGGTCGGATGCGAGAACGCGCCCGGCGCCTTGCCCGGCCGCACCGGCGCGTCGATCCAGCGATCGGTGAAGAAGCGCTCGGCGATATCGGCCATTTTGGGCGAGAAGCCGCGATAGGCCGTCAGCACCATGTTGCGCGCGTCGGGCCAGCCGATGGTATCGGTCGCGGCAAAGGGCAGCGGCGCATTGCGATCCCAATAAGCCAGCCGCTTCTTGCCGAACCACTTCGCCTTCAACGCGTAATAGCGATGCGACAGCTTTGGATAGGCCGCCCGCACCGAGGCGACCAGCGCATCCACCACTTCGCGCTCGACGCGGTTGTTGAGATGGCGGGAATCCGCGACGTCCTGGAAGCCGCGCCAGCGGTCGGAGATGTCCTTGTCCTTGGCGAGTGTGTTGGTAATCAGCGCAAAGGTGCGCTCATTGGCCTTGAAGGTTTTTGCCAGTGCCTCGGCCGCGCTCTTGCGCTTGGCGCCGTCGCGGTCCTGCAGCAGATTGAGCGTCGGCTCGATCGCCAGCTCCTTGGCCCCGACCTTGAAGCGCAGTCCGGAGATGGTCTGGTCGAACAGCCGGTTGAAGGCGGAATAGCCGGTCTGCGCCTTCTCCAGGAAAAGCTGCTCGAGCTTGTCGTCGAGCTGATACGGCTTCTCCTTGCGCAGATCCTCGATCCAGGGACGGTAGTGCGCGAGCTCGGGCGCTTGCATGGCCCGGTTCAAAATATCGTCATCGACACGGTTGAGCTCGAGCGCGAAGAACAGCAAATGCGTGGACGCCGCCGTCAGCCGCTCCGACACATCGCCGTAAAACTTTGAAATCGCAGGGTCCACGCTGTCGCCGGCGTGGACGAGCCCGGCATAGGAACCGAGCCGGCCGGCAAGATCGTCGATTGCCTCATAGCGTCGCACGGCTTCCGCGAGCCATTTTCCGCCATCTTCGTTTGCTGTCCCTGTCGCCAGCTTGCCCTTGTAGTCCGTCTCGAACGCGACGCAGTCGGCATCCATCGTTTCGAGATCGCGCGCCACTTCCGGCGCATCGATCCCGGAATAGAGATCGGCCAGGTTCCACTCCGGAAGCTTGCCGGTCTTGCTCGCGGGCTTGACGGACGAAGATTTGGACGACGTGGAGGGCTTTGCCCTGACGGCGGATTTCTTGGCGGCGGAGGTCTTAGTGGCTGGCTTGCGGAGAGCAGACTTTTTGAGAGCGGGCTTGGAGCGCGAATTCATTGTGTGGGAAACCTGTGTTCAACAAGCGCGACGGCGGGCGGGGGCATCAAGGTTTAAGAGTGCGTTAATCGGCTTCGGCCAGAGTGCCCCGATTCGAGACAGATAGTAGTAGCGTGCGGGGAACACCATGGCTGCCTGTATTTTGATCGCCGACGACGACGCCGTAGCCCGCCGGCTGGTCGAGAACATGGTGCAGAAATGCGGCTATGAGACGGTCGTCGTGGACTCCGGTGACGCCGCGATCGCCGCCCTTACCGCTCCCGACGCGCCGGCCATCGACGCCGTCATCCTCGATCTCGTGATGCCCGGCCTCGACGGCATGGGCGTGCTGGCGAAAATCCGCGAAGCAGGTCTCAGCGTCCCCGTCATCGTGCAGACCGCCCATGGCGGCATCGACAACGTGATCTCGGCGATGCGCGCTGGCGCTGCCGATTTCGTGGTCAAGCCGGTTGGTGTGGAGCGGCTCCAGGTCTCGCTGCGCAACGCGCTCAACGCCTCCGCGCTCAAGGGCGAATTGCAACGCATCCGGCACAGCCGCGAGGGCCGGCTGACGTTCTCCGACATCATCACCCGCGCCGAGGCGATGGCCGGCGTGATGCGCGCCGCGCAGAAGGCGGCGAACTCCGCGATTCCCGTTCTGATCGAAGGCGAGTCCGGCGTCGGCAAGGAGATGTTCGCGCGCGCCATCCATGGCAGCGGCGAGCGCAAGGCCAAGCCCTTCGTCGCCGTCAATTGCGGCGCGATCCCCGACAACCTCGTCGAGTCCATTCTGTTCGGCCACGAGAAGGGCGCTTTCACCGGCGCGACCGAGCGGCACATGGGCAAGTTCGTCGAGGCCCATGGCGGCACGCTGTTTCTGGACGAGGTCAGCGAGCTGCCGCTGACCGCGCAGGTCAAGCTGCTGCGCGCGCTCCAGGAAGGCGCCGTCGAGGCGGTCGGCGGCCGCAAGCCCGTCAAGGTCGACGTCCGCATCGTCTCGGCAACCAATCGCCGGCTGCTGGAGCGGGTGAAACAAGGACACTTCCGGGAAGACCTGTTCTATCGGCTGCACGTGCTGCCGCTGACGATCCCCTCGCTCCGGGCGCGGCGCGAGGACATCCCGCATCTGCTCCGGCATTTCCTGGCGCGGTTTGCCGCCGAGGAGAACCGCGCGATCACCGGCATCAGCGGCGAAGCCATGGCCCATCTTGCCCAGCTCGACTGGCCCGGCAACATCCGCCAGCTCGAGAACGCAGTCTACCGCGCGGTGGTGATGAGCGACGGCGACCAGCTCGGCCTCGGCGACTTCCCTCTGCTCGCTTCGCAGCCGCATCCCGTAACCGAGATTCCGACTGCTCCGCTGATGCTCGAGCCGGCGGCGACCCCTTCGGTGGTATCGGGTAATGAAATACCAATCGCGCCGCTCCCTGCGGTGGGCACGCTCGCCCTGCTCACCGCGACCGGCGATGTCCGCTCGCTGGAGGACATGGAGAACGAGATCATCCGCTTCGCGATCTCGCACTACCGCGGCCAGATGTCCGAGGTGGCCCGCCGCCTCAAAATCGGCCGGTCCACCCTCTACCGGAAACTCGACGAGGCCGGGGTTCCCGGGCATGGCGGGAAAAGCGGCGAGGAGACGCACTGAGCCTCATGCGAACGAGGGTTCGCGCGGCGATGCGGGAGCGGCTGTAAGCCGTTCGCCTGACGACAGAATTCGACTGCTTCTTGAACCGTGACTTGGAAGTGACAGACACAGGGAAAAGCGCGCTGTGCAGGCGCACAATCCGTTGCCAAGTGGCTCCCTTGAAGTCAGTTTGGCGTGAGTTGTCCCGGTTAGCGCTGGCTGCAAAACCGGGGCCTGTATATCGTCTGCGTATGAATCGTTGCGTGCAGGCGTGCAACTTTCGAGAGGCCGGCGCGATTTAGCCGAAGCTCAATAGGCGATAACAAAGCTGTTCCACGAGGGACAGTTCACCCGAGGGGTGCGACACAATGCGTGACTGTTTGAACCACCGTGCGGGCTTCGACCGTGTCTTGATGACGGTCGCAGCGACCTTCCTCACGGTGTCGGCCAGCTCGGCCCTGGCGCAGGATCAGGCGCGCAGCAGCGCTGCCGAGCTCGCGATCGAAGCCGCGATCCCGCGCCCCGAGCCGGCCAACGTCCCGCCCCCGACCGCCTCCGATATCAAGCTCGACACCACCGCCACGGTGCAGGATTCCGCCAAGGAGCCGGCACAGGCGCCCGTGAAGGCTGATGTCGCACCGGCCCCGAACAAGGTCGAGACCAAGCCTTCCGACATCGCCACCACGCCCGCCGCCGAGGCGCCGAAGAGCGAAACGGCCAAGACCGAGCCTGCCAAGACCGAGCCTGCCAAGACCGAGCCTGTGAAGACCGAGCCTGTGAAGACCGAGCCGGCCAAGGCAGACACCGCCATGCCGGCTGCGCCTGCGGCACCCGCCACGGCTGCGGCCCCTACCGCTGAGCCCGTGAAGGCCGCGAGCAATGTTCCCGCCGCCGACCAGCCGGTCGCCGACAAGCTCAAGGACATCATCGGCGCCAAGACCTCGCGCCATTTCGACCGCAAGAACGAGCGCGCGGCGATCGAGAAGTTTTATGGCGCACGCGACTTCGCGCCGGTCTGGACGCAAGGCGGCAGCCTGACCACCGCGGCCAAGGGCGTCATCGCGCGGCTGAAGGACGCGGCGTCCGACGGCCTCAATCCCGCCGACTATCCGGTGCCGGACTTCAGCAGCGCCACCACGCCCGATGCACTGGCCGATGCCGAGCTCAAGCTCACCGCCAGCATGTTCGACTATGCGCGCCAGGCCCAGAGCGGCCGCATGCATTGGTCGCAGGTCTCTGGCGACATCCTTTATCCCGAGCATCCGGTCGACCCGAACGAGGTGCTCGCCAAGGTCACGACCGCGACGGACGCCTCCGCTGCGCTCGACAGCTACAATCCGCCGCACAAGCTCTACAAGGAGCTGAAGGCCAAGCTCGCGGAGCTTCGCGGTCAAGGCAACGGCCCGGTGATCGAGATCGCCGACGGTCCGGCGCTGAAATACACCCCGGCCAGCAAGAAGCAGGCTGAGATCGTCGTGGAAGATGCGCGCGTGCCGCAGCTGCGCGCCAAGCTCGGCCTTGCCGAGAACGCCAGCGACACCCGCTATGACGCAGCGATCGCCGACGCCGTGCGAAAATTCCAGAGCGGCGCCGAGATGAAGGCGACCGGCATCCTCGACGACAAGACGGTCAAGGCGCTCAACACCCCGAAGCGCGACAAGCAGATCGACGTGGTGCTGGTGAACATGGAGCGCTGGCGCTGGCTGCCGCGCGATCTCGGCGCGCCCGCGCTGGGCGATGCCTATGTGATCCTCAACATTCCCGACTACACGCTGAAGGTGATGCAGCGCGGCCAGCAGGTCTGGACCACCCGCGTCGTCACCGGCAAGCCGGGCACGCACGCGACCCCGCTGCTCACCGAGACGATGAAGTACATCACGGTCAATCCGACCTGGAACGTGCCGCCGTCGATCGTCTACAACGAGTATCTGCCGGCGCTTCAGCAGGACCCGACCGTACTGCAGCGCATGGGCCTCAAGCTCGAACAGAACCGCGACGGCTCGGTGCACATCTCGCAGCCGCCCGGCGAGGCCAACGCGCTCGGCCGCATCCGCTTCAACTTCCCGAACAAGTTCCTGGTCTATCAGCACGACACGCCGGACAAGAACCTGTTCGCCAGAGAAGATCGCGCCTTCAGCCATGGTTGCATGCGCGTGCAGAACCCGGATCAGTATGCGTCCGTACTGCTCAACATCACCATGCCGAACGAGAAGTACACGCCCGAGCGCGTGCGCAGCATGTACGGCAAGAGCGAGATCGACCTGAAATTCCCGACTCCGGTCCCGGTCAACATCACCTATCAGACCGCCTTCGTAGACGATGCCGGCAAGCTGCAGTTCCGCAAGGACGTCTATGGCCGCGACGCGACCATGATCAACATCCTGAAGAACAACCGCGGCAAGGATCTCGAGGCCGTCGTTGCGCACTCGCAGCCGAGCTATTCGCGCCCGGCGACGACCCTGCCCTCAGGCGTGGCCGTGGCCAACAATGGCGGTGGCTTCGGCTCGTCAGGCCCGAACTTCTTCGAACGGCTGTTCGGAGGCGGGGCGCCGACCCCGCCGCCGGCTCCGGTCGGCCGCCGGCCCCAGCAGCAACGGGTGTTCACCCGGTAAGGCTGCGGGACCTCAGCTTTTCGTATTCCACAACGATATCAACGGCCCCGTCCCATGGATGGGGCCGTTTAACGTTAAGCATTGTCCACCTGGCTCCCGGCACCGGGCGTTTTTTTGCCACACTCAACGGGTTAGGATTGTAGTCTGACTTGGTTTGGGCGCGGGAAGGTCAACCTCGAATTAACCTTCTCGCTTTAAGAAAGCGTTCATCCTCTTTCGCACTGCTACGGGGTTGGCGGGAGAGTCCATTTGAACGCTCGTCGACTGGGTGGGCTCACACGTGCTGACTGGTCTCGCACGCCAACTTACTGTGCTGTCGTTGTCCCATGCGGGAGTGAAGACCGGTTCGCGGATCGGCCTCGCTGCCGTATTGCTGCTTGCGGGCGCAGGCTCGGTTCATAACGCCGCCGCGCTGAGCGAAACCAAGACGCTCTCCTTCCACCACACCCATTCCGGCGAAGACCTGACAGTCACCTTCAAGCGCGATGGCCGCTATGACGAAGCGGCGCTGAAGCAGCTCAACCACTTCCTGCGCGACTGGCGCACCCAGGACGAGACGGTCATGGACCGTCGCCTCTTCGATATTCTCTGGGAAGTCTACCGCGACGTCGACGCCAAGCAGCCGATCCAGATCATCTCCTCCTACCGCTCCCCCGCCACCAACGCCATGCTCCGCCGCCGCTCCTCCGGGGTGGCGCGCTTCAGCCAGCACATGCTGGGACATGCGATGGACTTCTACATTCCGGGCGTGCCGCTGGAGCAGATCCGCTTCGCCGGCCTGCGCCTGCAGCGCGGCGGCGTCGGCTTCTATCCGACATCAGGCTCGCCCTTCGTGCATCTGGACACCGGCAGCATCCGGCACTGGCCGCGCATGACGCATGACCAGCTCGCCCGCGTCTTCCCGGACGGAAAGACGGTGCATCTGCCGACAGACGGCACCCCGCTCAAGGGCTATGAGCTCGCCAAGGCCGAGATCGAGCGCCGCGGCAATGGCGACGACTCCAGCAGCAGCAAGCCGAACTTCTTCGCCGCTTTGTTCAAGGGCAAGTCCACCGCTCCGGCCGCCAGCAGCGACGAGGACGACGAGGGCGCGCCCGCCCCGGCCGCCAAGCCGGCAGCAGCGACCGTGGTCGCAGCCGCTGCCAAGCCCGCCGATCCGGTGCCGACGCCGCGCGCCAAGCCGCAGATCGCCGCCGCGATCCAGCTCGCCTCAGCCGACGCACAGCTGGTCGCGCCGCCCAAGCCGAAGCCCGCGCCGGTGGCTGACAAGCCGGCACCCAAATCTGCGGACGGCAAGCCGGAGACCCCGGCCGACATCATCAATGCCCGCGGCTTCTGGGATGATGTCCCGGCCGCGCCGCAGCAGGCGACGCCGGCGCAAATCGCTGCGCTGAAGGCCCGCCAGGCGCTCGCCTCTGCCACCGATCCGCAAGCAACCGCGAGCGTGTCCAACACAGCCCTTCAGGCGCTGGCTTTCGCGCCGGCCGCCTCCCCGGTTGATCGCGCCAATGTCGTCGCCGCCTCCGCGCCGATCCCGCGCTCGGGCCGTCCCGCGTCGCGCAACATCGCTCAGGCGACCGAAATCAACACGGTGGTCGGCAAGAGCGTCGACGGCGCGGTCGCGACCGCGACCCGCCTCTCGGCCGCCAAGAGCGAGAGCATCTGGCTCAAGATCGTGATGCTGTCGCCGAGCGCCAGCCGCGCGATGTCGGTCACGCTGATGGGCGAGCTCGATACGGCCGCGCTGCGCGGCTATTTCGTCAAGCCGCAGGCCGTGATCGCGATGGGCTTTGTCGACGACCCGATGCACGGCCTGTCCTGCGACAGTTTTTCGGGCAGCGCGACCGCGAAGCTCCAGACGACGTCGTTCGTCATGCGCACCGCCGCGCTGCGCTGAGGCGCCGAGCTACCTCCACGAATTCAGTCTCGTAGCCCGGATGGAGCGCAGCGCAATCCGGGAACAGTCGCGCGTGTTGAGAGGCCCCGGATTTCGCTGCGCTCCATCCGGGCTACAAGTGCCCTACCGCGCTTTCCTCGCCCGCCGGTCCAGATGATACGTCAACGCCAGCGACAGGCAGACGGATAATTCCCGCATCGGCAGCCTGCCCGCCACCGGCAACAACACCGCCCGTGTCTGCCGATATTCGAACCGATCGGGAAAGCGTTCGCGGAAGCTATCGATCAGCGTCGTCTTGCAATTGAACAGGATGGCGGCGTGTGCGGAGTCCTTGACGCGGCCGAGCCGGATCGTCGAGCCGCTGCCGGTCTCGTCGGTCAGATATGCCGGCTCGCCCCATTTCAGCGTCTCGGTGAGCCGGCCGACCTCTTCATACGCCGCGGCCGTCGCGAAGATCAGCGCGCGCACCTGAAGCAGCCGCTTGCCGATCGGCGTTGGAAGAGCGCCGAAGGCACGGTTCACCTCGCGCGGCAGCGGTGGCGCAGTCATTCGCGACTCCGTTCGCAAACGAAACACGCGCAATTTGTAGCCCGGATGGAGCGCGGCACAATCCGGGGATTGCTTTCACACTGCGAGACCCGGATTTCGCTGTCGCTCCATCCGGGCTACCGCAGTCGTGCTTGAGGCGCGAACGCCTCAGAGCATGCCCAGCGCCTGCATGTAGGTCTCGAGAATCGTCTCGGCCTCGGCGCGCTCGTTGGGGTCCTGCTTGCGCATGCGCACGATGGTGCGCAGCGCCTTGACGTCGTAGCCGTTGCCTTTGCTTTCGGCATAGACGTCGCGGATGTCGTCGGAGATCGCCTTCTTCTCTTCCTCCAGCCGCTCGATGCGCTCGATGATGGATTTGAGCTGGTCCTTGGCAAATTTCGTCGCGGGCTCGTCGTCGCGGACGGCGGCGGAGGTGGCCATCTAGGTACTCCCAATGGAACTGGCAAAACGAGGTGACGCCGGCATCCCTCACCGCGCGTGCTGGTAGACCCTTAGGGTTGGTACCGACTGCGTTCAAGGCAGCATCGCGCTCGTCCACAGCGCGCCCACACCTTCCTGCGGCGAGGCCAAGAAAGCTGTTGTGTGGTGCGACTCAGGCGAGGCACGCCCGGGCCGTTCAGTGCCCGTGGCCGTGGGGATGGACCTTCTTCATCGTCTCGAGCTGTTCTGGCGTGGCCGTGCCCTGGTATTTCGACTTCCAGGTCTCGTAGGGCATGCCGTAGACGGCCTCCCGGCTCTCGTCCTTGCTTAAGGCGACGCCTTGGGCGTCGGCGGCTTCCTTGAGCCAGTTGGACAGGCAGTTGCGGCAGAAGCCCGCCAGATTCATCATGTCGATGTTCTGGACATCCGTCCGCGACTTCAGATGATCGACCAGACGGCGGAAAGCGGCCGCCTCGAGCTCCGTTCTGGTTTTGTCGTCGATTGCCATGGCTGTATCCCTTGGTCTGCCCTTGGACCTGACCCGATGGAGGTCACCCTTACGGGATCAGGTGGGTCCTGTCACAGATTTTGCCATATCCCGGCGCAAACCGACCCGAACCCGGACTTGAGGCAGTTCCCCGGCCCCCTACGCCAAATCGCCAATGATCTGATATAGCTTCCGCGACAATGATCGCCGAATCTCCCCGCTCCCCCCTTCGCATGCTCGCCCGGTTGGTCCCGGTGCTGGCGATTGGCCTGCTGTGCTTGTGGAGCAGCCCGGCCTCCGCCGATTTCCGTCTCTGCAACAACACGTCGAGCCGGGTCGGCATTGCGCTCGGCTACAAGGACGCCGAGGGCTGGACCACCGAGGGCTGGTGGAACATCTCGTCACGCTCCTGCGAGACCCTGCTGCGGGGAACGTTGGTCGCCCGTTACTATTACATCTACGCCATCGACTATGACCGCGGGGGCGAGTGGTCGGGGCAGGCCTTCATGTGCTCGCGCGACAAGGAGTTCACCATCCGCGGCACCGAGGATTGCCTCGCGCGCGGCTATGACCGGACCGGCTATTTCGAGGTCGATACCGGCGAGCAGCGGGCGTGGACGGTGCAGCTTACCGATGCCAACGAACAGCCGGCACAGCAACGCGTACCCGGCCTCCCCGGTCCGGTCGGCCCGGGCGGGGTTCCGGGTTTGCCCAATAGCCCGCCCGGTGGTACGCCCCCCGCCCCGCCTGGCCTCCCGCCAGCTCCCTCGCCCCCGTCTGGAAATAAGCCATGAGGCGTCTTCGCCGTATCAAGATTCTCGCGACCCTGGGCCCAGCCTCTTCAGACCTCGCGATGATCCGCCGCCTGTTCGAGGCCGGCGCCGACCTGTTTCGCATCAACATGAGCCACACCCCGCATGACAAGATGCGGGAGCTGGTGGCGACGATCCGCAACGTCGAGAGCAGCTATGGCCGGCCGATCGGCATCCTGGTCGACCTGCAGGGGCCGAAGCTCAGGCTCGGCTCCTTCGCAGAAGGCTCGGTGCAGCTGCAGAACGGCCAGACCTTCACGCTGGATTCCGACAAGGCCCCCGGCGACACCACGCGCGTCCACCTGCCCCATCCGGAGATCCTGGCGGCGCTGCGGCCCGGCCACGCGCTGCTGCTCGACGACGGCAAGGTGCGCCTGATCGCGGAGGAGACCTCGAAAGAGCACGCGGTGACGCGGGTCGTGGTCGGCGGCAAGATGAGCGACCGCAAGGGCGTCAGCCTGCCCGACACCGACCTGCCGGTCTCCGCCATGACCTCGAAGGACCGCGCCGACCTCGAGGCGGCGCTCGTCACCGGCATCGACTGGATCGCGCTGTCCTTCGTGCAGCGCGCCGACGACGTGATCGAAGCCAAGAAGATGATCCGCGGCCGCGCCGCGGTCATGGCCAAGATCGAGAAGCCCCAGGCGATCGACCGTCTCGCCGACATCATCGAGGCCTCCGACGCGCTGATGGTGGCGCGGGGCGACCTCGGTGTCGAATTGCCGCTCGAGCGCGTGCCGAGCCTGCAGAAGCAGATGACGCGGATGGCGCGCCGCGCCGGCAAGCCGGTGGTGATCGCAACGCAGATGCTGGAATCGATGATCCAGTCGCCGGTGCCGACCCGCGCCGAAGTCTCCGACGTCGCCACCGCCGTCTATGAGGGCGCCGACGCCATCATGCTGTCGGCGGAATCGGCGGCCGGCAAATTCCCGGTCGAGGCGGTCTCGACCATGAACCGCATCGGCGAGGAGGTCGAGCGCGACCCGATTTATCGTTCCGTGCTCACCGCGCAACGCCCTGCGCCGGAATCCACTGCGGGCGATGCCATTGCCGACGCCGCGCGGCAGATCGCCGAGACGCTCGACCTTCCCGCCCTGATCTGCTGGACCTCATCGGGCTCGACCGCAGTGCGGGTGGCGCGCGAGCGGCCGAAGCCGCCGATCGTGGCGATCACGCCGAACATCACCGCCGGCCGACGGCTCGCGGTGGTCTGGGGCGTGCATTGCGTGGTGGCGGAAGACGCGCGTGACCAGGACGACATGGTCGGCCGCGCCGGCCAGATCGCGTTCCGGGACGGTTTCGTCCGCGCCGGCCAGCGCGTGATCATCGTCGCCGGCGTGCCGCTCGGCATCCCCGGCACCACCAACATGGTGCGCATCGCCTCGGTCGGCCCCGAGGGCGACGCGATCATGTAGGCCCGCCAGGGGACGCCAAACAAAAAAATCGAAAAACAACCCCATGCAAAGTAGCCGGAGGCCGCGGCGAGCCTGCTGCGGTTTTGCGAAAAGGCTCGCTCAGTCAACCACCTGAGCGCCGTCAGGCCGGCCACTTCGTCCGCACCGCGATTTCACGCCCCAACGAGCGCCTTCGCGGTCGGCAGCAGCGTCTGCTGCACCACCAGACCCCGGGCGCGGGCGTCCATGACGCCGACCGCACGCAGCGCCAGCAGCGTCACGGTCTGCACCGCATCGCGCATCTTGACGGGATCATCGAGATTGTCAGGCGCGAGCGGCCCGACCAGGGCCTCATGCAGCGCGCCGAGCAAGGCGGTGGCAGCGAGTGCGGTGTCCTGCGCCGGCAGGTGACCGGCACGCACGGCGGCGTCGATCCGGGCGGCAATCTCGCCGGCAATCTCCCGCCGGCTGGCAAGGCGGGAGGCGCTGACATCGACATCGACGGGTTCGGCCAGAATGCCCCAGGCCAGCCGCCGCTGCGACAGGGTATGGACCGCCACGGTGGTGACGGCGGCCGCCAGCGCCGAGGACGGCCCCGGCGCGGCATCGGCCGCCCGGCGGATCGCCGCGAGCTCATCGCGGGAGACCTCGGCAATGAGCTCGGAGATCAGCTCGGCCTTGGAGGGGAAGTAGCGGTAGACCGTGCCGGCTGCGACATTGGCCCGGACTGCGACCGGCGCGATCTGCACCGCCGCCATCCCGCCTTCCGCTGCAGTCTCCCGCGCCGCCGTCAAGATCGCACTGCGCCGCGCCGCAAGGCGCTTCACCACTTGATGCGTCCGCCGATAAACCATGGCGCGCTTCCTGTCCCACACGCCTGCCGCACGCCCTGCGGCTAAACGCTTCGTCACGCAAAAGATGCAAATCGCCCCGCAAGGACTGAACAACTATTCAGGCGGGATGACAAGATGCAAATGAGCCTCCGAACGCCCGGCACCTCGGGATTGCACGCGCAAGCGTCATGAACGCATCCTTACGCGGGATGACCGGGGTGGATGAGCTCGGTTTACCTCAACTTAAACGCGAGCATGGTGATGTGCAGATGCGCCGTCACTGCGTGGTCGATCCAACCCCCGAGAATTCAATGTCGGTTTCCATGACAGGCACCGCTCCCGCGCGCGGCGTAGCGCGCTGGATCTTGCCGTTCTGCATCGGTGCCGGTGCCTACCTGTTCTTTCTTGGCGTCGGCGACATCATGCTGCGGGATTCCGACACGCTGTGGCAGATCAAGATCGGCCAGTGGATCCTCGAACACCGCGCGCTGCCCCACAATGACATCTATTCGTTCACGCGCGACGGCGAGCCCTGGATCTCGAGTTCCTGGCTGTCGCAAGTTTTGTTCGCGCTGGTTTACGAACCGTCGAACTGGGCGGGCGTGGTTATCCTGACGTCGCTCGCAATCGGCGCGACCGCGGCGATTTTCGCGCACCTGATCGACCCCTATCTGGATCCCGCGCGCGCCGTGCTGCTCATCGCTCCAATTCTGGTGATGTCGATGGGCCATTTTTTCGCGCGCCCGCACATGCTGGCCCTGCCTGTCATGCTGGCCTTTGTCGGCGGACTGCTGGCGGCCGCCGACCGGCGCACCGCACCATCCTGGCTGTTGCTGCCCTTGATGGCGCTGTGGGCCAATCTTCACGGCGGCTTCGTCATGGGTCTAGCGCTGATCGGAGCCGTTGGCCTCGATGCGATCGCGTCCGCCGATCGCAAGGAACGCCTTGCACTGGCCGCACGCTGGACCGTGTTCGGGCTGGCCGCGCTTGCGGCAAGCTGCTGCACACCCTATGGCTGGAACACGCTCCTCGCGTCGACGAAAATCCTCAACCTCGGCAAGCTGCTCTCGATGATCGGGGAGTGGAGGCCAGCCGACTTCAGCTCGCTCGATCTGTTCGGAGTCAGCGTGCTCGGCTTGATCGCCCTTGGCTACTGCAGCGGCGTGGTGCTGACCGCGACCCGTATTCTTTTGCTGCTCGGCCTGGTCTGGGCGGCGCTCAGCCACTTCAGGAACATCGAGGTCTTTGCGCTGTTGACGCCGCTCGTGCTGTCGAAGCCGTTGGCCGAACATTTTGGAATGACGAGGGCCGTCGCACCCAGGGGAACGGAAACGCGGCCCTCTTTTGCGCTGACCGCGACCGCAGCGCTCGCGATCGTCGCGGCCGGCTGGAGCATTACGCGGTCCTATGCCACGCCGCACCGCTATGCTTTCATCAGCGATCCATCTCCTGCGGCCGCGGTCGACCTGCTCGAGCGGCGGCACGCGCAGCGGATCTTCAGCACCGCGCCGATCGGCGGCTATCTTGTCACCCGCAACATCAAGACCTTCATCGACGGCCGCGCCGAACTGTATGGCGAGCAATTCGTGCTCGACTATTTCGAGGCTGTCGAAGGCAAGAACGTCGAGACCCTGCTGCGCCTGCTCGAAACCTACCGGATCGACGCGACGTTGCTGAACAGGACGGTCCCGGCATCGATGATCATGGACCATTTGCCGGGCTGGAAGCGGCTCTATGCGGATGACATCGCCGTGGTCCACGTCCGCGACGACGCACCGACCAAGCACTCCACGTCACAGTGAGCCACGAACCAAATTCTTGAGCATGATCGGGCGGCAAGCCCTCGCACAAAAGAAAAGAGCCTCGTCGCGGACGAGGCTCTCAGAATTCTCAGGTCGGCCAGCCTTACTTGAGGCTGCTCGAGATCGAGGTGAACTTGGCGTTCAGCGTGGTGCCGAGATTGTTGACGACGGTGATGATGGCCAGCGCGATGCCGGCAGCGATCAGGCCGTATTCAATGGCGGTGGCGCCGGATTCATCCTTCAGGAAACGCGCAACGAGGTTCTTCATAGAGTGCTCCAAATGAGTACACGAGGCTACAACTGATCTGGTCTTTTCGGCTTCCCAGCGCCGCCCGACCATGGAACCAAACGTAGAGGCAAAGAATTGCGCCGCAGTTAATTCGTCTGCGTAAACACCGAGCGGTTTGCGTGTATTCGCGGATGGTAAATCGAAATCTAAAACAATCCGTTAAATTTGTCGGGACATGAAACCAGCGTTGCCTGCCGGTTTACCCGAAGTTATGACCGCCCGTGATCCAATGCCGCCCGCTCGGACTGGCGCGCGGTGAGATGAAAAGTTCATCGCGCTTCAGGTGGTTGCTCGAGCATGATCTTCTCGGAAACCGCACCTCACTTTGCGCCAACGCGGCCCGCCGGGTCCGGATCATGCCCGACCGACAAGAACAACAGGACGACGAGGCGGCATGTCACTTTCCTTTGCCAACAGCATCGCGGCGCAGAGCCGCGCGAGGGCCCTGGTGCCGCTCTGCGTCGGCGCCGGCGTCTATCTGTTCTTCCTCTATCTCGGCGACACCCGGCTGCAGGACTCCGACTCGTTCTGGCAGGTGAAGATCGGGCAATGGATCCTCGATCACCGCGCCATGCCCACCACCGACTTCTATTCGTTCACGCGAACGGGCGCGCCATGGATCTCGACGTCGTGGCTGTCGCAGGTGCTGTTCGCCTATTCCCACGCGCAATGGGACTGGGCAGGTCCCGTCATCCTCACCGCGGTCGCGGTCGCGGTCACGGTCGCGATCTTCGTCAATCTGCTCGACGCTCAGATCGAGGCACCGCGCGCAGTGCTGTTCGCGATGCTGGCGCTGCTGCTGTCGGCCAATCACGTGCTGGCGCGGCCGCATATTCTGGCGCTGCCCGTCATGGTGGCGTGGGTCGGCCTGCTGATGGCAGCTGCCGACCGCAAGGGCGCGCCGTCCTGGTATTGGCTGCCGCTGATGGCGCTCTGGGCGAATTTGCATGGCGGCTTCGTGCTGGGCCTCGTGCTGATCGGCCCGATCGCGCTCGAGGCTGTCGAGCACGCCGAGAAGGGACGACGGCTCCAGCTGTTCATGCGCTGGGTGTTGTTCGGAATCGGCGCTCTGATCGCGAGCTGCTGCACGCCGTATGGCTGGCGGACGCTGCTGGGCGCGACCAATATTCTCGGCCTCGGCGAACTGCTGTCGCTGATCTTCGAATGGATGCCCGCGAACTTCTCCACGTTCACCCCATTCGAAGGCGCCCTGCTCGGCCTGATCGCATTCGGCTATTATCGCGGCCTGGTACTGTCGGCGCCCCGGATCTTCCTGATCCTGTTCCTGACCTGGAGCGCGCTGACCCATGTCAGGAGCATCGAGGCATTTGCGTTCGTGG
The DNA here is from genome assembly GCF_054863005.1 of Bradyrhizobium sp. 25ACV. NCBI lineage: Bacteria > Pseudomonadati > Pseudomonadota > Alphaproteobacteria > Hyphomicrobiales > Nitrobacteraceae > Bradyrhizobium > Bradyrhizobium sp. 25ACV. The sequence goes on from NZ_JAVAYO010000003.1 coordinate 428,162, forward strand.
TGCCGCTGGTGCTGGCAAAGCCGCTCGGCGAGATGTTCCCGCGCCCGGCGCCTGACGCCGCCGGTGCCGGGCGCTGGCCCGCCCGCTATGTCACCGCGCTTGGCGCGCTGATGATCGTGGCGGCGAGCTGGACCTCGACGTCGCTCTACATGGCGCACCACCGCTTCACCTTCACGACCATGCACACGCCGGTTGCGGCCGTCGAAGTGCTCGAGCAACGCAACATGCAGCGCATCTTCAATGCTTATCAGTTTGGCGGCTATCTGATCTCTTGCGATATTCCGGTCTTCGTTGACGGCCGTGCCGAGCTCTATGGCGAGAAATTCGTCATGGACTTCTTCAAGGCGACGGAGGGCAAGAAGCCCGAGCTGCTGCCGCGCCTGCTCGACGAGTACAAGATCGACGCGACGCTGCTGGTTGCCGATGCGCCGGGCCCACAGATCCTCGACCAGCTCAAGGGCTGGAAGCGGATCTACACCGACGACATCGCGGTGATCCATGTGCGAGACCATGCGGACATCGCGACCGCGACGCCTTCGAAGTGAGAACCTCCTTGAGGGCGCGTATTCGTAACCGTGAGATGTCCCTCCAAGGGCGACGTGGACGGGGCCTGGCACACCACGCTCAAACCCCGGCGATCCCGCGACATGCCTTCTTTTGACAGGCCGACTTTGACCATCCCGGCTCGGCTCGACTCGGAGCGGTCCGTGGCGATCGCCGTTCTTGCGATGCTGGCGGCGGTCTCCTTTCTTCCGGTGCTGCTGACCCCCATTCCCGCGATGGTGGATTATCCCAATCACCTTGCCCGCATGTACATCCTGAGCCGGAACGGCACCCCCGACGCCAATCCGTATTACGAGGTCGCCTGGGCCTTCTATCCCAACCTTGGAATGGATCTGCTGGTGCCGCAGCTGGCGCGGCTGATGAGCGTCGAGCACGCCACGCGGCTGTTTCTGCTGCTGAGCCAATTGCTGATCGTCGGGGGCGCGCTGCTGCTCGAATGGGCCCGAAAGGGACGGGTTCATCTTGCCGGCTTCGCTGCGCTCGCTTTCCTCTACTGTCTGCCGTTCAGCTGGGGCTTCGTGAATTTCGAGTTTGGTCTCGGCCTCGCCCTCTGGGGCATCGCAATCTACCTGATGCTGGCCGAAGGCCCATGGCCGCTGCGTTTCGTCGCCAACGCGCTGTTCGTCGCTGCGCTGTATGCGGCGCATTTCTTCTCCCTCGGTATCTACGGCGCGACGCTTGGCCTCTACGAGCTCTCGCGCATCCGTCAGCGGCGAACATCGTACCGGGTGGCGGCCGCGCGGCTCGGCGCGCTGGCCCTGCCGGCGCTCGTGTTGTTTGGGATCATGCAAATGACTGCGGGCTCGATCGGAAGCGAGGGGACGAGCTGGTTCCTCGGATTCAAGCCGATCTGGCCGCTGCGCATCATGAACGGCTACAATCTGACGGTTGCGGCAGTGACCGGGCTGGCGCTGATGATCTCGTTGCTTTTCGCCGCAAGGCGCGGCGTCCTCAAGCTCGAGCCGGCCGGCCTCTGGCTCGCGATCGGCTTTGCGCTGCTCTACCTGATCATTCCCTCGAAGCTGTTCGGAACCTCGTTCGTCGACCTTCGCGTGATTCCCGCTGCAGCTCTGATCCTGCCGGCCTTCTGCTCGCTGTCGTTGCCGGGCCGGGCGTGGAGAACGGCTGCGCTCGCTGCGATCAGCGGCATCATACTGATCAATCTCGCGGTCGTTTTCGCGGTATGGCTGCCTTACCGCGCCGACTATGCGGCGATCATCGCCTCGTTCCAGAAGATCGAGCGCGGCTCACGCGTTCTCGTTGGAAGCACGGGCGACAATGGTGATCCGCCCTTCGCCGACCTCACCTCGTATCCGATGTACTATGCGCCGACGCTGGCCGTGCATTATGCCAACGCGTTCGTGCCCAATCTCTTCACGGAAGCGGGCAAGCAGCCCGTGCGGCCACGCGAGGGCGTGCGCCGCCTTGCCATTCCCTACGGAGGACCGGTGCCGTCGGACCTGCTCACCGCGATTGCGACAAGCCAGCCGCCGACGGACGTTCCGCCGTTCATCCGCACCTGGTACCGGGACTACGACTATCTCTATGTGCTCGGACCGCCGGCCGCGAACCCGCTGCCGGAACTGCTGGAGGTGCTGGACACCTCGGAGCGATTTGTCCTCTACAAGATCCGCCGCAGGCCCTAGACCGAGGCCACGGCTGCGCAAGCATGGTTAATCGTGCATCGCCATTCCGCTCCGCTTCCTGCCCTCAGTCGCCCCGGGGCCCTAGATCCTTAACAGTTGCGGCAAGGCGACCTTAACCACCGCCGAACTAGACTCCGCCCCTGCAACCCAGCCGGAAGCTCTCGCATGGCGGCCAATTCCAGATCGATCTGCTACAGCCTCGTCATCCCCGTGTTCAACGAGGAAGCCGTGCTGCCGGTCCTGCTGCGCCGGCTCGACCTCGTCTTGTCCCGGCTCGACGGTCCGGCAGAAGCGATCTTCGTCGACGACGGCAGCAGCGATTCCAGCTCGATCGTGCTCCAGGCGCTCGCCAAGCGCGATCCGCGCTTTCGCTATATCGGCCTGTCGCGAAATTTCGGCCATCAGGTCGCCATCACCGCCGGCATGGACGCCGCGGAAGGTGACGCGATCATCGTGATGGATGCCGATTTGCAGGATCCGCCCGAAGTGATCGAGCAATTGATCGCAAAATGGCAGGAAGGCAACGACGTCGTCCACGCCCGCCGCCTGTCACGCGAAGGCGAAAGCCGGTTCAAGCGTGCGACCGCTCATCTGTTCTACCGGCTCCTCGGCAGGATGTCCTCGGTCGGCATCCCCGCCGATGTCGGCGACTTCCGCCTGATCGATCGCAAGGTGCTCGACGCACTCAGGCAGATGCCGGAGCAAGATCGCTTCGTGCGCGGCATGATCGCCTGGCTCGGCTTCCGGCAGGCCGAGGTCGCCTTCCACCGTCTCGAGCGCGCTGCGGGCGAAACCAAATACCCGCTGTTCAAGATGGTGCGGCTCGCGGTGAACGCCGCGCTCGGCTTTTCCGATCTGCCCTTGCGGCTTGCAATCTGGTGCGGCTTGACGGTTTCGGGGCTGGCCTTGCTCTACGGCGGCTGGGTGATCCTGCTCTGGCTCAGCAAGGACAGCCATCTCGTCACTGGCTGGTCCTCGACGATGGTCGTGGTGTCCCTGCTGTGCGGAATCAACATGCTGATGACCGGTATCGTGGGGCTCTATGTCGGCCGCATTCATGCCGAGGTGAAACGCCGCCCGCTCTATGTGGTGCAGACGCGCGCCGGCTTCGATCGTAACGAGGCGGCGGCCGCACCCGCAATCCACGCCGTCAACGAGTGACCCGGCGCATGAGCGAGCTCTTCGACGGCTATCACGCCAACTACCGTGACGTTGTCCAATCCTCGATCGACTTCTCCGGCTTGCCGCATGATTTCTTCATGCGCGCGAAGGCCGATCTGCTGCGCAATCTGATCGCGCAGCGGCTGAACACCGAGAGGCCCGACATGCTGGATGTCGGCTGCGGCGTGGGCAGCCTTCATCCCCTGCTGCACGGCATGATCGGCCGCTTGAGCGGTATCGACGTTTCGTCGGCCAGCCTGGCGCAGGCCCGCGCGGCCAATAGCGGGGTCGACTACCGCGAGTTTGACGGCCGCAGTTTTCCCTTCGAGGACGCCAGCTTCGATCTCGTCACGGCCATCTGCGTGATGCACCATATCGTGCCGGCCGAATGGACGCATTTCATCACCGAGATGCGGCGGGTGGTACGCCCCGGGGGGCTCGTCTGCGTGATCGAGCACAATCCCTACAACCCGCTGACACGTCTTGCCGTTGCCCGCTGTGAGTTCGATCGGGACGCCATCCTGCTCAGTGCCGGCAAAGTCCGAAAGCTGATGGCCGCGGGCGGCTTGCGCGAGATCGGCGCGCGCCATTTCCTGCTGCTCCCCTGGGACAGCAAACCGGCGCGTCGCCTCGAAGATACCCTGAGCGGCGTGTCGCTCGGCGGCCAATACGCGGCCTTCGGTACCGTCTGACTTATCTTTGCGGCGTATCCCGCCGCTTGTGCACGACCGCCACGTCGTCACTGTAGACGCGTTGCCACTGCGGCAGCCGGTCGAGCATCGCGACCGCCGGTGTCCGCGGCGCGAGCAGCGTCGCGCCGATGTCGTATTCGTCGAGCAGCTTGAGAAAATCTGCGAGGTCGACCAGCGCCAGGGCACGATTGTAGCGATCGATGAACGGCCCGCCATACAGTTCGCCGCGACCATCGATGAAGGTGGGAATGCCGGCAAAGATCAAATAGCCGCCGAAGGAATAATCGTTGAGCACGCGCCCCGCCGTGGCGAGGTCGGCTTGCGCGACGGCAGCTTGAGGAGTGATGACGGGAGCCGGCCGTATGTCGCGCGCCAGCGCCGCCCCGCTCATCGCGATCAGAACACCGAACGCGGCCAGGTTCAGGCCGCGCGACGCGCCCTCCGCATCGTCCGTGATCCGCCCGCCGAATTTCCGACCCAAGGGGGCCGCCAGATAGAGCGGCGCCAGCATGGCCAGCAGATCCGCGTTGCGGACCTGCGCCAGTGCGAAATGGAGCAGGCCAATCACCACCAGGGCCCGCACGACGGGCAGCGTCACGCCGCGCGCGAGCGCAAAAATGCCAGCCAGCAGCAGCAACTCGAAGCCACCGACATGGCTGAAATCCTGCGGCCGCCATTCCCCGATCCAGGCGAGCGCAGAGCCGAGGCCGAGTGTCGTCAACGGCATCAGCAGCGGCTCGGGCCCGTGCGGCGTCAGACAGGACGCTGCGAGGGCAAGGGCCGAGAAAGGCAGCCACCGCAGCAGCAGGCGCGGCCATTCGCTTCGCTCCTCACGCAGCAGCGCCTCGAGCACGGCCGGACCGATCAGCCCGAGCGCGAGCACGACGCTGCCATGCAGATTGGTCCACAGCACCAGCAGCGGCAGCGCCCAGTATGGCGGAGGCCCGCCGCGATCCATGCAGCGCACCAGGGCCGCCGCCCAAATCACCATCACCGGCAGCACGAGCACATGTGGCCGCGCCAGCATATGCGGCGCCAGCAGGATGACCGCCGCGATCACCATGAGCAGCGTCAGGGCCGGCGAGAGCTCGCGCAGCAGGAAGAAGGTGAACAGGCCAAAGGCGAGCGCTATCGCCGCTGCTGCGACGACGACGACGCCGGGCCAGCCGGACAATGCGTAGGCTCCGGCGTAGACGATTTCCGAGAGCCATTCGAAGGTGATCCAGGGCGCGCCATGCTTCGAAAACGAAAAGGGATCGCTCTCCGGCAGGGTGCCATGCGCGATGATCCAACGCCCGACCTCGATATGAGAATAGCTGTCGGGATCACCGAGCAGCCACGGCCCAACGATCAGCAACAGGGCATAGACGCCGAGGCCCACTGCCCAAGGGAGCGCCGCACGTGCCGAAAACGGTTGAACCGCGCTGTGGACGACCTGGTCAGTCATGGCGGGCCAAAATAGGACGCAAGCGTTAAGTTCTTCTTTAGTGATTCCCGCGTTTGCCCCGGAGGCCGCGCGTTTCGCTCGCGCCGGGAACGCCCTGCATCCGCGAACCGCCAGCCAACAAAAAACGCGGCGTTTCCGCCGCGTTTTGCAATCTCACCTGCCGCTCGCGATTACGCCTGCGGCTGCGGCTCCAGGCCGGGATCCGCATCGGGCCGCGGGCGCGGCGACTTGCCGGCCGGGGGCACCGCGGAGGCGCGCGGCGTGCTCGGCTCGAGCACGGACTCGCGGTTCGGCTTCTTGCCCTTGAGCAGATCGACGATCTCGTCGCCGCTCAGCGTCTCGAACTCGAGCAGGCCCTTGGCGAGAGCTTCGAGATCGGCGCGCTTCTCGGTGAGAATACGCGTCGCTTCGTTATAGCCCTCTTCCACGAAACGCCGGATCTCGGTGTCGATCTTCTGGACCGTCGCCTCCGATGCGTTCTGGGTGCGCGACACCGACATGCCCAGGAAAACCTCGTCCTGGTTTTCGCCATAGGACACGGTGCCGAGCGCCTCGGACAGGCCCCAGCGCGTCACCATCATCCGGGCCAGGCGTGTCGCCTGCTCGATGTCGGAAGACGCACCCGAGGTCACCTTCTCGCGGCCGAAGATCAGCTCTTCGGCGACACGGCCGCCCATCATGATCGCGAGCCGCGAGGTCATCTGCTCCAGCGACATCGACAGCTTGTCGCGCTCGGGGAGCTGCATGACCATGCCGAGCGCACGGCCGCGCGGAATGATGGTCGCCTTATGGATCGGGTCGGTCGCGACGACGTTGAGACCGACGATGGCGTGGCCGCCCTCGTGATAGGCCGTCAGCAACTTCTCTTCCTCGGTCATGACGAGCGATTTGCGCTCGGCGCCCATCATCACCTTGTCTTTGGCCTCTTCGAATTCGGCCTGCGTCACCATCCGCTTGTTGCGGCGGGCGGCGGTCAAGGCGGCCTCGTTGACGAGGTTCATCAGGTCGGCGCCGGAGAAGCCCGGGGTGCCGCGCGCGATGGTCTTGAGGTTGATATCGGGGGCCAGCGGCACCTTGCGAACGTGAACCTTGAGGATCTGCTCGCGGCCGACGACGTCCGGATTGGGCACCACGACCTGGCGGTCGAAGCGGCCCGGACGCAGCAGCGCGGGATCGAGCACATCAGGGCGGTTGGTCGCGGCGATCAGGATCACGCCCTCGTTCGCCTCGAAGCCGTCCATCTCGACCAGCAGCTGGTTCAGCGTCTGCTCGCGCTCGTCATTGCCGCCGCCGAGGCCTGCGCCACGGTGACGACCGACCGCGTCGATTTCATCGATGAAGATGATGCAGGGCGCGTTCTTCTTGGCCTGCTCGAACATGTCGCGGACGCGGCTCGCGCCGACGCCGACGAACATCTCGACGAAGTCAGAACCGGAGATGGTGAAGAACGGCACGTTGGCTTCGCCCGCGACCGCACGCGCGATCAGGGTCTTACCGGTGCCGGGAGGGCCGACCAGCAGCACGCCGCGCGGAATGCGGCCGCCGAGGCGCTGGAATTTGCCGGGGTCGCGGAGGAATTCGACAATCTCCTGAAGGTCCTGCTTGGCCTCGTCGACGCCGGCGACGTCCTCGAAGGTGACGCGGCCATGCGCTTCGGTCAGCATCTTGGCGCGCGACTTGCCAAAGCCCATCGCCTTGCCGGCGCCGCCCTGCATCTGCCGCGACAGGAAGATCCACACGCCGATCAGGGCGATGAACGGCAGCCAGGAGACCAGCAGCGAGACGAACCACGGCACGTTGTCGCCCGGCGGCTTCGCGGTGATCTGGACCTTGCTGTCATAGAGGCGCTTCACCAGCGTCGGGTCGCTGGGCGCATAGGTCTGGAAGCTGGAGCCGTTGGTGAAGGTGCCGTGAATGTCCGGCCCCTGGATCACGACGTCGCGCACATTGCCGCGGTCAACCTCGCTCAGGAGCTGCGAGAAGGCGATGTCCTGCGAGGAGGCCCGCTGACCTGGATTCTGGAAGAGCGTGAACAACGCCAAAAGCAGCAAGACAATGATGACCCAGAGGGCGAAATTGCGCAGATTGGCGTTCATCGATCTTCCTTCGTGGTCGCGCGGATCGCGGCCTCATCCTTGGGCTCTACGAGGAAATCCCCAAGGAATCCTCATCGTTAGACGCATACAATTTAGGTGCCGCCTCGGTCGCTGCCAAGGGAACGAGATGGGACTATTTATCCCATCTTAGGGCGATTCCCGCTGAAATAATGGCGACCTGACGGTGGTTTTTCCTGCCTGGTTAAGGTGTCCTGACGGCACGGGGCCGAATTGGCCGGTGTCATGATCCGCCCTCGTCCGCGCCTATCCGCCCTTGCGCCGCCGGGGCGGCGCCGGTGCGATGTGGATACGCCCGCCGGCAAGGCTGATCAAGGCTCCCGCAAGGGTCTGCCTCAAGACCGGACGGCTATTTGCGCCTGCGCGAGGGCTTGCGGCGATGGCCTGATCGAGCACGGCCAGGAGGGATTCAACCTTGCCGAGTTCCGCCGGCCCTTCATGCCCGAGCGCGTTGATGGCCCGCAGCAGGAGCCGCAGCCGGACCTCCTCCGGCAGGCCGGCAAAGGTCGCGGCCTCGAAGCTTCGAACGCCCGCCTGCGGCGCATCGCCGCGATCCCGCAAACGGAGGAAGCGCTCGGCGCCGTCGGCCAGCAGCTCGACCGCCGCATTGGCCCGCGCCAGCCGGGCCGCGAGCCGCAGCAGCGTGCGGGCATCGCCACCCTCGGCCGCAAGGAGCGGCAGCAGCGCGCGCAGCCGCGGCCGGGTGAAGGCGGTGTCGCGGTTGGTGGGATCGTCGGCAAAGCCGACCCTGGCCCGCCTCAACGTCGCGATCAGCTGCGACTTCGGGACCTCGAGCAACGGACGCGCCAGCACGATCCCGTCGCGCTCGCTGAGGGAGGCCATTGCCGACAGCCCGGCAAGTCCGCTGCCGCGCAACAGGCGCATCAACAGGGTCTCGGCCTGGTCGTCGCGGGTGTGGGCGGTCAGCACATGGCTCGCGCCGACGGCACGCGCGGCCTGCGCGAGCAGGCGGTAGCGCGCCTCGCGCGCCGCCGCCGGCAATCCGGTCTTCGGCTTTGCGCCGCGCCAGCGCAGGGTCCGGTGCGGCAATCCGAGCTCAGTGGCGAGCCGCTTGACCTCGCGCGCCTCTCGCGCCGCCTCCCGCCGCAGGCCGTGATCGATCGTGACGACGGTGATAAGCGGGCCGCGCGCAAGACTGCGCTGCCAGCGCGCCGCAAGCCACATCAGCGCGACCGAGTCGGGCCCGCCCGACACGGCGAGCACCAGCGCCGGCGCGCTCTTCAGGCCGGCGAAGAGCCGCCTCGCCTCGCGTGTCGAGATCGGAGAATTGTCGTCGTCTGACATGACGCGGCCCTGACCGTCGCAGGCGGATGGTTACGATGTCTAGCGCAGCACCATCCGCATTGTCAGGACCCCGACGTCAGCACTTCACCCGTTTCTGCTCGCGGTCGACCGCGGCTTTGACGCCGGCGGAGGCGCGCGGATATTTGCGGCCGACCTCGCCGAAGGCCGCGCAGGCGGCCTCCTTCTCCTTCAGCGCGGCGAGCGATTGGCCGAGCCGCAGCAGCGCATCCGGGGCCTTGGCCGATTTTTCGTATTTGGTGGTGACGGCGAGGAAGGCTTCCGCGGAGTCCCGATATTGCTGGCGCTGGAAGTAGCTCTCGCCGAGCCAGTATTGCGCGTCCCCGAGCAGCGGGTCGCTCGGATATTTCTGCGTGAAGTTCTTCATGGTCTGCTCGGCGAGCGCGTAGTCCTTGCGCTGCATGTAGCCGATGCCGAGGTCGAACTCGTCGCGCGGCGTCGCCGAGGGCGGCAGGGTGGTCAGGCCGGCGCCGCCGGCCGGCGGATAGCCGGGCTGCGCGGCCGGGGGCGCGGCCTGCTGCTGATAACGGGGGCCAGTATTGGCGAGATCGAGCGGCTCGCCGGCGCCGCGGCCACCGGGTGCTCCCGATGGCATCGGCTGCGGGCCGCCGCCAAGCGCGCGCGGCGCACCCGGCGCGTTCGGGTTCTGGTTCGGATCGAAGGCATCGCCGCGGCGACGCGTGCCGGGGGCACCGGGCGCCGGCTGTTCCTGAACGATCGGCGCAGCAGCGGCGCCCTGCGGCTGCTCGTAATTCGGCTGCACGGCCTGCTGCTGAGGCTGCTGGCGATAGCCGGGCGCGACTTGACCTGGCCCCACCTGGGCGGGCGGCATCGCCGCGACGTTGGGCGCCTGTCCGGGCGCGCCTTGGGCGCCGCCCTCGAGCGCCCGCAGCCGCTCTTCGAGCTGGCGGTTGCGGTATTGCAGCTCTTCGTTCCGGCCGGTGAGCTGGCGCAGCTGGTTCTCCAGCCGCTCGATCCGCATCTCGGGGTCGGCATCATCCAACTGCGCAGTTGCGGGCGAGCACAAAGAGAGCAGCGCGACGGTTGCCACGGTGCCGGTAATTGCCTTGAATTTCGATGACATCTTGCCCTGACGACAAAAGCGACGTGGCACACGGCGGACCATTCGCCGCGCCACATAATGAGGAAGGGAGTACGCCAAAACCGTGACGTGAACCAAGGGGTTTTAGGTCACGGTTTGCTGAAACGAAACCGGCGCCCGAGAGGGCGCCGGCATAATCGGTTCTGGAAGATGAACGGCGCCTGACTGAGTGTCAGTATCTCGGCGTCAGGAGCTCGCGTTCAGCACGGTGACGGCGCGACGGTTCTGCGACCAGCAGGAGATGTCGTTACAGACGGCGACCGGCCGCTCCTTGCCGTAGGAGATCGTGCGCATGCGGTTCGGATCGATGCCGCGCGAGGCCAGGAACGAACGCACCGACTGGGCACGGCGCGCGCCGAGCGCGATGTTGTATTCGCGGGTGCCGCGCTCGTCGGCGTGGCCTTCGACGGTGAAGCTGTAGCGCGGATAGGTCTGCAGCCACTGCGCCTGCTTCTCCAGGGTCACGATCGCCTGCGGGGTCAGATCGGTCTGGTCGCTTTCGAAGAACACGCGGTCACCCACGTTGACGACGAAATCCTGCTGACTGCCAGGCGTTGCCGCATTGGCCATCGCATCCGTCGCAGCATTCTTGTTGGCGCAGGCGCCCATCGACAGCGCGACGGCGAGCATCGCGACCAGCTTCAATCCCTGGAGGATACGCATAGGATGTTTCATTCCGGAGCCTCCACGCTCACGTTAGTCCACTGCTGTCCGGTCTACAGGGGGTTGGTTAAGCGAACGTTCCGTCAACCTTGACGGAACCTTGCCTCAGCCGATCAAATGCCCCCAACCAGCGAAAAGCACCCGTCATGGTTAATGGGTTGTAAATGTGGCGCGAGGGTGAAGGCAAGCCGCGCCGGCCGGCAAATACGGCGGCTTTCGCCGGTATTTTGGGCCCAGGGCGTGATGCGTGCTGACGCGCGACGGGTAAAAGGCCGAGCTCAGGCTCAAACCTGGAGCGGCATCCACGCCACCGCCGACTTTAGGCGTGTGCGGCGTCCGCCACGAGCACCGGCCGCTGCGGCACCTGGCGCTGGCCGCCGCGCCCGAACAGCATCCGCCGCTCGAAGGCGGTCGACCGCATGATCGGATATCGCTCGAACACCTTCTTGCGGAAGGTCGGGAAGTCAGCGGCCATCAGTCCGAACGGCTTGGTGAGGCCGGGAACCAGGCGGGGCTCGGCGATCGTCTCGTGCAGGAACACTCGCCGGTAGAAGGCCTGATGCTCGGGACGCACGATGGCGAGGCCGAGATCGGCATTGAAATGCTCGCAGGCCATGTAAGCGAGACGCGTCGTCAGATAGGGCAATTCCGGAACCCGCTTGACCTGGTCGGGATCGGCGACGAAGCGGGTCGGGTCGATCATGACCTCGCCGCGATCGAGCCGCGGCAACAGGATGTCGGGGAAGACATCGGCCGAGGTGGACTCGCGCCATTCCGAACTCAGCACGCTGATGCGCACCGAGCTGCAGAGCTCACCATGAAGATAGACGCCGAAGGTCCACGCGTTCGGCAGCTCGTCGTAGCGGTCGGTCACCCGCGCATCGGCCGAGGGCTTGACCGCGCCCTCCCGCAGATAGGCGCGGTAGCGGAGATTGTAGATCTCCTCCTTCTCCGCGACGGTTTCCGCAAGATGATAATCGACGTCGGTCAGAAGCTCCGCTCCCCGTCCAACAGCCGAAATGACAGATCTGGCTGAGGACTGCATTCCAACTCCTTACCCACACTCACGTCGCGACATTCAAAGGCAATTCCCCGCAAGACAACTTGCGCGCGCGCCATGATTTATTAACACCTTCTTAACAAGTATGCAAAGCAATCGAAGGGTTAGGGTTAACCTCCGTAGCACTACGGTACCGCTGCAACAGCCTGAAATGTTGGGACGTTTCGAGAAACGGACTTAAGCGAAGGAGCGCGAGCTGGCGACGTGGAGCTGGCCTTCTCCGCGCCGTCCGTGCGAGGCATTGAGCAGCTGGCGCATCCGCACGGCGGGCACCGGACGGCTGAACAGATAGCCTTGCGCCTCGGAGACGGTGCCGTCGGCGCTGATCAGATCGAGCTGCTCGTTGGTCTCGATGCCCTCGACCACGACGGCCATGCCGAGATCGGCGGACAGCCGCGCCACGCCGCGCAGCAGCGTCAGCGGGCGGTCGGTGTCGATGCCTTCGAGGAAGGAGCGGTCGATCTTCACCTTCTGCATCGGGAAATTGTGCAGATAGCTGAGGCTGGAATAGCCGGTGCCGAAATCGTCGAGCGAGATGCGCACGCCGAGCGCATGCAATTGCGACAGGATGTCGTGGGTCAGCTGGGTGTTGCGCAGCAGCGAGGACTCGGTGATCTCGATCTCCAGCCGATGCGCCGGCAGGCCCGACACCTCCAGCGCGTAGCGGATTTCGCTCAGCACGTCGCGCTGGTGGAATTGCTGGGGCGAGAAGTTGACGGCGACGCTGACGCCCTCCGGCCACTTCATGCATTCCATGCAGGCGCGGCGCAGGATCCAGCGGCCGAGATCGACGATCAGGCCCATGTCCTCGGCGACCGGGATGATGTCGATCGGCGAGACCGTGCCGCGCACCGGATGATTCCAGCGCAGCAGCGCCTCGCAGGTGGTGATCTTGCCGGACTTCAGATTGACCAGCGGCTGATAGAACAGCTCGAATTCCTCGTTGGCGAGCGCCTTGCGCAGGTCGAGCTCGAGGATGCGGCGGGCCTCAACGGTCGCCGCCATCTCGTCGCGGAAGAAGCAGAAGGTGCCGCGGCCGTCGGCCTTGGCGCGGTACAGCGCCATGTCGGCGTTCTTGAGCAGCGTATCGGCACTGGCATCGCCCGGCGAGGTCAGTGCGATGCCAACGCTGGCGCCGATCTCGACCAAATGATTGTCGATGCGGTAGCGCTCGCTCAGCCGCTCGACGATGCGGCGGGCCAGCGCGGCGGCGTCCTCGGGCGAGGAGATGTTCTGCTGGAACACGACGAATTCGTCGCCGCCGAAGCGGGCGACGAAATCTTCGGGGCGCAGCATCTCGCGCAGGCGGTTGGCGACGGCGCACAGCAGCTGGTCACCGCAGGGATGACCGAGCGTGTCGTTGACCTGCTTGAACTGGTCGAGGTCGACGAAGAGCAGCGCGGAGAGCCGCTCGGCATGATGCGAATTCTTCAGCAGCCGCTCGATCTCGTCGTGGAAGCTGACCCGGTTGGGCAACGCCGTGAGCTCGTCATAACGGGCGAGATGGCTGATGCGGGCTTCCGCATTGGTGCGTTCGGTGATGTCTTCCAGCAGCAGCACCGTGCCGCCGCCGGTCATCGGCTGGAACGTCCAGGCCAGGGTGCGGCCGCGCGAGGGATCCGGATCGGCGGTGACGATCTCGCAGATCCGCGCATGCTCGATCTCGGCCAGGATGTGGTTGCCGCTCTCCGTCGAGATCGACCCGGCGGAAACGCAGGCCGCCGCGATATCGGCGGCCGTGGCGCCGCGCTTGACGAGGTCCTCGGGCAAGCCCATCAGCTCGCCGAAACGGTGGTTCATGACCGCAAGGCGGCCGTCGGCGCGGAACATGCACAGGCCGTGCGGCATGTTGTTGAGCGCGGTGTCGAACTGGCTCGCCAGCGCGGATTCGCGGAAGCTCGAGGTCAGCGCCTTGACGAAGATCGCATGCAGACTGAGGTTGATGTTCTTGAGCCCGATGAAGAAGAACACCAGCAGGATGGCAAGACCGATGTGGTAGAAGCCGCCGTGCAGCAGCAAGGCGAGCGACATCGGACCGCAGGCCAGTGCGACGTGCCACTGGATCACCCGGGGCTGCCCGTAATTGCGGGCGGCGCCGCCCGCGGTGTAGCCGATGCCGATCGCGACACAGAGCATGTCGGCGACCGGATCGTTGTTGTTGTAGATGACGACGAAGGCCCACACGCCGAGCACCGCCGCATAACTCAGCGCGCCGATCCAGTAACGCGGCTCCAGGTGCTTGGCCTCTTCGAATGACAGCACCTGGGTGCGGTTTTCATATCCGCGCATCTGGAACGCGCGCGCGGTGCCGATAGCGATCAGCAGAAACGCGAGCGGCCACAGCCAGACATCGCCCGTCTTCAACGCAGTCATCACCGCGGCCACGGCCGCGGAGGCCGAGCCGAAGAAGATCGCCCAGAAATTCTGCACCATGGAGTTGATGAGAGCGGCGTAGAGTATCGGCTCCAGCTCGTCTCGATCACTCTGCTTCTGGTCGGCCAGTTGCATTGGCTTGTTACGCGTCCTGTTTGGCGCGTAGTCTTACCCAGCCCAGATGAAGTCTTTCTGAGGGAACATCGTTAAAGTCGAGTTGTTTTTCGGTATCAGCGAACCGATTTCCGCTTAAATATCAAGCAACTAGGCAAGCCTTGCCGGGCACAAGGTGAAGGAAGGCTTGCTTTGCGCAGAAAAGTCGAAAAAATCGGCACGTTTTTCGACAACATCGCGGGTCTGAACGCGCGATGTTTTAGCGCTCTCTTGTCAGCCCGCCGTGGAGGATAGCAGCGGCGACCATGCCGGGTCGGAGGCGAAGCCGGGCGTCGGCACCTTGAGCTCGTTGCGGCCGGAGATGTCGACGCTGTACAGCGACGGCCCGCCATTGCCGCCGGGATCGCGGAAGAACATCAGCACGCGGCCATTCGGCGAGAAGGTCGGGCCTTCATTGTGGAAGCCGGAGGTGAGCAGCCGCTCGCCGGAGCCATCAGGCTTCATGACGCCGATCGAGAACTGCCCGCCGCCCTGCCTGGTGAAGGCGATGTAATCGCCCTTCGGCGACCACACCGGGGTCGAATAGCTGGCGTTGGTATCGTCCTTGGAGAAGGAGATCCGCTGCGCCTGTCCTCCGCCCGCGGCCATCACATAGATCTGCGACCTGCCGCCACGATCGGACTCGAAGCAGATGCGGGTGCCGTCCGGCGAGTAAGACGGAGACGTGTCGATCGCCGGCGTGTCGGTAAGGCGCGTGGTCGAGCGCGAGCGCAGATCCATCACGAACAAGTTGGAATTTCCGCCCTGCTGCAGGCTCATGATGACGCGTTGGCCGTCCGGCGAGAACCGCGGCGCAAAGGTCATGCCCGGGAAGTTGCCGACGATCTCGCGCTGGCCGGTCTCGATGTTGAACAGATAGACCTTCGGATCGCCCTGGCCGAACTCCATATAGGTGATCTCTTGCGAGTTCGGCGAGAAGCGCGGCGTCAGCACGAGATCGGAGCCGCGGGTCAGGTAGCGCACATTGGCGCCGTCCTGGTCCATCATCGCGAGCCGCTTGACGCGGCGCTCCTTCGGGCCGCTTTCGTCCACGAACACCACGCGGCTGTCGAAATAGCCCTTCTCGCCGGTCATCCGCTCGTAGATCTGGTCGGAGATGATGTGGGCAATGCGGCGCCAATATTCCGGCGAGGTGAAATATTGCTGCCCGGCAAGCTGCTGGCCGGAGACCACGTCCCACAACCGGAATTCGGCCTTCAGCCGTCCGTCTGACTGCCGCGTCATGCGGCCAGTGACGAGGGCCTGCGCGTTGATGGTCTTCCAGTTCTGGAACTGCGGAGCGACGTCGATGTTGCTGATGCGCTCGATGAAGGCGGCCTGATCGATCGGCGCGAACAGGCCCGAGCGTTTCAGATTGTTGGTGATGACTTGCGTGACGCCGTTGCCGACGTCACCGTCGGACGGCGAGCCCGGCACGAAGCCGGTGATCGCGATCGGAATCGGCTGAAACTCAGTCGGGTCGATACGAATTCGCGGCTGGGCCTGCGCGAAGGCTTGTCCGCCCCCGAGCATCGCGAGCGTCGATCCGGTCAGGGTCATGAAGCGGCGGCGGTTCATCGATCGGACGTCATTCATTGCAAAATTCTTTTGTTCGGATGTCACAACATATCTTTCAGGCCGAAAGTCATCGGAATGAGCTTCCAGCTCTCGTACTGCTGCTTCGGCATGAACGCGTAGACCTGACACTGCACGATGGCGCGCCTGGCGCTCTCCGCCACCGCCTGGGCGATCGACCGCGACGGCCCCCTCACCGCGACCACGATGGGTTCGGACGCCAGCGATCCGTCGATCTTCATGGGAATGTCGATGTCGGCTTCGTACTGGTCGGCGTCCTGCCCGTTATAGGTCGGCGTGAAGCAGCGCTTGACCGCGGCCTGGAACGCACCGCGCCAGGTCGCAATGTTGTTGGCGGCAGTGCCGGTCGCCGATCCCAGCGAGGCCGACGCGTTCAGCGCCGTTCCCGTGAGCTCGTGCCGGGTCGCGGCACGCTTGTCGAGGTCGCGCTGGATCTGCGCGGGATCGAAGCTGCGCTCCTTGGGCTTGGGCTGCTGCTGCGGCTGCACCGCCGCAACCTTCTGCTCCACGGGCTTGGGCGGCGGCTTCTTGGTCTCGAGCTTCTTCTGCAGCTCGGCGATCGGATCTTCCTTGGCCGGATCAGGCTTCTTTTCCTGCGGCTTCGGCTCTTCCTTCGGCTTCGCCTCGGCGACAGGCTTCGGCGGCTCGGGCTTCTTCTCCACCGGCTTCTCGACCGGCTTCGGCGGCGGCTCTGGCTGCGAATTGGTCTTGATCAGCTCTTTCTTCTCCGTGACCTTGCCGACGGCGTCTTCCTCCGGCTTGGGCTCGGCGATCTTCTCGACCTTGGGCTTGGGCTCTTCCTTCTTGCCGGTCTTCTGCCCGGCCATCATCTTCGCGAGCTGATCGGTCGAGATGATGTCGATCGGGAGTGACTCTTCCGGCGCGACGTAGGCCTTGCTGCTAAAGGTGACCAGCCCCCATCCCAGCACGAGGACATGCAGGGCAATCGACGCAACGAGTGTCTTGTCGACCTTCACCTTCACGGCCTACCCCTGATCCGCTTCCGTGACGAGGGCGAGCTTCTTGAATCCGGCACCGGACAACTGGCCCATCACCCTGGCCACCGTGCCGTAATCCGCCTTCTTGTCGGCGCGCAGATAGATGCGTTCCTCGAGCCCGCCGCGCGCGTCGGTGATCGCCTTCAGCTTGGGCACCAGCTCGTTGATCGCGATCTCTGCGTCGTTGATGAACACCTTGCCCTTGATGTCGATCGACATCTGGATCGGCTTCTGGTCGTTGTTTTCGAGGCTCTTGGCCTGGGTCTGCGGCAGGTCGAGCGGCACGCCGACCGTCAGCATCGGCGCCGACACCATGAAAATGATGAGCAGCACCAGCATCACGTCGACCATCGGCGTGACATTGATCTCGGCCACGACGGGCTTGCGCCGGCCACGGCGCCCGCCGCCTCCGGACGAACTCGCAACGTTCATCGCCATGATCGCGTGCCCAAATTGCCCTTCACACTATACATGCCGCCCGTCAGCCCCGCTCGTCGATCTGACGCGACAGGATGGCGGAAAATTCATCAGCGAAGCCCTCGAGCCGCTGGGCCTGCCGGTTCACCTCGGAAGTGAACTTATTGTAGAAAATAGTGGCAGGAATGGCGGCGATAAGGCCGACCGCGGTCGCAAACAGCGCCTCCGCGATGCCCGGAGCCACCACCGCCAGAGAGGTATTTTTCGACGCCGCGATCGACTGGAAGCTCGACATGATGCCCCAGACGGTGCCGAACAGGCCGACGAAGGGGCCGGCGGAGCCGACGGTCGCAAGCACCAGCAGGCGGCGTTCAAGCCGCTCGACCTCGCGGGCGATCGAGACGTTCATGACCTTGTCGATGCGCATCTGAAGGCCGGCGACCGAGCGGGCCTGGTTCTCGAACGAGCGCTTCCACTCGCGCATCGCCGCCACGAAACAGGCCGCCATCGAATGCGTCGGCTTGGCTGAGAGGGTGCGATAGAGTTCCTCGATCGATTCGCCGGACCAGAACGCCTGCTCGAAACGGTCCATCGAGCGGCGGGTACGGGCAAACAGGAAGATCTTGTCGATGGCGATCGCCCAGACCCAGACCGAGCAGGACAAAAGTCCCAGCATCACTGCTTTCACGATCCAGTGAGCCTGCCAGAACAGCGCGATCAGCGACACGTCCGCGGAAGCGGCAACCGGAAGGGCTGACTGAGCCACGTCGGCCGGATTCATAAGCAGTATCCTCTCAAGGCGATCGTTACCCGATGTGCCGGCCAGCAAATGGCTGCCGGTTCCCCAATGGCCGCGCTAGAACCGGCGCGGCCGGCAAGCCCGCTCAAAGCCTTGTCTTTCTGGGTGCAGGGGCTCGTCCAAAGCCGGCCGTCTGCATTCCCTGCCAAGATGTCAAAACTATGGGCCTTTGGCCCCGGGCCTTGACGGGCCCCGACTTCGGGCTTTGGGCGCGACTGTCCGCCCTTACCAGAGCCCGGCGTTGGTTAATGCGAGGTTACCGCAGGCGAATTTGGCTGCGGGAAAGGTAGGCGGCGCAGGCAGTTGGATCGGCTTGTGTCCCGGACACCTGGTCCGGAGGAACCACCCCTCGCCCGAAAAATTGTCCCAAAAATCACTTTCCGCGAGGTGTTGCCATGTCCATCAACCCCAAGACGACCGCCGCGATCGGCGATCACCCGCTGCACCCCATGCTCATCCCGTTCCCGGTCGCATGCCTGGTCGGCGCGCCCATCGCCGATCTGGCCTTCATCGGAACCGGCGACAATTTCTGGGCCAGAGCCGCGATGTGGCTGATCGGGGCTGGCATCGTCATGGCGCTCGTCGCGGCCGTGGCCGGCTTTACGGACTTCTTCAGCGAGCCCCGCATCCGCCGCCTCAACGATGCCTGGTACCACATGGTCGGCAATCTCGCGGCGGTCGTGCTGGCCTTGATCAATTTCTACCTGCGCTACGCGCAAGGCGCCGAGGCTGCGATCAAGCCGTGGGGCGTGGTGCTCTCCCTGATCGTGGTCGGCATCCTCCTGTTCACGGGATGGAAGGGCTGGGAGATGGTCTATCGTCATCACGTCGCGGTGCTGGATGCGCCGGGCCAGACCAGCTCGGAACCGGTCACGCCCCAGCATGGCGGCGAGAGCCATCGTCGCGCCGCCTGAGGCAACGGGATATCGCCGGGGGCAGACCTCGGCGGCCGTGCCTTCGCTGCTAATCAGGTCGCGTCCGCATCTCATGACGTGACGGCGCCTCAGGCCGCGGAAGCGGGTTCGGGACAATTGGTCAATCGCGCAGGATTTCCGACCGCGGTGCAGCCGCCGGGAACATCGAAAGTCACGACCGTCCCGGCGCCGATCTTGGCGAAATCGCCGATCTCGATGTCGCCGAGGATGGTCGCGCCGGCGCCGATGAAGACGCCGCGGCCGATACGCGGCGAGCGTGTCGGCATCTCGCTGCTGCGGCCGATGCTGACATTCTGGAGGATGGTGACGTCGTCGCCGATCACCACATTGGCGCCGATCACGATGCCGGTGGCGTGGTCGAGATACACGGACGAGCCGATGCTGGCTGCCGGGTGAATGCTGACCTGCAGGAGGTTTGACGCCTCGTTCTGAAACAGCAGCGCCGCATCGCGATGGTCATGACGCCAGAGCCAGTTCGAGACGCGCCAGGCTTGGAGCGCGACATAGCCCTTGAATTGCAGCAGCGGCGCCAACAGGCCGGTAATGGCAGGATCGCTCTGCACGATCGCCCGCAGATCGCGGCCGGCCGCTTCGATCAATTCCGGCGCGCCACGAAAGGCGTCGATAGAAAAGGCCGTGAAGCGTGCCTGCCCGGCGGCGTTGCCGCCAAGCCTGCGCCCGATCAGATCGGCCAGAGCCGCGGCAAAATGATCATGCGCCAGCACCGCATCGGCAAGCGACTTGCCGAAGACGGGATCGGATGCGCAGGCGCGCTGCGCCTCCTCGCGTATGTTCTGCCAGAGGCGATCGTTCGTCGCGGTAGCAGCTGCCATCAAGGCCGCCTCCGGTGCTTTGGTGCTTCCTTCACGTGTCGAATATAGGCCGAGGACAACCCGCGCGCCACGCGGCGGCCGCCATGACTACCTGAGCACCATGCCGCAGCTCCCCGTGAGGCTACGAGCTTGCATGCCAGCCATCCGCGACCATATAGTCAGTCGAATTTTCGGCTGATGCTGCTTTGGCCGGGATGAACACGCAAAGCAGCTCGCTCGAGCCCCGCGGTGGTCCGCCATCCGCGGGTTTTTCGTACCCGGCAGCCCTCGGTGCTGCCGATGCGAATTCCGGATCCCCCGTTACCTGAGGTCACGCTGAAACATGTTGCCCAACGCGCCCGCCGACGACCACCACGACGACGTCATGTACCCCTCCGCAATACCGTTCGTGCTGGTCCATCTCGGCTGCTTTGCGGCGATCTGGTCAGGCGTCACGTGGCAGGCCGTCGCGATCTGTGGGGCGCTGTATGTCGTGCGCATGTTTGCGATCGGCGCCGGCTACCACCGCTATTTCTCGCATCGGGCTTTCGCGACCGGCCGCGTGTTTCAGTTCATCCTGGCCTTCCTCGCGCAAAGCACCGCGCAGAAGAGCGTGTTGTGGTGGGCGGCCAAGCATCGGCATCATCATCTGCATTCCGACACCGAACTGGACGTGCATTCGCCGCGTCAGCGCGGTTTCCTGTACAGCCATCTCGGCTGGATCTTTTACCGGGAGCACGACGGCACTGATCTCGTGAAAGTCGGCGATCTCACGGTCTTTCCCGAGCTGATGTGGCTGCATCGGCTGGAGCTGCTGCCGGCCTTTGTGCTTGCGGCGCTCTGCTTCCTGGCGGCGGGGTGGTCGGGTCTGATCGTCGGCTTCCTGTGGAGCACGGTGCTGGTCTATCACGCGACCTTCTGCATCAACTCGCTGGCCCATGTGCACGGACGCAAGCGCTACGTGACGGGCGATGATTCCCGCAACAACTGGCTGCTGGCGCTGCTCACTATGGGCGAGGGCTGGCACAACAATCACCACGCCTATCAGAGCAGCGTGCGGCAGGGTTTTCGCTGGTGGGAGATCGACGTCACCTATTACGTGCTGAAGGTGTTGTCCTGGTTCGGAATCGTCTGGAACATGAAGGCGCCGCCCGAACAGGTGCTGCGCAACGAGCAGCCGCTCGGCGCCCGCGTCATCAATCGGGCCGCCCGCGAGCTTGCCGGGCGGTTCGACGCGCCGAAGCTCGCACATGCGATCTCTTCGGCGCTGCACCGCGCCGACCCGACCCAGCTGCAGCTGCCGACGCTGCACGACATCCTCAATCGCGCGCATGACGGCGTCGACGCGCTGACGCACCTGCATCTGCCGAAGATACCGACCCGCGAGGAGTTTCTCGCTGAGGCCAAGGCGATGTTCGCACGAACGCGATCGCTCAACGAGATCGTGGATCACGCCTACGAACACTTCCTGGCTTCGGTTCACGCGCAGCTCGCCACCGCGCGCTGAAGCTGGCGATCATGCGATGCAGCCCGGCGCCAGTCATGGCGCCGGGACGCTTCCGTCGCGCGCGCGGCAGGTGAAAGAATCCGCCGATCCCTAGAGTTCGATCTTCAACCGTTTTGCGGTCTGCGGTCCTACCTGTCCGTCGACAATGAGTCCTTTGGTCGCCTGAAACGCTGCGACCGCCGCCACCGTCAGGTCATTATATTCACCGTCGATCGGCCCCGGATTGAATCCCAGCTCTTTCAAAGCGCGTTGAATGTCCCGAATGACGGACGCCTTCATGTTCGGCTGCCCAAGCGCATACAGCAGGCTCGGCTCAGCCAGGTCGAGTGCTCCACCCGCCGCCCCATACGTAAAGTTCGGCAGCAGGACGCCGGTATCCCAATTCCGGCCCGACACCTTGCCGCGACGAACGCCATAGGCGGTGCCCATCGCCTCCACGGTGCCGCCCTCGCCGTCACAAACGACGATGTGCCCCATCATGCCCGGTCCGGGCGGGTAGCGGAGAAGAATTCCTCCCACCGTTGAAGCTGCCTGCCGCCACGGCACGCGCTTTCCAAGTTTTTGTGAATCGCTCTTCCAGGCGCCCGTATAGGCCTCGACCGTCGCAGGATTGCCGTTGTCGTCGACGCATCCGTACAGGAATCCACCGACCTGCCACACCAACCAGGACATGAACTCCGCGCAGTCCCATGGACCGTGCCAGTTCTTGTTGTTCTTGGGAACGCAGACATTGACGTATTTCTCGCCGATACGGGACTCGGCCAGCTTCAGCATCTTTTCGCCGTCGGTCATGCTCAATTCCTTCTGTGTAATGAAACTTGCTAAAATTCGGCCCTCAATAATCGAGACATCTATTCGCGAAGCTCCGGCGAACTTCGCGCGTCAAAGGCGGCACGCTCTCAGGGGCGCTCTGAAGCCGTGCGGGAATTCAGGCGGAGATTCAACGCCGCCTGCGTCACCACGCCTGCATTTCCATCGACCGGGATCTTGGCGTGGTTTTGAAACCACTCGACCGCCTGCGCGGTGGCGGGACCATATCGTCCATCCACGACAAGCGCCGGCTCAGCCCCGAGATCGTTCAGGGCCTCCTGAAGCTCGCGCGTTTCATCCGACGTGGTTGCGGCTTTCCAGGCCACCTGGTTCGCGCCGCTCTTGCCTATTGCGCTCCACACGACCTCGAAGAGCTCCGTGCGACCGCTCAGGCCGTTGTAGCCACCGTTGATGAGCCGCGTGATTGTGCGGATATCGTTCCGATCCGCATACGCGTTCAGGCCTCCCTCATTCCATTCGTGCAGCGCGGGAAGCAGAGCCGCTTCGGGTGAGACAATCAGATCCGGGTTATTGTAGAAGTCCACGCCGGCGAGCTTGCCCATGCGCAGGTAGTTGGCGCCGCCCGTCGTCTGCAACAGGCCGCCGCCGCGATATTTGTATCCGTCTCCTTGCTTGGTATTGCCG
This sequence comes from Bradyrhizobium sp. 25ACV, assembly GCF_054863005.1. Lineage (NCBI taxonomy): Bacteria > Pseudomonadati > Pseudomonadota > Alphaproteobacteria > Hyphomicrobiales > Nitrobacteraceae > Bradyrhizobium > Bradyrhizobium sp. 25ACV. The sequence continues at coordinate 450,979 of NZ_JAVAYO010000003.1, forward strand.
AGCTCCTTCGCCTTCTTCGGATTACCCAGTCCATAGACGCGCTCGGCCAAGGCACGATCATTGTTGAGATATTGATCGACCTCGTCGGGCCGGATGGCCGCGCTATGATGGCCGATGCCGAAAATCTCGAGAAGTCGCGCCGTGGTTTTGTATTTGAGGCTCTCGAACAGAACCGTACCGCGGCCGGTTTCATATAGCGCCTGAGCGAGGAAGTGCGCGATGCGAAGCGGAGTGTTGATCTTGAAGCGGTCGAAGATTTCGTCGCCGTCTTCAAAAGCCTTGAGGTAATTGGGATAGCAGCGAGGGGCTACTTTCCGAACGATCGTTACGATCCGCACGAAAATACTCCCTAATATTCAGCCAAATATCATCGATTGAAAAACGTCCCCAAGATTATGCACAACACCCTTTGGTTGCAAGAGGAGATTCGATTTTCCGGACAGGCCACATCGCCGCAATCTGGCGGCATTCGCAGCAACGTCCGGTCTAGTGATTATCAGTTGCTACGTCGATAAATTGCAACCTGCACCTCGCGACAGGGCTAGGCGCGGCACGACGAGCAATGCGAGCAACGATGGCGGCCGAAGCCGGCCGATGCCTGCTCTCGCGCACGCGAGAGAATCGAAGCAGATCCCAAAAACCAAACCGCCCGCCTGCGGGTTGCGCAGACGGGCGGCTCGGGGCCATCAGGACTTTGGGGGCATGGGCCTGAAGGCTTTGAGAGGTGTCAGCCTTGAAGGTCAGCCCTGCTGCTGGTCGGTCGGCGGCGGGGTCGGACGCGTCTTGTGCTGCGCCATGAACTGGTCGAACTCTTCCTTGTCCTTGGCGTGACGCAGACGGTCGAGGAAGTTCTTGAACTCGACCTGCTCCTCCTCGAGCCGCTGCAGCGTTTCAGAGCGGTACTCGTCGAAGGCGCGGTTGCCGGAGGACGGGGGGCCGAAGCCAAAGCCGAAGCCGCGGCGCTCCATGCGGCCGCGCATGCGGTCCATCTTGTACTGCATCTTTTCCATCTTGTTCTGCCAGCGATCTTGGTGGCTCCAGCACGACATTCTTCTGCTCCCGAGTGTGAAAAAGAGAAGGGCAAGTCCGATCGGCCACCAGATGATGAAGCCGAGGATGGTCACGGCGATCCAGCCGGGATGCCAGGGCGTATCGAGCATGCGGGGACGTTCGTACTGTTGATATTGGTCCGAAGGGCCGCGCCAGCGATTAACGTCAGCGGTGTAGGCCATTTCCCATCTCCATCACGGCACCAGCGCCGTTGTGAATGTAAATAACATTTACATAGCTAGACCATCCCGCGATTTTGTCAAGCTGGCCGCCAGACACGCCCGCGTGATTATCTGCGTAATTTTATTTCGGCTTGCCCCAAGGACCACTTGGAGTGCCGCCGGGCGGCACGCCTGAACCGGAGGACGCCTCCGGCGGCACCGGCGGCGGCTCGGCGCCCTTGCCTGCAGGACGGCGGTCGGTCGGGAAGCCGAGACCGCGCAGATAGATCAGCACCTCGGCCTCGAGCAGTTCGTCCGGCGACATCGGCAGTTTTCGTCGCGCGGCGTCGCCACGGGAGAAGAGCGAGGCCACGCCGTGCGCCATCGACCAGATGTGCAGCGCCATCATCATCGCCGGCGGCCGCGGCGTACCCGGCGGCGTCAGCGCCGCGAGCCGCTCGGCTGCAGCGCGAATGATGTTGAAGGCGCGTTCGCTGGCGGCCTGAAGTGCGGGATTGGCATCGACCGGCACGCCCGATTCGAACATCGCGTTGTAGAACGCGGGCTCCTCACGGGCGAAGGCGAGATAGGCTTTGCCGACGCGCTCGAACGCGGTGACCGTGTCGGGACGCCCGTCGTCCCAGGCCGCGGTCAGGCGCTGCTCGAACTGCTCGAAGCCGCGCTGGGCAATCGAGGACAACAGCTCGTCACGGTCCCGGAAATGCCGATAAGGCGCCGCTGCGCTGACGCCGGCCATGCGTGCGGCATCGGCGAAGGTGAAGCCGGCCGCGCCCTTCTCGGCGATCAGCCCGAGAGCGGCCTGCAACAGGGCTTCCTTCAGATTTCCGTGGTGATAGCCGCGCTCGGCGCGGCGCTGCTCCTTGCGCCAGCTCATGTGAACGATCTTTACATGAGCCGGCGAGGAAGGTCACTAGCAGGAATCGGGCGTGATTAACCCCGTACTTTCACGGTCGATGCCGGGCCGGAGCGACGGCATCGCACCCGGAATTGGCCTCGTCCGCAGCTACATCTGCGGTATCGGCAGCACGGGCATGACCTCGATCGCCTCGCCCGGGAAGATCGCAAAATGCGGATGGTTCTCGAACAGTTTTGCAGCTTCCTCCTGTGAGGCGGCCCGTACCACCGTGAAGCCGGTCAGCGCATTGCTGATCTCGGCAATGCCGCGTCCGTCGATCCGGCGGGTCTTGCCGAGCGGGCCGCCCATCTCGACGATGACGTCCTTGTGCTTCTCGACCCAGCCGTGCCAGGCGGCCATGCCCTCGCGCTCTTTTGCCTTCCGTTCCGCCTCCGGCATCGCATGCCAGGCCTTCATCTTTTCGCCGCTCATGCTGCCGAGATAGACGGCGAGGAATTTATGTTCGGTGCTCATCGGTTCTCTCCTTGCTGATTGAATGATGACAGACGCGATTTCATCGCGATCGCTGTGGCTACCTCTTCAGGTCGCCGAAACCGGCCGCGGCCTCCTGCACGTCGGGCGGAAAGTCGCTCATCTCCTGGACTTGCCGGATCTCGATGATCTCATTGGCCGAAGCCGGACACTTCTTCGCCCAGGCAATCGCCTCGGCGCGCGAGGCGACCTCGATCATCCAATAGCCGCCAAGGACTTCCTTGGCTTCGGTGAATGGGCCGTCGGTCACGACAGGCTCGCCGGTCGCAAACGAAACCCGCGCGCCCATCGACGGCGGATGCAGGCCATCGAGCGTAATCAGCACGCCCGCGTCCTTCAGCGCCTCGTTGTAGCGCATCATCGCCGCGACGCGCTCGGGATCGAGCTGGACGTCCGGCGGCGCGGCCTCGTAGCCGAGCGGGATCATCAACATCATGAATCGCATGGGTCCGTATCCTGGCTTCTGCGGTGGTTCCGGGATGCGCCGTGAGGCGCAGGCCCGCTCGCCTTCAAGACGAACGAACCCTCACGGAACCGACACGCCCGCGGAAATAATCTGGAGGGGCCCGGCCCTAGCGCGGCTGGGGCAGGAAACGACCGTCCTGGCGGGCTGCTCCGAAATAGACCTCGATCCGGCGAACCTTGCCCCCGGCCAGGGTGAAGAACTCGGTGTTACGGAAGCTCCTGCCGTCCGTTGCCTGGCAGCGATAGGTGACGAAGGCCTCGTCGCCACGGACGAAGATGCGCTCGATCTCGTGACGCGCGATCCAGCCGGTATCCTTCCAGCAGCGTTCGAAATAGGTCGGCTTGTCGAGTTCGTCGTCGAACGGGCTGGTGAAACGGAAATCGTCGGCGAGCGCATCGCTCACTTGTTGCCGGTCGTTGGCGAGGTAGGCGGCGAACAGGCTCCGAATCATGCGCTCATTGTCGTCAGGCATCGATCGTCTCCGTGGCGGCATCCCGATGAAAGACGGTTCGCGATTGTCCAAGCCGACAACGAACAGACCCGGCCTGCGGCAACACGCCGCGAAAATGATGCCTGCGCAGTTCCGTAAAAATACCGCCCGTCTATGAACGGCTCCGTGCACATGAAGCCAGAACGCTCGCAAGTTGAAATAGATGATCCACGCAAGCGAGAACGCCGAACCCGTCACGGTTTTCGTCAAAGTTTACAGATGCTCAAGAAGAGCATGCAACTTTTTGTCTCAGAGGGGCACGACGACCATGCTCCCGATTATCACCAGAATATTGCGGGGCTCACGTGTTCAATTTCCAAAGCAAGAAAGTCAGGCACGCCATCGCGGAGGTCGAAGCGCTCGATCGCTCGCAGGCCGTGATCGAATTCGATCTCGACGGCACCATCCTCGATGCCAATGAGAACCTGCTCAAGATGAGCGGCTACACGCTTGCCGAGATCAAGGGGAAGCACCACAGCATCTTCGTCAGCCCGGCCGAGCGCGAGAGCGCTCGCTACCGCGATTTTTGGGCCAGTCTGAACCGCGGGGAGTTCCAGACCACGCAATACCGGCGCTACGGCAAGAACGGCAAGGAGGTCTGGGTCCACGCCTCCTACGCGCCGCTGCGCGACGAGAGCGGCAAGGTGGTCAGCTTCATCAAGTTCGCCACCGACATCACGGCCTACAAGATGAGGGCCATGGAGGAGGCCGGCAAGCTCGCCGCGATCGGCCGTGCGCAGGCCGTGATCGAGTTCAACATGGACGGCACCATCGTCACCGCCAATGAGAACTTCCTCAATGCGATGGGCTACTCGCTCGACGAGATCAAGGGCAAGCACCACAGCATGTTCGTGACGCCGGAGGATCGCGCGAGCTCGGCCTATTCCGATTTCTGGGCGCGGCTGAACCGCGGCCAGTTCGAGGCGGCCGAATACAAGCGGCTCGGCAAGGGGGCTAAGGAAATCTGGATCCTCGCGACCTACAACCCGATCCTCGACGAGATGGGCAGGCCGCTCAAGGTGGTGAAGTTCGCCACCGACGTCACCGCGCAGAAGATGAAGGCGGCCGACAATGACGGCCAGCTCGCCGCGATCCAGAAGTCGCAGGCGGTGATCGAGTTCAACATGGACGGCACGATCCGCACCGCCAACGAGAATTTCCTGAAGGCGATGGGCTATGCGCTGGCCGAGATCAAGGGCCAGCACCATTCCATGTTCGTCGAGCCGAACGAGAAGAATTCGGCCGCCTACCGCCAGTTCTGGGAAGCGCTCAATCGCGGCGAATACCAGGCCGCCGAATACAAGCGCATCGCCAAGGGGGGCCGCGAGATCTGGATCCAGGCGTCCTACAACCCGATCTTCGATCTCAACGGCAAGCCGTACAAGGTGGTGAAATACGCCACCGACATCACCGCGCAGGCGATCGGCCGCAAGAAGGCCGACAACGCGCGCGGGATGATCGAGGCGGTCGCCGCCGGCAGCGAGCAGATGAGCGCATCGATCCGCGAAATCTCCGAGACCATGACGAAGTCGCGCGAGACGTCCAAGGTCGCGACCACAAGGGTCGAGTCCGCCGACGGCCAGGCCCAGAAGCTGACGGCCGCCGCACAGGCCATGAGCGGCATCGTCGAGATGATCTCGGGCATCACCAGCCAGATCAATCTGCTCGCGCTCAACGCCACGATTGAATCGGCCCGCGCCGGCGAAGCGGGACGCGGCTTTGCGGTGGTCGCGTCCGAGGTGAAGAACCTCGCGAGCCAGGCCAAGCAGGCGACCGACACGATCACGTCCGAAATCGACGCGCTGAACACCATCTCCGGCGACGTCGCGAACTCCCTGACCGCGATCAAGGCCGCGATCGCAGGCGTCAACGAGTTCATCGCCTCCACCGCAGCCGCGGTCGAGGAGCAGAGCATCGTGACCGCGGACATGTCGGCCAACATGCAGCGTGCCTCGGCGGAGCTGGCGTAAGGACGACTTCCCCGCCATGTTCGTCATCCTTCGAGGCGGCCGCCTCAGGTGACGGATTTGGCATTTTTCCAGCTGCACGCAGCCCTCGCCTGCCCCTTCCTCGTCAGCACAAAAGCGCAGTAAAAGGAGCCTGCACTCCTGCGCCCATATGCTACTCGAGGACAAATCTCCCATGCCGCAAGCCCCGCAAAAAATCGCTGTCGTCACCGGAGCCGCCCGCGGCATCGGGCTTGCGACCGCGAAGAAGTTCCTGGCCGAGGGTTGGCGCGTGGCGCTGCTCGATATCGAGGGCGAGTTGCTCGGCCGCGCCGTCACGGAGATCGGTCAGGACGAGGCGACGCTGGCGCTGACCTGCGACGTCTCGGACGCCGCCGCGGTGAGCGATGCAATGGAGGCGGTCGAGCGCCGGTTCGGCCGACTGGATGCACTGGTCAACAATGCCGGCATCGCGGTGTTCGCGCCGCTGATGGAGACGTCCGAGACCGATTGGCGCCGCGTGCTCGAGGTCAATCTCACCGGCCCGTTCCTCTGCACCAAGGCCGCGGTTCCCTTGATGCGCGAGGGCCATGGCGGCGCCATCGTCAACATCACCTCGATCTCGGCGGTGCGCGCCTCGACGCTGCGCTCGGCCTACGGCACCAGCAAGGCCGGACTCGCACACCTGACCAAGCAGCTCGCTGTCGAACTCGCCTCCCTCAACATCCGCGTCAACGCAGTCGCGCCGGGACCGGTCGACACCGCGATGGCGAAGCAGGTGCACACCAAGGAGATCCGCGCCGACTATCACGACGCCATTCCGCTCAACCGCTACGGCCTGGAGGAGGAGCTTGCGGAAGCGATCTACTTCCTGTGCTCGGCAAATGCGAGCTACATCACCGGCCAAATTTTGGCCGTGGATGGCGGCTTCGATGCTGCAGGTATCGGCCTGCCCACGCTGCGCGGCCAGCGCCGCAACGGGTAGGTCCAGAAATTGTAGCGTGGGCAAAGGCGCGCAAGCGCTGTGCCCGCCACATCTCCGGAATTTGCGGTTCCAATGGTGGGCCCGCTACGCTTTGCCCACCCTTCGGAATCGAGTTTGTGGAGTGGTTCATGCGACGCATCTCTTTGCTCAACGCCCTGATGCTAGCATTCGCGATGCTCGCCACCGCGCCCGCGTCCGCTGAAATCCGCATCATCCAGTCTCCGGGCGGACAGGTGGGGCCGTTCCTCGATTTGTTCGAGAAGGTGCGCGAGAGCGGCGAGCGCGTGGTGATCGATGGTCCCTGCCTGTCTGCCTGCACCCTGGTGCTGAGCATCGTGCCGGGCGAGCGCATCTGCGTCACCAAGCGCGCCGTGCTCGGCTTCCATGCGGCACGTTCGGTCGACCGGCGCGGGCGCTTTTATGCCGAGCCGGAAGCATCGGTCGCGGTGCTTGCCGCCTATCCCGGCCCAGTGCGCGACTGGATCAGCCGCCGTGGCGGCCTCACCTCGCGGCTGCTCTTGCTCAAGGGGCGCGATCTCGCCGCGATCTATCCGCGCTGCCGCTGACGAATGTGGCAGCCGCCACGCATGTGACGTGAATGAGTTCTGTGAACCGCGTTGCGTCACATCAAAGGCATTTGGCTTGGCCGGCCCGAGGCCACACGGCAGGTTCCCTGTGCTCGCACCCAATGTGCGCACCGGCGTCTCCACGCCATCACGCTTTGGCTGCCGTCAGTAAAGAGTCTGGATCACCGGCCCCAGCTTCATGCTGACGCAGATAAGCATCCCCCACAGGGCAAAATTGATCTGTAGCGCCGCCGCCATCGGTCGCTCCCCTTCCAAGTGACGTCCACCCCAGCTTTTTAGATTTTGTGAGTCACCAATAGCGATTCTGACGTGCAGATTACAGCCCAATATTGCGTCAATTGTTGTGCGATGCAGTCCGCATGGTTTCACGAAGCGGCCTCACTGCTCCCGCAAAGTGATGCGAATCGTGCGTTCATTCCTCGGCCACGCCGGCCAATCGTTTGCCTTAAGTTCCATTTGACTGATGCGATGCAAGTTTCCCGTGCGGAAGCTTGCGCATTTGCGCATCGAACTTTGGGTCCGGCATGATACGACGCGGCTTCATTTTGCTTACTTTCTGCACAGCGCTGCTTGGATGTGCAGTCGCATCGGCGCAGGAGCGTCGCCCGATCGCATGGGATGGCCTTGGCCAGGACCCCAACAAAGGCTCGAACCGCCCGCATGTCGCGAAACGGCGCGCGACGAACCCCGCGCCCGCGGCAAGTGATCCCAATCAGGAACGGGAACGAGTGCTCGGCACCTTGCGGCCATACTCGGAGGCGTGGTGGGCGATCCATGACGAGATCGAAGCCGAGAACGACAAGCAGCTCGGCACCAAGCTCGTGATCTGCCCTCGCTGCGTTCAGTCGCCGCAACAAAGCGAGGACGCGACCGGATCGATCCGTTGAGCGAGCTCACGACCGATCCGGGTATGACGCGATAAATCCAGGCGTCCCCTCTCCCGCGACAGTGCAGAGAGGGGATTGCGACTCAACAGATCATGCAGGCTCGCGCCTGTCACATCCCTTCGGCCGGACAGTTCACCATCCAGGGAATGCCGAACTTGTCGACGCACATGCCAAAGCCCTTGGCCCAGAACGTCTTGCTGAACGGCATGGTGACGCTGCCGCCATCGGCGAGCGCGTTGAACTTACGCTCGCCATCTGCAGGGTCCTTGACCGTGAGTGAGATCGAAAAGCCTTGCGGCTTGGCGAAATGCTCCGGCGGCGCGTCGGAAGCCATCAGCACGCTGCCGTCGGGCAATGACATCCGCGCATGCATGATCATCTTCTCGCGGCCGGGCGCGGCGGGCATGTCCGGCGGCGCCTCCGATGACCGCATCATGGCGTCGATCTTGCCGCCAAGGACCTTGGCGTAGAAGTTGAACGCAGCTTCGCAGGTGTCCTGATAGAACAGATAAGCGTTGAGCATCGTTTCTCTCCTCTTCGTTTGCAGTGAGGCTTATTGCTTCTCGGTGAGCTTCTTCAGGCTGATGAGGCCGGCATCGAAATCCTTGCCGATCATGCTGTCCATGTTGATGAACACTTGCATGATCTTGGACATGAACGGAGCCGGACCGTACATCGCCCATGTGACCAGAGTGGCATCGCCTTGCGGCACAAAGGTGAACTCGGCGGTGTTGTGACCTTCGAACGGCCGCTCGAAATCGAGCTTGATGCGAAGCTTGGACGGCCCGGTCGCCTCGAGGATCTCCATGCGGCCGGCGCCGACATTGTTGTTGCCGTCCCAGGCATAGGTCGCGCCCTTGCCTCCCTCAGATCCACCGAAGGTACGCTTCATGGCGGGATCGCGGGTCTCATAGGGGGACCAGTTGGTCCAGCGGCGGAAATCGGCGACCTGCGGATAGATCGCACCGGCCGGCGCCTTCACCGCGAGGCTCCGCTCGACGCGGAAGGTGTCAGGTTTTGTCAGGGCAAAGGCAAGGACGCCCGCAAGTCCGGCGGCGAGCAGGATGGCGATAATGGCAACGGCTTTCAGCATGAGGAGCTCCGTGGATACGGGCTTAGGACGAACGGAAACGGCGGAGGCCGACAATTGAAGACGAAATTATTCTGCCGTCATTCCGGGGCACCCGAAGGGTGAACTATGGTGCGCTATTGCGCACCTGAGAATCTCGAGATTCCCCGGTGCGCAAGTGCGCACCTGAGGTCTGGTCCTTCGGACCATCCCGGAATGACGCGTACGCCGTCACTTCACTTTCGCGCTCTGCCGCGCGCCGGACTTCGGCTGGCTGTCCCGGATCAGGCGATCGATGTGCATGCGGATGTGGGCCGCCTCTGCGGATGTGTTGGCAAGCGCGATGGCGCGGTCGAAGGCGACACGCGCCTCGTCGTTGCGGCCGAGCTGCATCAGGAAGGCGCCGCGCACGCCGTAGAAATGGAAGTAGTTGGCGAGCTTCGGCGCAAGCGGCTCGATCAGATCGAGCGCGGCTTGCGGCCCTTGCACCTTCGAGACCGCGACCGCGCGGTTGAGCGTCACCACCGGAGACGGTTGCACGAGCTCGAGTGCGCCATAGAGCAGGTCGATCTGCGCCCAGTCGGTCTCCTCCGGCGTCGGCGCGCGGGCATGCAATGCAGCGATCGCGGCCTGGATCTGATAGGGCCCGCTGCGGCGATGCCGCATCGCCTTGTCGATCAGCGCCAGCCCTTCCGCAATCATGGTGCTGTTCCAAAGCGAACGGTCCTGGTCGTCCAGCAGGATCAGCGAGCCGTCGGCGGCAAAGCGCGCGGCACTGCGTGCATGCTGCAGCAAGATGAGCGCCGTGAGCCCCATGATCTCCGGCTCGCTCGGAAACAGCCTGAGCAGCAGGCGCCCCAGCCGGATCGCCTCCTCGCAGAGTGGCTTGCGGATCTCCGCGGTGTCGCCGCTCGCCGAATAGCCCTCGTTGAAGATCAGATAGATCATCGCCGCGACACCGGCGAGCCGCTCGGAGCGCTCGATTGCGCCGGGCGCTTCGAACGGCGTTCCGGCTTCGGCGACCTTCGCCTTGGCGCGGGTGATGCGCTGCTCCATCGCCGCTTCCGAAACCAGGAAGGCGCGCGCGATCTGCTTCACGGTGAGGCCCGAGACGATGCGCAGCGCCAGCGCGATCTGCTGCGTCGCCGGCAATTGCGGATGGCAGCAGATGAACATCAACCGCAAGATGTCGTCGCGGTAGTGCGAGCCGTCCAGCCGCTCGGCCAGCGCGCCTTCGGCGTCGTCGAGATCGGAGATCGCCTGATCGTCCTCCGGCAGCGGCTGCTGCTTGCGGGTTCGGCGCACCTCGTCGATGGCGGCATTGCGGCCGACCATGATCAGCCAGGCCGCGGGATCGCGCGGCGGCCCGTTCTGCGGCCAGGACTTGAGCGCGCGCAGGGAGGCGTTCTGGAACGCCTCCTCGGCGGTGTCGAGATCGCGGAAATAACGCAGCAACGCGCCGACCGCCTGGGGTCGCGCCGAGGTCAGCGCGGTCTCGATCCAGGAGGTATCGGTCTCGCTCACGTCAGGTTTCCTCCGGGCCGGAACACGCCGACGGGACGCACCTCATATGCGCCGCCGGGATTGGCAGCGCCAAGGTCGCGGGCGACGTCGAGCGCCTCATCGAGATTCTTGCAGTCGACGATGTAGAAGCCGAGCAGCTGCTCCTTGGTCTCGGCATAAGGGCCGTCCAGCACCAGCGGCGGATCTTCCTTGCGCAAGGTCGCAGCTGCCGTGGTCGGCAGCAGCCGCGCGACCGGCCCGAGCCGGCCCTGCTGGGTGAGCTTCTCCTGCACCACGGCGAGCTTCTTCATCACGGCCTCGTCCTGCTCCTTGCTCCAGGAGCCGACGAAGTCCTCATCGTGATAGCAAAGGATGGCATAAAGCATAGGCGACACTTTCCTCGTCTGTTCTAAAGACGCGCCAATATGCCCCGCCCCGACAGGACTGCGCAAAAAATTTGCGAGAAAAATCCGGCAGATCGTGCCAAGGAGGGCCTTCGTAAGCGGAACCCGACGAGGCACTTCGAATGACCAAGGGCACACTGGCCGTCCTGATCAACAGCACGCAGCAGAACTGGTTGCCGGAGCGCTGGAAGGCCCGGTTTGATGCTGTCTGCGGCGGCCGCCGTGTGGTGCTGCTGCCGGATTCCACGCTCGATCCCGCCGAGGTGCACTATGCCACGGTGTGGAAGCCGGTGCCCGGCGATCTCGGCGCCTTCCCCAATCTGCGGGCGATCTTCAATCTCGGCGCCGGCGTCGATGCGCTGATGGCGGACAAGAGCCTGCCCGATGTGCCGCTGGTCCGGGTCGCCGTACCCGACCTGACCGGCCGCATGACTGAATATGTCGTGCTGCACGTGCTGATGCATCACCGCCAGGAGCTCTATTTGCGGGACTCGCAGCGGGCAAAACGCTGGGAGCCGAAATATCAATGGCCTGCGAGCGCGGTCACGGTTGGCGTCATGGGGCTTGGCACGTTAGGAGCGGATGCGGCCGACGTGCTGCGCCGGCTCGGCTTCCGCGTCGCCGGCTGGAGCCGCAGCCCGCGCACGATCGACGGCGTCGAATGCTTCCATGGCACCGCCGGCATGGATGCCTTCCTGCGCAAGACCGACATCCTGGTCTGCCTGCTGCCGCTGACGCCCGACACGCACGGCATCCTCAACCGCGACGTCTTCACCAAGCTCAACCGCAACAGCCCGCTCGGCGCGCCGGTGCTGATCAATGCCGGCCGCGGGGGCTTGCAGAACGAGGCCGACATCCTCGCCTGCCTCGACGACGGCACGCTGGGCGCCGCCTCGCTCGACGTCTTCGTGCAGGAGCCGCAGCCGGCGGACAGCCGGTTCTGGACCCATCCCAAGGTGGTGCTGACGCCCCACAACGCAGCCGACACCGACGCGGACGCGATCTCGGCCTATGTCGCCGAGCAGATCGCACGGTTCGAGGCCGGCGGCGCGTTGGAGAACGTGGTGGACCGGACCAGGGGGTATTGAGGCTCGGCTGTCCGGGGAGGCGCCCGCGCGCCTTATACTCGCCGTCGTCCCCGCCTAGTGCGCAATTGCGCACGGGCGCGGGGACCCATACCGCGTGATCTATCGATCGCGCACAATTGCAGTACCGAGCGACCAGTCTTCGCCAAACTTCTCCCTGTGGTTATGGGTCCCCGCGTGCGCGGGGACGACAGCTGTGCTCTTGGCCGCATCCCGCTCCCCCACAACCACAGCGCTCCGCCGGTATCCCGTTCACCCTCTCTTAGCGAGAAGTTGATAAGCGTTGTTAACCAACGCTCAAACAACGAGTCGAACATGCGCGCGAGCCTCGGCCTCAGGATGCGGATCACGGTTGCCCTCGCGGTGACGGCGGCGGCAACCGCCCTGTTTGCGGTGCTCGGGGCGATGTGGATCATCGCGGGGATCATCGACCGCGCCGACCAGCGCGAGCTGCAGAGCCATTATGATGCCCTTCAGTCGCGCATCGCCGAGGAATCGCACCGGGCCGCCGCCATGAGCACGGTCGTGGCCGCGATGCCGGCGACGCAGGATGCGATGGCCAAGCAGGACCGCAACGCCCTGATAGCCCTGTTCGGGCCGGTCTTTGCCGCGACCAAATCGGAATACGGTGTCGAGCAGTTCCAGTTCCATGTGGCGCCAGCGACCTCGTTCCTGCGCGTGCACCAGCCCGCCAAGTTCGGCGACGACCTCAGTGGATTCCGCAAGACCGTCGTCGTCGCCAACCAGGATCGCAAGGTCGTGGTCGGCCTCGAAGGCGGCGTCGCCGGGCTCGGTATCCGCGGCGTGGTGCCGATCGCGCAAGGGGCTAAGCATCTCGGCTCGGTCGAATTCGGCCTGACCTTCGGCCAGTCCTTCCTCGACGATTTCAAGACCAACCGCCATGTCGACGTCGCCTTCCACCTCGCCGACGGCTCGGGCTTCAAGCTGTTCGGCGGCACGCTGAAGGGCAAGAGCTTCTTCGACGCGGCCGATTACGGCCGCGCTACCACAGGCAGCTTCACGGTGAAGCGGGCCAAGCTCGACAACACGCCGGTGGCAGCGCTGCTCGGACCGATCAAGGATTTTTCCGGAAAGCCGCTCGGCGCCGTCGAGCTGGTGATGGACAATGCCGATTACGAGGCCTCGGCCGACCGCGCCTGGATGCTCGCGATCGCGATCGCCGCGATCGGGCTCGTACTTGCCGCCATCGTCGGCTATCTCATCGCCCGCAGCATCTCGCGTCCGATCCTCTCCATCACGTCCGTCATGCGCGAGCTCGCAGACGGCCGGACCGACGTCACCATCCCCGCCAGCAAGGCGAATGACGAGGTCGGGGCGATGGTGAAGGCGGTCGCGGTGTTCCGCGACAACGCCGTCAGCTTTGGCAAGCTTCAGGCCGAGCAGCTGGAGGCCAAGGCGCAGTCCGAAGCGGAGAAGCGGCGCGCCTTCGCTGCGCTTGCCGACAATTTCGAGGCCAGCATCCGCGACGTCGTCACCACGGTGTCCTCGGCTGCGGTCGAGATGGAGCATACGGCGCGGTCGATGTCGGCCATCGTCGAGCAGTCCCGACAGCAGACGCGCGCGGTGTCGTCGGCCTCGACACTGGCCTCGGAGAATGTGCAGACCGTCGCGGCGGCGGCGGAGGAGCTGTCCTCGTCGATGACCGAGATCAGCCGGCGCCTCGCCCACGCGACCGAAGTGGTGGGCAAGGCCGCGAGCGACGGACGGCGCTCGAACGAGCGCGTGCAGAGCCTGGCGGACGCGGCGCAAAAGATCGGTGACGTCGTCTCCTTCATCAACGGCATCGCGGGCCAGACCAACCTGCTGGCGCTGAACGCGACGATCGAAGCGGCGCGCGCGGGCGAAGCCGGCCGCGGCTTTGCCGTGGTCGCCTCCGAGGTCAAGGCACTGGCGACGCAGACGGCGAAGGCGACCGAAGAGATCGGGGCACAGGTCAACGCGGTGCAGGGCGAGACATCAGGCGCTGTGGACGGCATCCAGTCGATCTGCGCGACGATCCAGCAGGTCGACGAAATCTCCGCCGCGATCGCCGCAGCCGTCGGCCAGCAGGGCACGGCGACGCAGGAGATCGCACAGAACGTCCAGCAGGCGGCTGCCCGCACCGGCGAGGTCTCGCAGAACATCTCCGGTGTCACTGCCGGCATCGCCGCAACGGGCACGGCGGCCGAGGAGGTGCTGGGTTCGGCGATCGAGCTGTCGAAGCAGTCGCAGCGACTGCGGGACGAGGTGGATCGCTTCCTCGCGCAGATCCGCGCGGCGTAGCTGGACGCAGGATCGCGCAGCATACTCACTGTCGTCCCCGCGAAGGCGGGGACCCAAACCGCGTGATCTACCAATAGCGCGCGGTGTTCGTCTCGAAGACTCTTCAACTGCGAATCTTCGCCAAACCGCTCCCTGGGGCTATGGGTCCCGGATCTGCGCGCGCTTTGGGCGCATTGTCCGGGACGACGTCTACTGCTTGGCCCCCACCATCACATCGATCGCGCCCTTCACGATCGCCTCCAGCTCCTTGCGCGCCACGCGCGCGCGCGAGCGGATGGCGATGGTGTGGACGGTGGCTGATGCGATCTGCGCCAGCACGACCGGATCGGCGCTCTCCGGCAACTCGCCGTTCTCCTTGGCGCGGCGGAAGCAGTTTGCAAAGGCCTTGTCGAGCTCGGTCAGACCATCGAGCACCATGGCGCGGATCTCGGGATCGCCTACGGCTTCTGACGCCGCGGTCACCACCGTAAAACAGCCGCGCGGACCGGTCTCGCCGGAGAGATAGATGTTGAGCGCGGAGGCGAAGATGCGTTCCAGCCGCTGACGCACCGGCATCTCCTCGCGGAAGATCGCGGCCATGGAAGCCCGCGCGTCCTCGCGGTAGCGCTGATAGCTCTTGATGTAGAGCTCCCGCTTGTCGCCAAAGGCGCCGTAGAGGCTCGGGCGGTTCATTCCGGTCGCTTCGCTCAAATCATCGAGCGAGGTCGCGGCAAAACCCTGCCTGCGGAACAGGTCGAGCGCCTTGCCGAGTGCAACGTCGGGCTCGTAGGCGCGTGGACGGCCGCGGCGCTTGGGTTGGCCGCGGCGCTCGGGTTCACTGGCAGCAGCTGGCGGCTTCGATTTTTGTACCATTTCGCAATTTAATCCTTGACCGATCCTATATTATGCAAGATGGTACAAAAATCAATCTGGCCAGGTTGAGCGAAATCTCAGGAATTGCCCAAGGAGGCTACAGATGGATCTCTATTTCTCGCCGCTCGCCTGTTCGATGGCGACCCGCGTCGCGCTGTATGAAGCCGGTGCCGAGGCCAACTATCTCGAGGTCGACCCGCCGACCAAGACCGTGCTGAACGACGGCTCCGACTTCCGCGCCGTCAATCCGATCGGCCTGGTGCCGACGCTGCGCACCGACGAGGGCGTGGTTCTGACCGAGAACGCGGCAATCCTGCAATATGTTGCCGACCGCTTCCCGCAATCCGGGCTCGGCGCCGCGGCAGGCATCGATCGCACGCGTCTGCATCAATGGCTCTGCTTCATCGGCACCGAACTTCATAAGGGCCTCTTCATCCCGCTGCTCGACCGCAAGGCGCCGCAGGAGGCCAAGGCCTATGCCCTCGAGAAGAACCTGTCGCGGCTCGACTATCTCGACAACTACCTGAAGGGGCGCGACTACCTGCTCGACCATTTCAGCGTCGCCGACGCTTACCTGGTCACGGTCATCAACTGGACCATGGCGACGCCGCCGATCGAGCTCGCGAAATGGCCGAACGTGAAGGCCTATTACGAGCGCCTGCGCCATCGGCCGTCAGTTGCGAAGGCGGTTGCTGAAGAGTTCGAGCTGTACAAGGCCGAGCTCGCGCGCAAGAAGGCGGCGGCGTAAGCCGAACTGAACACCCCTTCGCTGCTCCTCGCGCAAGACGTCGTCCCTGCCGACAAGGCCGGGACAGCGTTTTGCGCGCCTCTCTCGTGTCCCGGACGCGCTGCAGCGTTCTCACGCTGCTGCGCAGAGCCGGGACCCAGATGGCCGCACATTCCGCTGATGCATGGGCCCCGGCTCTGCAGCGCACCACGCCGCGAAGACGCGGCGCGTTGCGCTGCGTCCGGGCACGAGACCGTTGTTTAGCGATGGACATGACTGCTTATTCTCGCGGCCTGACTTGCCCGAGCTTTGCTGATCTCTTCCGCCCTAATAATAGCAAGGGCGCAGGGAAGGCCGGGCGCCGGCTGGCACCCGAAGTCCCGCGTGTGCTAAAGAAGCGCGCACGGGGTGGACGACAGGTGTGCCGGTCGCCCGGCCTTCCCTGCGCGATGGTTTTCACGGTGTCCTTCGTGCTCTCCTCGGGGAGCGATGCACTATTGCCCCCGTCGCCTTGCGGATGTGTGATGCGCGCGCCGGTTGGCCGCCACATCACCGCAGGACTTGACGCACAGACCCCGGGCGTCAGGACCACACGACTTCTCCGTCCGCGCACATCTTCGCTGGGTTCTCCATGGCTGGCGTGCGCTCGCCGTCGAGGCCATTCGAAGACGCTGTCAGCGCCGTGTCGTACCGCGCCTGCCGCTGCTCACGGTTTCCCGCCCTGCAGCTACCACGCGCGCCGACGCCGTCGCGGCCACCGCATCCCGGCCCGCGTCCCGTGACGATCGCGAAACGCCCCTTGTGGCGGGCGGGATGTTTCGGCTTGTACGGCAAAACCGAACTTCTGTAAATTCGAATATTTTGTGTAGGGATATCGACCCAGCGCTGGCGTGTTTTGCCCGTCGGGCAACACAACGGATGGTAGGCGGGGCGGACGGCCTGGCCGGGAGCTGTCGAAAGTGCCGGCGTCGAGATGTTGACTACCCGTACAGCACCCGCGGTAGAATCGTGACGATGCCGGGCCAGAGCGTCAGCAGCAGCACGAAGCCGATCATGATCATCAGGTAGGGCATCGTGACGCGCGCGATGTAGCCGAGGCCGTCCTCGGTGAGACCCTGGATGACGAACAGGTTGAAGCCGACGGGCGGCGTAATCTGCGCCATCTCGACCGCGAGCACGAGGAAGATGCCGAACCAGATCTCGTCGAATCCCGCCCCCTTCACGATGGGCAGCACGATCGGCAAAGTCATCACGATCATCGAGAACCCGTCGAGGAAGCAGCCGAGGATCAGGTAGAAGACGACCAGCACCACGATCAGCATGAAGGGCGACAATCCCAAGCCCTTCACGAAGGCGGCGACCGCCTGCGGGATGCCGAGAAAGGCCGCGGCATTGCCGAGGATCGAGGCGCCGAGCACGATCAGCGCGATCATCGAGCAGGTCACGACCGAGCCGATCAGCACGTCGCGCATCACCTGCTGCGACATCGAGCCCTGCGCCCAGGCGACCAGCGCCGCGCCGAGCACGCCGACGGCGGCGGCTTCCGACGGCGTCGCGAGCCCGCCATACATAGAGCCGAGCACGCAGGCGATCAGGAACAGCGCCGGCGCGAGGTCCTTCAGCGCGGCGAAGCGCTCGCTCCAGGGCACCTGCGAAAGCTTCGCTTCCGTCTCCGGCACCATCGCGGGCTTGAGGCTGGTATGCAGCATCACCCAGCCCATGAAGGTTGCAGCGAGCAGCAGGCCGGGCAGCACGCCGGCGGTGAACAGCTTCAGGATCGAGACGTCGCCGAGCACGCCGTAGATGATCATGATGTTGGACGGCGGGATCAGGAAGCCGAGCGTGCCGGCGCCGGCGAGCGAGCCGATCGCGATGTCGCGCGAATAGCCGCGGCGCAGCAGCTCGTTGAGCGACATGCGGCCGATCACCTGCGTGGTCGCGGCCGACGAGCCCGAGATCGCCGCAAAGATGGTGCAGCCTATCACGTTGACATGCAGAAGGCGGCCCGGCAGAAGACCCGCCCAGGGCGCCAGCCCCTGAAACAGCGAGCGCGACAGGCGGGTGCGAAACAGCAGCTCGCCCATCAGGATGAACAGCGGCAGCGCCAACAGCTCCTGCGTGGTCAGGATGTTCCAGGCGTATTGCGGCAACAGCTTGTCGAGTGGGATCGAGCGGAACATCGCGAGCAGAAGCGTCGCGGTGAGCGCGAGAGTGAGGCCAATCCACACGCCGCAGGCCAGCAGCGCAAACAGGATCGCGAACAGGGCGACGACTTCGATGGTCATGCGATCTTGAATCCGGGTGCGGGCGTGGCGGTCATTCGACGGGAGAGGCCTTCATGCGGTGATCCTCCAGCGGCAGACCGAGCACGGCCTGGATCGCGCGTGCCAGGAATTGCAGCGTGAGCAGCAGCATGCCGAAGGTGACGACGGCCTCCGGAAACCACAGCGGCGTATCGCTGGAGGTCGAGACCTGGCCGCGCGTATACGCGGCAAAGGCGAACTTCGCCATGGCGGAGGTCAGGAACGCCATGAAGGCGAAGCCGGCGGCCGCCGAGAGAATCTCGAGCGCGCGCTGCACCGGCACTGGTGCATTCTTGAGCAGCAGCACGACGCGGATGTGGCCGCCGACGCGCAGGGTCATGGCGGCGCCGAAGGTGAAGGACGCCGCCATCAGGTAAGACGAGTACTCCCAGGCAATCGAGATCGTCGGCGGGAAGAACGACAGTAAATTCGAGAGGAAGCGAGTTGCGACCTCGCACAGCATCAGCAGCGTCAGCATCAACAGGCATCCGCCGCCGATCCAGCCGTCGAGACGGCCGAGCCGATCGATGCCATCGAGCAGGATGCGCAGCGGCGCGGGCGCCGCTGCATTGAGGCTTTGCGGTGCTTCGGGCGAAAAGCTCACCAAGATCCCGCCCTCAGCCGCGCTTCATGTCGGCGAGATAGGCCCGCACCGGTTTGTCGGCCGCCGGCACGCGCTTGAGGAAGGCATCCAGCTGCGGTGCGGTCTTGGCCCGGATATCCGTCATCATCGCGTCCGAGACCGGCACAACCTCCATGCCGCCCTCCTTGAGGCGGTTGAGGCTGTCGACGTCGGCCTTGAGCGAGTTCGCCCAGAAGCCCGGCTCCATCTTAGCGGCGATATCCGCCACGAGCTTCTGCTGATCGGCGCCGAGCGCCTTCCAGGAATCCAGATTGACGGTGAGCATCTGCGACGACCAGACGTGGTTGGTCGGGTAGACATATTTCAGGAATTCCCAGAACTTGCCGTCGACGCCCGACACCGACGAAGTGGAGACGCCGGCCACCGCGCCGGAGGCGAGCGCGGGAATCGTTTCGCCCCAGGGGATCATCACGGCGGCCATGCCGATCGCATTCAGCATATCGACCGCATTCTTGTCGGGCACGCGGATCTTGATGTTCTTCAGACCCTCGACGTCGCCGACCTTTGCCTTGAGATGCAGATACTGCGTCGGCCACGGCACGATGTAGAGGATCTTCTGGTTGTTGCGTGCGGCGATCTTCTCGTATTCGGGCCGCACATATTTGTGCAGCACCTTCAGCTCGTCCACCGAGCCGCAGAGAAACGGGATGCTCTCGACGCCCATGAAGGGCTCGTCGCCGACCTGCTGGATGTTGAGGACGTCGGCGAGCGGCACCAGGCCGTCGCGCACGGCGCGCAAATGCTCGGGTCCCTTGAAGCCGAGCTGGCCACCGGCCTTCACGGTGATCGCGACCGAGCCGCCGGTCTGCTTCTTCACCTCCTCGGCGAAGGCCATCGCATTCTGAGTGTGGAAATTGCCGTCGGGCCAGACCGTCGACATGTCCCAATTCGTCGTCGCCGCCCGGGCGCGGGTCGAGATGTGACCTGCGGCAAGCAGCGTCGCTGCGCCCGCGGTGAAATTCCTTCGCGTGATCATTGAGCCCCTCCGTTTACCAAGCGCTTCGACGCGTCACCGCGTGTACCCATAAACCTCGACCGCGTTGTCTGAAGATACGAGGCCGCTTTCGATGTCGTCCCTGACCGCCGCGCGATCGCGCGTCGTGGGGGCACCGATGCCGGCGCCGCCGGGCGTCAGCACCACCAGCCGGTCATCCGGCGGCACCTGCTGAAAGCCTTTTCCACGCAGCTTCTTCCCGGACTTGAGGCCGACATAGCCGGCCTCGCCGTTCTGGCCGCCATCGCGCCCGCGCGGCGGATGATCGATGCGGTCGAACGCCGCCAGGATGTCGAACGGCGCATCGACGCCGCTGCCGACCTCGATGATCTGCCCGAGGCCGCCGCGGGTGCGCCCTGCCCCGCCGGAATCCGGACGCAGCTCCTTGCGCCAGAAGATCAGCGGCGTCTGCGTCTCCGCGATCTCGACCGGCGTGCCGCGCACGCCGCTGGGATAGGCGGTGGCCGACAGCCCGTCCTTGCCGAAGCGCGCACCGGTGCCGCCATTGGAGGTCACCGCCATCGAGAATCCGTAATTGCCGCCGACGCCGCTTCGGGTCTGGCCGCGGACGTTGAGATTCCACAGGCAGGAGGTGCCTTCGGCCGGAACGCGCTCGGGAATGATCTGGCGCAGGCAGCCGAACACCACGTCAGGCAGCATCTGGCCGATGATGTGGCGCGAGGCGACCGGCGCGGGTTTGGGCGCATTCAGGATCGCGCCTGCGGGTGCCGACACCGTCAGCGGCGACAGCGAGCCGGCATTGTTCGGGATCTGCGACGCCACGACACAGCCGAGGCCGAACACGGTGTAGGCGGTGGTGTAGGACAAGGGCACGTTGATGCCGAACTTCGAGGCCGCGGAAGTGCCGTCGAAATCGACATGGATGCCCGCATCCGAGATCGTCAGCGTCGCCGCCAGCGTGACCGGGGCATCATAGCCGTCGACCACCATGGTGTTGCGCCAGCTGCCCTTCGGCAGCTTGGCGATCTCGGCGAGCACGGCCTCGCGCGAGCGGTCGCAGATGTAATCGCCGAGCTCATCGAGCGTGTCGATGCCGAACTCGGTCATCATCTCGACCAGCCGCTCGCAGCCGACGTCGTTGCAGCCGGCCAGCGAATAGGTGTCGCCTTCGGTATCGATCGGCAGCCGCGTGTTGGTGCGGATCATCGCCATCAGCGTCTCGTTGACGACGCCCTGATCGATCAGCTTCAGCATGGGAATGTAGAGCCCCTCCATGAACACGTCGGTGGCGTCAGGCCCGAAGCCGATGCCGCCGATGTCCATGAGATGGCTGGTGCAGGAGAACAGCGCGACGACCTTGCCGTCCTTGAAGCAGGGGGTGGTGACGACGAAGTCGTTGAGATGACCGGTGCCCATCCAGGGATCGTTGGTGATGTAGGCGTCACCTTCCTTCATCGTATCCAGTGGGAAGTGATTGATGAAATGCTTGACCGATTCCGCCATCGAATTGACGTGACCGGGCGTGCCGGTCACGGCCTGCGCCAGCATGCGCCCCTTGAGGTCGAACACGCCGGCCGAGAGGTCACCGCATTCGCGCACGATCGGGCTGAAGGCGGTGCGGAGCAGCACCTGGGCCTGCTCCTCGACCACGGCGATCAGCCGGTGCCACATGATCTGAAGGTCGATCAGGCTCGCGCCATTTGCCTTGCTCATGATCAGGCCGCCTTTCGTTCCATGACGATGCTGCCGGCACCGTCGATATGGGCGTCAAAACTGGTGGAGACGAAGGTCGAGGTTTCGTCCTCGGCGATCACGGCCGGGCCTGCGATGGTCGCGCCCGGCGCCATGTCCTCGCGGCGATAGAGCGGGATCTCGATCACCTCGCCGGCGCGGCCGTCGAAGAATTTGCGGCTACCGATAGCCTTGCCGGCAGGCTTGCGCGTGACGGCGGCAACGGCGGACGGATTGCGCGCCTCGGTGGTCGCAAGCACCGACCAGCTCAACACCTCGATGGCAGCGCCCGGAATCGGCCGCTCGAACATCGCGGAATAGTCCGCCTCGAACTTCTGGCGCAGGCCGGCGAGATCGGCCCCCGTCAGCCGCCGGTTCGGAAGCTCGACCGAGATCTCATGGCCCTGGCCGACATAGCGCATGAAAGCGGCACGTCGCTCGCGCACCGGCGCACCGGCAGCGCCAGGCTCGACCAGCGCGCGCGCCTCGGTCACCATCTCCTGCAGGAGATCCGACACAACTTCAGTGTCGAAATCATCGAGCCGGACATGTCGGCTACGCACGAGCTCATAGGCGATCGGTGCCGCGAGGAAACCGACGGCCGAGCCGACACCGGCATTGGAGGGCACGATCACGCGGGAAACGCCGATCTTCTCGGCAACGCGCGCCGCATGCAGCGGTGCCGCGCCGCCAAAGGCGATCAGCGTGTGCTGGCCGACAATCTCGCCGCGCTCGACCGCATGGACACGCGCCGCACTTGCCATGTTCTCGCAGACGACCTCGTGCACGGCATAGGCCGCAGTCTCTGCCGACATGCCGAGCGGCTCGCCGACGTCGCGCAGCAGCGCCTGCTTCGACAGCTCCGGGTCGAGCTTGATCGTCCCGGCCGCAAAAGCATCGGGATCGATCATGCCGAGCGCGACGTCAGCATCGGTCACGGCCGGACGCTGGCCGCCGCGGCCGTAACAGGCGGGGCCCGGCTCTGACGAGGCGCTCTCCGGGCCGACGGTGACGCGCTTCATCGCATCGACATGGGCGATCGAGCCGCCGCCGGCACCGATCTCGACCATCTCGATCACGGGAATGCGCACCGGCAGGCCGGAGCCTTTAAGGAAACGCGCGGCGCGATCGACCTCGAACACGCGCGAGGTCTCGGGCTGATACTTTTCGATCAGGCAAATCTTTGCCGTGGTGCCGCCCATATCGAAGGACAGCACCTTGCTCTCGCCAAGACGCGCCGCGATCTGCGCCGCGAAGATCGCGCCGCCGGCAGGCCCGGATTCGACGAGACGCACCGGAAAGCGCCGTGCCGTCTCGATCGAGGTGACGCCGCCACCGGACGTGACGAGGTAAATGGCGCCGCGGAACTGCTCGACCTGCAAGGCGTCGGCCATGCGGGCGAGATAGCCGTCGATCAGGGGTTGCACATAGGCGTTGGCGACCGCTGTCGATGTGCGCTCATACTCGCGAATCTCCGGGCAAACGGCCGAGGACACGGTCACGGAGATATCAGGCATCTCCTCGGCCAGGATCGCGGCCGCACGTCGCTCGTGCTCGGGATTGGCATAGGAGTGCAGGAAGGCGATCGCGACGCTCGCGACGCCCAGCTCGCGCAATTTCGGCGCGAGTGCCCGCACCGACGCTTCGTCGAGCGGGAGACGGACGGCGCCGTGGGCGTCGACGCGCTCGGGCACGGTGAAACGCAGGCTGCGCGGCGCCAGCGGCCTCGGCTTGTCGATTCCGAGATCATATTGATCGTAGCGGCTTTCGGTGCCGATATCGAGCACGTCGCGAAAGCCTTCGGTCGCAATCAGGGCCGTCTTGGCACCGCGGCGCTCGATGATGGCGTTGGTCGCCAGCGTGGTTCCGTGAATGAAGACGTCGATGTCGCTGATATGCGCGCGCGCATCGGCGAGAATGAGACGCATCCCGTCCAGCACGGCCTGTTCGGGACGCTGCGGCGTCGTCAGCAGCTTGCGCGTCTTGCGATCCTGCCCCACGTCCAGCACGATGTCGGTGAACGTGCCACCGATATCAACGGCAAGCCGCACCTCGGCTCCCTCAAGCATTCCAAATTCTCCGCGCTGATCGTCAAGACTGGGGTCGAAAGCGCAGCAATTTCCATGCCATGGACGACGAGGACAAAGCCGCGCCCGGCCATTCTGCTTGGCACCTATGCAATAGGCAAGACGTGTTCGGCGCCCGCGCGATCAGAGCAGGAATGCAAGCGCCGCCTCGCAGCGCTCCTCGACCTTCAGTGTCAGGAGATCGTCGGCGCGGGTGCGTCCGAGATTGACCGCCGCAATCGGAATGTTGCGCTGCGCGGCAGCCTGTACGAAGCGGAATCCGGAATAGACCATCAGCGACGAGCCGACGACGAGCATGGCGTCGGCCTGCGCCAGATGATCCTGCGCGGTGGCAACGATGTCGCGCGGGACGTTCTCGCCGAAGAACACGACGTCGGGCTTGAGGATGCCGCCGCAGGCTTCGCAAGGAGGCACCTGGAAGGACGAAAAATCCTCGTGCTCCAGATCAGCGTCGCCATCGGGTGCATCGGCCGCATCGAGCGTCAGCCACGCCGCATTCGCGCGACCAAGCGCGTGCTGAAACTCATCGCGCGGCGTCTTGCGGCCGCAGCCCATGCAGCGAACCAGGTCGAGCCGGCCGTGCAGGTCGATCACCTGGCGGTAGCCGGCCGATTGATGCAGCCGGTCGACGTTCTGGGTCAGCAGCATCCCGCACCGGCCGTTCGCCTCGAGCCGGGCCAGCGCACGATGCGCATCGTTCGGGCGAGCCTGGCCGAACCGCCGCCAGCCGATCAGGCTGCGCGCCCAATAGCGCCGCCGCGTATGCTCGTCCGAGATGAAGGATTGGAAGTTGACCGGTTGGGTCCGCTTCCAGTTGCCATTGCTGTCGCGATAATCGGGAATGCCCGAATTGGTGCTGCAGCCGGCGCCGGTCAGCACGAACAGTTTTTCGTGCCGGTCGACGAAATCCTGGAGCGGGGAGCTTGCCAATGGAGCGTTTGCCATGGCGCAGATGTAGTCTGCGCGGGCGGGTTTTGCCAGATCATCGCAGTCCGCAGCGCGTAGCGACCCGGATGGGCGGCTATCGCGGGGACCGGCGCCCCGTGAGATCGAGCGGGCGCACTTTCTCTTGTCCGGCAATGCGGGCGGCTTGCTGCAGCGTCAGTCGGAATTCATCCCGCTTCTCGTGCACCGAGGCTATCGCATTCCCGACCGCAACTCCGAGGCCGACCAGTGCCGCTTCGGAAAGCTGCAGGCTTGCCTCGATGGTTTCCGGCACCGCATCGGTTGCGCCGATCGCATAGAGGTGGCGGGCATGGTCGGCGTCCCGCGCACGTGAAACGATCAGCACATCCGGCCGCACCGCCCGGATCCGCTCGACGACAGCATCGATCGCCGGCCGCGACTGGATGGTAATGATCACACCGGTCGTCTGCATCAGGCCGCAAGCTTCGAGGAAACCGAGCTCTGTCGCGTCACCAAAATAGACCTTGTGACCGTCGCGGCGGTCGCGCGCCACGGCGACGGCCTCGTGATCGACCGCGATGTAGTTCAGGCCATGGCTGGTCAGCAGCGAACAGACGACTTTTCCAACGCGGCCGTAGCCGACCACGATGGCCTGCGCCCGGTCGCCGGGCGGCCGAACCGCCAGTTCGGGATCGGGCGAGCGCTCAGGACCCAGCTTCGCGGCCAATCGGCGTCCGAGCGCGCCCAAAAGCGGCGTCAATGCCATCGTCACGGCGGTGATGGCGACGGCAAAGCTCGAAACGCGAGGCTCGATCAGACCGCCGGCCGCCGCCATTCCGATGCTGACGAAAGCGAATTCACCGACGGGACCGAGCAGGAAGCCGATCTCGACCGCCGCCGGCCAGGAAAGCCTGAAGAGACGACCCAGGATGATGAGCACGATCGCCTTGCCGACGAGAATGCCGATGACCGCGGCCAGCAGCCAACCAGGCTCGCGCATGAACACGCGGAAGTCGATGGCCATGCCGACGGTGAAGAAGAAGATGCCCAGCAGCAGGCCCTTGAATGGCTCGACGGTGGCCTCGATAGCCTTGCCATACTCGGTCTCCGCCAGCATCAGTCCCGCAACGAATGCTCCGAGCGCCATCGACAGGCCGGCCTGGTGCGCGGCAATCCCTGCGCCGACGATGACGAACAAGGTCGCGGCAACAAACAGCTCCGTCGAGTGGGTGCCCGCAACCATCTGGAACAGCGGACGCATCAGCAGCCGTCCGAGCAGAGTGAGGACAGCGACGGCCAGCGCGGCCTTCAGGATCGCGCCGGAGATGTGCGTCAAGACGGAGTCGCCGCTGCCGGCGCCGAGCACCGAGACAAAAACCAGAATGGGAACGACTGCGAGGTCCTGGGCCAGCAGCACCGAGAAGCTGGCGCGACCGGCAGTGGTCGCAAGTCGTCTCTCGGCGGACAGAAGCTCGAGCACGATCGCCGTCGAGGACAGCGCAAGGCTCGCGCCGAGGATAACGGCCGTATCGGAGTTCTGCCCGGCGAGAAGCGCCGCGCCAAAGATCATGGCGGACGTCGCCAGCACCTGCAGGCCGCCGAGCCCGAACACCAGGCGTCGCATCGTGACGAGCCGCCTGAAAGACAGCTCCAGCCCGATCAGGAACAGCAGGAATACGATGCCGAGATTGGCGATACCCTCGACGTTCTGCGCGTCCGCGACGGTGAACCAGTACAGGAACGGAAGGTCCTTGACGAGCGAACCGAGCCCGAGCGGGCCGAGAATGGCGCCGGCGCCGAGATAACCCAGCACGGGATTGATGCCCCAATGGCGGACGATCGGCACCACGACACCGGCCGTGCCGAGGACCACCAGCGCGTCGCTGTAGGCATTGATGTTGATGCTTGTGGTCACGAGCCCTTCATGTGTCGACGCTTGCCAATAGCGGCAGCGTCGTCCACGGTCGATAGCACACGGCGCCGCAGACCCCTACCCGGCCCGACCGCCATCCTCACAGTCCCAAACTGAGGTCAGCTCGCCCAGTTCTCGCGAAACTCGGGGAATAGCGTCAGGCCTCCGCAAGCGTAGAGGGTCTGCCCCGTGATGTAGCTCGCATCATCGGAAGCGAGGAAGGCGAACACGGCGGCGATCTCCTCCGGCGTGCCGACACGCCCCATCGGAATGTGGCTGGTGACGACGCCGCGCTTCTCGGGATCGCCGGTCCAGGCCGCGTTGATCGGCGTGTCGATCGCGCCGGGACCAACCGCATTGACGCGGATGCCCCGGCCAGCGAACTCCAGCGCCAGCGTGCGCGTCAGATTGGCCATGCCGCCCTTGCTGATCGAATAAGCGAGATAGCCAGGCTTCGGGATGATCTGGTGCACGCTGGAGCAATTGATGATGCTGCCGCCTGCCCCGCGCGCGACGAAATGCGCGAGCGCCTTCTGGGCGCAGAGCACGGCACCGTTGAGATTGACGTCGATGATGCGCCGGTAAGTTTCGACGTCGAGCGCCTCGCTCGGCGATTCCTTCTGGAAGCCGGCGTTGTTGACGAGACAATCGAGACGCTTCCAGCGCGAAAGGATCGCCTCGAACATCGCAGCAATCTCTTGCCCGTCGCCGACATTGGCCTTGACGATGCGATGATCGGGCGCACCGTGGCCGCGATCGCTCGAAGCGGCCCGCGCGAGCGCGAGCGTCTCCTCCGCCCGCTCATCGTGCTCGAAATAATTGATGGCGACGGTTGCGCCTTCCTGGGCGAGCCGGATGGCGACGGCGCGACCGATGCCTTGCGAGGCGCCAGTCACCAGGGCGTATTGGCCGACGAGGCGCGAGGGAAAGGAGGTCGAGCGATCGGTTTGCGGCATGAGTTCTCTCCGGGATGTCTCATCATCGACGGACGGCGCGTTTTGTTCCATCCCTTTCGTGCATCCCTGGGATTCATTCCGCGCGCCGCGCCAGCGGCGAGGTCAGGATCTGGTAGAGGATGATGGCGCCAAAAGTTGCGGTGCCGATGCCGCCGATCGTGAACGCGCCGAATTTGAGCGTGAGGTCGCCCGCACCGGCGGTCAGCGCCACGGCGACGGTGATCAGGTTTGCAGGATTGGCGAAGTCGACCTTGTTCTCGACCCAGATCCGGCCGGCCATCGCCGCAATCAACCCGAACAGCACGATCGAGAGGCCGCCGATGACGGGCCCCGGGATCGACAGGATCAGCGCGCCGAACTTCGGCGAGAAGCCGAGCAGGATCGATACGATGGCGGCGAAGGCGAACAGCAATGTCGAATAGACCTTCGTCGCCGCCATCACGCCGATATTCTCGGCATAGGTCGTGACGCCGGTGCCGCCGCCGCAGGCCGCCACGATGGTAGCCAAGCTGTCGGCAAACAGGGCGCGGCCGAGATAGGCATCGAGACTCCGGCCCGTCATGGCGCCGACGGCCTTGATGTGACCGAGGTTCTCTGCAACGAGAATGATCGCAACCGGCGCGATCAGGAAGATCGCATCGGCCTGGAATGTCGGCGTGGTGAAGCTCGGCATGCCGAGCCACGGCGCGGCCGAAAGCTGAGTGAAGTCGATCGGCTTGCCGAAACCGAGGCCGTTGGCGAACAGCAGGTATAAAAGATATCCGCCGATCGCGCCGAGGATGATCGGCAGGCGGCGCCACAAGCCTGGCGCCGCAACGGCGACCACGCCGATGATCAGGACGGTCCCAAGCCCGATTCCCGTATCGAACGTGCCGGCGCTCACCGCCTTGACCGCCACGGGCGCGAGGTTGAGGCCGATCGCCGCGACCACGGCGCCGGTGACGGCAGGCGGCAGCAGCCGCTCGATCCAGCCGACCCCCGACCACATCACGATGAGCGCGATCACGCCATAGAGCACCCCGGCGCCAACGATGCCGCCGAGCGCAACCGACAAGTTCGGGTTCGACCCCTGCCCGGCATAGCCGGTGGCGGCGATGACGACGGCGATGAACGCGAAGCTCGAGCCGAGATAGCTCGGCACGCGCCCGGCGACGATGACGAAGAAGATCAGCGTGCCGATGCCGGAGAACAGGACGGCGACATTGGGATCGAACCCCATCAGCAGCGGCGCGATGATCGTCGAGCCCGACATTGCGACGCAATGCTGGAGACCGGAGACGATCGTCTGTCCCCATGACAGCCGCTCCTCCGGCATGATCACGCCTGAGGTCTTCAACGTCCAACGCGGGAAATAGGTTTGCTGTTGCCGGCCGGCGCCTGATGAAGTCGACATGTTCCCCCCAGTTGCGGTGCAGCGACCGATCTTTCGTGCGAACAGACAAAAATGTGATTGTCGCTTCTGCAGCGACCATCACATGATGCAAGCCATGCAAGATCGAGATCACGCAAAATCAATGCGTTCCGGGGCCACTCTATGACACAAGTCGCGATCCAGCCAGCCATCCATCGCCGGCAACAGCCCTGGTACAAGATCCTCTACGTGCAGGTGCTGATCGCGATCGCGCTCGGCGTGCTCATCGGCTATTTCTACCCCGATCTCGGCAAGGCCTTGAAGCCGCTCGGCGACAGCTTCATCGCGCTGATCAAGATGATGATCGCGCCGGTGATCTTCTGCACCGTCGTGCACGGCATCTCCTCGATGGGCGATCTCAAGCGCGTCGGCCGGGTCGGGCTGAAGTCGCTGATCTATTTCGAGACGGTCTCGACGGTCGCGCTCGCGGTCGGCCTCCTGGTCGGTGAGATCCTGCAGCCCGGGCGCGGCTTCAATATCGATCCCGCCACGATCGATCCGAACTCGGTAGCCAACTACGTCACCAAAGCCAAGGAAGAAGGCATCGTCGCCCATCTGATGGCGATCATCCCCGACAGCTATTTGGGCGCGATCGCGCGCGGCGACCTTTTGCAGGTGCTGCTGATCTCGATCCTGTCCGGCTTCGCCATCGCCTTCCTCGGCAAAGCCGGCGAGCCCATTGCGGACGCAATCGACAAGGCCGCGAAGATGTTCTTCGGCATCATCCGCATCATCGTGCGCGTCGCCCCGATCGGCGCCTTTGGCGCGATGGCGTTCACGGTCGGCGCCTACGGCCTCGGCTCGCTGATCAATCTCGCCGCCCTGATCGGCACGTTCTATCTCACCAGCATGCTGTTCGTGCTCGTGGTGTTAGGTGCGATCGCGCGGCTCGCCGGCTTCTCGATCCTCCGCTTCATCGCCTACATCAAGGACGAGCTGCTGATCGTGCTCGGCACGTCGTCCTCCGAGACGGTGCTGCCGCAGATGATCCAGAAGATGGAGCATCTCGGCGCCTCGCGGTCCGTGGTCGGCCTCGTGATTCCGACCGGCTACAGCTTCAACCTCGACGGCACCAACATCTACATGACGCTGGCGACGCTGTTTCTGGCCCAGGCGACCAACACGCATCTGACCATCTGGCAGGAGCTCGGCATTTTGGGCATCGCCATGATCACCTCGAAGGGCGCCTCTGGCGTGACCGGCGCGGGCTTCATCACGCTCGCCGCGACGCTCTCGATCGTGCCTGACATCCCGATCCAGTCGATCGCGATCCTGGTCGGCATCGACAAGTTCATGAGCGAATGCCGCGCGCTGACCAATCTGATCGGCAACGGCGTCGCCTGCGTCGTCATCAGCATCTCCGAAGGCGAGCTCGACCGCGAGGCGCTGCACGAGACCATGGCCCATCCGCTCGAGATCGGCGAAGCGATGGAGCCGGGCGGGAGTGCAGCATCGTAGGTTGCAAACCAGCCGGCTCAGCGCGATTCCGACGCGGTAGTTTCCCGGAGTGGTCAATTGCTGCGGGACGCGTCACAACAGTTGCGTTGGGATCACGGATTGATACTCATTTTTTCTACCCGACGCGCTGGGGGCAGGGCGTCGGGTTTTTGAAAATCACTGCCATATCAGGACCGCCGGGCGGGATCAGACGATCCCGCCGTGAGTGCGCAGCACCTTGGCGGCGAGGTCGAGCCGTCGCGTGACCCCGATCGCCTGCAAGAACGCTTCATCATGACTGACGACGAGCAGCGCGCCGTCATAGGCCCTCAAGCCTGCTTCGACCGCTTCGATCGACTCGATGTCGAGATGATTGGTCGGCTCATCCAGGATCAGCAGCGCCGGCGGCGATGACCCGCCCAGCACGCAGGCGAGGCCCGCGCGAAACATTTGCCCGCCGCTGAGGCTTCCGGCTGCCTGCAAGGCGGCATCGGCGCGAAACATGAACCGCGCCAACGCGGCATGGCACTCATTCGCACCCGCCCTCGGATTGAGGCGCCGAAAATTGTCCAGGATGGAGATCGCGGGATCGAGCAGGCTGACCTTCTGGTCGAACAGCGCGAAATCCGGCCTGACCCGCACGATGCCCGAGAGCGGAGGCAGCTCGCCGGCGATGAGCTTCAGCAGCGTCGTCTTGCCGGAGCCATTGGGCCCGACCAGCGCGACGCGCTCCGGACCGACGACGGCGAATGAGAGATCGCGCAAGACCGGCTGCTCCGGCCGATAGCCGGCGCTGACGCCGTCGAGCCAAAGCACCTCCCTGCCCGCCGGCAGGCCGCTCGCCGGCAGCTTGACCGAGAGTGGCTGAAGAATTTCGATGCGCCGGCGCGCCTCGTCGACGGCTTGAAACGCTTCCGCGCGCAGCCGCTCGGCGATTTGTGCGGACTTGCCGCCGGTATCCTCGCTGCGATCCTTGCGCGCCCCCGCCAGGATGCGCGGCATGTCGCCCTTGGCGCGCTTCTTCCTGCCGCCGCTGTCCTTGCGCGCTTTCTTCTCCACGGCTTCCTGCGCCTTGCCGCCGATCTCGGACAGACGCCTCTCGGCATGCGCGAGGTCGTGCCTGACGGCAGCGAGCTCGACGGCCTTCTGTTCGCGAAACCTGCTCCAGTTGCCACCGTATCGCGCGGCTCCGAGCGACGTCAGCTCGACAATCACATCCATCGTGTCGAGCAGGCGCCGATCGTGGCTGACGATGATCGCACCGCCGCGCCAGGCGGCGAGGAGATCGATCACGGCCTTGCGGCCGTCGCTGTCCAGATTGTTGGTGGGCTCGTCCAGCAGCAGGAAGTCCGACTCGGCAAAGACCAATGCGGCGAGGCGAACTCGCGTGATCTGGCCGCCGGACAGGCGTGACAGCTCGGTATCGGGAGCGAGATCAAACCCGAGACGCGCAAGCGCAGCCTGTAAGCGTGCCTCGAGAGTCCAGTCGACCTCGGCGAGGTCGTCGGCCGAGGCTTCTCCCCGCTCGGCCCGGCGAAGCAGCGCGAGCTGACGTCGCGCGTCAAACAGATCGGCCACCGTCGCACCCGCAAGGAGCTGGACATCCTGGCGCAGCAACCCCACGGTTCCGTTGACGACGACGCGCCCCGCCTGGGGAAGATGCTCCCCGGAGATCGACGCGAGCAGTGTCGTCTTCCCGACGCCATTGCGGCCGACCAGGCCGATCCGCTCGGCGCCGAACGTCAGATCGATGTTTGAGAGAAGAGGACGGCCGTCAGGCGTGGACAGCGACAGATTCGACAGGATGATTGAAGCAGGCATGGAATTCCCCGTGAGCAAGGCGGATGGGCTTTGCGGTCGGGGTAAAATCCATGGCTGCGAAGTTCCTGGCTGATGAACTCTCTAAGTAATTCCATCGAAGGCCGAGATCAAGGCGGCCGAGAGACGACAGCGCGGCCGGCTCCGACGTCCCTCCTCGGCCTGCCGCGATCAGCCCTTCAGCGCGGTGACCACCACCTCGATCAGCGCGCTGCCGCCGAGATCGGCGACGCCGACCGTGGCGCGGGTCGGCAGATTGTCACCGAAGAATTCGGTCCAGGCCGCGTCCATCTCCGTCTTCTTGGAGAGATCCGTGACGAAGATCGAGGCGCTGACGACGCGGCTCTTGTCGGTGCCGGCTTCCTTCAGATAGCCGGCGATCTTGCCGAGGATGTTGCGAGTCTGGTCACCCATCGAGACCGAGGTGTCGTCGGCAATGGTGCCGCCGAGGAAGACGAAGCCATTGGCCTCGACGGCGCGGTGCATGATGGGCGTGCGGATGCTGCGGGTGATGCTCATGATGTCCTCTTGTTGCTAGAGCGTGGTGGGATGGAAACGGTCGATGCCGAGATCGCCGATGCGGGTCTGGGTGCCGCCGTTGACGATCAGCTCCGCCATGACGGCACCGGCGCCGGGGCCGAGCTGAAAGCCGTGGAGCGAGAAGCCGAACTGGTGATAGAGGCCCCTGTGACGGCTGCTCGGCCCGAACACGGGAATATCGTCCTTCATCTTCGCTTCGATCCCGGCCCAGGCACGGACGATGGTGGCGCTGCGCATCACCGGAAACAGCTCGAACACGGTGCGGGCGCTGATGGCGAGGCTCTTCCAGTCCAGCACCGTCTCGTTGCGATCCTGATGGGGCGTCGCCAGATGGCCGCCGCCGATCAGCACGGTGCCGTTGGAGAATTGCTTGAAGGATAGTTTACGCCCACGCAGGATCACGACGGGGTCGATGAAGTGCGGCACGCGCGAGGTGATCATCAGCATCGGCGCCACGGTCTCGACCGGCACGGGCTCGCCGAGTGCGGCCGCGATCTTGCCGGCCCAGGCGCCGGCAGCGTTGACCAGCACCGGCGCGGCAAAGGTTTCAGTGCCGACGTCGACATGCCAGAGCCCATCACTGTACCGGATGTTGCTGGCGGCCACGCCTTCACGCACTGTGGCGCCGAGTCGCTCGGCCTTGCGCCGAAACGCCGTCGTCGTCTGCGCCGGATTGGCCGCGCCGTCACGGCGCGAAACCACGCCGCCGGGACACGTCTCGGCAACCGCCGGCACCAGCCGGCGCAATTCAGTCGCGTCGATCAGCTCTTCGTGGGTGAAGCCGAGCGCATTGAGTTCGGCCACACGCGCGCGGCAGACCGCGAGCTCCTCCTCGTTCTCGGCGACCAGCACCTGGCCGTGGCTCTCGAAGCTGCAATCGTCATCGAGGAGATCCTTGATCTTCTCCCAGATTCCCATCGAGCGGATCGAGAGCGGAATCTCGGGGATGTGCCGCGCGAGCTGGCGGACGCCGCCGGCATTGACGCCGGAGGCGTGGCGTCCGGCATAATCCTTCTCGATCAACACCGGTTGAAGGCCGGCGAGGCACAGATGCAACGCGGTAGAGCATCCGTGGATGCCGCCGCCGACGACGATCGCATCCACGCACCTCGTCATCCGCGCACCACCGCCTTGATATCGGCCTCGCTCTTCGGAACGGCCGCAAGCTCGGCAAGCGTGATCGGCTTCACTGGCGCGCGCAGCCGGTAATAGCCGATCTCCTGCGGAGTCTTGCCGCGCGCCTGCGCCATCAGTTCGGTGACGGTGAGGCCGCAGAGCCGGCCCTGGCACGGGCCCATGCCGGTGCGGCGATAGGCTTTCAGCTGATTGGGGCCGGTTGCACCGATGGCGACCGCGTCGAGAATGTCCTTTGCCGAGACCTCTTCGCAGCGGCAGACGATGGTGTCGCCGGAGGGAATACGGAACTGCGGCGCGGGTCGGAACAGCGTATCGAGGAAGACGCGGCCACGCTCGGCCTTGGCAAGATCAGTACGCAACGCTGCCATCGACGGCAGTTTTGCGGCAGCCGCGGGTGCCAACGCATCGACCGCTGCGCGCGCCGCAATGCGGCCACGCACCACGGCGGCATTGGCACCACCGATGCCGGCGCCATCACCGGCGATCGCAATGCCGGCGACCGACGAACTGCCGCCGGCATCCAGCACCGGCGACCAGCACAGTTGCAGATCGTCCCAGCGATGCTCGACACCTGCGGACATTGCGAGATTAACGTTGGGTACGACGCCCTGATGCAGCAGCAGCAAATCCGCGGCAATGGTCTCGCGCTTGCCGCCCGTAACATAGCTCACGCTGGCGAGCTGGCCGTCGCCGGACGCCGCTAGCTCGGTGACGCCGGAGACGACCTGCACCTTCGCCTTCACCTCGCGCATCATCGCAAGGCCCTTGGTGAAATAGGGTGAGGTCAGGAATGCGAAGGCGTGCGGCAGCGACGCGAAGTAATTGCCGCGCTCGGTGGTGTCGAGGATGCGGTCGATGCGGCCGCCGAGGCGCACGATCTGCGTGGCGAGCAGCCACAGCAGCGGCCCCTGCCCTGCGATCACTGTACGACCATCCGGCACCAGCGCCGATGATTTCAGCATCGTCTGCGCCGCGCCCGCGGTCATCACGCCCGGCAGCGTCCAGCCGGGAATCGGAAACGGCCGCTCCAGTGCGCCAGTCGCAAGGATCACACGCTGCGCCTTGACGAAGGCGGACGCGCCGCCGACCGAGACGGCGATCTCGAGGTTGCGGTCGAGGCTCCAGACTGTGGCACGATGGATGACCTCGGCGCTGGTCGCACGCAGCGTCTGCACGAGATCGGCACCGACCCAATAATCGGCGCCGAGCTGATTGCGATCGGTCACCGGTGTGGACGAAATTGCGCGGAACACCTGGCCGCCCGGGCCGATGTTCTCGTCGAGCAGCAGCGTGGACAGGCCGGCTTCGGCCGATGTCGCAGCGGCGGCAAGGCCCGCGGGTCCGGCGCCGATCACCACGACGTCATAGGCTTCGCGCTTGGGAGCCACAGTCATTTTCCGATCTCCCGCTTGCCCTTCTGAATTTCGATCTGCATGCCCTCGGCGACGGGCACGAGGCAACCCTGCCTGTTGCCGACCCCGTCGATGGTGACGAGGCAGTCGAAGCACACGCCCATCATGCAATAGGGCAGACGCGGCGCGCCGCTCACAGCGGTCGAACGCCGTGCGTCGCGGCCGGAGGCCAAGAGCGCAGCCGAGACGGTGTCACCCTGGCGCGCCGCGACGGCAACGCCGTCGACGAAGATCTCGACCTGCGGTCGCTTGTCCTGTTCGGATCGTCTAAACATGGGATGCCTCGTGGCTCCTTAAAATTCTCTAGTGTTCGCAGCGCCTGCCTCGCCGAACCTGCTGGCGGAGAACGCACCGACCAGCTCCGGCTCGAGCGCGCCAGCCGCGACCATGCGCGCGATCTCGAAGGCGTGGTTGGAGGCCAGCGTCACGCCGGAATGGCAGCAGGCGACGAACGCGCCGGGATGCGTCTTCGACTGGTCGTAGATCGGAAAGCCGTCCTGCGGCATGACGCGGATGCCGGCCCAGCTCCTGACCACATTGAGCCGCGACAGATGCGGGAACATGCGCTGGGCGCGATCGGTCATCACGGCACTGATCGAATGCTTCAGCGCGCGATCATCGAGCTCGTCTTCCTTGCTGTCGCCGATCATCACCGTGCCTTCGTCGGTCTGACGGATCGTGGTGAGGGGATGCGGCAGGAACGGCATGGTGCGCTCAGTCACCACGATCTGGCCGCGGGTCGGGCCCATCGGCGCGTAGAGGCCGACCATCGGCGCCAGCGTCTGATTGGTATTGCCGGCGGCAAGCACGATCTTGGCCGCGCGCAGCTCGCCCTTCGGCGTGGTCAGGCGGAATTCGCCGCCGCTCTTGCTGATCGCGGAGACCGGTCGCTCCGGAAAATAATCGATGCCGAACGCCTTGAAGCCGGTGTGGAAGGCGCGGAACGTGCGCAGCGAATTGACGTGGCCGTCGAGCGGGCAATAGCTGCCGCCGGAAACCTCCGGTCCGATCAGCGGCAGCGACTTCTTCACCTCGGATGCGGAGAGCATCTCCATCTTGTAGTCGGCAGCACCGGCCTGATTGTGCATGCGCTTGACCAGCTCGGTACGCTGGCCGAACTCGTCCTCGCCGAGCGTGAGGTGGAAGCCGCCATTCTGCTGGAGCGAGACATCGAGGCCGGTCTGTTGCTTCAGCTCGGAAGCAAGCCGGCCCCAAGCCTGCGACGCCTGCACCGTCCACACCGTATAGGCGGGCATGCCGAGCCCCTTGCTCTGGACCCAGACCAGCGCAAAGTTCGCACGCGAGGCGCGCTTGGTGATGTCGCCTTCGTCGAGCACGGCAACGGACTTGCCAAGCCGGCCGAGGCCCCAGGCAATCGCGGAGCCGAGCAACCCGCCGCCGACGACGGCGACGTCGTAATCCGTTCGCATAAGTTCTCCTATCGCCCCGTATCGCCGCCCTTGCCGGCGAGCACGCGGTCGAGCCCGTAGAAGCGGTCGAGCAGAATGAGGGCGGTCATGGTAACAGCGATCACGCAGGCCGAGACCGACGTCACCAGCGGATCGATGTTGTCCTGGATATAAAGGAACATGCGCACCGGCAGCGTCTCGGTGCCGGGTGCTGCAAGGAAGACGGTCATGGTGAGATCGTCGAAGGACTGGATGAAAGCGAGCGCCCAGCCGCTGATGACGCCGGGCAGGATCAACGGCAAGGTCACGCGGCGAAACAGCGTCCAACCGCCGGCGCCGAGCGAGACCGCCGCTATCTCGACGGTGCGGTCCATGCCTGTCGCGGCCGCAAGCGTCAGCCGCAGCGCGAACGGAAACACGATAATCACATGCGCGATGATCAGCGCGGCAAAACTGCCGCCGAGGCCGGCCGAGGTGAAGAAGCGCAAGAAGGCGATGCCGAGCACGACATGCGGGATCATCAGCGGCGAAAGGAACAGCGCGGCCAGCGCATCACGGCCGCGGAATCGATAGCGCGCGATCGCCAGTGCCGCCGGCACCGCGAACAGGAGCGCCACGAAGGATGACAGCGCGCCGAGGCCGAGGCTGACCCAGAAGGCATGGATGAACTCGGGATAGTTCGCGATCGTCCTGAACCAGCGCAGCGAAAAGCCGTTGGTCGGCAGCGACAGGAAGCCCTCGGGCGTGAACGCGACGAGACAGACCACCAGGATCGGCGCCACCATGACGATGACGAAGAAGGTATGGAAGATCAGCGCCAGCGGGCCGTTCCGTCTCATCGGAACACCTCCGCGTAGCGCCGCTCGATCAGCGCATTGCTGCCGACGACGATCAGCACCAGCGCGACCAGTAGCAGCGTCGCGACCGCCGCGCCTAGCGGCCAGTTCAACGTGTTGAGGAACTCGTCATAGGCGAGCGTCGCTGCGACCTTGAGCCGGCGGCCGCCGATGATCGCAGGCGTCGCAAACGCGCTGGCCGAGAGCGAAAACACGATGATCGCACCCGACAGCACGCCCGGCATGATCTGCGGCATGATGATGCGGCGAATGATGGTCGCGGGGCCGGCGCCCAGCGACATCGCGGCATTCTCGATCTGCGGATCGAGCCGCTGCAGCGCAGCCCACACCGACAGCACCATGAACGGCATCATCACATGGGCGAGCGCGATGATCATGCCCGTCTCGGTAAACATGAAGGGAATGGGGGAACGCATCACCCCGAGCGACATCAAGAGCTTGTTGACGAGGCCGTTGTTACCGCCAAACAGCAGCGCCCAGCCAAGCGTGCGAGCCACCACGGAGATCAGGAGCGGCCCGAGGATGACGAGCAGGAAGAAGCTTTTCCAACGCCCGCTCATGCGATTGAGGATGTAGGCTTCTGGCGCACCGAGCAGCGCGGTGAGCAGCGTGGTCAGGATCGCGATGCGAAAGGTGCGCCAGAACATCTCGGCGTAATAGGGATCGGTCGCGATCTCGTGCCAGTTCTTGAGGATGAAGACCGGCTCGATGCCCTTGTACTGGCCCCAATCGTGGAACGACAGCATCACCGTCATCGCCAGCGGAATCAGCAGCACGCCGACGAACAGCATCAGGGCAGGCGCCGTCAGCGCCCAGGGCGCACGCGCGCTGCGCTCCTCGGCGGCCGCGCTCATGCGACGGCCCTCGCGCGCACGCTCATGTCCTCGGCTCGCCAGGTCAGGCGAACCGTCTCGCCCTCGGCCGGCTGCGCCTTGCCGTCATTCTGGCGGATCACGATCGCCGGGCCGCATTCGCTGTCGCACTGGAACAGCCAGTGATTGCCCTGGAAGATGCGCGTGACGATTTTTGCGCTGAGGCCGGCATCGCCGAAGCCGATTCTTTCAGGGCGAATGCTGACAGTGACGGCGCCGCTGAAGCCCGCCGGAGCCGGCGCGCTCCAGGAGCCCGCCGTCACCCGCGCTGGCGTGGCGGACCAATCGACCGCCGCGGCAAAATCGTTGGTCTTGCCCAGGAACTGCGAGACGAAGGCCGAGGCCGGCTTCTCGTAGGTCTCCTGCGGCGTCCCGATCTGCTCGATCTTGCCCTGGCTCATCACCACGATGCGATCGGACAGCGACATCGCCTCGTTCTGGTCATGGGTGACGAGGATCGTGGTGGTGCCGATGGTGCGCTGGATCTGGCGCAGCTCGATCTGCATCTCCTCGCGCAGTTTTGCGTCGAGATTGGACAGCGGCTCGTCGAGCAGCAGCACGCTCGGCTTGATCACCAGCGCGCGGGCGAGTGCCACGCGCTGCTGCTGGCCGCCGGACATGCGGCGGGGATGGCGGTCCTCAAAGCCGGCAAGGCCGACCATCGCGAGCGCGGCACGAACGCGCTCGGCTCGTTCAGCGCGCGCCACGTTGCGCATCTCGAGACCGAAGGCGACATTCTCCGCCGCCGTCATGTGCGGAAACAGCGCGTAGCTCTGGAACACGATACCGAGCCCGCGCTTGGCCGGATGGATCGCGGTCAGGTCCTTGCCCTCGAGGCGGATGGCGCCGCGGGTGGGATCGAGGAAGCCCGCGATCATCTGCAGGGTCGTGGTCTTGCCGCAGCCGGAGGGGCCGAGGAAGGAGATGAACTCCCCCTTCCCCACCGACAGACTGAAGTCGTCGACCACAGTCTGCGCCCCGAATTGCTTGGCGACCCGATCGAGCTCGAGATAGGCCATACGCTGTCTCCGCTGCGACGATCAGATCAACGCTCGACCTCGCGATTCCAGCGCTTGGTCCACTCCTCGCGCTTCTCGTTGATGACGGTCCAGTCCGGATTATAGAGCTTGGCCGCACGCTCGCCGATCGGCGCCATCTTGCCGAGCTCCGGCGGGATCACCAGCGACTTCAGCACCGGGCCGTAGCCGTAATCCTTCAGCATCACGAGCTGGATCTTGGGGTCGAGCAGCATCTTGACGAAGCTTGATGCCAGCGGCGAAGCGTTGGGCTTGGTGATCGGACAGGCCGTGGTCAGCAGAGTCGCAGCGCCTTCCTTCGGATAGACGAAGTCGACGGGGAAGCCGGTGTTGGCGAAGCTCTGCACGCGACCGGTGCCCCACACTGCGATCACGGCCTGGCCCGACTGGAACAGCTCGGTCATCTTGCCCGGCGACGGCTCGTAAGCGAGCACGTTCGGATTGATCTGTTCCTTGAAGATCTTGAAGCCGGAATCGACATTGGTTTCGCCGCCGCCGTTCATCTTCGACAGCATCACCAGGGCTTCGAGACCGTAGGTGTTGTTGATCGGCGGGATCACCAGCTGTTTTGCGTATTTCGTGTCCTTCAGGTCATTCCACGAGGTCGGCGGCGCCCAGCCTTTCTCCTTGAACACCTTGGTGTTGTACATCAGCCCTGTCGCGACGATGCCGATCGCAACCGCACGATCGTCCTTGAAGCGCGCGGTGTCGTAGAGATCGGCGGGCAGGCCATCGAGCTTGCCGCAAAAGCCGAGCTGGATCGCCTGGTACATCGGGCCGTCATCGACGATGGCGACGTCGATCTGCTGGTTGCCCTTCTGCGCCTGGAGTTTTGCCAGCGTGTCGGTGGAGTTGCCGGCGACGTATTCGACCTTGACACCGTTCTCCTTCTCGAAGGCCGGTATCACCTCGTCGCGGATCGTCTTCTCGAACGAGCCGCCATAGCCGGCGACGTAGAGCGTCTTTTGCTGGGCCGAAGCGACTGAGGGGGCGGCAATGAGCGCTGCGATGCTGACCGCGGTCAGAAGGCGAAAAGTCTTCATGTGGACCGATCTCCATACCGGAATGAGGTGACGTGCCGACGAGTCTCGCTGGCTGAAGCCTCTTCCGCATTTCCTTCCGCGCAATCCCGTCTCCAAGCAGGCTCCGGCGCCCATTCGGCGGGTTTTGGCGCGATCTGGAGGCTTGAACCCCTCCAATCTGCCGAAAAAGCGGGCTGTCTCCAGTCCTGATGAAAAAGATCGCAACCTATACTTCCATCGTCCAATGAATAATGGCAACCTCTGTATGCCTAAATGTTATGGATGGGTTTGGAATGGCGCGGATCAATTCGCGGCAGGTGGAGGCCTTCCGCGCGATGATGTTGACCGGCAGCGTCACCGAGGCCGCGAAGCTGATGGTGGTGACGCAGCCTGCTGTCAGCCGGTTGCTGCGCGACCTTCAGGCGCTGTTGAAGATGGAGCTGTTCGAGCGGCGCGGCACCGGCCTCGTGCCGACCGCCGCGGCAATGGCGCTCTACACCGAGGTCGAACGGTCCTTCGTCGGTCTCGAACGCATCACGGCTGCGGCCGAAGAAATCCGTGGCCGCCGCACCGGCTCGCTGCGCATCGCCGCGCTGCCGGCGCTGGCGAACGGCTATCTGCCCCGACTTGCCGGGCATTTCCTGATGGAACGGCCCAACCTCAACCTGGCCTTCTTCGGCGTGATCTCGCCGATCGTGGTCGACTGGGTCTTGAACAATCAATGCGACATCGGCTTTGCCGAGGTGCCGATTGCCCATTCCGGCCTGCCGAGCCTGCGGCTGCCGGCGCTGGCACGCGTCGCAGTCGTGCCGACCGGACATCGCCTCGCGGAGAAGGAAGTGCTGGAGCCGCGCGATTTCGAGGGCGAGACGTTCATCTCGCTGTCGGCGGGATCGTCGAGCCGGCACCTCGTCGACCAGGTCTTTCACCGCAGCGACGTCCGCCGCGTGCTCAGGGTCGAGACCACGCTGTCGGAAATCATGTGCGGGATGGTGTCATCAGGGCTCGGCGTCTCGATCTGCGATCCCTTCACCGCACAGGAATTTGCGACGCGCGGCGTCGTCGTGCGGCGCTTCCTGCCGCGCATCGACTTCGAATTCTCGGCCGTCTTCCCGGCGCAGCGCAGTCCGTCGCCGGTGGCGCTGGATCTGGTGGAGACCATGCGCAAGAAATTGATGGAGTTCGAGGGCTAGGGCATGGGTCGGAACGATGCAGCCACAGACTCGCTGGCAACCTCTCCCGCTTGCGGGGGAGGCGTAGGCCGCCTATGGCGGCCGTCTCTTAGGAGACGCCGAGGCGAAGCCTCGGCTTTGGCGAAGCGCCGGGTGGGGGCTCTCTCCGCATCGGGAGTGTCCCCGCATGGAGAGAGCCCCCACCCCGGCCCTCCCCCGCAAGCGGGAGAGGGAGCGCACCTTTTTTGTGGCTCTGGAAGCGGCCGTCAGCCGTTGAACGCCGCCTGCGCTTCCGGCAGATCCCAGATCTTGCCGATCGCGGCGCTGCCTGCTGCGGTGATCGTGGCCTCGTCGGCGCCGAGATAGCGGCCGGCATCGATCAGCACGCGGCCATCGACGACGACCTGATCGATACTGGCGCGGTTGGCGAGCGCGATCAGCGCGCGGCGGGGATCGAACAGCGGCTGGAGATGCGGATGGGTGAGATCGACGACGGTGAGATCGGCGGTCGCGCCCGGCTCGATCCGGCCGAGATCGGGCCGCTTGATGACGTCGGCGGCGACAGTCGTGTTCGCTTCGATCAACTCGGGCGAATTGGCGACATCGGCGCGCTGCGATGTGATCTTGGAGATCAGTGACGCCGCATTGAGCTCACCGAGCAGATCCATGTTGTAGCCGTCGGTGCCGACCACGGTGCGCACGCCATGCTCGGCGAATCGGCTGAAGGCCGCGGTGACGCCGGCGCGCGCGAACACGCGCGGGCAGTTCAGAACGGTCATGCCGCGCGCGGCCATCAGCTTGAGATCGTCGTCGCTGCTGAACATGCAATGCGCGGCCATCAGGTCGGGCGCGAGCAGGCCGAGCCAGTCCAGATACTCCGCCGGCGTGCGGCCGCCATAACGCTTGCCGATGGTCTCGACCTCGGCGCGGCTCTGCGCCATATGAGTCGTGATGGGCACGCCGAGCTCGCGCGCCCGCGCGGCGCAAGCTTTCAGGAGATCGGGGCCGCAGGTGTCGGTGGCGTGCGGGCTCATGGCGAGGCCGATGCGGCCGTCGCCCCGATTGTTCCAGCGCTGGTAGAGCGCATCCCACGTCGCCATGTCGGCTGCACCGTCATCGCCGGAATAACGCACCACGCCGTCGGGGCCGGCCTTGGCGTCGGACGTCGAGAACAGATAGGGCGCGCCATAAAAGCGAATGCCCATCTCCTCGGCGGCGTCGAACATTTCAGGGATCGAATTGCGGAACGGCTCCATCACCGTGGTAGCACCACCCTTGAGAAGCTGGAGGATGCCGAGCCGTGCCACCGCCATGCGTTCTTCCGCCGACAGCAGATCGGCGCCGCGCTTGGTCAGCGGCAGCAGCACCGTGTAGACGATGCTCTGGTTGTTCTTGCGGCCGTTGCCGTCCTCGGTATGGCTGCGCGCCACCGCCTCGCTGAAGCAGTGATTGTGCAGGTTGAGCAGGCCCGGCAGCACGAAGCGGCCGGGCCGATCGTAAACCTGATCTGCACGCGGCTTATCGCGCGTGACAGCGGCAATCTTCTTGCCCTCGACCAGGACCCAATGATCGCGCAGCACGTCTTGCG
Organism: Bradyrhizobium sp. 25ACV; assembly: GCF_054863005.1. Taxonomy (NCBI): domain Bacteria; kingdom Pseudomonadati; phylum Pseudomonadota; class Alphaproteobacteria; order Hyphomicrobiales; family Nitrobacteraceae; genus Bradyrhizobium; species Bradyrhizobium sp. 25ACV. The sequence goes on from NZ_JAVAYO010000003.1 coordinate 494,087, forward strand.
CGCCGTCCTTCCGTGACAGCACAAAGCTGCCGAAGATTGCTGTGGTGCTCATGCGGGGCGTACGTTCCAGAAGACGGCGGTGCCGTCGAGAATGCCGGTGATGGCCTTGCGATAGGCGGTCGGCTGCTTGTACAGGCCGATCGGGATGTAGGGAATCTCCTCGAACGCGACCGCCTGGACCTGGCGGCAGATACGCTGCTGCTCGGCGAGCTCGGACGCGGCCAGCCACTGGCTGCGTAAGGCCCCCATCTTCTCGCTCGCATACCAGCCGGCGACCTTGCCCTCGCCGCGGATGTTGGTGTTGGCGGCCGGGTTGAGCCAGTCGATGCCCTGCCAGTTGCCGACCGCCGCGCTCCAGCCGCCCTGCCCGATTGGATCCTTCTTGAGCTGGCGCTGCAACACGACGGCGAAGTCGAGCCCGGCATATTCGACGTTCATGCCGGCCTTGCGCAAGCTATCGACCGCGATCTCGCCAAGCGGCTTCTGCGCCAGCGAATTGGTGGGCACGAGCACCACGATCTTCTCGCCATTATAGCCGGCCGCCTTCAGGTCGGCCTTGACCTTGGCGTAGTCGCGGGGCCCGCGGAACACATCGAGCCCGACCTCGCTCGCCATCGGCGTGCCGGGGGCAAAGTAGCCGATCGGCGAGACCTGGAAAGCGGGATCGACACCGGCGACCGCCGTCATGAACGCGGATTGGTCGATTGCACCGAGCAGCGCGCGGCGGATGGCGGGATTGTCGAACGGCGGCTGCAGTTGATTGAGCCGCAGCATGCAGGCATAACCTCTGGGATCGAGGATGCGCGCCTCGATGTCACCGGCGGCCTTGATCACCGGCAACAGATCGTGCGGCGTGGTCTCCTGCCAGTCCTGCTCGCCGGTCTGCAGCGCGGCGACGCCGGTGCCGGCATCGGGCGTGGTGGTCCAGACCACGCGGTCGTAGTGCACGATCTTCGGGCCCGCGGTCCAATCCGGCTTGCCGTCGGTGCGCGGCTGGTAGCGCTCGAACTTGGCATAGGCATTGCGCGCCCCCTGCACGCGCTCGTCGGCGAGGTAGCGGAATGGGCCGCTGCCGATGACTTCGGTCAGCGGCTTGAACGGATCCTGGCTCGCCAGCCGCTCCGGCATCATGAAGCAGGCATTGATCGCGGCCTTGCCGATCGCCTGCGGCAGCAGCGGGAACGGACGCTTGAGACGGAAGCGGATGGTGCGGTCGTCGGCGGCTGACAGCTCGTCGGTCGCCTCCATCAGCTCTCCGCCAAAGCCGTCGCGCGCGGCCCAGCGGCGGATGCTCGCCACGCAGTCGCGCGCGAGCACGCGCTCGCCATCGTGCCAGAACAGGCCGTCGCGCAAGCTGAGATCCCATTGCAGCCCGTCGCCGGAAATGACGTGACCCGACAGCATCTGCGGCGAGACCTGGAGCGAGGCACTCATGCCATAGAGCGTGTCGTAGACCATGAAGCCGTGGTTCCGCGACACCTGCGCGGTCGAGTAGATGGGGTCGACGAAGGCGAGATCGATGACGGGGATGAAGCGCAGCGTGGACTGGGATTCGGCGCGCACGATGCCCGGCAGCGACAGCGCCGGGACTGCTGCGGCAGCCTTGAGGAGCGAACGGCGGGAGAGAGACATTACGAGAGGCTCCTAAGTGTAGTCATAGGCTGCCGCAACGGCAGTTTGCTCCCTCTCCCGCTCGCGGGGGAGGGCTGGGGTGGGGGTGTCTCCGCAAGCGAGGACCCCCAAGAGGAAGAGCCCCCCGCCGCGCTTCGCGCGTCGACCTCCCCCGCAAGCGCGAGAGGTTGCAGGGAGCGCGTAGCCTGAGCTGTGTCAGAAAAACGGGGCTTCATCATTTGTGCTTCACGTGTTCAACAAGACCGCGCCGATCGCGGCTGCGACTGCCTGCTGCGCCGGCTCGACCACCGGCACGCCTATCGCCTCCGCAATTGCCGCACGATGCGAGGCCATGCCGGCGCAGCCCATCACCACGACGTCGGCGCGGCATTGCGTGACCAGCGCGCGGCCGGCGTCGATCAGTCGGCCGCGGATATCGGCAGCTGCGGTCTCGGCTGCGCTCGCGCCGACCGACCAGCTTCCGGCATAGCGGCCGTCGACGCCCACCACCCGCACCATCCGTTGCTGGCGCCGGATGCTCGACGGCGACAGCGCGATGATGCCGAAACGTTCGCCGAGCATCAGCGCGCGAAAAATGCCGCACTCGGCGATGCCCATCACAGGACGGCCACCGGCCGCCTCGCGCACCGCATGCAGGCCGGGATCGCTGAAGCAAGCGAGCACGAAGGCGTCGGCCTTGTCGCGCGAGACTCGGTTCACCAACGGCATGACGACGCTATCGGCATCGCGCTGCGAGCTGATGCCCGGCGGCCCCTCGGCAAGACCGACCACTTCGATGTCAGGCCCGCCGGCGATCCGCAGCGGCGCGACCGCGTCGTCAATCGCCGCCGTTACCGAAGCCGAGGAGTTCGGGTTGATGACGAGGATACGGGTCATGGCGCTCCCTAGCGGTTACCGGCCTCGTGGCACAAAAAGTTCTCCGCGATCTTCTCGCCGGTCGTGATCCAGACATCCGGACAGGATTTTGCGTAGGTCAGGAACTCGCGCAGCAGCCGCAGCCGCATCGGGCGGCCGCTGCACTGCGGATGCAGCACCGTCGTCACCATCGCGCCCCAGTCGCGGACCTCATCCAGCTCGTCCTTCCAGATCGAGAGCACGTGCTCCTTGGGGAAGATCGAGCGCGGGCTGAAGCGGGCGGAGAGGCCGTGCATCCAGTCGTCATAGCTCGCGGTGACCGGCAGCTCGATCGTGCCGGGCTTGCCGTCGGCGAGACGGTGGCGATACGGTCGCACATCGTCGCGGAACGAGGAGGTATAGACGATGCCGTGACGCACCAGCGCGACGCGCAGCTCCTCGGTGAACTCGCCATAGGGCGCGCGATAGCCGGTTGGCCTGACACCGAGCCGACGCTTCAGCGCTTCGAAGCCGCGCTCCAGCTCCTCCTCGATCCAGGGATCTCCGGGATCGGGCAGGAGATGATGATAGCCGTGATGTCCGATCTCGTGACCGGCCTTGAGGATGGACTCGGCCATCGCGGGATGCGCATCGACCGACCATCCCGTGACGAAGAAAGTCGCCTTGAGATCGAGCTGGTCGAGCAGTTCCAGCAGTTTTGGCGTGCCAACGCGCGCTTCATAACCGCCATAGCTCATGGTGATGAGCCGCTGGGCGTGCACTGCGTCCTTGCTGGTCCACGCGCTCTCGGCGTCCACGTCGAACGACAGGAACATCGCCGACTTGTGCGGCTTCGGCCAGGGATAGTCCGGCGCGGGATCTGCGGTGTTGGCCGGGACGAGCGGGATGCTCTGGAGTGCTTTACTGTCCAGCATTGATGGTCGCCTTCTCGAGTGCGTTGTCCGTCAGTTTCCACTTGGCAAGCAGCGTGCGATAGGTGCCGTCCGCGATCAGCGCGTCGACCGCCTCCAGCATCGCCTGCTGCAGTGCCTTTTCCTTGACCGGCAGCGCAATGCCGGTGAATTGCTGTGCGATCGGCTCGCCCACACTTGCATAGGTGCCGGGCTCGAGGTCCATGATGTAAGGCAGCGTCTCGTTGCCCTGGGCGGCGGCATCGATGCGGCCCTGCCTGAGCTGGGTGCGGGCGTCAGCCGAGCCGTCGGTGCCGATGAACTGAATCGGACTGCTGCCGCAATTCTTTTCGCTCCACGCCGCGATCTGCGCCGCGAACATGGTGCGGCGACTGGCGCCGACCTTCTTGCCGCAGAGCGATGCGGCGTCCTTGAACTCCGCCTTGCGCGACTGCTGCACGAAGAACTGCGGACCGCTGCGCAAATAGTCGACGAAGGACGCGATCTCGTGCCGGCTGGCATAGTCGGTGAAGCCGGACAGGATGGCGTCCACCCGCCCCGTCGAAATCGACGGCATGAACTCGGCAAAGCTGGTCTCGGTCCATTCGATCTTGACGCCAAGCTTGCGGCCGATGGCTTCGCCGAGATCGATGTCGAAGCCGGACAGCGCGTTGGTGGCGGGATCGCGGAACTCCATCGGCGGATAGTTCGGCACCAGTGCCACCTTGATGCTGCCCCGCTTGGCGATCTCTGCGGGCAGATCGATGGCCATCACCGACGCGTTCGTGACGCCGAGGAACGCCGCCGCAACCAAAAATCTCTTCATCAACACGCTCCCATTCAGATCACAGCCGAAAGAAATGCCCTGGTGCGCTCCTCGCGCGGGGCGCCCAACACGTCCGATGCACGGCCCTGTTCGACGATCGCGCCCTGGTCCATGTAGACGACGCGGTCGGCGACCTCGCGCGCGAAGCCGAGCTCGTGCGTCACCACCATCATGGTCATGCCGCTCCGCGCCAGCTCCTTCATGACCGCGAGCACCTCGCCGACAAGCTCGGGATCGAGCGCGCTGGTCGGTTCATCAAAGAGCATCAGCATCGGCTTCATCGCCAGCGCGCGGGCGATGGCGACGCGCTGCTGCTGGCCGCCGGAGAGCTGGGCGGGATACGAGTCCGCCTTCGCGGACAATCCGACACGGCGCAGAAGCTCGAGCGCTTCAGCGCGCACCTCATCGGGTTTGCGTCCCTGCACCTGGACCGGGCCTTCGGTGATGTTCTCCAGCGCCGTCTTGTGCGGAAACAGATTGAAGCGCTGGAACACCATGCCGGTCTTCAGCCGCTGCCGTCCGATCTCACGTTCGCTGAGCCGATGCAGCCGCCCGCCCTGCTCGCGCACCCCTAATAGCTCGCCGTCGAGCCAGATGCCGCCGGCATCGATCGTGGCCAGCTGGTTGATGCAGCGGAGCAGCGTGGTCTTGCCGGAGCCGGAGGCGCCGATCAGGCAGATCACCTCGCCGGGCCAGACGTCGAGCGAGACGCTTCTGAGAGCCTGGAACTCGCCAAAGTTCTTGGCGACGGAGCGGATCGCGACGAGGGGCCTTGTCATCGCGCGAGCCGCAATGTGCCGCGCGCAAAACGGCGTTCGAGCAGCATCTGGAGCGGGGTCAGAATCGAGACCACGAGTAGGTACCAGAGCCCGGCGACGATCAAGAGCTCGATCACGCGGGAATTGGCGTAGTAGATGTTTTCGGCGTTGTGCAGCAGTTCCGGATACTGGATCACACTCGCGAGCGAGGTCGCCTTCACCATGCCGATGAACTCGTTGCCGAGCGGCGGGATCACCACCCGCATCGCCTGCGGCAGCACGATCCGGCGCAGCGCGCGCAGCCGTCCCATGCCGATCGCCTGCGCCGCCTCATACTGCCCGATGTCGACCGACAACATGCCGGCACGCATCACCTCGGACGTATAGGCGCCCTGGTTGATGCCGAGCCCGAGCAGAGCGGCCAGGAACGGCGTCATGACGTCGACGGCGCGCGCGCTCCACAAGCCGGGAATGCCGATGGTCGGGAATACAAGCGCGAGGTTGAACCACAAGAGCAGTTGCAGGATCAGCGGCGTGCCGCGGAACAGCCAGGTGTAGCCGGCGGCGACCGTCTTCAGCACCGGATTGGGCGACAGCCGCATGATCGCGACGACGATGCCCAGGACAATGCCGAGCGCCATCGCCAGCACCGCCATCACTATGGTGTTGACGCGACAATGCCTTCGAGAATGACTTTTGCGGTCAGGAAGCGGCTGACATAGGACCATTCGATCTGCCCGTTCGCAAACGCGCGCGCAATGGCCGCGAGCACCAGAATGATCAGCGCGGCGCTGAGCCAGCGAAACCAGTGCGGCTCGCGCGCGATGCTCATCCCCGACAGATCAGGGAAACCTTCCGCGAGTGCCGGCGCCGGCTTCATTGCGGCGCCGCGTTCAGCATGGGCTGGGTGACCGCGTTCGCACCCAAGCCCCATTTATCGAGCACAGCCTTGTAGGCGCCGTCGGCGATCATGGCGGTGAGTTTCTCGGTCACGACCTCGCGCAAGACCACATCGTCCTTGCGAAACATGATGCCTTGGTAGCCTTTGGCGAAGGGCTCGCCGACGACGCGGTATTTGCCGGGCTCCTGCGTTTGCGCGTAAGGCAGCGTCTCGCTGCCCTGCACGGCGGCGTCGATGCGGCCTTGCTTGAGCTGGTTGCGGACGTCGATCGAGTTCTCGCCGGGGACATACTGGATGGCAGGCTTGCCGGCCAGCTCGCAGTTCTGCTTGCTCCACTTCTCGATCTCGACCGGGAAGCTGGTGCTGCGGGTGGTGCCGACTTTCTTGCCGCAGAGATCGGTCGCGTCCTTGGCTCCATTGTCCGCCATGACGAAGAATTGCGGACCGGTCTGGAGGTAATCGACGAAATCGGCAGTCTCGCGCCGCGAGGCGCGGTCCGAGATGCCGGAGATGATGAAATCGGCGCGCCTGGTCTGGAGCGAGGGGATCAGCTCGGCGAACGGCGTCTCGCTCCAGACGATCTTGAGGCCGCCAAGCCGCTTGGCGAGCTCATTCGCCAGATCGATGTCGAGCCCGACGAGCTCATTGGTCGCGGGGTCGCGATATTCCATCGGCGCGTAGGTGGAGTTGACCGTGAGCTTCAGCGCGCCCGCCTGCTTGATCTCCGCCGGAAGCTCGGCCGCCTGTGCCGACGTCGCGGCAGCCAGGGTTGCAAGGGCGAGGAAATGCGAAAGGCGTCTCATGTCAGCTCCTTTGGCTGGCGCCGCGACCGGTCGTTTGAAATCAATCCGCATCGAGAACGGCCGGCTCGATGACGCCGGCACGTTCAGTGATCACCCTGTATTGCTCCGGCCGCCGGTGGGCGGCGAAGTTGAACATCTTGTCCTTGCCCTGGCGGCAGAGATCGAGATCGATGTCGGCGAGGATCACCTCGTCAGCGAGCGTCTGTGCCTGCGCGACGATGCGCCCATTGGGATCGACGATGCAGGAGCCGCCGATCAGCCCGGAGCCGTCCTCCTCGCCCGCCTTCGCCACCGAGATCGCCCAGGTCGCGTTCATGTAGGCGTTGGCCTGCGTCACCAATGTCGAGTGAAAGGTGCGCAGGGCGCCGTCTTCGGTGGTGCCGCCATTGGGATCGTAAGCCGCCGAATTGTAGCCGATGCAGACGAGCTCGACGCCCTGCAGGCCGAGCACGCGCCAGGATTCCGGCCAGCGCCGATCGTTGCAGATCATCATGCCCATGATGGCGTGGGCCCAGGCCGAGCCGGCGCGGAAGGCGGGGAAGCCGAGATCGCCATATTCGAAATAGCGTTTCTCGAGTTGCTGGTAGCGTGCGCCCGGCCGCGGCTCCACCGAACCCGGCAAGTGAACCTTGCGATAGCGGCCCAAAATCTCGCCGTCGCGATCGACCAGGATGGCGCAATTGTAGCGGCGGCCGTCCGCGGTCTGCTCGGCATAACCGACATAGAAGCCGACGCGCAGTGCCCGCGCACGGTCGAACAGTTTTGCCACCGCAGGGTTCGGCATTCCGCGCTCGAAATAACGGTCGAGCGCCTCACCCTCGAGCAGCCAGCGCGGGAAGAAGGTGGTGAAGGCAAGCTCGGGGAACACCACGAGGCTCGCGCCGCGGCCGGCCGCCTCCTCCAGCAGCGCTAGCATCCGCGACAGCGTATGCTCGCGCGTATCGGCTTTTTGCGTCGGCCCCATTTGAGCTGCGGCGGCGCGAAGGACACGAACCAAGATTGCCTCCAATCTGTGCGCAGTGCTGCCTCAATGGGCGAATGAACCCTTTGATGCGACGTGCAAATCCGCCGCCATTACGGGCGAGCGGGGCTGCAAAATCAATTCGTTCTGCTATGATGTTTTGGCCCTGAGTATAATCGGCAGTGATATGAACCTGCGTCAGCTCGAGATCCTGCGTGCCGTCATCCGCCACCGCACCACGGTCGCGGCGGCGGACGAGCTGGCCCTCTCGCAACCCGCGGTCAGCAATGCGCTAAAGACGATGGAGGCGCAGGCGGGCTTCGCGTTGTTCGAGCGTGTCAACAACCGGCTGTTTCCAACCGCGGAAGCGATGGCGCTGTATAAGGAGAGCGAGGCGATCTTCGCGCTGCACGCAAAACTCGAGAACCGCGTGCGCGATCTGCGCGAGAACCGCTCCGGGCATCTTGCCATCGTGGCGACGCCGCCGCTGGCCTACAGCATCATTCCCTCCGCGCTCTCAGGATTCCTGCGGCGCCGCCCGGAGACGCGCGTGTTCTTCGACGTGCGCCGCTACGAGGGCATCATCGAAGGCGTGCTCAGCCGCGTCGCCGAGCTCGGCTTCGCGCTCGGGCTGACGCATCATCCCGGCATCGCGCACGAGGTGGTGCATACCGGCGAGATGGTGTGCGTGCTGCCGTCGCAGCACCCTCTGGCCGACAGGTCCGTGATCTCGGCTTCGGATCTGTCCGGCCTGCCTTTCATCGGGCTCGAACGCGGCACGCGGCTGGGTGAAGCCGTGCGCGACAGTTTTGCCCGCGCTGGCGCACCGTTCCAGCCCACCGTCGAGGTGCGCTACTGCAACACGGCCTGCGTGTTAGCTGCCGCCGGCGTCGGCGCCGCCGTGGTCGATCCCTACTCGCCGCGGCAGAACGACGGCAGCGGCCTCGTCGTCCGCCCGTTCACGCCGACGACGCACGCGGTCGCCTATATGCTATGGTCGGAGGCCGAGCCGCTGTCGCGCCTGGCCAAGGCCTTTCTCAACGAGGTCCGCAAGGAAAGTGCACTGCTGGAGCGCACAGCGTCACACCAGCAAAATCGGGCAGAAAGCGACTGAGCTTCGCAAACTTCTTGGGGGCACATGGCACGCATCACCATCATCGAGACCGGGCAGGTCCCGCAAAAATATCGGGAGCAGCACGGCTCGTTTCCGGACATGTTCGAACGCATGGTCCGCACCGAGGACCCGACGGCTATGCTGGACGTCGTCAGCATCCCGAATGGCGACGTGCTTCCCGATCCGGGCAAGCTCGAGGCCGTGCTGATCACCGGCGCGGCGGCCGGCGTCTATGACGGGCTCGACTGGATCGCGCCGCTGGAGGATTTCGTCCGCACCGCTTACGCCAACAAGACGCCGATGGTCGGCATCTGCTTCGGCCATCAGCTGATCGCGCAGGCGCTCGGCGGCACCGTGCGCAAATCCGAGAAGGGCTGGGGCATCGGCCGGCACGTCTATCAGGTGCTGCCCGAGAATGGCGTCGTCGAGGGCGAAGCGGTCGCCATCGCCGCCTCACATCAGGACCAGGTGATCGAGCCACCCAACGACGCGCTCACGATCCTATCGTCGGAGTTCACCCCGCATGCCGGCCTGCTCTACGCGAATGGCACCACGCTGACCGTGCAGCCGCACCCGGAGTTCGACGTGGCGTTTGCGCAAGTGTGCTGCGATCTGCGCGACGGCAAGGCACCGGATGACGTGGTGACGACGGCGCGCGCATCGCTGGCCGAGCCGATGGACAATGCGAAGCTCGGTGGGGCAATTACGCGGTTTCTGGCGAAGCGCTGATTTCACCTCGCCCCGCTTGCGGGGAGAGGTCGGATTGCATCGAAGATGCAATCCGGGTGAGGGGGACTCTCCGCGAGTCCAACTGTCACCGAATTTACTCAGACAGCCCCTCACCCCGACCCTCTCCCCGTAAGAACGGGGAGAGGGAGAAGAAGTGCACATCAGAACGGATCCGTTCCCAATCCCGGCACATCCGCGGGCCGCGGCCCGGGGGCAGTCCAGTGAAACCGGCGGTCCTTCTCCGCAATGGCGATGTCGTTGATCGACGCCTCGCGGCGCTTCATCAGCCCGTGCTCGTCGAACTCCCACTGCTCGTTGCCGTAGGAGCGATACCACTGGCCGCTCGCGTCGTGCCATTCGTACTGGAAGCGCACGGCGATGCGGTTCTCGTCGAAGGCCCAGAGGTCCTTGATCAGGCGATAGTCCTGCTCCTTCTCCCATTTGCGGGTGAGGAACGCGACAATGGCCTCGCGGCCCTGCAAGACCTCGGAGCGATTGCGCCAGCGGCTGTCCTCGGTATAGGCGAGCGAGACGCGCACCGGGTCGCGTGAATTCCAGGCGTCCTCGGCCATGCGGGCCTTCTGCGCGGCGGTCTCTCGGGTGAAGGGCGGAAGCGGCGGGCGCGACATGATGGCCTCATCGGTTGGTCAGGGCCGCAATCTATCCCCGCAAATTGTGGAGTCGATAGGCCATCACAAATCGGGCGATCACTTATCGGGCGATCACGAAATCAGATCGGCCTTCATCAATGCGCGGATCGATTTCGGGATCGGCTGCGCGCGGCCGCCGCTGATGAAGGCGACGCGCACCTCGGCTTTGACCAGCACGTCTTCTCCGCGCCGCACCTCCTGCGCCAGCATGATGGAGGCGCCCTTCACCGCGACAGGCCAGGTCACGACATCGAGCACGTCATCCATCCGCGCGGGCTTGAGGAAATCCAGATGCATCGAGCGCACCACGAAGGCGAAGCCCGCGCCTTCCGTCTCCACCTGATCGAACAGCGCCTGCTGCTCGGCGCCCATCAGCCGGAGGTGATTGGTGCGGCCGCGCTCCATGTAGCGCAGATAATTGGCGTGATAGACGATGCCGGAGAACTCTGGTTTGACGATATCGCAACAGGATATTAACTGGTTGATTCCGTTGGGGCGCTGGAGGGCGACAGCGTGAACAAGCGTAGATTTTTCTACGCCCCTTCCATGGCGAGCCGCAGCCCCCTCGGCATACGTTGCGCCTTTCCGCCTGAGATAAAGGCGACGCGCACGCGGGCCGTGACTAAAAGATCGTTTCCACGCCTGCATTCCTGCAGCAGGATAATCGACGCGCCCCTCACGTCTTCTGGAACCGTGACAACCTCAAGCAGGTCATCCAAGATTGCCGGCTTTAGAAAGTCGATACTCATTGAACGGACAACGAAGGCAAAGCCCGGCACATCTCTCCGCGCTTCTTTCAGGAGCTCCTGCTGATTCATTCCGAGCAAACGCAAGTAATTTGTTCTGCCGCGTTCCATGAAGCGCAAAAAATTGGCGTGATAAACAATCTGGCCGGAGTCAGTGTCTTCGAAATAAACGCGGACGCGCATTTGATGACGACCGTCGCGAATTTCGCCATCAAGAGAGCCTGTCACAGGAAGATTCCTCCTATCGCACTTTGGGAGCATGCACCTCGCTCGCGGCAGAAATCGAATGAGGTACTGCGAGTCAACAAAAACAGCTTGAATCTCACGTTGCGTTAGGTTGTAGGCTTGAAAGATGTTGACAAAAGCCACACCCCCGCAGGCGCGTCGATTGCTCATTGGCAACTCATATTTGAGTGCCACGCCACGTGAGCTCTGAGAGATACATGTCTTCGAACGCATGAAGCGCGGGCATCTTCGTGACGCTTTCAGTCAGCGTGCTTTTCGAGAGCCGCGCCACTTCGCTTGATGGCAGGCCGAAACAGATCGGAGTCAAGGCAGATCGAAGATCTCACAAAGCCAAGGGGGCTCGTAGTGGTGCGCCGTGGCGGTCAATCAGTCCGTGGAAGCGCTTGGGGCGGCCGGCCGCCCGTAACGCGGGGTCACCTATGTGGGTGAGGCGTGCGCCGCACTGGGTGGTCGCGTGGCACGTTGCGGCCCTCTTAGGTCCGCGCACGCGCGCAGCTGATCTTAGCAAGTGGCGACAGCGCCGCCTTTTGAAGAAGGAGTTGAACTTCTGTGAAGTCTTACCGTTTTCTCCTCGCCTCGTGGGGCACGTTGGGAAACCTCAGTCCGCTGCTCACCGCGGCCCGGCGGTTGCGCGGGCATGGTCACCATGTTCGGATCATTGCGGACCCCGCCATGCGTGCAGAAGTCGACGCCGCCGATTTCGAGTTCGTGTCATGGCGAAGCGCCCCAATCGGGGAGGCTGCGGATCCAACAGATGTCTCGAACCTGCGAGATCGGATGCGCAGGGTCGTCTTTGAGCCTTGCTCTGCTTACGCGACAGATATTTGGGACGAAATTGGCCGCTTACCAGCGGATGCCGTCCTTAGCCTCGATTTTCTGTTCGGAGCGGCACTTGGGGCGGAAGCGTCCGGCGTACCTTTCGCGTTTCTTTCGCCTCACGTCAGCCTTCGGATCCTGCCGGGAATGCCGCCGGCTACGTCCGGATTGGGCCAGCCGAAAACGCCAGAGGAGCACGCCGAGGTGGCAGCAGCGTGTGCCGCTCTCGATGGCGCGATGAATGCGTCTCTTCCTATCCTCAATCGGGCCCGCGTTGATTGCGGACTTCCCGTTCTTCCTGACGTTATGGATCTGTTCGACCGGGCTGACCGAGTTCTGCTCGCGACCAGTCGGGCCTTTGACTTCGAAGCCACCTCTCTTCCGGACAACTTTCGCTATATTGGACCGTTGCTCGATGTGCCGAATTGGTCCAAGTCGTGGCAGGCTCCATGGCCCGGGCAGCCTGATCGTTCTCGCGCGCTGATCGCCTGTAGCACGGGTGCGCAGAACCAGCGCGATCTGTTCCAGCGCGTCATCGACGCCGTCGGAAAGGTTGACATCGACGCTGTGTTTACAACAGGTCCGAGTCTGGACGTGGCCGACTTTCGAGCTCCGCAGAACGTGCATTTGGTGCGCGGTGCTCCCCATGACTCCATCATGAGGGACGTTTCCATGGTCATATCACAAGGCGGCCACGGCACCGTCTCCCGTTCACTGATCAACGCTTTGCCGCAACTCATTCTGCCAATGGCGCGAGACCAGTTGGCCAACGCTGCGCGGGTCGAGGCGAAGGGGGTTGGACTTCGATTGGGGCCGACGGCTTCTGAACCGGATATTGCGGCAGCCATAAACCGACTGATCACGGAACCGCAATTCAAAGTCGCGGCCCGGAGGCTTGGCGAGGCTATTAAAGCCGATATCGATACATCTGGCCTTGTCAACGAGATGGAGCTTCTCGCCGCTGTCGGACGTCAGCGACGTAGCCACTCATGAATTTGGGTCCCGTCTGCGTGGGCAACATCCTTTGCAATGCAGCGGCTATTGGATCCATGTTTGCTTATTTCACCGGCTCATCCCTGTTCTTCATCGATGCTCTGTGTCTCAAGCCGTATGAATATGGTGTGATCTTCGGAGCAAGTTCGCTGTCGGTCATGGCCGGCGCTCGGGGCAGCAGGAAACTCAGCGGTTGGGGGCTATCGCCCGCGCAAGTGATTAAGGCGGAGCTCGCACTCTCGACTATCCTGGCCACATCTCTGCTCCTGATGGGAGGCAAATCGGCTGTTGTCGTGGTGTTGGTGATGGTCGGTGTCGCATTGTGGCTTGATCTCGCCGTATGCCACGAAGGAGGCACTGCGGCGGATACCGGAAATCGCGGGGTCCATCAGTGCCGCAAGAACTTTCGTGCAAATGATCGGCGCCGCTTCGCCCAGCGCAATCGACGGGCATTCCGTATTTTCGATGGCGGTAGTGTTGTTTGCTTTCTGCTTGTTGTCGGTTGCCGCTTGCGTGGGCATCGTTCTTCCGGCCGAAGGCTGAGCCAAAGTCCACGGAAGGCAAGTCCAGTTCAGGAGGAAAGTGACCGTGATCTCTTATCACAAGTTGAGGCCCATTCTGTTGAGCCGCGACGGTGTACGTTTGGCACATGTTGAGGCCGGACCTGTAGCCGCGCAAGTCCCTCCGCTGATCCTTGTCAATGGCTGGACAGGTGACCACGGCATCTTCACGCCCCAGATCGCCCACTTCTCTCAAAGCCGTCGCGTGGTGGCCGTCAATCTTCGCGGTCACGGCTCCAGCGATGCACCCCAGCAAGACTATACCATGGCAGGATTTGCGGACGACATCGCCTGGCAATGCGCTCAACTGGAACTGCACAAGCCGGTTGTGATTGGCCACAGCATGGGAGGCCGGATCGCGCTCGAACTGTGCGGCCGCTATCCGGATCTGGCCTCAGGCATGGTGATGATCGATACGATTATCATGCCGCCCCCGATCTTGCGCGAATCTCCCGGAGTCCGAGCGCTTCTGGAGGGTATCGGCGGGCCCGACTATCTGGTGGTCTTAAAGGCGAACGCATGGGAACTTGGCTGCGATTTCGAGGATCCTGCCCGACGAAAGATGATCTACGAAACCTATGTACTTCCGCCTTGCGAGAGAACGCCACAGCATGTGGCTCATTCAATGATGCGGAACGCTATCCTGAACTATGATCCGGTCCCGGCTGCAGAGGCCTGCTGGATCCCCATGGCTTATATTTCGGCCGATGTTCCGCTGGTGAATATGGCGCGCGATCTCGATCGGCTCCAGGAGATCTGTCCACAGCTGGTCATAGCGAAGACGATGCTCGCCGGACATTACAACACGATCGAGGTTGCAGATCAGGTCAATGCCATGCTCGATCGCTTCCTAACCGTCGGCCTCCACCGGTGCAGAGACTGACGCGGAAGCCTTGAGCAGATCCGGCCATGTGAAGCGGTCTTGCCTGGCAACGGAATGACGATCCGGTCCGGTAGATGCGGTGCCCGAGACGCAAAGTTGGCGTCATACAAGTTCAAGCCGCGCCATCGAAGTTGATGTGAAGTCGAAGCCCCGGAGGTAGAGCCTGGATGTCGATGTCGCAACAGAAGTCCAACGGGTTGCTTTCATTGGGTCGCTGGACGGCTAGGCGTGAATGAGGAGCAGATTTATCTATGCCCTTGCATAGCAAGGCCGCAGCGCCTTCGGGATCACGGTGCACGCAAGTAGGGCCAGCGCGAGAGGGATGTGGCGCAGCGCGGTTAAATCGAACAGCATAGAGTTTTCTCCCCGGTCCGGTCGCACCTTTCTGTCAGCGGCCGATTGCGACGGTTTAAGGTTGCGGGACAGCCTGGACTGTCGTGGTTCTGCCTTATGTTGCACTAGGCGTATCTGCCAAACGGCTCTCTTTGTTAGCTAAGAGTCGGGAACAACAAACCTACTAAGTCTAGTAGTCGCCTCTATTCCTGAGGGCACGGGCCGCCTGCGCGATGGCACAAAGCCTACGCGAAACAAAGACGACTTCGCGACTGCATCCAGCTTCGGCTCCACAATCCGCGAGCGCAATGAATTATGATCGTTAGCGTTACTTGGTTTGCTTAGTGACAGCTCACTTGGCTGCCGGCTTGCGCGAGGTGATCGCTTCGACCTTCTTCAGCGTCTCAAGAAACTGAGATCGTAGACGTTGTTCGTGCTCAGCATCGTTTGGCTCCGAGAGGAACGCAATCTTGACGAGGAAGTGGTTCAATAGCGACGCGATCCGAAGATCGTCCGAGTATTGAGAACGCAAGGTCGTGAGTTGCCGACGCATCTCAATGAGATCGACAGTTTCGCGGTCTGATTGGCTCTTCAAATTGAACTCGCGCGAGAAGCCTACAATTAAACGAAGCCGCCGCGTCGAATATGATGGCGCAGCGGCTTCGCCACTGGGGACCCGGACTAAGGGCAATGTCCGGTGGCGAGCAAGCTATCGCGCGCCGGTTCCGATGCAATCGAAGACGCTGGTTAAGCTTGATGTCTCCGCGAAAAGTTAAATGTGGAACAGGCGCGTTGCTCTAAATCGAGCCGACGCGAAGATCAGAGCCAAACACCTTTGGCATGGGTCGGCAGCGAAGACATGGCTCCGGATTGCGTCGACCAGCGGCATCAGGGTTGCCGCTGCTGCGCCCACCCAATCTGCGAGCGTCGACACATCGAGGTCGATGCCTTCGCGCTGATAGACGTCGCTCTGACGATTGAGCGGCAGGTGCAGGCCGTACTTGGCGAACAAGACATGGGCAAGGAGCCTGGGACCGGTACGTCCACGCGCGATCGGCTGCGAGTGGGCCGGCGGTTGGGTGATCGCTTCGCAGGCCCGGCAGACGAACTTCTCGCGCACGTGCTGGATTACCTTCCACTGGCGCGGAATGAGCTCCAGCATCTCGGTCGGATGTGGAGAACCGTCGGTTTAGATCGGTTTGTATTCGGCATCAGCTACCAACGCGGCAGTTCCGCGATGGCTTGACGAAGCTTGATCTCGATGCACCGAGCGCAAATCAATTCGCCATGACCGGACGGTGGCGCAAGAACGACTAGCACTCCTGGCGAAAACTCTTCTGCGCAGTGGTCGCAGCGGATGTGTTCGGACATGCGGCACTTTGCTCACGCGCGTGCGGCGGAATTCGGTAACCAACTCGCGCGCAAATAAGAGGCCCGGCGCTGGTTTTGTTGGAGACACCGGGCCCGGTCCGATCCGCCAGCGGAGGCCTTGCAAAAACGGCGTGCCCTATTTATTCGCCAGTCTACCGCATGTTCTGTTACTAGTGAACAAATCGCGCAGACGCCTGTTAGCTCAGTATTCCCCGGTACGGCCCCACCGCCTAAAGGGCAGTCCCGGTTCGCGTTCGGGCGCCCCTCAGTTGAATTGACGCTGTAGGTTTCCTAGTTGAAACTGCAGAGAGGGGTACGATGCAGGACATGTTGGCCCGGCTTGAAAAGTTGCGCACCGACGCAGCTGAGTGCGCCCTGATCCGCGATCTTGCAACTGATCCGGCTAAGCGCGCGCTATTCGACCGGCTCGCCAGCCACCTAACGAGTCTGGCCGATCAGGTTGAGATGGCCATCATGCAGGAGCGGAAGAACGGCACCAAGTAAGGCCGCGCTTGCGCGCTGAGCATGAAGGCGCAAAACGACTGGCGTTCCGGTCTGGTCGTTATCTAGGGCAGATCGATCCTAGCTAGTCCGCCAAGCTGTAAACGGATTGAAGCCTTTTCTCAATCGCCGCCAGCCGCCGCGCGCCATCCCCTTGCATGTAGTGCCTGCTTCTAGCCTCCACGACGACACGCCAGTCAGTTCTCTTGCGACCGGAAACGATCGCAATGCCAACTGGGCTCATGCCGTCCTGTCTCAACTCTTCAAGTATAATCCAGCTCAAATCAGTTTCGGAAATAGGCTTCCTGGCCATAGGTTCTCCTCAGACCCTGCCAGAGCCTACCCAGGCGCGCTCCCGGCGCAAGCCCCGGCCGTCAGCATGGGTCAACGAACGGTTGCGGGTCGAAAAAGCCCCAAGCCTGGCTCCTCCGTCCAAAGAGGGCCCCGGCCCCAACGGAGGGGATGAGGTCGGGACCAGTCATTCCCATCTTCCATAACTCGGGTGGGCACCCGAGCACCAAAATAAGAACCCATGCCAGCGAGAGTTCCGAAAAACAGCAATGCCTTAATGCTGACAGCGATGAACGAGACGCCGTTGCCGCAGTCGTGGCAGAAGATGAGTTCTGTCCGGACCATTTGAGGATTATCTATCGTACGTCTTCCCGCCGGTGCTAAACTCATAGAGCGTACTCGATTAGGGCAAGCGAGCGATTATAGGTGGCCTCTTTTCCCACCTGACCGAGCACAGCTACGCGGCATGGCCGGTTTACACCTCCCATTTTGCGAGCACAGATTGCGTCGGGTCTATCGATGAAATTTACGTTCGTAAGCCGAGTGGTGATAATTGTTCGGCCATCAGGTATTGCGCCAACAGGTTGAATGGCAAAAATCGTAAAGAATTGCGTTGCGAAGACTGCCGCAACTGACGCGCCGGCTACCAGCAACCAGCCTTTCATGATGAGCCTCCCCAGCCCATCGCCACCATAGGCCGAGGCTTCCGACCGCAGCAAGGTGCCCTTGATCGGTCCGACCGGTGGGTTCTGATGCGAAGCGCTGGGGGAGCGTTAAATGTCAATCATAATAGGATGGCTGATGCTATCGGCCGTTGTCTCGGTCGCGGCATCATCGCGCGGTCGAAACGGCGCTTGGTGGTTTGTAATCGCAGTCATTACGTCGCCGTTGATCGCGGTTCTTTTTGTATTCGCGCTGCCAAACCTGAGGCATTGAAGAATTACTATCCAAGCTGGCCAACCAAAACATCGGCGATCGTCCCTCTCGGCAAATCATTTGGACCTGTCAGTCCGCAGCGATTGATCAATGAGTTGTCGGACGCGTGTCGTCTAGTTCACATTGCTGTTGCGCGCGCTTGCTTAGATTTGGCGCCCATGCGGAACCTCATCATGCGCGTCATCATTGTTCTTGTCATCGCTGCGATGTAAACGGTCCATTCAACACTGGTTTGACCATGTCGCAACAGAATCCTAGTGAATTGCTTTCATTGAGTCGATGGACGATCAAGGCGTGAACGAGGAGCAGATTTTATCTATGCGCTTCCATAGCAAGCCGCAGCGTCTTGGGAATGCGCTGCGCTCTTCCGCCTGCGACAAACGCCACACGCACACGCGCCATAACTAGGAGATCGCTTCCGCGCCTGCACTCCTGTAGCAAGTCAATTGACGCGCCCCTCACCTCTTGTGGGAGCGTGACGACGTCAAGGACGTCGTCCAAGACCGCCGGCTTTAGAAAATCGATTGTCATCGAACGGACGACGAAGGCAAAGCCGGGCGCATCGTTCCGAGCTTCTTCGAGCAGCGCTTGCTGATTGGTTCCGAGCAGGCGCAAGTAATTCGTTCTGCCGCGCTCCATGAACCGCAAAAAATTTGCGTGATAAACAATCTGGCCGGAATCTGTATCTTCAAAATAGACCCGGACCTGCATGTGATGGCGTCCGCCGCGAATTTCGCCGTCAAGAGTGGCTGTCACGGTGCGGTTCCTCTCCTGCGCTTCCAGAACCATTGTCTTGCACAGAGGCGCTTTTCTGAGCAAGCGGCAAAAATCTCGAGCTTGGCTCCTGCAGTCGGAAGCTCAACGCCGCCACATGAATGCCGGCATGCACTGCGCGCGGTATCGATGGCGTCGCTAAGGTCTGCCGCGGCTATCATCGCCGGCCAAGTCTCGGTCGGCGAACGCTCGTCTGGGCGGCAGTAGCAGCGGGGGATGGAAGCGGAGATTTCCGGTTCCGTGTAAAACCGTAATGCAGCGTTCTCGCAGATACGTTTGGGCGGCATCCTTCGGCTCAGGCTGGAACGACCGTCGCCATCGCAGCAGTAATGAGCGCGAAATGCCATACCGCCGCGCTGTTGCCGCGACTTGGCGCGGCGCCTGTAAGCTCTCCAGGACGATCTTGAGCTTCTCGTCTTCGGACCAGCGCCGCCGCCGGCCCGTGTCCACCACCTCAAGCCGTCGCCTATCACTGTCCGTAAGGACAGTTCTCAACAACACGCCTCATTCAGCAAGGCGGCCTTCACCGGACTTCACCGTCTTTCAATTACCCACAATTTCTGCTCCGACCATGGCGCCCAGCGCGGTATCGGTGACCTGCTGCTGGTGTCGCTGATCTTGTGGCTGATGCGCGACCGCCCTGCCGACGTCGGTCTGGCGGCCTACGGGGAGACCGCGGATCCGGTCCAGCCGGCCACGACCATCCCCGACCGGTCCGGTCGCCACCGCGTTCGGCGCGCTGCGGATCGTCGCGCATCAGGTCGGCGCTGCCGTCGCCGCGTACGGCACCGGTCTCACGCGGACCGTCGAAGACACCTACGCGCCGACTTTCCTGACGTCCGGCATGCTGTGCTTCGTGGCTGGCCTCCTGAGCCTGTTCATCGGCTGCAGCGGGCTCTCCGGAGACCAGCCGACGGCCCTCCCGTTGGCGGCGAAGGCATGATGCCGGCTTGCCGCCAGCGGCTGGCACACCGCTCGCGCACTGGGGTTTCTCGTCGACGGCGGCCTGCCCATAGCCGGAGGTCTGATTGGACGCAGTGTCGAGCTCGAATGCCGCGTCCCACCCGGCATGGCGATGTGCTGCACGTCGAGATCGTCCCGTCGCGTGCCCATCCGGGCGGCGGCACGGTCGTCGCGTGCGGCGAGACCCGCAACCAGCGCAGGAGGTCGTCCAGATCACCACGGTCGGGCTGATCGTCGCGGCACCGAAGCGAGTGCCGGGCGCGCCCGGCTAGGATGCCGGTGGGTGCTGCGGGCCGAGCAGATGCGCTACAAGAGGGTCCAGATGTGGACTTTTGAACGTTTTCCCGCGGATAGCCCTTTTTTGAACGTTTCGCCGTACGGCTGAACGTTTTTCCGCGTTCGAGGGGATTTTTCGGCCGGCCAAGGCTTCGTTGAACGATTTTCCGCGGATGGCCACGTTTTTGAACGTTTCGCCGTGCAACTGAACGTTTTTCCGCGTCTGAAGGGTTTTTCGGCCGGCCAAGGCTTGGTTGAACGATTTTCCGCAGTTAGCCCTATTTTTGAACGATTTTCCGGGAACCTGAACGATCTACCTCGAACTTGCCGTATCCTGAACGTTTCGCCATCCTGCTGAACGATATTCCGGCTGAGCGTCGGTTTTGAACGAGGAGTTCCATTTGCAGAACCACAGCCTAGGCCAACTCCGCCTCCATGAGATGCTGGAGCTCGATGTACCGAAGCCGCACGTGCGCTCGACGGCCGTCCGCGGCAACCGTCGCACCATTGAGGGACAGGACGCACTGATCGAACAGTTTCCTCCCCGGTACGTCCCGCAAGACACCGCGATCGAACATCTCAAGTTCGCGCTACGTCACGAACCGCTGGACATGGGCGTCCTGGCAGCCGCCTTCAAGGCGATGCCGAAGCAGGACATCGAGACCTGGATCAAATCCGAGCCGACCGGCGCCGTCTCTCGGCGGGCATGGTTTCTCTATGAAACGCTGACCGGCGACACGCTCGACATCGAAGACGCCGGCGCGGTGACGTACGTCGACGCACTGGATCCCGAACGGCACATCGTCGCGAACGGCGTGCGGTCCCGCAGGCACAAGGTGGCGGACAATCTCCTCGGAGTACCTGGCTTCTACCTCACCGTCCGGCGGACGGCGCAGATCCAGCAGCACATAGCGGAGAAGCTCGACGAAGTCGCGAAGGCGTACACGGAGAAGGTGCCCGCCGAGACGCTGATGCGGGCCGTGCAGTACCTGTATACGAAGGAAACGAAATCTTCCTTTGAGATCGAACACGAACGGCCGACGCCGGAGAAGGCACTGCGCTTCATCGCCGCCCTCGAACAGGGCGAGAAGTTCGACCCGACGGACGAGAAGGGTCTCATCGCGCTCCAGAACGAGATCGTCGACCCGAGATATGCCGCCTCGGACGTCCGCGACTTCCAGAACTTCGTGGGCGAAACTCTCGGCTCGCACCGGGAGAAGGTGCATTTCGTCTGCCCAAAACCGGAGGACGTGAAGCCTCTGATGTCGGACTGGATGAAGATGACCGCGCGCCTCAAGCAGGACGCCGAGCCCGTCACCGCAGCGGCGCTGATCGCCTTCACGTTCGTCTTCATCCATCCGTTCGAGGACGGAAACGGCCGCATCCACCGTTTCCTCATCCATCACGTGCTGTCGTCCCAGCACTACACGCCCCAAGGCATCATCTTTCCGGTCTCGGCGGCGATCCTGCGCAACATCAAGGAGTACGATACGGCTCTCGAAAGCTACTCGAACCCGCTTCTCGCGCACGTCAAATACAAGATGACGCCGAAGAACGAAGTCGAGGTCCTGAACGAAACCGCGCACCTCTACCGGTACTTCGACGCGACCCGTTTCGTCGAATACCTCTACGACAAGCTTGCGGAGACCATCGCCACGGACCTCAAGGAGGAAGTCGAGTTCGTCAAGAAGTTCGACCGGGCGTACACCGCGGTGACGAACCAGATCGACATGCCGAACAGACGCGCGTCGTTGTTTGTCCGCCTATGCATGCAGAACGCCGGAAAGCTTTCGAAGAAGAAACGCGAGCAGTTTCCCGAATTGACCGACGACGAGATCACAATGCTCGAGGAAGCCATCCAGGAAGCGCTGGCGGAATTCGACGAGGCTTAGACCCCCTATGGACCGGTACCGCACGGCCCCGTCCGGACGGCGTATCGAATGATCCTCGGCGGGGCCCTTACCTCTACATCGGCGTCATACCCTGTACCGGCCCGGCGCCTTCATCCGGCGCGCATACGCGGACGCAGCGTCGAGCCTGGACGCGACCGCCGCCCCGCCGCCGCCGTCGCGAGCGAACGATTCGCGGCGCGGACTGCCTACTCAGCGGGCGACGGGTTCTCGCTCGCCGACATATCCGCGCACATCATCGAGGTTTTCCTGAGCGACCGGATCGACTGGAGCGCGCATCCGCACCTCAAGCGGGGTTCGACCTGGTCGGAACCGATCGATACCGACACTATGAAGATCTATCGCGCCAAGGCTGAATTTTGCGCCGGGACGAAGGGAGAGTACGGCGACTTTCAAAGCAAACCCGCCGCCAGGCAACCAGGCGATCCTGTGGATCCTATGAAACCCACCGGTCCTAAGATTCAAGATCTGCAGAATTACAAACTCGATCATGACTATCTCTGCAATGACGGCGATCAAACGAGCTATATCGGACTGCTTTGCGCAAGCGGCGAGGCCCACGCGTGCGACAACATTGCCGCCGCTCACGACGGAGAAGGCCGCTTCTATCGATCACCGCATCGCAAGTGGGAATGGCAAACGCGGTGTTGGGACAAGAAGAACCCACTGCATGACGATGCGATATTCCCACACGTATTCATCGATCATTGCGCGAACGGATTCTCGCCTGACATGAATTTGGGGGTGCTTCTCTACACTCTCAAGACGAGGGACATTACGCGGTACGAGAATTGGCTCCGCTGGATCGACCGCAATGGCGCCACGACCCAGCTCTGCAAACTCGATGCACAGCAACAGATCATACCCGACACATGCGAAAGCCAATACTGGCCGCGGCTCTGCCCGACTGATTTTGGGTATACGTTCCCACCCAAATCTCCCGGCGTAGCGATCAACGGAAAATACGGTGGCGTTTGCGCGCTACGGCCGACTGATATTTTTGACTTTGCCGCGGTCAATAAAGCGCTCGGTGTCGCTCTTCCAAAGCGCTTCAGCGACTGGGAGACCGGAAATCGCGCAGGCTTGCTAGCGAGCAAGGAGTTTGCCAAGGCGCTTGTTCGTCCCATCCCCGGTCCGGGTCAGGTCTTTCCGATTGTCAGCGACGCCCCTCCCCTGCTCTTGCTGTCGCAAGTCGACAGCGCAGATTGGCATCTTCACCTCGATGCCGTGCGCGTTCTCATTCGCATGCTGATCCGCAATCCGTCGCTGAAGACCAGCGATATCAAACCCCTCCCGAGCGGAGCCGATCTCATCGGAATTCTACAGAATGCATCTTCGGACGGATCGGATCCCCTCACCATCGCGGCAGTTGCAGCAACTATCTATTCCAAGGCGACATGGAATCCCTTCTACAAGCTTCTTGCGGAAGGGCCGACGCCGGCTGTGCGGACGGGTATCTTGGAACGTTGTCCTGCGTCGGACAAAGATGTCATCGACAAGAACAAAGCAAACTGGCTATGGGAACTTGATTCCACGATTGAAGGCGGCGTTGCGAACAATGACAAGAGCCACAGCATGGGTTGGGACTGTGTCTTCGTCGTGAATCTTTACAACACGATGCGCGTGAGGAAGCCGATCTTTGATCAATTGATTGCGCTGTTCGGACAATATGCTGATACGGTCGGTCCCGCCCTCAATCTGGCATCGCAGGGGTTTCAACAGCAGCAAGCCGCACTCGACGCCGCGCAAAAGGCCCTAACAGATGCTCAGAATGCGTTAGATTCGGCGCAGGACTTCATTGCTAAGGCCTATGAGCAACAAAAGCAGGCGCTGGAAGCGCGTCTCAATGCGCTGAACCAGCAGCGCGCAAGTCTGCTCGAACAGGAAGCTGGACTTGAAACGAAGGTCACCGACTTGGCTACTCAAATAAGTGGTTTGGCCGATACGGTCCTCGAGGACAACATCTCTCAAACCTGCGACCGGCTAAGCCCCATCAAGATCCTCTGTCAGCCCGTGAAAACGACGATCCGAGTCGCAAACCGGGCAAAGCAGGATTTGCTCCGCCGGCAAGCGGATTTCCAGAACCAAATCACTTCCTACAAGACGCAGATCGCAGGTACGCAGCAAGGCCTTCAGCAGATCCAGCGCGGCTTGTCCGACCTCGACAAGAAGATGCAGGACGAACGCAACAAGCTGCAGAAGAAGATGTTACAGACGGCAGTCGATGTCGCGAAAGCCGACTTGGCTCTGCATAGCCATCTTGTCGATGAATTGCGTAAACGCGTAGCGGACCTGCAACGGACCAACAATCGCATCAAAGAGTATGCATGCATCTGGGAAAAAGGCTCGAAGTGCTCTTCCTAGCGCCTAGTGCAGGCAGCGACCGACGTGATCATTTTGTGAGCAAAACGCCCGGAGGCGCTGCCGAGACGAAGATCCCGTCTGTTGGGCCCAGGGCGGAGCTCCGTTCAATGTCCGAGGCAAGCATGAAGAATTCGACCCCGACAGCTTCGGGCTGTTGCACGCGATGTTGGACGTTCTTGTTGGACGAATTGCTGATGAACCGCTCCAGGAATTCGAGACAGGCGCCCGCTCGTCGGCCGATAGAATTGAGGTAGATTTCGGTGGCCGAGCCGTAGGCCATAAACTACGCTGGCACTTGGGGTCGCCATCGTTGGCAACACTCTCTGGATCACTTGCGGCGTCGACAACGCGCTCAAGGCACGGATCCCCTCTACCGCGTCCCCGCACCGCGTGTACCGTTCCCGTTCAACTCCTAACGGCAGGCTCATTTATACAGCGAATCCCTCCCGTCCTTGTCATCCTTTGCGAGAGTTCGCTTTTTCTTTCCCTCGGTGACGCCATTCATCACTGAATCGGACGTCGACAGGTCCTTCAAACCGATACAATGTCCGAACTCGTGGATCATCGCGCTCAGCAAGTCGAATGTATCGTCGGCAATCGTTACGTCCAGACCAGTACTAAACTTTACCTTGTCGGAAAGGCGGATATCGCAGTTGCGCAACTGCTTCAGGTTCTCGGGAATTGGACAAGGTGAAGTTGCCGCCGCCGCCCGGAAGAACGGATCCTTGGATGTTATGGGGCCTTTATCTATGACGTTAATCTTCTGACACTTGTTGAAATTCTCATTGGTCTCGCATTCCTTGCTCTCGTCGATACTGAATTTGATCTTGTCACCGTTGCTCCAAACAGCAGCAGCCTCGCGAATCCGCTTCCGCGCCTCTGCATCGATGCCCTTGTTACATACGAAGAATTTGACCTCTCGGGGCTTTGCGAGATACGCCCAACTGGAACCAGTCAGTTCAAACGCATGTGACGGGCAGGCCATAGTCACGCATGCGAGCACCAGGGTCGAAATCATCCTGACCTGATTCTGATTCCCGTTCATGTCGCGCTCCTCTGAATTGTTTACGTTTCGCCTGTGCCGTTGCGCAACCAATCAGTAGCTGCCCGTCAGCTCCGTATCTGGAACACGGTCAAGGTAGATCGCTGAGCCCAGATTGAATTCGAGAGCAGTTAACTGAAACAGCGTTTTCACCGGACCTCCATCGACTTGCATATAGGCCTCAAAGGACGGGAACTGACCTGTCATTGCCGTAACTCCCCAAGTCTTGTTGATCGCATTGAACGACAGAAGCAACTTGTAGTGAATATTGGGCGCCGGATTCGCTAGTCCCCACTGGAAGCAAGGGTTTGACGCCGCCCCCTCAAGCGTCATTGACGCAATCTTCTGTGCTGCGTCGAACTGAATGTTCTTGAACTGCATTCCGAGATTTTGTGCTTGCCCGCGGCAGAGGCCTCCGGTGTTGCCCGATGCACAGTCGACTTTCTGCGTCACCCCCGTAGCATGGGATTGGGTCACCGCACTGATGCCGCTCCCCGTGAGCGTAAAGTTGATGCTCGAGGTCATGCGTGCCGATGCCGCCTGACTGCTCGAGAAACCGCGGCCATCGGTGTGAAAGCACCCTACACCGAGCCCGTTGAGCATCGTTTGCCCCGAATGGCCCGGCACATTCACGATCGCGGACGGGCCACTACTGGGTATGAAGGCCTTGACCCAGAGCGAGATGGTCGCTGCATTTGCCGCAGACGGAAAAAAACACAGCGCCGCCAATATCCATGCCTTCATCGTTGCTCCCTTCCCATTGCAGTTGTCCGTAGCAAGAAGACCAGTGCCATCAGGCCAATCGATTCAGATGCCGTCTCCCTTCGGAGCGGCGCGGCGGCCGGCCCACACCGGTGGCCTATACTTGGCCTTCCTGGGCGGCCGTTTTGACGTCTCCGGAGAGGACGACTCTTTGGACCGCGTCTTGGACGTCTCCGGTTGAGGGGAGACGCCTATTCGATCGACGGTAAGGTCGACTCGGGCAAGAAACCTCGGGCCGCTCCGCGAAATTCCTTCCGGGGGCTCGTCCTGCGGAATGCGGCGAACGTCGACAGGCTCCAGCACAATCGTGTTCTCTGCATATGCGGGAGCTTCTCCCGGCTGCGTTACCTGTGGTTTCGCAGCTTCCAAGACTTGCGGCGCGGCAATCTCATCGGCCGTAGACAGGAAGTCTTCGACCTCCTCAACGAGGACCGAGTGATATTGCTGCTCGATATCGTTCGGCCGCTTCTCAATGGCAGGAACCACAAATCTGGCAAACCATACGCGAGGACCGTGCTCCATCCCGCTCGCAGGTGGAGGTGCGCGATGCTCGGCCCACACTACGGCCGGAGCGGGGTTGTCGTCTTCCGTCCGGGTGACCGCGAGCCGCTCGTTGCGCAAGGCCGCCGCCGTTGGGCTGGTCGTGACGACGCTGATGCGCATGCGCGGAAACACCGTCTCCGCCTTTCCATCCGCACCGCGTTCATTCAGGCGACCGCTGGCGGGACCGCTGACATAGACCCTGATAACAAGGTCGCGATCCTGCTTGAAGCAGTGTACGTCGACTCTCCGGAACGGAAGGACCTGCCCCCAGGACACGACTGGCGCCGAAGCCTGCAGGCCGGGCAGTGCGTTCGCCTGATATCGGACGAGCCCAAATCGAACAAAGGGTTCATAAACACGGTCCGCATTGAGCGCGACGTCGATGTACCACTTCTCGCTCTCCACATCGAAGCGCGGCTCATAGGTAATCAGGGAAGCTGTCAGTGTATCGTGGATATTTTGCTGCTCTGCGGTCGCGTCATTTGCCTTTTGATCATCCTCGGCCCGAAGGTCGACCAGGGGGATGGCAACTTTAGGCTCATAGCCGACGTCGCCGAGATCGTTTTCCGGACGCAAGTCGACGAAGGCTTCCCGGGGAACGAACGGGCCGAGTTCGCCGGTGTTGCTCCTGATGGGATCCGCGCCCCAGCGCGTCGTGAACTTTCCGCCGGGCCCGAGATCTTCGTCGAGGAAATCCGCAAGTTTCATCGCGCCGTCCGATGGCAAAGTTCCATCGTGCAGGACGGAGCGCGGAACGTTGCCCTTCGTCAGTTCGGCGATGCCTTCCTTTACCGACGCGATCTCGCGCAGTTGCGGCGGCCACACGACCAGACCAAGCCGCTCGCCCTCGCCGGACGAAAACCACGGACGGTCCAACAAGATGCGCATGCGGGGCGAGCGGCAGTAGAACCAGCTTCGTGCCATCGGCTCGAAATCACCACCTTCCAGAGGCGCCCGTCGGGTGATGGCGTAAGACGGCAATACCGCGTGGACCTGCGGCTTTGCCGGCGCCACCGTGGCAGGAATCCAGAGCGTTTTCACCTTGCCTTCGATATCCAGCTTCTGACGCTCGAACTGACCCAAGATCTTGTCGGCCGCGTCATCGTAACTCATCCTGGTGATCAGTCCGGCGTCGTCCGGCTGAGGCGGGAACATTGTCTCGGGCAAATCGTCTTTCGGCTGCAAGTGAAGGAAATGAGCGTCAAACCTGCTGGTCGCCCTGAGCGCAACGATGATCTGGCGCGCCAGGCGATCCGAGTAGCGATCCAGCGGAGCCGCGCGGATGGGGGTTTCCTTCCTCTGCGTTTTGGTATCCGACGATTTTCCGGTACGTCGCTCCAGGGTTATTTTCTGCTGTTCGACGAGATTGATCGATTCCAATGCCGCAAACGATTCGATGCCTGGCTCTTCCACGATGTCATCCATCTGGAGCAACGTGATCCATTGCTTGGGAAGATACACCCTGCCTTGGCGATCGACATCGAAGCCAAAAAGATGCTTGGCGCTTTGCGACAGGAAAAATTCTTCCGACGGATTATCACCTGCTTTCGACTGTTCGCCGTCTTTTGGCACAACACGGCCAGGCCATTCACCGAGGAGGCGCTGCAACTCCGTGCGCCCGCGGCCGGCATCGTCGAAAAGCTTGCGCGCCGGCGAAACGCAATGCGCTCGGATTTCCAGTTGCCGGCATGTATCGCGGTCCATGCCGGCAGTACCGACGAACGAAATTCCATCATCTCCGCGATTCCCCTTCGGAATCGGATCGCCCTTCTCCACCGCGTCCGACACAGCCTTCAAAGCTGTCAAACGCCCGGGATCGTCGCTCGGCGTACGCACCACCTCAAGTGCGCCGAGTTGCGGCGCACGCGGCGGCTGCGCAATGGCATGGACGGCATCGATGGTGCGGATCGCCGAAATTTCCGGTATCGGAAACTGCATCATGTGATCGTGGAGAAGCTCGGCAGCAACGGCGATCGCCGCCGGATCGGCAAGCATGTTAGCGAAACCTGCCCACGGCGACTTGTCGTCGTAACGCGCTAAACTCTTCTTCAGACCGGCAATGGCTTTCTGCTTTTTCTCTGCGGTCTCGTCCTTTGCTTTCTGTTTCGCCTTATCGTCCAGTTTGCTCTCGTCGGCCAGAGACGGGGTCAGCATATCGTAGAGCTTCTCGATCAAGGCGTTTCGGTAATCGGCCAATTTCCCTGTCGGTATCTTGCCATCTACGGAGGCCTTGACCGCAAGGGTCTCCGGCCAGTCGAAGTAGCTGCGCAATTGCTCCACCGATGGGACGAACCAGCAATCGAGATCGACCGCCTCGCCCGCATGGAGGACCAGTGTGGGCACATGCGCCATCAACTTCGCTCCGCCCCCGTCACCTTTCCAGGCATTGCCGTCGATGGCACGCTTGTCCCTCGCGTTTTCCCAAAAATCCTTCTGTGCGAGATTCTTGCCTCCAACCACGGCGCGCAGCTTCCATTCAGCCCTGATCCGGATCGCGACCGGCATGACGCCAGAGGTCACGTCAAACTGCGCACGTGCTCCCTCGAAATATCCGGTTCCCGGTCGGTTGGTGTCGGGACGAACGGCAATCACCAGCTTGGTGGCCATCGGGTCGACATAGTATTGCTCTGCAACGTGGGCGCGATCAGAGGCATTCTTGGGCTTGCCGTGCACACGAAAGATATTTTCCTTCACGGGGTCATCGTCGTCCGTCCCGCCTGCCGCCGGCTTCGGGAGGCTCGTCGGAAAGCCGCTTTTCTTCTGGGCGAGATCGGTCTGGGGAGCCGTCGTCGAACTCAGCGCGGTGTCATAGTCGATTGCGAGCAGCCCGCCAGGCGGGACTTTCCCGATTTGATCGTCCTGGTCGAACATTCCATGCCGCGTCGCTTCATCGAGCGATATCTGAGGCGGCAGGATCACGCGCCAGGTCTCGACGGTCTGACGATCCTTGTATTTTGTCAGCAGTGCGTTGTCCGCCGGCAGGTCGATTGCGAGTGTTCGCAGGATCGCCCGGATGCCGGATTGCGGCGGCAGTTCCGATTTGCCGTCGCTGACGGCTACACCTTCCGGAAGCAACAGGACGGGTGAGAGGATTGGCTCGTGCCGCAGGAAGCGGCGCCAGCTGTCGGCCTGGATGTCGCCCACCTTGAGCGCGCTCGGCAAGGTCACACCGCGAAGGTCGACGATCTCCTTGTCGTAGCGTAACGTCGCCTCGCCAAGAGACAACGATGCGCCACCAAGCCAAACCGGCCGGATGCCGAACCGGTACGCCCAGCCGTAACGCAACGGCCAAGCCTTGCGGTCGTCTTCGTCGGCCTCGCTCGGCAACGAATAGCTGCGGGAAATGCCGATGTCGCTGCCCGGTCGCACAGTGATTTCGTCACTGTGGCAATTCAGTCCTAGCGGATCACCCGTCCAGGTCGCGAGCCGTTCCTCGGCATGAATCATTTCGCCGGTCGTTTCGTCTTCCTTTTTGAAGAGACGACGGCGTGACGTCGGCATCATCGTGCCGGCGTCATAGTCACGGCGTCTTGGCGATTCGAACGACAACCCGAGCTTATCGAACCATTCGCGAAACTCGTCCTTGTTCTTGTCATGCTCGTGACCGGCGCGTCGGTAGTCGATCTCCCGTTCCATCAGGCTGCGCCATTCGGCCTGCTTCTCCCCGATCCTGATCGCCACGTCGATTCGATAACCGATGGTCAGATCGTCCGCGTCGAGCACGCGGAGCTTAAAACCAGGATCGCGGTCCGCCGACATGACTTCCCTGGCGACACTTTCGGCGCGTCGCCGATCCACGATTGCCATGCCCTGCGTTACGAGTCCCGGCTCGATCTCTTGGTAAGCACTTCGTGGGCTACCCTTGGCAAGTTCCAGCAAGGGTTCGGAAACCGACAGAGCCCCATGCCTGCGAGCATTCCGAACCGAAGCCTCCATGGCCGACACCGGATCAATCGTCACGATGTCGAAGCGGGGGCTCCGCTTCGCTTCATCAGTCTCGTCGATCCCCTGGCCGAGGTCGACGACACCATCGATCTGGCTCACGGCACCCGTCTTGCGAATGTGCGTGATTGACTTCTTATTGCAGCGCAGATCAACTTCTTCCCGTGTCGCTGGCCAGAAGCCGGTAATGCTGCCCGACTTGATCGCTGGATGAAATTGCGTCGCGAGCACATCCTGCTGGGCAAATGTGGCCTTGGCGATGCTGAAGAGCAGGTTGTCAACCGGGATAGGCTCGCCTGCACCTTCCGGCTTCTGGGCAGCAAAGCCGATAGCCAGAAACGCAAAGGCGACGCTGTCGTGGTCGGCTCCGTCCCGATTGGTCGTCTTCCTGAATGCATCGGGAAGTTCGACATCGACATCGATCACGAAGCGGAAAAGCCGCGCCAACATCGGCGAACTGCGAATCGCAGCGACAAACGTTCGGGCGACAAAGTCGGTGCTTTCGCCGACCGGCGCCGCAGGCCTGCCGCGTTCCAGGCTCGATACTTTGTCGGCCTTTTGCGCCCCCTTCGGACGATAATTGTCCGTCCCTGGATCATCAGGCAACAGCGATGCGAGATGCAGATTTTGAACCCTGCCGAGCAGTAACGCGTCATTGTCCTCCAGCAGCTTCTTGAGGGGCTGGCCGGACAACGTAACCGGCACGTCGCCGCGCGTGTAATCTAGGATCGCCTCGTCCGTTCCCTTATTTGCCTGCTCGATCGCGGTCTTAGCTCTAACAAGGTAGTCCTTACTTTCGCTCAGGAAGCCCGCTGCAGCAGTCAGGATTTTGTTGCGTTCGTGGTCCTGCGCAACTTTCAGCGCCTTATCGAGGGCCGCCCTTGCCTCCGGAGTGTCCTTTTTCCAATCGTCCTTGAGGTCTGCCGGCTGATCCTGTCCCGTTATTGTGCCGTCAAGATCGGCCTTGAACGCGTCAGTCCCCCTCGACTGGATGCGGTTGAAGAGCTGCTTGGCCCTCGCCATCAGGTGCAAGACGGCGGCGTCGGCACGACCGGTGCCAAGCACGTTCGGAATTGTCTTGCCGTTCGAATTGCTGGTATATCGCCGCGCCTGCTCGACGTTGAAGACGGCGGCAACTCCGTCCCAAAATCTCGGCAACAGCGCATCCCTCTTCTGTTCGCTAAGTTCGAACCCCTTCATGTCCTCGTGCCCACGAAGGGCATGAATGGCGACCTCCTCCCACAATTCCTGAATCTTTCCGAGATCGATTTCCGACGCGTAACTGAGGGCAACGGACTTCGCCGGGGCTGTCGGAGGTTGCTTCCGTTTCCCATCCTCGAGGGCAATCTCCGCCACCACTAGCCTCAGCCACTTGGTCTTGAACGCCGCATCCGCAATTGCCTCTTCTATCTTCCTGGTCCATTGCGGCCAGGTTTCCACATCGACATCGACGATGCCTTGCCCGGCCGGCCCCGGCATGAACGAGATCGTCAGGCGAACCTTGTCGTTCCCGACCGGTCCGGCTGCGATCACACGGCCGCTGATGGAAACCTTTGCATTCATTTCATCACCCAGGCATTGACTTTCGCTGACGCTCTAGCTGCGGCTGCGCCGCCGCTCTTCTTGCCCTTGCCCTTCGACTGAACGGGCGCAGCCAGTTTGGCCGGCTTGGCCCGTTCCGGCGGCTTTCGGACCGTGCCGGGATGGCTGAAGTAACTGCGATAGACGTCGTAATCCTCAGCCTTGCAGAACGTCGCGTTGACGAGCCGAGCACACTTCAGCGATCTACCGGGAAGCGGCGCGGCCGGTGTGCCTGCCTGCGCATACACTTCGCGGAATTCGTCGGCTGCGAGATCGATCGTCTTGCGGTCGTCCAGCGAGCCCTCGCTCTTGCTGGAACTGCCGGACTCGCGTTTGAAGACCGTCACCGAGTACTCGATGTCCTTGATGCCGATCGAGAAGCTGAATGTGAAAATCGCCTCTCCAGCCATGTCGCCATTCTGGTGACTGAGTCGGACATACAACTCCGCGCCGACCGCGAAGC
Source organism: Bradyrhizobium sp. 25ACV (assembly GCF_054863005.1). NCBI lineage: Bacteria > Pseudomonadati > Pseudomonadota > Alphaproteobacteria > Hyphomicrobiales > Nitrobacteraceae > Bradyrhizobium > Bradyrhizobium sp. 25ACV. Next base: position 526,502 of record NZ_JAVAYO010000003.1, read on the forward strand.
AGGCAATTCGCGCCGAACCGCCGACATAGAACGTGCCGTAAAGCTCCGTCAGCCCCTCGATCTTGCGGACGAAAACCCCGACCGAAATCCGTCCCTTGCCCGTCAACGGTCCGAACGAGAATCCACCACCGCCGCCGAACTGGAACGAGGCCTCAAATCCGACGATGCCCTTCGGATTTGCGATCAACCCAAAGTGCCCGGCACCGGCATATGGCGCCACAGCGATGACAAAGGGCGCCTCAGGTCTACTCACGCTCATGATGAAGCGCGCATCGCCTTTGTCGAACGGCAGTTCGGCGGCAATGTTCAGCGACAACTGGTCGATGAACATGTTGCCGATCGTGATCGGCGAAATCGGCAGCGCGTAGCCGGCGACGATGCCGAGGCTGCCGCGGCCCTTCAGCATCCGGATAAAAAAGCCCTTCCCGCTCTTCGGCGCGGGAAGAATCGACTGAATGTCCTGCAGAAACTTGACCTTATCGCCAAGTTTCACGTCCTCGACCTTGAGCGAGACATGGAACGGCTTGCCAAGCCCGGCCGTGAACGTCGTGGGCGGGAAAGAGAACGTCACAACGTCGAACGACGGCAGCAACTGCAATGCAAACCCGGGCAGATAGCCTTCCGCATCGAAGGTTGAATTCTTCGGCTCCAGCAGATCGACAATGCCAGTGGCACGGAGCACCAACGTGAGAGGAATTCCCTTCGGGTGCTGCTTGGGTAGTCCCAGTTTCCTGGCGTTTTCTTCCTTACCTTCGAACAACACCAGCTTCCCGAGATCCTTCACCTTGATCTTGAGATCGAAGCTGCGACTGACCCGTGCAGGGACCATGGTGCGGATGGCTTGGTCGACCTGCTGACGGATCAGATTTAAGTCGACGAACTGCGCCAGGTCACCCTTCAAGACCGCCGCAAGCACCGCGCGAAGATTGTTCAACAGAACGAGCGGCGCTGCCGTGCCCTTGGTCCAATCGTCAGCAAGCGCCGCCAGGTCGGCAACATAGGAGTCGATAGCGGCATCTGTCACATCGGTACCGGCACCGAAGTCGGCCAAGCTCGCGACACGCTTGATGTCCGATTCGAGCTTGTCTTTGCCGTCGGCGCCTGGCACAGCGAAAAGATCCTGCAGCGGCTGGCCGTTCGGCGCTTTGAGGACCTTAAGGAGCTTGGCCACGATCTGCCGCAGCGTCGACTTGCTCGGGTCCTGACCCGGCGTGAGTGCCTCTATCCCGTCCCTGCGCAGGGTCGCGACATTCTTGTAGACCGTATCGTTCAGGGCAACGAAGATGGGGGCTGCGGCACGACCAATCGTTTCGATCATGGCCCTTCGCGTGCCGTCAACGGTGGTGAGCGCCTTACCGAGCAGAGATCGCAGCTGGCGGTCTACACCGTCGACAATCCTGACAACGCCGCGCGCCCGCTCGTTCGGGTCGAAGATGAACGCATAGAGCTCTTGTTCGCCTTCCTTTTTCTCGAGTTCCTTCGTCAGGCTCGACGAAATGCGCTTGTACAGTTCGTCGCTGGTTCTATCCTTGACGCCGTCAAGGACCACGATAGCGACGCGCATGGCGTCCAATGGGTCTTTGTCTTCCGCAAGTTTGATCGCAGCCTGGATTTTTTCAAGAACAGCGGGGAACGGTGCTATCTCCTTCTCGATGGTGGCGAGAGTATCCTTGGCGGCCGCGTTCGCGGCAGACATCTCCCGCACGATATTGACGACGTTTGTCCACGTTGTCCGAACCACATCGGTCGCACCAACAAAGCCAACCAGTTGCCTGATAAGATCATTCACCTCCTTCTTCGGATCGGAAGAGTTAAGCGCGGTCTTGAAGAGTTCCCAAAGGCCTTGACTGTTGAGTTCTGTCCGCTTGACCTTGTCGGTCAGGTTTTGCTCACAAAGTCTGAGCGCAGCCACCACCCATTGGCCGACGACTTGCTTCAAGGCCATCAGCTCGTTCAGTTCGCCAGCCAGTTGTACGGCGATTGCTGATTTTCCGGGAGCCACGCTACAGACATCTCGAAGACCAGCCTCCGTCAGCCGACCTCGGATCTCCTTGTAACGCTTGATGGCGTTCGCTGCGCGTTTATCGATAGCCTCGAACTGATCCTTGAGCTTGGTCGCTTCCGATGTTAAGTTGTTGTCGAGCGGGAACACGCTGACGAATTTTTTAACCGCATCCGCCAGCTTGGTGATATCGGTTCGGTCGGCGGTAGCCTTGGCCGGTATCAATACCTGATCGGCAAGCTTCGCTATGTCACTGACGAGATTGTTGCAGAGTTCGCTGGCTTTGCTCTGGATGAGCTCCGTCAGCATCGCCTTCATTGCCGCGCCGATATGATCGGCCGCAATTTCGAGGAGATCCTTGCCGTTTGCGGCCTTGATCTTCCCCACGAGACTTTCGAACTGCCTCTTGAGTTCGGGTATCAGGCCAATGGTCTCGAACAGTCCGGGATAGAGCGCGCCCTTCACACGCCGAAGAACTTGCTGCTGTGCCTCACCGGCGGCGCTGTTCGCCTCGGCGATGAAGTCCTCCGCCTGTTTTTTGTAGGCGGCAATAGCGCCCTTCAAGGCTTGACTGTTCGTCTCAAGATCGTTCTTTGCAGCTTCGATAGCCGCGACAAGCGCCGCGTCGAGCGTGTTTTTGGCAAGCGTCTCCGGCTTCATGACCGTGACGGCTAGCTTGATAACACCCACTGCGATGGCGTGATCCAGCGTTTCGGCCAGCTCTTGCTTGGCCGTATCGGAAAGACCCGAATCGACGCCTTCGGGAACCGGCAGTGACAGCACAAGCCGCGTGAAAGGCTTAATTTTCGCAATGCGCTCCTTGAGCTTGACCGCAATAGTCTCTTCGAATTTATCGACCTGGGCTGTGACGATGTCCTTCAGTGCGCCCTCGATCAGTGCCGGCAAACCGGCACCGAACTTGTTGATCTCGATGCTGATCTTGCGGAACTGACCGCGCAGATCCTCACGAAGCGGCGTGATTGGATCGGCCAGGGTCCGGCTGACTGCTGTCACGAACTTCCGGCCGCTGGTTTGCACCTCCGACATGGCGCCGACCAGGTCCAGACCAGATACTGTTTCGGCTTGCTTGACCTTGCCGATGAGGTTCTTCAGAGCCGGCGCGATATCGGGATAGATTTCGTTGATGTCGAGCCGGACGACGTCGCCGGCGGCAGCGGCCTGGCTGGACAGCTTACGCTGCGCAGTCTCCCACATCTGCTCCAACGACTTCAGGGAGCGCTCGACCTCGGGCAGCACGGTTTGCTTGAGAAATCCCGCCGTCTGTTCGGTTGCAGCATCGACCTGTTCCTTCAGCTCAGGCATCGCGCTGCCTGTGATCGTTTCGAGCAATTCACTGAAGGTCAGCAGCCCAAGCAGCTTCGCGTCGCCGCTGAAGAACGAATTCAGGTCGAACTTGGGTGGCGGCGGCGGTGGTGGAGGCTCTCCCGGCGCCGTTTCTTGTCCGCCCACGCCTGTTGCTGTTGCGGATTGCGGAGCATCAACGGTTTTCGGAACCAGCTCATCTCCCCCCGGCAACAAACCGAAGCGACGGGAGAGAAATTTGACATCCATCGCCGGGCGACCGATGCCACCGGATCGATCACCCGCCTCCCCCATGTCAAGCGGAAGGACGATTTTGACTTCGTCTTCGGGTTTCGGCGTGTCGACTTCGTCAACTATCTCCAGATAGCGCTCGGTGCCCGTGAAGCCTGCCTTGCGATAGCCCTCGTAGAATCGTACCCATTGAGGATCAAGCGGACGCCCGACGAAGCGCTCGGCCTGGCCGATCCGGATTCGGGCCCGATGGATATAGGGATAGAATGGCGGCTGGTCGCTGCCCTGCAGCAGCGGGTCGGATGCAAAATAGGCGTTTGGCCTCTTGTCCGTGTCGTTGCCGGCTCGTCCTTCGCCGCGGATCTCCCAGCTGAACGTCTCGAAGTGGCATTCACCGTCCTTGTTTTCGTCGGCGTAGCGGCGGCTGGCGCCACCCATCCGGACTGTGCGAAGCGCCAGATTGTCCCGGCCGCCCGGATTCTTTCCGATTATACCGTTGTAGTAAGCGGTGAGCGCCGCCATGGTATCCTGGTTGTTCGCCGCGCGATTGTCGACGAAGATCATCGGCATCCGCAGCGGCGTGGCGTCGTTCTCGACCCTAAATTCGAAATTGAAATTGCCCGCCTCGGACGGACGAAGCCGCGGCCAGAAGCACAGGCCGGGAAGGAAATCCGCCAGTTCCCTCGATGAGTTGTCCCTGGTGAAATCGATCGTGCCGTTGGGACGGACACGGAAGCCGAGCTTCCCGACGCCCGGGACGGCCTTGTCCGACGCCGCAATCATGTCCGCCGAGTCGAGAATGTCCGGATCGACGATATCGGGCGTTTCAAGCGTGAGCATTGTCAGTTCGTTGACCGGAAAACGATATCCCTTGTCGGCCTCGCCGACCGCGGGATATTCCTTTGTCTTCTTGCCGATCCGAATGAACTTGCGTTGGACGAGAAAGGCCGTCACCGGCCCATCACCTGCACGCATGAAGAGGCGCTCGGTCAGTTTGACCAGCGTCGCGCGCACGCCGAGCGGAAACAGGAATCCCTTGTAGACGACCTCGACCTCGATATCGCGGCCGAGCACCGTGATCTGACGCCACCGCTCGATCGTGAAGGCATCGAAGATGTTCTTCTCTTTGTCCTTCTCTTTCCCTTTGAGCAACCGAATGGCCGAGGCGGGTGGGATGAAAGTCGTATCGTGCCGCAACGAGCCGCCCAACGCGGTCAGCCGCAATTCGGTGACATTGAGCGACGACGGATTGTAGATTCCGCTGAGGTCGTCCGTCCTGCCGCCGCCAAGGGGATACTGCTTCAGCCTGTCGAGCTTGTAGGACTTGGGCGGCTCGAACTGGCTGGCGTCGATCAGATTGTTGAGTTCATTGCGCCGGCCCATCACCGGCAGCCCGTAAACCGAGCTCAGCGCAACGATTTCGTGCCGGTCATAGGCGTCGAGCGCGGTGCGGAACGGGGTTGCGCCCTCTGCTCCTTTTGCAGGCACTTCCCACGGCGCGTATGGCCCGCGCACGGGAGACGGCCCGCCATCGAGCGCGCCGGGAAGAAAATCGTCTGACCAGATCGCACGCACGACTGGTTTGGCTGCCCCGACCTGAAGGTTCGCCGTCCACAGCTCCGAGAGCTGCTCGTCGCGATCCGGCTTCGGATCGGTGTCGCGCACGACACCGGGTTCGACCACGCGGCGCGTTCGAAAGCGTCCGAACTGATCAGGCGACAACACGAGCCGGAAGGGCAGTTCAATGGCCGTCTCGTCCTGGGTCGGCGGCTGCAGGCTCGCCAGGATGTCCCGCAAGCGCCCGTCGATCGAGCGTCCGGGCTGAACGCCCTGATGCAGCAGAATTCTCTGGGGATCTAGGTCCAGCGCGCGCATGCTGGCATGCGGAACGCGACCACCGGGCTGGAGTTCGAGCGTCTCGGCGCGCCGCGCGACCGCGAGATCGAAACGTCCCCAATTGGTCAGGCCCTCGAAGGAGAAGTGGATCGAGCGAAGCTGCTCTTGGTCTTCGCCTAGGCTGCTGCGCTTGTCCCTGTCCGGGTCGTCAAAGCTGCCTCCGGCTGCATCGAAGCGGAAAACCAGACGCGATGGCCCCGACAGCCTCGCCGGTGTTATCGGCTTGAATCGCTCCTTCTCGCCGAAGGCCTCTTCCTCGTAGCTACGAACAACACTGCGGACGAATTTCGAGATCGCGTCACGATTGTCCTTCTTGGCTTTCCACGTTTTCCGGATCTCCTCGCGTCCGGAATATTGGGCCGTAAGGTCAGTTGGCCGGGGCACGTCCGTTGTTTCAGCATACATCCTGGAAACCAGGACGAAATCATTACTCCGCTTCGCTTTCTCTTTGATAATCCGGTCAGTGCGATCCGCCGGCAAGCCTTTCTTCGGATCATCCTTGCTATCCGCGACGGACAAGCGCGCTTCAATATCGTTTTCGACATCGGCTGAAAGTTCGACATCTGGAAGCCGCGCCAGCAATTCTTGAAATTTCGATTCAGCTTTCTCATCTTCGTTGCCGGGACGCGCGACGTCCGGATTCGCGGCGCGATAAGCGCGCCAGACCTGCAACAGGACCTTGCGAACATCCGGATCGATCGCGTCCGCGGAAGGACCGAGATAATACTGGCGCTGGTCGGGCGGCAGCGCGGCCCAGGTGTTCCAAAGCTTTTCGAAGTCCGCGGGCTTCAGGCCAAGCTTGCTCTGCCAATCGACTTTGTCGCCGCCGCCCTTGGTCAGAGCAACGATCTCCTCCAGGCCACGCATGGCGGCCTTCTCTTCTTCCGTCGGGGCCGGTGTTGTTGCAGCCGTTCCGTCTGGCTGCTGTCCGGTCGCTTTGGTGCGCTCGCCAACAAAAACGCCTTCGCGTTTGACGTCCTTGCCACTGCCGGGAAGCGCCTTCCTCCAATCCGCCAGACCCTCCTTGAAGTCCTGATCATCGCGAAGATGGCCGAGCACATCCGGCAGGGTCACGCCATCGTTGACCTGGCGGAAATAGGCCATTTCGGCCACATGCTGCGGCGGAAAGTTCACGATTAGCAGGGAGCGATCGTCGAACTTCCGCGCTCCGTCGACGGATTTCGCGGTCTGGCCGGTGCCACCGCCGCTGAGTTCCGCATTCGTAACAATGCGGCCACCACCCAGACCCAGTTCCAGCGCCATGCGCGCAAACTGGAATGTCAGCGCGAGATTGTCGGAGTCCCTCCTGGCGCGCAGCCGGGCGCCATCGAGCGCGATCACGACCGGGGCCGGTCGCTCACCCTTTGGCTCGGTATTCTTCGGCTCTTTCCCGGCTCCTTTTTCTTTGCCGGTTTCCTTCTCGTTCTTTGTTCCCCTTGGCTCTTCGCGCGCCTCCATCTTCGCAAGCGTGCTCAGATCCTGAAGTGGACGCGGTAACTCGCATAGCGTCACAACCCCACGCGCGCTTGGCCAGGCTCGCCGCAAGCTGAAATCCGCTGTCTTTGGATCTTCGGGCAGGTCGATGCGAAATGCGATTTCGCTGCCATCGAAATCGAGCCGGCTCCACACGGCGGATTCGCGCTTGCTCCAGCTGACCGGCGGCTTGTCCGTCTTGGGCCGAGGCACAGCGTCGGGAAGCACGACGCAGATTTGCCGAAGCAGCGCCCTGGCGTCAAAAAAGAAGATGTCGCCACCGCGCGCGCGCAGTTGAAACTGCGTCAGACCCTTTTCCGGGCGATCCGCGAAGCTGGAAGGCTGGTCGAGCTCTTGTCCGAATGCAGATTTTGGCTTGTCGGTATTGCCCGACTTTTCCGCCGGTGCGGCGGCAGGCGGCGCGGCGCCCGCGGTCTCGGTAGGCTGTTTCTGACCGGCCGCTTTCGATCCCGATCCGGGTTTGTCGCCGAAATTGTTCGACGCATCTTTCTGTTTCGGCAGGGGATCGCCTTCGACGATGAACGTCCCGTAGACGGTATCGACGGCGAAGGCCTTCTCGCGAAGCCGCCCACTGAGCGTTTCTTCGATCGCCTCGCCGGGGACATCGCCCGGCCCGGTAAGAGCCTTCGGAGCTACTCCGATGTCCTGGCGCATCAGCAACGCATCGGCCAGATGAAACACCGCCGGAGGTGGCTTGGGCTTGCCCGGTTCGAGCGGGCCAAGGATCGTGACTTTCAGCGGCACACGGAGCGCCGCGACGGTCGCACGTGCATCCCCGCCCCATTGCCGCAACGTCAGCTTGGTCGGCGGCGCATCGTGGGTGATGGCAATGACAGGCTTCTTGCGCACCGCATCCGTGTCGGCGATAAAATATTTCTCCGGCACCGGACGAAGGACCGTCTTGTCGCCGTCAGGCTCCAGCTTCACCCCCGCAGGGGGAACCGGCGGGAATCGCCAAGCCAGTTCGTTGGCCTCACCGAGCCATGCGTTCGCCTGATAAGTCTTGTTGACCTTTAGCTTCGCGAACTCCTGGGTCTCCTGAATGCGGGACCCGTCGCCCTTGTCGCCGCGCGTCTGCCTGATCAACAGCTTGTTGACCGAGACAGTGCCCTTGATCGCCCACATGCTGCTGTCCGGACGAGGCGCGAGCGAAAAGCGCAGTTGCGCTTCGCTCCACGGAGAGAGCGATCCGCGCGCCGGCGCAAGGGATGAGAGCTTCAACCCGAGTATCGCGCCCTTGCCTTTGACCTCGAGCCGTTCGCCGAACAGGTCCCACCGGAACCGTTCCGCCTGGTCAAGATCAAGCTCGAACTGAAGCTCGGCCTTACCTTGGGCGAATTCCGTGAGCTTGACGGGCTCCTTGCTGGTCGCCTGCCTTTTGCTCTTTCGAGAAAAGCTCCCGGATACCATCCACTTGTCGTTGAAAACGGCGAACGAGAGCTCCAGGCGATAGACGCCGCGATCGCGCGAGAAACGCACGTCGTCGAATGCAAACTTGTCGAGCTTGTCGAGCGCCATATTGGCGCCGGCGAAGCCTTGCGGCCGCGCCTTGGCCGCCATGTTCCTCGCGTAGAAGGCGATCGCAACGGCGTCCGGGCCCTGACCGAAATCGATCGCAACGCCAATTTCGTCGTGCTTCTCCGGATTTCTTACGAGACGAATATCAGGCGCGATTGCGCTATCGGCGGCGCCAGCGGGCTTGGTCGCCAATAGGGCGCCGGCCGCCAAGCCAACAACGACTTCCCGCCTATCCAGCGAGAATGGGGTTTCAGCCTCCGGATTGTCGAACGACGCCCCCGCGTCATCACGCCCCCTGTCGTCCATCGGGTAGTAGCGCCTTTCTGCGTTCCCACAAGAGCCCGCGCAACGATTGAAAAAAATTCCTCGAATACAGCTAACACAGCGTCCCGCTGCTCCTCCCCCAAGGGTCGAAAAGCGGAAAACTACAATGGCCCCTGAGCGGTTCGAACAGGCTCAAGCGCCGTTTCGGTCGGTGATGCTACGGGCGTGCAGCTTGGCGAGTTCAGAAACTACCGCTGCCGCGAACGGATTCAAAAATTCATCCTGTTGAGCTGCCTCCACAAAACATCGACAGAAAAGAAAATGCATTAAACGATCTAGTTCCGTCAGGATTGCATAAGCAACGAAGTGGAGCAGAAGACAATTTATCGCGAGCGTAATCTTTTCCACAACTTTTGGATGATTTGCCACTCCACAACTTTTGGATGATTCAGCGCGCTAAAGGAAGGGCGTCGTCGGCCGAGCTATCGCGAATATGAGCGGTTGCCGCCGTCTAAATCTCTTCACTATTTGCTGCACGCACTTCCGATCGAGCTCTCGTTGGCAAGCAGATCGTCTCATTCGAGAACTAGGGCCGCCTACGCGGCGACCCGGATAATTTCTTCGGCATCGCCAAGGACATCACACGGAAATAGGCCGCTCAAGTCTTTCGACTTCTTGCCCAACGCGGCCATGCTTCACCAGTTCGACCAGCATAGATGCGCGCAAGTCTATTGTGCGCGATTGGCCGAGCACATCCGGCTGAAACGCATTCGTGAAAACCTGGATCTGTCGAACCCGCACCACGCGGGCAAGAGTTGACCGCGACGCGTCATCGAATGCTGCACGCGCGCTAGGAATCATCTCTGAACCAAACTTAGCATGGGCGACATCCGCAAAATTTGCCCAAGGGTTAGACGCGCTTTTGTGCGCTTTAATAGGAATAGATGTTGGACGTTTTCTTGGAAGTGCAGAAGACAGCTCTTTTGAATTCTTCCGAGATATCAAAATGCTGAGGGGAAAGGCGCAGCGCGTAAGAAGAGTTGCTGGCGCTCCCTAGGGGCATCGAACCCCTGTTTCAGCCTTGAGAGAGTAAAGTCGATCCGCTTGATGATTATCGTGAGGAGAGTCCTGCGATGGAGACCTTACGGATGTCAGGCCCGGCTCGTTTGCATAAGCAGGCGTCACCGCACCACTTTCGCACCAGAAACGACCCGGCCGAGGCGCAACGAACGCGATCAGATTCAAACAAAAGTCAGCATATTCAACGCAGCCGGTCGCTATCCCGCCGCTCATAACGGTCTGGTTCCTGGTTCGAGTCCAGGCGGGCCCACCAACAAGAAGAAGAAGAAAGAAATCAATGTTGATGATAAGTGGCTTTGAAGTCACCTAGCAGGCTGTTGAAGAACTCAGCCGCGTTCGCAAACGAAGCCTGAGTCATCGCCGTTGTGTATATAGAAGTGGCCGACGAGCCTACCCGCAGTGCCGATCATAGCCCATCCGCGACCGCAGACGGGGTCATTCTCGTCGTGCCCTTCCCACGAGAATTCCGCGCAGGCCGAACCCTCGCGCGTGGCGTAACGGACGTCGAGAAAGCCCTTCAGCGCACCGAAGGCAATTTCACCGCCGGACCTGCCCTCGAAGGTGAGATGCGCCTCTTCGACAAGATCGAGGAAGTCACTGTCCCAAGTGTCCATCTCGACGATGCGCCAGCGACCGGCAAAGGCCTTGGCGAAGCCGGGCACTTTGGCCATCAGCCGGCCTCCGCTATCAGCTTGGGCAGCCGCACCAGATTGTAGGCGACCGCAGCGAAGGTAAAGGCCCATCCGACGCGTTCACGGCCACGGAAGCTGGTCTTTTCTTGCCCGGCGACCGTCTTGATCCAGCCGAATGCCTCCTCGATGCGCTTGCGGATGCGCTGGCTGACGGCATAGCCGCCGTGCCGGGTCGTTCGCCCGTCAATCGCAGAGCTGCGGCCGCTGGTGTTCTGCGCCACATGCGGCGTCACGTTCATCGAGCGCAGCTCGTTGACGAAGTCTTCTGCATCGTAGGCTTTGTCGGCGCCCGGCGTGATCGCGGTCGGCCGGTCGGCACGAGGTTCGATCATGTGCAGCGCGGCCACTCGTTCGGCATGCCCGTCGGCCTGCGTCAGGCAGGCGTCGACCAGCAGGCCGTGGCGGTTCTCCATCAGCCCATGCCCGATGAAGCACAGCTTCGTCTCCTTGCCTTTGCCCTTGCGGTAGAGCCTAGCGTCGGGATCGGTGGTCGAAGCATGGGTGTCATTCGAGCTTTCTGGCCATGGAAGTCCGCTTCGGCATTGCGCCCGCCGCCTTGCGCCGGCGGCTCGCCAGAGCCGTCCTTCGGCTCCACGCTCTTCATCGAGGCCCAGGCCCCGATCAGCGTGCCATCGACCGAGAAGTGATCGCTCGACAGAAGCTTCTTCACCTTGGGCTGCGCCAGCAACGCCGCGAGGAATTTGGCAGCGATGTCGCCTTCCAGCAGCCGGTCGCGGTTCTTCGAGAACACCGAATGGTTCCAGGCCGCGTTGTCGACGCCGATCCCGACGAACCAGCGGAACAGCAGGTCGTATTCCAGCCGCTCCATCAGAAGCCGCTCCGAGCGGATCGAATAAAACGCCTGCAACAGCATCGCCCGCAGCAGCTTCTCCGGCGGAATCGACGGCCGCCCAATCGGCGAATAGAGCGCCGCAAACTCGCTCTCCAGCGCCGACAGCGCCTCGTTCACGATCGTCCGGATCGCCCGCAGCGGATGATCGCGGCGCACCCGCGCCTCCAGGTCAACGTAGCTGAACAGCTCACCTGTTCGATTGTCCCCGCCGCGCACGCGCAATCTCCGAATCTCGTCGGAGCCAATGAATCACGGTCACCGGTCGGCGGCGAGCACCTTTTTCAACAGCCTGCTAGCGTCATTTCGCTGCTACCCAGCACCCGCCTCGCCGCACGACGTTCAGAGACAGTCGATGAGTCCTTAGATCCGGGCGCGCCTGATCGATCGGTGCCGCGTCGAACATCGACTTAGGAATTGCAGCGTCCTGGAAGGAACCAGGCGCTGCGGGGCTCGGCGTCCTCAGACCCGCCGCGATCCAGCGCGATTTCGCGCATATGCGCTGCATTTCATTGCCGAACGCGAAATAAGAGCAGCGAGATCCATCTGGAGATGTGTCAAGGTACATGGATCTAAGTTGCGAATTTTAAGCGGACTCTTTTTGGGGGCTTCAATATGAAGAGATTTCTGGAACTCTTGCTGGTCGCTCAATTCTTCTTCCTTTCCGCCGAGGCCATGGCGCAGGGGCTTCCTGCTCCCTCATACTGGAAGAATGAACGGGGTTCAGAACTGTTTGTTTGGTCCGCCAATAGCGGGGCAATACAAGGGACCTTCACAAACCACGCTCAAGGATTTGCGTGCCAGGGCATCCCTTATCCTGCATCGGGAGTCGCTAGTCCAACCGGCTTGTATTTTGTTGTTACTTTTGCCCAGTGCAATTCCTTCACCCGATGGGTTGGAAAACTCAACGGGTCTCAAATGCCAACATCATGGACGCTGTTCTACGTTGATAAGAACGGCAAGCCTAGCAAGTTGAAGGGCGCGGATATATTTACGCGCGTATGGTAGTTTTGAGCTTTCTTGCAACGTGGCGACCTTAAATCGGCGGCAGCAATTCATGCGAGATCGATCGTTCCAAAGCTCTCGCACCAAAACGCTTCGCTTTTAGCAAATCACTCGCAGATTTTCGGCGACACGAGGCCCTGCATCAGGGAACTTCTGCTTGATTGCCCAGTACTATCGTTACTCCTGGGGGCAACGAAGCGAGCGAACGAATAATGGCTCGTTTTTACTTTAACCTGGAAGGCAAGCAGAATGTCGACGACCCCGGCGGGTTGGCATTCGAAAACGAGCTGCAAGCCTTCCGTGCGGCAGAACGCTTAGCAAACGACCTAGCGAGTGCTCAACCTCTTCTGCGGGGTACAACCTGCGTGGTCGTTACACGCAGGGACCGAGGAGAGTCCTATTACGTAAGCGTGTGACCAGCGCTTCCAAATCAAACCTCTCGACCATTGCTGACGTGTGATCTGCCGGCGCAGCCGCCCCGAATTATGGGACCACCGATGTCGTCATGTTGAGCCGTCGCCCCTGGCTCGCACTCTTCACCCCACATTCCAGAAGGCATACTTTAAAAATTGCGCGGCTGGAAACCCAAGAAGGCCAGCGAGAGCCATGGCCGGCCTATGACGCACTGGCGCAGGTGAAGACTCTCGCCTTTCCAAACGAGTGATCAACTCATGGTAGATTGACCATTTCTGTTGATTGTGTGGATCAGTGTGCGATGTTCGCCGGACCGAAAACTGGGGGCAAAATGCTACGGGGCAATGAGCGATCTATCCTGTTTTTTGATCTGGCGATGGCGCCTCATCCATCCGATGCGCCGGCACTTCCTTCGGCTGAGTTCATTCCGTACCTGAAGAAGAGGCAGGCCAGTGATCTTTGCTTTCAGGTGATTGATAACGAACGGCGCGTCATCAGACTTTTGGCTCTGAGGGAGATTAAGCTCACGAATGGCGCGCCGGCGATTGCGCTATTATTTTTTGCCTCGGCGATCGGGACAAGGCGGATCCAGGCTTTACGAATTTCAAGACTGGAAAGGTCAGAATCCCAAAGCGTGCCGATGATGAAGCCGGTGGCCTTTCCGTCCATGCGGTGATCTCGCTGAAGCCCACCCAAAAAGGTGGTCATTTGTATCGTATGGTCTACGAGGATGTGTCTGGCTTTGGCCGCTCCCTGATCCAAGGATTCTTGCGAGCAGAGTTCAAGGTCATCTCTGAAGATCAGGAGCTCACGTTCGAGCGGGAGGGATCCAAGGAACCTTTGAAGACACGTCCTATGGTGGAGTTGAGCGGACACGCGTCTGATCGTTTGAAGGACTCGATCAAGGAAGGCCGTTTGCTGCACGTCGAGTTGATCAACTACCGTGAAAAGAACCTGGGCTTCGACGAATCCAAATTTATCAGATCCGTGCGGCGCGACCTGAGCCTATCGATTGGGAAGGGATTACCACAAGGTGAAGCGCTGAAGTTCATCGAAAAACTGCAGGAGTATGCGCGCAAAAACGACTATGAGGCGATGCGCGTCCGATGGAGGGAGCCGCAAGCAAGCAAAGCTCACAGTGCTAAAGTTGACACCGCCAGGTGTGGATGCTGGAGAAGCTTTGTTCGTCAAGTCTGCTGAGGTAACACTGCGCCAGGCGCTTCCGGACATCTCCGACATCATGAGCGACGAGCTGATATCGAAGATCAAAGACTTCGTTGGATAGAAAACCATGGGGCGGATCCTCGTCCCTTTACAGTATCTGAGGATAGCTCACCCCGAGAAGTGGAAGTTCGACTTCGGCTTACCGATTGTTCTCGCGGCGATCTTCGCTTTGCCTATCATCTCTTCCGAATTCGTGAAGGATGCTCTGGGCTCGCTGGACATCATCGGCAAGCTGAGCAGCTTCCTGGGCGTCCTGACAGGCTTTTTCATCGCTGCGCTCGCCGCGGTGGCGACTTTCGGCAAGCAGGAGATGGATGACCCCATGCCTGGCGAACCGCCTGTTCGGCTCGAACACACGGTCAACACGGAAACCTATTTCGAGAATCTAAGCCGTCGTCGCTTTCTGTCCTTCTTGTTTGGTTACATGGCGTTCCTGACGCTAGTGCTCTACGTCGTTGGTTACGTCTATCTCGTCACGGATAAATATTGGTTATCTGAAGCGGCTCCGAATTGGCGCCCAACCATCTTCCGGGTTTTCTGGTGCGTGTACGTGTTCGCGTTGGCGAACCTGCTATCGAACACGCTCCTCGGTCTTTTCTATCTGACAGATCGAATTCATCGGCCGAACCGGGTCGCTCGATGGGGTGCGTCCGATGATAGCCCGCCGGGCTGAAACCTTGAACCGGGATCGCCATTCACGAAATTTTACTCTCAGGCCGATCTCACAGCAGTCAACTTCCCGCAACCAACGGGCGAGGGCAAGGCAAGGGGCTGCATTTTCAGAACAGGAATCGCGAACGCCGGCACAGTGCGGCGACTGCGGCGCAGCCAGCCGCTCAGGCATTGCAAACACTCTGTGTTGCGGGGCTGACGTATATCTCGTCAAGTACATGAAGAGCGTACCCTTTAAGGGGCCACTCGGGATTTTCTCGACAGGTTTCGTTAGGCTTTGCGACTAGCCATATGATGACGCCGCGCGCGCAGGAACTCCGGAAAATCGCCTGAATAGCCGAAACCACGTTCAATCTTCCGCTCCTGCGCGAGTAGACCTGTTGTCGGCAACGACCGATGTCATCGCGCAGCGACTTAATCATTCGGAAGAAAAGAGAGCGAGCCTCTGATTGGAGACGGTATAAGTCCAATCAGGTCGAAACAGCACCACTTGGCGGGGCGCTGAGCTTATCCGCGGGGCCGGATTCGATCGCGTCTTCGCCTCCCCTGGCTGGGACTCCGAAGTATTTCTTCGCTTTGAGATGGTTTTGCAACGCGACAGGTCGGTAGGGCCCGAAGCTGGTGAAATTGCGTACCGATTTCATTGCCAGCCGCTCGTAGACGGTGGAGTGAAGTTGCGCCGTATCGGGCACCTGCCGAACCTTTGCCCACTTGAACGCCGTGCCGCCCATACCCACCATACATTCGTCGTGCATCATGCCGTCGGCCGACGGATATAGTCTTAGCAGGTCCTTGTCGACGATGACGCGCCCTGCCTCCGGAATCTTCTCGGTGATGAATTCCATCATCCAGGCGAGCGTAATGTCCGATAGGCGCGACTCGTTCTCGGGATAGCTTCCGCCGGTATCGGCATGATTGCCGGCGAACCAGATCTGATCGAATTGCTCCGGCTCGCCGTCTCTATCCGGCCACTTTACGGTACCGCTGCCTCCCCAGGGTACCCGCTTGAAGTCCTTTCGGCCTTCATCGATTGATTGCAGATGCCGCGCGTATTGGATGTCCGATGGGAAATGCCGATCATAAGCCCAGTCGGGAAAGAAACGTTGCCAGCCGATCGCGGCGACGGCGTCCCAAATCCCGATGAAATAGGCGGAAGCCCCTGCCGACCGCCCAACCTGTGAACGGTAGGCATCGCGAAACTGGGCTGCTCTCTTTTCCACCTCCGCGCTGGCCCTGGGCATTCCAAGCCAGTAGATGGAGGACACCGCGTCCTTGGCAACTCTCCTCAACGAGGTCGGATCGAGACTGATCGGCTGGCCATTCCGCTCCTTCGTCGGAATACCGCACAACTCGAGCACGTGTGCGAGACACCTGGCGGTGTAGGCGCCGCGGCTGAACCCGAACAGGTAGATACGGTCTTCCGGCTCCCAGACGCCGACGATTGCGACGTAACAATCGATTATCTTCCTCGTAATGCCAAATCCGAACATCTGCTGAACCGTCTCTTTCATCCCGTCCCAGCTGTTGTTGTGTCCGGGCATCGGCGTCCCAATCCCGGGAATGTAGAGCGCCAACTGCTTGTTCGGGTCGATGTTCGATTCAGGTCCGGTGCGCGTTGCCCGATAAAGTTTGTAGACATTCGTGCCGCTTTCGTCCGGCAGGAGACCTCCTTCGTTACCCGTGCCGTCGGCGAACACCAGGATGTTCTTGGCCATTTCGGTCTTCCTTTATCACATGACGAGAGGTTCGAGCGATGCATCCGGGACGACGATGCCGGTCGCATCGGTGAAGATGGCAGCGACGTCCCTGGCCTTCTGGCGGTATGCATCGTAGGTGCTTTGGCCAACGAGCGGAATCGCCTCTGCCAGACTCGTCACCTGCCCCTGCTTGGCGGCCACCGCGGCAGCCTTGAGTTTCTGCGAGACCGGAAATAGCCGTATTGAGGTCGGAAATATTGGTCGGCGTCACCAGCTTGCCGCCGATGTAGACGAGTTGGCTAAGTCCAACGATACCCAGGATCGTGTCCCGAACAACGAACGTCGAAAGCTGATTCACGCCTGCCGCAATCAAGCCTCCGATCACGACCAAGCCAAAAATGAAGCTTTGGTAGCGGTATACATCGAAGACCCCATCCGTGGAGAAGAAGTCCCGCCAGGTCGCATTTGATGGGTCGACGATCGTCTTGGCCATCGGAAGCCAATTGCGTCGCAGTAGCCATGCCCGGTTTTCAGCCGACAGCGTGTTACGTTGGCTATCAGTGCCCTTGGCTATAGTGGCGCCGATGCCGCTGATGCCCAGGAGCGTCAAGATCGATCCGGAGAGATCGACCAACATTCCTGTCTGAAGCAGCAGCAGCGAGATGAGAGCAGCAACCGCCAGGGAGAAGGCCAGCGTCTGGAACGTCGACAGGCTTCCTCGTCCGTCGAGCCCCGCCGAGACCTGTGCGGGGTTCAACGCGCGCAAGAAGGATCCCAATGTGTGATCCTTCTTGCGGAGCGCGAAGGCTATCCAGAGGTAGAGAAACAGCACCTCGGTAAGAACGGCGCCGATGCTGAACCAATACGGACCGAGGCGAACGCTTACCGACGAGACGCGCCAAGGCGACTCGCCGACCGGGCTGTCGCAGGTGTAAAGATAAAGACCGACCCTACTCCAAAACCAAGCCAGATCGTCTCCCATGTTCAATGCGACGATGGTCTGGTCGGGCTCGAGCAGATGCTTCTTGACCAGCGCGTCCGATTCCGTCGCGCGGTGCGTGACGACGTCCTGTCGCTTGAAAAGATAGGTTTCGTCGCCATAGTCAATACCCGCGAAATAACGCACGCCATCGACGAACGGTGCGCGCACGCCGACGTCAACGCGCTGGTTTGTGGGCAAGAAGTTTGTGGCCAGCACGATTGGTGCGCCTACCGGATTGCGACCAGATCGAAGTTCTATGGCGAACTCTCCGGGTTTCACGCATTGCTTCTGAGGATCGCTCGGCGTGGTCTGAACGTTCGCAGGGGCGCCGGCGCCCGTCGACTGCGCTGGCTTTTGAATCGAAGGATCGGATCGCGGCTCGCCAGATGTCGATTGCGGCACCGCAGGGTTCTGCCCGTCACCTTGCGCTGGTTAAGCCTGCTGCGCTCTCGCTGGAGAAGAGAGAAACACAATTGTTAGCGCCACGGCGCAAACGGCAAGAATGCGGGATTGGGTCATTTGATTTTCACCGGTGAGCAAGCCGACCACCATCATTTACCCGTGGTTGTTCTGGCCCTGCAAGCCAACTTCTATGATTCGCTCCGTTTCTCCCCGAGTAAAGCAATCGATCGAACTAGCAATCTGTTCGTCAAACTTTCGAGCTCGGTTCGCAATCGTGGTCTCGGAGAGGGAGGTATGAATATGAATTCGACGGCTGGAAACACCTCAGCATGGCGATCGCAGAGCATGGCGGATGTCGCGACATTGGCACCAGCCGTGGCAAACTTCGGCATGATCGGCATGTCACGAGCTTCGGATCAATGTTGCGTATCCCGATTCGATAACGATTGGCGGCGGCAACAGGGACGAATTTGCCGAAAATATGCACCATGTACGTGTTAGCGATTCAAATCCGAACAGGCAGGCCGAAGACATTCGCGACGAATGCAGCGTGCCGCCTAGGGCGGGAGCGACTTTGAATGATCTTTCAACTATCTGTTCGCGCCCGAGCTGATCGCGGGCCGTCGGACAAATCAGCATTGCGAGATTGTCGACCCCGATCTCCGTAGGAAAAGACTTTAAATGACGAAGACCAAAGACCTTCACGCGGTCTCGATACTGCTGTCACCTGAATGATAATTCGCCCGGAAGTGCTCGACGCATTGGCAGCCCCCACGCAAAGGTAAGCAATCGTACTTGCTCTGGACCGTAGCGATTCTTGTTCGCGGGACGAGCAGGATCCTCGCTCCCCCAAAACTTGAATGGAAAGTAAGACCATGGCCAGTTACCGCATTGATTGTGTTCACAAGCCGAACCGTATGAGTCGGCATGAGCACATCACGGATGTCGGTGGACCCACGCCCGAGGGAGGAAGATGGCGGGAGAAGGTGGAAGACGTTGTTCGTTTTATCGAGAACAAGCAGCACAGGTTCTATACGCAAGGCGGTAATTCGACCGCTTGGGTTGCCGTGCGAAAAAGCCCGTCGGGGCGCAAATTCATTCAGACCCATGCAGATGGGGTCTGGAATGACAATCTGCTTGCCCTCGACGAGTGCTCGACCTAGCTCAACCGCGGCGCGCCCACGAGCGGTTTCTCGTCGATGAGCGCGGGGTGAAACAATTCTCCAGCACCGAATCCACGAAGATGATCCCGCACAGACGGCCGAGGGCCGGCGCGCTCATCGTGACCAACAACGATGCTGGAGACAGAGCCTGCCAAGCACACACCGTGCCGCCCGATCGCGCCGCAGATTTTGTGAGGGATGTCGCCCATTCGTCGAGACTTCTGAAGCGATTGCACTTGATCTTGATCCAGTACGATCCGGGCAAAATCAAACTTTCTGTGGGGTACGAAAAGGTACCAATTATCGCATTTTGATCAGCTCGGCTACCGTGCTACTGGTGCTTGCATAAGCCAACTGGAACGTCGGTGCGTCCGACCACCCACTGAGGACGGCCACGCCGACGACTGATGTCAGCCACGACGAAACCCACTGCGGCAGCCTCTGCCGGCAAAACTATGCTGAACTGCGAAACAGTGCCGATCGACGGCGACTGCACAGGCGTGCGCTGGCGGGCCACTAACTCTTCGACGCTGGCTCGCTTGATCGTCATGATGGCAATGGGCCAAGCGGCATACGCGGCTCACATTCTGGCAACTCTGTCGCCAGCCGGCCCAAAAATAAACACCGCCCAACTTCGTGCTGAAGCCAAAATAAAGCTCACAGTCGAGGAACCCGCCAAGACGCCACGCGGTGGTTATCCGAGGGTGCAGCGCGACGGACTGATCTTTGAAGCCATCTCCTGGCTCGTCGCGCGCCAGACGCATCCCGCTGGATTGCTGAAAGCACCACATGTCAGCGCAACGACGCAGGGCCTGGATGGGCTGATGATCGAGTTGAATGCGAGCAAAACGGGCATCGTCCGCACCACGATCTTTGAGGACAAGTGCACCGATGACCCCCGTAGCACATTCCTGGGCAAAGTGCTGCCGGAATTCAAAAAGCGTCACAACAACGAGCGAAGCGCCGAAATCATTTCAACTGCCGTTGCCCTCATTCAGACCGCCGGACTGGATGAAGTGACGGCGACAGAGTTTGCAGCAGCGGTAACGGATCAGTCGTTGCGACATTATCGGGCCTCGTTCGCAGTTGATACTGATAGCGAAGCCGAGCGTAGAAAGCTTTTCGCTGACTACAACAGGATAGCAAATATCAAGGCCGAGCAACGCATCGGCGCGACGCTGGTCGTCCCGCCGAAGATGCGAAACTGGTTCGACGCGCTCGCAAATGAAGCATTGACCTACTTGGCCAGCCTGGATGGTGCCTGATGTTTGATGCCACAACAGCTGCGCTGCTCAGGTCTGCACCGGCAATGCCGGGACTCAATCCTGAATTCATTCCCGCGCTTTTGACCGCTCAGTACGCAAATCTCGCAGCGGCAAGGATACGAGGTGAGGACGCAACAATTACGCGTCTTGTCGCCGCTTGGAGTCTTGAACGCTTAGCCGACACGTATGAGCTTCTAACCTCGTTGACACGAGACACTGCTGTTCGCCGTCCAGCAGCTTTCGTTGCCGCCACGGCGCAACAAATACTGGCCCGCCGCCAATTGGTCGATATTGCTTCGCCGTTACCCAATATTGATCGAGACCGCGTCGATCCAGCGCTCGCAGCGGCACTTTTGTTTTTGTCAGCTGAACAATACGCAGACGCCAACGAAGCAGCGAACGCAATCCGGATCGAGATTCCGGATCAGCTGTACGAAGCGCGGATCTTGTCGGAGCACATCGCCGACCTGGCGCGTGGACGCTTAGGCGCAATTCTTACACGCTCAATCGATTGGCGCCGCCAACCGGAGTACGACGACCTCGAAACTCGCGCTCTTGCGTCATTGCTGGAGACGCTGGCCACAGGCATCGAGCTACTGGCTGCTCAAATTCTTGATCATATTCCTGCTCCATCGTCTGACCGATACGAGAGCGCGACCGCTGCGTTCAATGTGGTCCTCCAGGCCTCCGCGGTCAAGGCAAACGAGTTTTTGGAGGGTATTGAGAGCAACAGCATCCTAACATACGCGGGTCCACACCACCTGGCGTCACTCCTGCTGTCAACGGCAGACGGTCTAGTGACGGCTTCGTTGCTTGCCGTACCGCCGCCCTCGGGCGCCGACCAATCGATATGGGCTAAATGGCTCCGCTGCCGCGCGGAAGCTGCCCCCTACGTGTGGCCGAACCATCGCGAGGCGATCGCGAAGCAATTTCATGAAACCGGGACGTCCGCGGTTGTTGTGCTGCCGACGGGTGCGGGAAAGACCACCGTTTCGTCTCTGAAGATTGCTGGCGTTCTGGCGAGGGACAAGAAGGTCGTTTTCCTTGCTCCTACCCACGCACTCGTCGACCAGCTCACCGACGATCTTCAGCAAATGTTTCCCGTCGGCGTTATGGGATCGGTCGTCTCGAACGACTTCGATCTCTTACTGCTGGACAGCGCGCAGCTTCGCGACATTGAAGTCATGACGCCCGAGCGATGCCTGGCGATGCTCTCATTTGCGCCGGAGTCGTTCCACGACGTCGGATTGCTGGTGTTTGATGAGTGTCATCTTCTTAGTCCAGAGATGGGTCGCATACGGCGGGCTCTCGACGCGATGCTTTGCGTACTTGGCTTCAACCACGTCGCCCCTGACGCCGACCTTCTGTTTCTTTCTGCGATGGTAAGAAATGCCGACGATATGTCGGACTGGGTCGCCACCTTGACCGCCCGCCCCTGCGTAGCAGTCGATTTGCCCTGGAAGCCAAGCCGTCAGGCAAGAGGTGTCGTCATTTATGACAATGCGGAACTCAATCAAGCGAGGTCCGCCGCCGCCGCGGCGCAAAAAAAAGGAAATGCAAGGGCCAAGTCGAATGCGAAGACCCTTCGCACTTCAGCGCAAAAACTTCTTGCTGCAAGGCCATTTGCAATTTGGGGGCTCCAGCACAACTGGCTTGTCGGGAACAAGGCGTCCTCGCGCACTACGCCTCTGCTGAATTCACCTGTGCCGTTGGCCGGCGCGCCTTTCGGTCAGAGTGTACGCCTGACGCCCAACGTGAACACAGTGGCGGCGCACTTGACTGTCGCCGCTGCAAAATCCGGCCTGAAATGCATCGTGTTCGTCAACAAGAAAGCGGATGCGCTCAACGTCGCTAGTCAGATTTCTGCGGCCCTTCCGAGGTCGATTAAGCCTACAGAGCTGGAGCAAGCCCGATGGGACGCTCTCAAAGCCGAGTTGGGTGATTTGATGCACGCCGTGATATCAGGTCCGGCAACTGCCGTGCCTCACAACTCTTCTATGCTTCGGCTTGAAAGGGACCTTTGTGAGGGCATGTTCCGGCGTTCCGACGGTGCGCAGGCTATTGTGGCTACTCCTACTCTGGCACAGGGCCTCAACTTGCCAGCCCATCTTGCAATTCTTGCAGGTGACAAGCGGGCTGACGCAAGCGGACGCGAGGACCTGAAAGCACATGAACTTCTGAACGCAGCCGCGCGGGCCGGACGCGCGGGCCATCTCGCAAACGGCTTGGTTCTCCTTATTCCAGACCCCATTATCTACTTCGACAAGCCAAACACGCTTTCCAGCGCCACCGTGAAGAAACTGCGCTCTATTCTTCCCGAGGACGATCATTGTGTGCTCGTGTCAGACCCACTTGAAGTCGTTCTCGACAGGCTAATGGAGGGTGATCACACAGATCAGGACGTTCAATATACCGTGAATCGGTTCGCGGTCCTTCGGGAGGTTGAAGGCGGGACCGAAGAACCTACCCACTTGTTCGATCTCACGAAGTCATTCGGTTCTTACCTTGCGCATAAGCGCAGTGCGGAACAGGTGTTCACTCAGAAGGTTGCTGCGTTCAAGACAGCGATCAATGCAGCGATGCCAGGCGCACTCGACAGTGCCACCGCCGTCCTTGCGACGCAGAGCGGATTATCCGCCCAGCTGTTGATGGATTTGCGCAACCGGCTTCGCGATCAGCTCGATGCCGCTCCGACTTCCATTATCGGCTGGCTTGAATGGACTTTATCTTGGGTTGATCAGGATCAGAACGCCCGTGAGGCTCTATTTGGCGACGTGACGTCCGATATATGTGCGATGCTGGGAAAGCCCGCCAAAGAGGGCCTGAAGAGCGGAGATTTCGTCAAGCTCTTACCGGCGCTCAAGGCTTGGGTCACAGGCAGGACCATCCGCGAGATAGAAATCGCGCTAGGAGGGAACCCGGACGCTGACTCGGAAAAGCAGCGGATTTGTCCCAGGGCACGTGAGTTGTTGGGGGCGCTCATTCCTCGCGGCCTGTCCTTCACGCTCGGCTTAGTTTCCAAAGTGATGAAGGATTTGGAAACCGCAGATACTCATCCGCATGTCGACATGCACCTTATTGAGACGTTGGCCGCTTCAGTCCGGAAGGGATACGACACTCCCGAGAAACTTGCATATGCAGCCCTACACAAATCAGTCTTGAGTCGGGTACAAATGCATGCCGCGTTTGCGCAGGGTTTACTTTGAGCCATGAATTCTCACATTTTTATCTTGGGTCTCTCTAATCTGGCGTCCCGATGAACTGAAGACCGTCGGCGACTGGTCGCTCAATTTCCCAACGCTGACAATCGAGTTTTCGCGCACCTCCAGCAACAAACAACTGACGCTCGTCATCGACGAAACAAATGGCGTCCCAGTGCCACGCGGTCGATCCGAAGTGCGTTTGCCACTCTTAACGAAGCAAAAACACCGTTTGAAAAACCGTTTTGGTCCGGTCTTCTCAAACGGCCTCTCTCGCTAAGGTCTTGATTTATATGGTGGGTGCACCAGGGCTCGAACCTGGGACTCAGCAGGCCCAAGGACGGGTCGTTTGGAGCCTGCGACGGCGCGATCCGGCGCGCTGGACGCGCCAGCCTACCTAGACGGCATAATGCTCCGAGGTGAGACCGTGTCGGAAAACTTGTGGAAGCGGATGTAGCTCGCGCATGGCCCCGCGCTCCGATGGGGGTTTGTTTCCTACGGGCAGCGCTGGGACAAGCAGAGCTGTTCCTGAGACAAAACGAGAGGATGTCAGATGTATTGCTTCACATCACCCAGCCTCATCCTCAGCGCAGTCATGGCGTTAATATTTGCCGGGCCGATGGCCTCAATGCTCTCGCCATCGTCAACCGGAGCCTTCTCTTTGACTAGCTGCTTGGCCTTAGCCCAATCCAGCTCAAAGACATAGAAGATGCGTTCTAAAGACGGAGGCGTTTTGACTTTCACAAGCCAACCGCCCTGGATGTCAACGTCATCTTTTTTTGGCGCGCTCAAATCTCACCTATGCTGGGTTGAGTGGGCCGTGAAAGCTCGCGACCCGGCATTTCCGTCCGGCGCTCAGGACATTAGTCCGGGTAATCCAACGCATAACGATCGCTCGGTTCGTACAGTGTGAGGAAGTATCTATTGATGTCAGGCAGGTTTTGAAACGGACCAGACGGATCCCAACTGCGGTATTCCAATCTGATTGCGCCATCATCCGCGAAGTAAGAGCACTCAAATGCTAAGCCGCCGCTAGCAGAGCTAGTTTCTTTCTTTGAGAAGCCGTTGGCTACGGCAAAATCGATCGGCAGATCATATTGTTTCTGGGCTTCAGCTCGCTCGATGGCAGCTTTCAGCTGAGCGTATAGATCGCGCGCTCTCATCCTTTGCTCCCGTCCATCCGCAAAAACGATCAGTGGCTAGATGGCCTTTAGGCTTGGCCGCCCCTTGGCTCGCTCAGGTGGGGCAATATTCCCGGTGAGGCCAAAGACCAAATTCTCCAGCTCATCTGCCGGAAGAAATAGTTCAGCAGCCACCTGATGCTTCGAAATACGATCGCTCCAAAGCTCGGTGAAAACCTTCTTCCAGATCACCGACTCTTCTCGAGGCACGCCATTTGGCTCGGTAGTTCGGTAGCCTCGCTGGTTGATCTGTATGCAGAACGTTCGATATTGCCAATCGCTCAAGATGCCGAGTTTATGCAGGCGGTACGCAAGCGCTGATGTTGACACTCCCCAACGCTTCTTCCCAACGACAAGCTCGTCAAGCCTGCTTACGAACGGAAGGCGTGATTTAACGTCGGCCATCGGCATCAGGAAGGACGAAGCAAAGTTGTTTGCCTCCATCTCGGCATCTCGCCCCTGTCGAGGACCGCCGTGCTTGTGTAGCACTAGGTGGGCCAATTCATGGGCTGCATCCAGCCGGCTTCGCTCCGAGGATTTGAACGTGTTCAGGAAAACGTATGGAATATCATTTCGCCAACAAGAAAAGGCATCAACGTTTTTCGTGTTCTCAGCGAGCGAGAATACCCGGACCCCCTTAGCTTCCAGCAATTTGATCATGCTGCTGATCGGCTGCTCACCGAGAGCCCAGACTTGACGGAGCGTCCTGGCTGCGGCAGCCGGATCCCGTTCATGCGAAAGGTCGATAAGCTGAGGCTCAGGCAGATTGAACCGAATCGAGACATAGTCCGACAGCAAATAGGCCAGAGATCCCGATGCGAGCGCCGCATCCCGCTCGCGGGCCGTCATGGAGGTTAGACTGCGGAAGCTCGCCGACTCCTTGGCCAGATCATCTACGTCGCCACCAAAGAAGAACTCTCTCGGAAAGCCGAGTTTCTTTGCGATCAGATCGACGGTCTCTGGCTCCGGCTCATTGTTTGCCTTCTCCAGGCGAGTGACCGTAACCGGAGACATGCCGATCAGTTCAGCGAATCCTTTGCTGCTGAGCCGCCGCCGTTTTCGGGCGAGGCTCAATCTCTGCGGATTAAACATTGAAGTCAGTTAGCTCTTACGCGTGACGTTGATTTCAAAGTCCTGCGCCGGACCTTCATCGTCGTCGGCCACCTTCGGCATCATGCTGGACCATTCATCCGGCTTGATGATGTAGATGCGTTCGTTGAACCCTTTGAATTGACCATCCTCGACTCGCTTCGGGAACGAAAGCTCAGCACGCACGTCGTCGCCGTTAATATGAACAAACAGATACCAAAGTGCCGCATTCTCACGCTGGCGCTTCTCGCGATTTTCGGCCTCATACTCGGGGAAAAGATTGCCCTGACCGAGGTCGACGGCCCTACTGGCGGCCGGACCCTTGTCGGAAATCGCCTTCGGATCGCGATCATCTTCGCAGGCGCTATCGGCATTCTGGAATACGATCTTGACGCCCGTCTTAGGGTCGAAGGTGGCCTCGATGTTTCCCGTCCGATCGATCTGCCATCCCTTCGGGCGCAACGTATCGCGCAGCGCGCCAGTTCCATAGATGTAGGAGAGCTGCCCGGCGGCGTTCAGCGGCTGGTTCAGGACAAAGCTCGCCTTTGCAGCGACTGCCTGTTGGACGATCGCGATCATTTCGCTGGCCGATAGGCCAAGCCGATCTAAGCGGGACGCTACCTCATAGTCCTGAGCAACGATGCGGTCGGCGGCCAAATCAGATCTCCATGTTAATTTTCGAGACCTCATTTGTGGCAGAGAAAATTAACATGGTCAAGAGCCGCCTGGTGTTCCTTATGGTGTGGACCTCTTCCTCCGCCACACCGACAATAGCCAGCGACAAGCCTGAGAATGCCGCTTTCCAAATAGATTTCGCGCGATCATGCGCAATAGGCTCGAAATCCCTCGGGACAAGCTTTTTTAGAGAGGCCCCGTCGAGCATCCGCTGCCGGGCCTCTTTCGTTAACTCTCTGATAACAAGAAGGATTCCGCCGTCCAGCAGCATCGGTGGCGGCTGGCCCCTTATGCATAATTTTTGACTAAATCCAAAATTCCCCGACAAAATGACGGGTAGATTGACAGTTCTGCCAAAATTAATCTACATATCCTGGTAGTTAGGCGTGACAGGCTCTATTTTATCATTAAATAAGGGACCTCCGGTGTTTAATCATCGTCATTATGTGCCAATTTTGAAGTGGAAAATGGGAGAGTATCAGGCGCTCAGCCGCCTAGCGGGTCCGGCCAAGGACCGCATTACGCCTCTCCTCGAAATTCCCCCTGTCGGCTTCGACTTCGAGACGCAGCGGAACAAGGAGAGCGCCGACGACCACCTGGGCGACTTCGGCAAGCGCCTGAAATCCAAGTGGCAGGCGCGGCCCTGTTTTGTTGACCTGAAGCATCTGCCGGCAACGACCCGATGCGCCGGAGGGCGCCACTGCGTTGAGGTTCTCTTCGAAACCGCTCGCGCCGAAGGCTGCGCGGCGGTCCCGGTTGTCAGCTTCGCCAACGACGCCGCATTCCTTGCCGCCGTTGCTGCTGTTGCACGCCAGGACCGGCGCGGTGTCTGCCTCCGGCTGTCGCTCCCCGACTTCGACCGGATGAACCTCCAGTTCGACATCGAGAACATGCTGCGCTCGATGGCAGACGGCTATGGGGAATGCGACCTGGTGATCGACCTCGGCACGCCGACCTATGTGCCGATCGCGATCATGGTCACGATCATGCAGACGCTGATGGCCCGCGTGCCGATGCTCAACCAATGGCGCACCGTCACCATCGCCGGCACGGCCTATCCCAACTCGGTGGCGAACATCGCCTCCCCGTACCAGTTGCTGCCGCGCCATGAATGGCAGGCCTATCGCGCCTTCATCGCAACTCTCGGTCACGAGACGCGGATTCCGACCTTCGGGGACTACGCCGTCGCCCATCCCGACTTGGTCGAGCTCGATATGCGGATGATCAAGCCGTTCGCGAAGCTGCGCTACACCATCACCGACCACTGGCATGTCGCGCGCGGGACGCCGGTGCGGACCCACGGCTTCGGCCAGTACCAGCAGATGTGTGCGACCCTGGTCACGCTGCCCTATTTCAGCGGTCGCGCGTTTTCGGCCGGCGACGCCTATATCGCGGACTGCGCGGCAGGCACGGTTACGACGGGGAATTTGTCAACGTGGGTGTGGGTGTCAACGAATCGGCATCTGACGAAGGTGGTCGATGACCTCGCCAGCGCGCACGCGCTTTCAGTCGCTGCCGAATGAGCGGGCGCAGCTCCTGCAGATCGACGGTTTCGGCCAGGTATTTGTAGAGGACGCCGCGCGGCTTTCTGAGCAAAGCTGGCGGCGCCCCGCGCTCCTGCAGAATTTCAACGACTTCAGGTCGCCAGAGCAGTTCGGCCAGGGCGAGCGGGTCGATCATCGGATTCTGAGCAAAGGCCTGCGCGGTCGCGAAGCTGATGCCGCCGCGTGGTCCCGCCGTCACCACCTTGATGCCCCACCAGACCGGAAGCAGTGGCTTGGCCTTCTCCAGGTGGCGTTCACCGACCACCAGGGTAGCACGGTCCAGCACAAGCCCGTACGTGGCAACCTGTGACGGCAACCGCTCAAGCGTGTCTAAATCGCTTTTAATCTCGTAACCATGCAGGTAGCCGTTGACCACAGCGATATCGACCCTGCAGGTGCCGTGGCGCAAGCCCAGCTCGTCGAGCACCAAGGTGTCGACATCGCCGTGATGCTCCTTCAGCACCTTTCGGTGCAGAGCTTGCCTGACGTCTCGATCTCGCACGACTAAATCCTCAGGAGGGGCGCGGCCCTAAGATGCCGCTCTAACGCCCAACAATCCGTTGAATCTACGCTGGCGATCGACCTCATCAAATCACCATAGCGCCGAAAAAGCGTTGCTGACCACCCGATCTGCGGCCAGAGCGGGCAAAAAGCTGTGGCCGAGTCCTCTAGGCAACAGATGGCGGCAGGGCAGGGTCCCAACCATGTACGGCGTATTACGTATTTAAGCTTTCATTTAGGAATTGCCCGTATGTTTTGGGCATGACCAAGCGCGTGATTTCAGTTCGACTTTCGGACGAACGCCTCAGGCAACTGGATGAGGTGTGCAGCCGACTGGGCATGAACCGCTCGCAAGTAATAGACGCCGCATTGCGGCTGGTTCCAGAAGTGATGTCCGGGAAAGCGGAGCTGCACTATGACCCCGAACGATTCAAACGATCCGCGCAGATTGAATAAAAACCACGTCGCAGGCCTGGTGGCACTGCTGGTGATGGTGATGGTGGCCGCACACAGCGGCTATCGGCTACACATTGGCCCAACCGGAATCACGTTCGAGCAAAATGCTCAGGTTACCAGTCCGTAGGCCTACGCGATGGTTCCGGGCTGTCGAGGGTGGAAACCGCTGGCTCCCATTCAGACTGTTCTACCGGTTCTTCTGCGCCAATTCTGAAATCATAGCTATGTCGGCTTGGCCGCGGGACGAATAGGTTTCAATCCTCATTGTGCCGCCGCGCCCAATGCGCCCCATTCTCGCACGAGCGAGCACTCGCCAAACAACGTGGGATGGATGTCCAGCTCATTCGGACGAACATCTAAGCGGGTAAGGGTAATGGCGCTCATGCGATTTCCTTTTCTTCCTTCTCTTTTTGTAGGGCGCGCGACAAGGTCGATGCGCTGCACCCTAGAAGCGCGCCGATCTCCCGCAGTCCGCGCCCCTCGCCTTGCAGATCCCGCGCATGCTCGATCTGCTCCTTGCTGAGTTTGAACTTGAGCCCGAAGCTTCGGCCCAAAACTCGTGCCCTCTCCCTGCCCTCCTTGGTCCGTGCCAGGATTAATGCCCGGTCGAGCTGGGCGAACGCTGAGAGCATGGTCAGCATCGCCGCCGCCTGCGGCGTGTTGGTGTTGGCCCATGGTTCGGCAAGGGACTCAAAAGTCACGCCCTTCGCCTCAACCTCATGCACAATGTTGAGAAGGTCGCGCGCTGTGCGCGCCAGACGGTCGATGTGGGTCACTGCCAGAACATCGCCGCTGTCCAGCGCGGCAATGGCGCGGGCAAGCTGTGGCCGATCAGTTCTCACCCCGCCTATCTTTTCACTGAAGACCTTGACGGCGCCTGCGGCCTTTAGGGCGTCAACTTGGGCAGCATGGTCCTGCTCAGCGGTAGAGACGCGCGCAGACCCGTATTTCAACACTGCCAAATTTGCAACAGACTTATGCAACGGTCAAAGCCGTTGCGCAGACTGATGACTACCAATGTTGCATTTATTTTGATTTGTGCAACAGCCGCCCCCTATAGACCTAATCGTCAGTGGAGAGCGAAGACGTGGTCGAAGCAGTCGAGAACCGCAAGCTGTATCAGGTGACGGGCACGTCTCCCTACAAGAAGGCCTTTACGCTCGAGCAAATGATTGACGTTGGGAATGAACCTAATCCATTCTTCAAGTTCTACGAAACGATTCTGGGTATCCGGTCACGGACGGCGCGGCCGGCCGGCCGCATAACCTCAATGCGGTCGAGTGGCTGCACCAGGTGAGGATCGGCACTCTACAGACCGCTCCTCAAATTCTTGCGGAGATCGCGTGGAATGTGAGCCAGCATTATATGATGCTGGCTCGTGAGCTATTGATGGAGCAAATCCGGGTAGAAGACTTCAGCGGCAGTCCTCCTTCGCGCCAGCGCTGCCTCTACTTGAGCGAAACCGTTGAGGAAGCCCGCACCTGGTTGCCGCTTCTTGGCGGCAACGGTGCCGTATGCGAATTGACCTGCACAGGCGTCATTCATCGGGCGGACTCGCGACAGATGGTCATGCTGAGCGAGCCGCTCCAGGTCACACGAGAGAGGGCTCAGGCGTACTGGCAGGGTAAGGCCAGCGCCGACCCTCGGATGGAAACCTTGTTTGTCGGGAAAGCCAAAATAACGGGCATGCGGCTCTAGCCGGAGACTTGCGATCCGAGAATGGCCCCACCATATTAGGTGCTGTGTCTGTAGCTCAGCTGGATAGAGCTCCCTCTAGTAAAGGGAAGGTCGGGGGTTCGAGTCCCCCCAGAATTCGAAGGGCGCTCCCCTACCGGGTCGAGCGCCCTTTTTCGTTGTGGTATAGTTCGTCAACTGCAACCAAAGCGGAGCACATCTTTGTCCCCTCGCCGGCCGACCACCCCGCCGCCCCAGGCTCCCGTTCTGAACGCGGCGCAGGTCCGCCGCCGCATCGAGCGACTGAAGCAATGCCTCGCTGATCTTGAGGCGTTCAAGCCGGAGCAAGTGCAGAAGCGCTTCAACATCCCTGAGGTGATGACCATCGAAGCAGGCATACGGGACGCGCTGGCAGCCGCCTTTGGCCACAACACGCCGCGGTACAGGAATTTTGAAGATGCGGCCAGCCTGGACAATGGTCCTGTCACGATGCGCATGGAGCCCGCTTTTGGCCGTGGCTGGGTCGATCGATTACGACGCGAGAGACGCGCACGAGGCCCGCCAGTACTTTGCCGAAGGCAAGCAGCGTTCCATCCAGATATTGCAGGGCGCCATCAGAGCGCTAGAGACCGACCTGGCGGACCTTGACGACGATACGCAGGATTCAGGGCCGGCCGCACCTCCCCCATCCACGGTGACTGCGGCGCGGAAGGTGTTCATCGTGCATGGCCACGACGAAGGCGTGCGCGAGGCCGTTGCAAGGTTTCTGGAGAAGATCGGATTCGAGGCGGTCATCCTGCATGAAATGGCCAACCAGGGCCGAACCGTCATCGAGAAAGTGGAAGCCCACAGCGATGTAGGTTTCGCGGTGATCCTGCTGACCCCAGATGATGAGGGTTGCGTGAAGGGCGGAACGCCGGCACCGCGCGTGAGGCGGAATGTGCTCCTGGAGAAATTGCGGCGAGCAGCGTCGCCAGCACGGCACGGCCGCCATGGACGTGAAATTCGGCGACGTCCTCGCCGGTCGCGCTGGCCGGCCCCGGAAGCCACAGCACGACCGCATCGTCGATCGGCTGCCCGTCCCGCTCCCGGAGCAGCCGGCGGCCCGCCAGCCGGGGCGCGGGCAGCTTGCTGGGTTACTTCATAGGCAAGCTGGGACGCCCGCGCGTTTGCACCCTGAAGGTCGGCGACCCTGAAATTCCTTCCGACTGGCGAGGCGTCGTCGATGAATCTTTCGACAGGGGCGGCGGCAGGCGGCAAACCTTGTCGAGGGAGCTGGAGGCAGCCGGCTACGAAATCGACTGGAATACGGTCATGCGCGGTTAAAACTTGGCCGGGCTGCTGGAACCATCGAAGAGGCGACAACACTATGAGCTATTCCAAACGTGTCTTATTTGGTGATGATCCCGCCGATGATGAAGCGCGGCGGCGCATCGCTGCATCAACCGCAAACTACCTTGCGCCGTTCACTTTCAAGATTCCAACACGCCGGAAGAACCGGCTCAAGGTCGGCCCCTATTGGGACGGGGCCTGGTCCTCCATCGTCGCGGAAGCCGCCAAAGCTCTGAACATCGAAAGCGTTCAAATCAACGACCAGCGCTGTTTTAAATCACAAGTAGAGGCCGACGCGGTGGCAGCCCTTGCGGAGCAAAAACACCAGGCGAAGATGAAACGGGACGAGCAAATGTATGGTGCCCTTCGGCGTTAGTCGCCAATCACCCGGTGCTTCGGCCTCGTCCAGCTCCGCCGATTGCCTGCGTACCCCAGCAAGGCGCGGCCGCCGCTGAACACCGTTTGACCGAAGGAGGCAACGGCGTTGGTCCCGCCACAGAGAACGTACGGCTGGGATTGGTCGTGCCGATGCCGACATAGCCGCTGCTGACGATGCGCATGGCTTCGGAGTAGAGACGTTGATGCGTAAGTCAGGCGTGGAGGTAGTGCCAATGGAAGCGTAGTTACTGTTACCCCAGTAAATGTAATTGCTCGGGAGGAAAATGCCGCCGCCGACCGTTAAATTGCCCGTACTGCGCAGAGTGCCGGTAAACCAACCGTTGGTACTTGAAATCGAGCCGGTCGAACTGACTCCGATAGTGACGAGATCGTAGCTGGGATAACGAGATCGTAGCTGGGATCAAACCAGCCGGTGTGTTCACGCCGCTCTGGGTAAGCGAGACATAGCCGGTGCTAGAAATCGCCAGCATCGACGTCGTACCGCCGGTGATGCGGTCGGTGCTCGCCGCGCCGACGTTGGTGAGGCCGCTGCCGTCGCCGACAAACTTGTTTGCCATCACGCTGTCGCTGACGGTCAAATCGCCCGCCGTGATGAGGCTCGGCGTCCAGGTAAGACAACCGATGTCGCCCGGCCGCGCGTGATCACCAATGCAAAGACGATTCGTGTTGTTGCCCAGCGTCAACTGATGGCCATATTGCCCCAGTCCTACGCGACAGCACCGCTGGTCAACAAGGCCAACGGCAAACCGAGCAACACGGAGCGCATGCGTCGACAATAAATCCAAGCCGCTGAACTGTATCGCCTGCCGTCTAGTTTCGCGGCATGTGTGTGGCTCCGCTAAGCCGGATTCCGGGCTTAGCGATGCCAAGGCGTCGTCCCGCCGGCACCGTGGCCTTAAGGCGGTCGGATCGGCGCGGAAACAAATTATTGTTGGTCGTTTGCGCGCTGGATCGATTTATTGTCGGTCCTGTCCGGCGCGGTGGAATTCATGTTGGTTGAAGCCTGGCGGGCAAAACTCCATCTTACCTCCACGTTCATTTCGGAGATTTGTCGATGTCTACAACGAAGCCACGGGGTCGTCCCCGCGGGACTGACTACAAGGAAGATTCAGCCGCCCTCGCTCTGGTTGCCGAGATCATCATCGCGAAACCCGGCACGCGTGCGACCGCGGCGATGCGCCAGGTCCAGCGGGGCCGCAAATGGCGCGGCGCCTCACCTGACGCCATCATCGCCCGATGGCTGCGCAAATGGAAAGCCGAGGTATCAACCCAGCTTCATCTTGCCCGTGAACGTCGGGCCCCGCGCCCCGCCCCCAGGACCGTATACGACGTCCTGGCGAGCGTGGCGGGTATCCAGCCTATCGTAGACAGGCACGCCAAATCGGTTGAGGCGATCGCCCGGATGCAGAAGGTGCTGGATGATCCGGCCCGGCGGGCGTTGATGACGGGCACGCTCCCGGTCAGCCCGCTGACGACGACCGCGGAGTTTCTCAAGCATGCCGAGCAGATCCGAAAGGCGATGGAATCCCCCGCGGTCCAGGCGATGGCGCGGCTGGTGCAATCCCCCGCGGTCATCAAGCAGATGGAGTTCATGCAGAACTACGTACAGAAGGTGCGGATCGCGGAAGAAGAGCTGCCCAAATTGCCGAATTTCGGCCTCAAGCTGTTTTGAGGCCTGTCGCCGCCTACTTCTGCGACAGGCCCTTGAACGAACTCGCTCTGAGCAGGCCTTCGGATGTGATGTCCCGGTACTCCACGTCGGCATAGAACTTCGGCTCGACCCACGTGGCCTTCGGCTTCCTGATCGCCTTGGTGAGCTTGGCCTTCGGGCTCACCACGGTATCAAGCGCTCTGCGGATCTTGGCCGATGTCGTCCGGTCCCAGCCAGTGCCAACCTTGCCCATGTAGACAAGGTCTTTCCCTTCCTTCTTGCCGAGATACAGTGCCGCCACTCCTGACGGATCTTTCACGAAACCGACTACCGGGAATTTGCCGCGTTGGACGGTCTTGATCTTCACCCAGGCTTCGGTGCGGTCAGAGCGGTACGGCGCGTCGGTTTTCTTCGAGATAATGCCTTCGTAATTCAGCCTGGCGGCATGCTCGAACAACTCTTGCGCGTCGCCTTCGAGGTGCTCGCTGTAAAGAACCGGAGGTTCAAGCTGATGGGTATCGAACAGCTCTTTCAGCAGCGCCTTGCGCTCAGCTTGCGGCCTTTTACGCAGGTCCAGGCCATCCAGCCAAAGAAGGTCAAAGGCGTAGTAGAGGAAACGGTCCTGGTCGCCTCTGGCGAGGTCGGCCTGCAGCTCGGAGAAGTTGGTGCGGCCCTCGTGGACGACCACGACTTCCCCATCAACGATCGCCTGCCCCGGAATATCGAAGGCGCCAGCAATCACCGAGAACCGCTTGGTCCAGTCCAGGCCGGTGCGCGTGTAGGCCTTCCGCTTGTCGCCGTTGATATGAAGCTGGATGCGGTAACCGTCGTATTTGATCTCGTGGAGATAGTCGCCCTTCGGCGCCTTGGTCCGCAGCGTCGCGAGCTGGGGCTTGATGAATACCGGCATCTCCGCTGGCGCGGCTGGGGCACGGGATTTTGGACGCCTACTCACTTTCGCAAACGCAACCCAACGAACAAAACGATGATCAAAAACGCCGCGATGACGGCAGTCGTTCCTTGAGCACTGAGACTCATGATGCCGAGCGAGACTTCCAGCTTGTCCATGGCGCAGCTCTCCTTAAGGAAGGTCGATAGCTGCGTTTGGGAAGGCAAAGATTCATCGCCAAAATTACCTGATGTCGCAAGAGGAAAGTATCACCTTATAAATCATTGATGCTCCAGGTGATTTTTCCGCATTTGCAAACTCACAATGCCATTCGTTGATTGTCACCATAAATCGCGCACTGGAGGCACGAATGAAGGCCGTCGCGAAGGCAGAGGCCGGCGATGGTTGCAGCCGCAGGAGCGTCAGCATAGCGCCGCGCAGCGGGACGCGGGACCGACTGCGGCGACGAGACCGGTTAATAACGGCACCCGGCGCACGCATCAGTGATAGCGGTGCCGCAGGCAGATGCTTGAAGGAGACCGGGCTCTGCGACAACCGGCGCACGGTGCTGCGCGAGGCGATTGAGGCCATGGTTCTGAAAGGCATCGAGGAGAACCTCGCGGCGCCCGAGCTGATCGCTGAGTACGTCCGCGAGTATCACCGGATGTCACGTGAACTGCACGGCTCGACTGCCGACCGACGCCGCGATCTGGAGAAACGCCTGGGCAACGTCAACGGCGCAATCTCGAAGGCGGTGGACGCGCTGCTGGGCGAAGCCCCCAGCCGCGCCCTCCACGATCGTCTGACGGCTCTCGAAGCCCAGCGAGATGAGATCGAAGCAGCCATCGCCGAGGTCGTCCCGCCCACGGTCGAATTCCATCCCAACGCCGCGAACGCCTACCTCGACAAGATACGGAACCTGAAAAAGGCGCTGGCGGAGTCAGATGAGGACAGCCGTGTGGCTGCCCATGAGGCCATTCGGGAGATTGTCGAGAAAGTCGTCGTTCATCCACGGGGCCGGTACAAACCCGTACAGATCGACATTTACGGCCAACTCGCCGCCCTGCTCAGGATTTCCGAGAGGGCGGCCGAGCTCCTAGGGTCTAGGGAAGCAAGCGTTGGTTGCGGGGATAGTATTTGAACCTATGACCTTCAGGTTATGAGGCCGAAGGGCGGAATGAAGCAAAAAGGGCGCGTCCCGGACCAATCGAAGCTGTTCGTCCTATTGGTACGCCACAGCGACCCACAGCCATCTCTGCGCACTTGATTTCTTTCTTGTTAGAGCAGCCTACGATCTTATCGCCTCAGACCGATTATGGTTCGGGACCGAGGCATGAGCGGCATGGACGAAAAGGCTCCGATCGAGGCGTTAGGGTCGCCAAGTAGTCGGAAGATTTTACACGCCACGAAGCGCCATCGCAAGAACCGTGGCATGCCGCCGCCCGCGACCTTCGATATCGATACGCTACCGGGCAGCTCTAATTTGACGGCATTAGAGGCGGCCGCGGTCATCCGTCGGACGCCCGGCGCTCTGGAGCAGTGGCGGCGCGATCCGAACCACCCGCTGAAATGGCGCTATGTCGATGGTCGCCCCCTCTATCGTGTCGATGCGGTGCGCGACTATCTGGCCAAGTGCGATAAGACCACTAAGACGCCTCAGCCGCATAATGCTCACGGAGACGGCCGAGGAGCTCGGCCTTGATCGGGTCCAGCGGATTCGTTCGCTGCAGGCGCACGATTTTGCCGACCCGTTTCGCGCCGACCAATTCCGCAATGTAATCGTGAGCCGCCTCGAACGCCATCTTGCGAATGATCCACTGTTCGTCGTGATTGTAGACCTGATCGATTCCGCTTGGCTTTTGCCCGACACACAGCCGCTGGATCTCGTTGTCGTAGCCACAGCGTGACATGATGGTGCGCAAGCTGCGCCTTAAGTCATGCATGGTGAACTTGGCGACGCTCGCTTCCTTGACCATGCGGTTGACCAGCTTGGTGAAGCCGGACATCTGGCCGCCGGTCTTTGGTGACGGGAAGACATAGTCGGAAGTTGCCCGCTGGAAATGTTTTGCTGCCGTGAGCACCTCGTCAACCAGGTGAGTGCGGGGCACATCGTGGTGCAGCCCCATCTTGGTCCACGCCGCATCGAAGGTGATCCGGTCGACCATGATGTGCTTTCGCCACTCGATCATGGTCGGCTCGCTGCGGCGCGGGCCGCCGAGCAGGCACATGCGTGCCAGGAGACCGAAAGTCCCGAGCTTGCCGGATGCATCCCAGACCTTGTTGATTTCCTCATCGGTCAGCGCGCGGCCCTTCGTTCGGCGTCCGACCCTTTGCGCGCGGGTTTCCTTGGGCGCGCGATAGCCGGCGAGCACGTTGTGCTCGACATAGCCCTCGCCGACGCACCATTCGAGCAAGGTATGCACGTGCTTGCGCAAGTCCTTGGCTGCACCGCGCTTGCCGGTCTTGGCAATCTTGTCGACCGCAGCCATGATCTGCCGTCGCGTCAGGTCCCCCACGCCGCTCTCGGCGTGATCCTTGAGCCCGCGCCGCAGCGCCGACATTGCTGGCTTCCAGTTGACGACTTGACGTTCGGTCAAGGACGTCTGGTAGGGGCCATCTTCAACAATGAGGGTCGCGAGCGTGGTGCGCTGCTTCTCGGCTGCCTGTTGCCGCCTCGCCCCGCGCTTCGCGTCGTTCGGGTCCAAGCCCTTGACGACCTCGCCTGCGGCGATGGTGGCGGCCTTGCGCGCGGCCTTCTCATTATATTTGGGCCACGCGCCGAGGGTCTTGCGCTGGGTCCCCCTCACCCCCGGCTTGGTGAAGAGGTAGACCCAGGTCCGGCCGCCGGTGGCGCGCATGCGCAGGGCAAGGCCGGGCAGCTTATCGTCGTGGAGATAGTGCTGCGCCTTACCCGGCGGCAGCGTGGCGTTGCGGATCACTGCATCGGTGAGTGTCAGCTGGTTGGCCGGCCCCGTCATTATCCCTGCCCTTTCTTTGT
Organism: Bradyrhizobium sp. 25ACV; assembly: GCF_054863005.1. Lineage (NCBI taxonomy): Bacteria > Pseudomonadati > Pseudomonadota > Alphaproteobacteria > Hyphomicrobiales > Nitrobacteraceae > Bradyrhizobium > Bradyrhizobium sp. 25ACV. The sequence continues at coordinate 564,265 of NZ_JAVAYO010000003.1, forward strand.
GCCCCGGTGTGCCCCGCGGGAGGGTGATCAACCCCGAACAGAACCGGGTCTCAGACCTCCCCCCGTTTTTGTGCCCCAGGGGAAAATTCGCGGCGGGCACAACAGGGGCATACAAAATGCGGTATGGTCAGCTACGGCCAATTGAGGCCAGATATGGCCATAAGCCACTGCAATCGAATGGCTTATATCTATTTTACTATGGTTAGATCAGGTTGGCCATGGACTACATATTGTGGTTCACACGGGAGAGGTCCAAGGTTCGATCCCTTGTGCGCCCACCATTTAGCGCCATCAATCAATACGTTAGAGACTTTTTTCCCTCGAAGCGTGCCCCGAAAAAGTTGGGGCACAACAGCGGCACAAAGTGGCGTCGGCATAAATCGCTCCGCCGGGGCTGCCCCTCACCTGCGCCGATCAAGAGAGCGCTCAATCCGTCGCGACAATATCCCTGGCGGCATCGACTATCATGGATTTCAAGACCTGGCAGGCAAAGCAGCCGTTTCCACTGAGATTCGAGACCGGTATCCTTTGGACAGACGCAATTCCTCGATGGCTCAGACGCAGATCTTGACGAGGTCCTCGAGCCGGTCTGCGCCGCCCGCATAGCCAAAGCGGTTTCCGAAGTCGGAATGTTGGAGGGCGTTCAAGCTCGCCCGGAAAAAACCGTGAGGCTCCTTTTGTGCGCCACGCCGCGGGCATTCACACCTCGAAGGCGCGAGCTTAAACCACCAAGACACGCAGGTCGCGCAAATGCATCGCGTCTTTCAGAATTTCATTGATCTTCTGTCGACAGCAGAAGGTGTTCAGGACTTTTCCAGAGCCATGGCGGACACAGCCACCGCCCTGGATCTATCCTGCTTTGCTTACCTCGCATTGCAGCGCGCAGAGAAGGACGAGCCCCGCCTGGTCTCCACTTACCCCTCGCGATGGACAGCTCACTATTTGCGTAATCGCTATCAAACCATTGATCCCATCATCAAAGAGGCGCTCCAGACCCCCGAACCCTTTCGATGGGGAATCGATTTTCGAGCGGAATCTACTTCGATGGCGCAGCAACAACTCTTTGACGAGGCTGCACAGTTCGGAATCCGAGTTGGCTTTACTGTCCCAATTCACGACGGGCACGGTCCAGTCGCCGCACTGACGTTTGCAACTGACGAAACACGGCCGCGATTCGAACATTTCGTCGATACACATGGTAGAGTTCTTCAGCTTATGGCGATGTACTTTCACGCCCATGTCCGCCGCAAGCTAATCAACGAATTTGGCGTGCATGGAATACGCTTATCGCGGCGCGAATTCGAGTGCTTAGAATGGGCTTCACAAGGGAAAAGTACCTGGGAGATCGGGTGCATCCTGCAGATTGGCTTGATGCCCGTGCGCCAGCGCGCCGCATTGCACCAGCTGTTCGCGACGAATTTCAGCAACAGTTCGACAGCATGCCGGGCGTTATAGAGGATCGGCAGCGCCAGCGTGTCGCGCTTGCGGAGCATGTTCTTCTGTAAGACCGCGTCAGCGAGTTCCCACGCCACCTCGATGTAACCGTCGAGATAGTGCAGCTCATCGCCCTGGCGACCGATGCAGGCGTTCCAGGTGCCGTCGCCCGACAAGGTCCGTGAGGATAGACATTTTGGCTTGCAAGTTGAGGCCGAACTTCGGCCGAGACGCCCACGGAGCCCACAAAGCTCGCGTCATCCTGCTTCTTCGTATTTGGCTTGCGTTTTCGGGCGCTCACTGGGCGCCTGGCAGGCCTTCGGTGCGCCGCCGTGTCTCCCGGTCGATCCACAGGCGCATGCCGTTCGACAGGTCGTTGCGCAGATCGAGCATCAGTTTTGCGCGGACTGCGAGTGCCCAGTCAGGCGTCGATGCGAGGTCGGCGCGGATGCGATCGCGATGAGACGCCATGCTGCTGAAATTTGCGGAGAAAAAGGTTGGCATCAACAGCGCCGGAGTGGCCTGCGCGGCAACATCAACGAGATCGTCACGGAAATCTAGGTAGTCGACCGCGGTCGCACGGATATCCGATTGGGGCGAAGCTAGCCTTTCGGCAACTTGTGCCTTGGTTCCAAACAAAGTGATGAGCGCGGTGCGCCGGGCCTCGTCCGAGACCGCACCCGTCAAGGCGCGCATGATGAGGGAGCGCGAGTTTGCGTCCGTGTCCAACAGCGTCAACAATCCGGGTAGGAACTCGGCTGCCGGATCATTCAACCGCGCAAGCGCTGTGCGCAGCGCCCCATCGTGGTCGCTCGCCGCCTGCCACAGATAGGCCTCGACCTGAAGCTCCACCTCGCCGCGGCTGAAGAAGGGTTCGATGGGCGCGGCAGGTATCTTCAAGAGGCGCAGCTTTCGTACGATCCGCGACTTCCAGTAGCCGTCGAGATTGCCAGTAGCCAACTGCAGAAGCGGCGTTGCCTGATCCGGCGCCGTGATGAACTCGGCCAATTGAACGGCATCAATCGGTATGTTGCCGGCATCGAGGGCAAATTGTGTAACGATATGCCGTTCCATTCCTTGCACGAGCGCTATCGACCATTGGGCGCCGGCTTGCTCTGCGGGTATCAGGACCACCGTGACACCTTTGCAGGTCGCAGCCAGGTACGCAGCCAAACGCGTGCGCTCGTGGCGGAATGACGTCGGACTGGAAACCTTGTCGAGAACCGCCATGAGTTGGCGGAAACGGCCAACGACGCTGGCACCGCCCGGTGCGGCCGTCGCATCCACGGCAGGTACGGGACAAGCAGTCGTTGGCAAGGCAAGCCCCATCTCGACGAGGCGCTCCAAGATTGAGAAATCTTTCTGCGCCGCCCCGGCTTCGTCGGCAGCGATCCGTGTAATCGCGGTCCCGATCTCGCCCTGAATAGTCCGGGCAAGCGCCGCTGGGGTCTCGCCACCCTGCGTCGCCCAGTACGTTGCGACCGCGCCGAGATAGGCCAGGTCCGCGGCCAGTAGCGGGTCGAGGTCGACGACGCAATGCGCCTCAAAGGCCGTCACGAGTGTTGCGCGTACGAACTGCGAATAGCTGCGAGCCCGCTCGAATTTGTTCAGATAGTCGCGTAGCGCGTCGTCGCAGGGCCGATCCCAAAGCTTCAGTGCTTCGAGATGGATGCCAACTTGGTTCATCTCAAAGCCGCGCCGGGACAAGGCCTTGAGCGCTTCGGTCCGATCCATGCGGACCAGCGCCTGCAGCGCGGCCTGGACCACTGAGGGATTCTGATGCCCGCTCAGCTGGTCCAGCTGCGTCAGGTCTGCAGAGGTTGCGTTTGCAGCGAAGAGCTGCGCCAGCTCCGCCCACTCATTCGGTCGACCCGCACCGACGCTATCCATTCCTGCCTTGGCGCGTTGCCTTGCGTCTTCCTTCCGGCCAGCCCACACCCACATTAGCGACTGGCCGGCCGGAGATAGTTCATTGAAGAGCGTCGCGAAGACAGGCTGAGTGCGCCTTGCAACGACGACCTCGCCGTTGGCCAGCGTGCTGTCAGGTTTTATGAAATTGCGCTGCACCTCGGCTGCCCAAAGTAGCTTGGGATAGCCGAGCCCGCTCAAGCCCGGATAGCCGTGATAGACGGCCGTCGAACGGTCGCCCGCCTGAAGATAGTAATGTTGATCGAGCACGAGCCAGAAGCCTCCAAGGCCGATCAGCAAGAGGCTGGCGATAGCGAGAACGGTGAAGCGAATGCGCGCGCGCACGTAGGATTGCGAATAGCGTTGAACCTTCACCCGGATCTGCTTCAGCGTCTCACCGGTGTGAACGAAGATCAGCGGGTCGTCGACGTAGCCGCCGTTGAACACTGGCTCCTGCGGCGGCAAGCTCCCGCCTGCGTTGGCAATCTCCTCACCCACAGAATTGCGCAAGTGGCGCAGCAGATCGTTGAAATAGACTTGGCCGGGCGTGGCGGATATCTGCGCGGTGCCTTCCACAACATCGATCAAATGCGTGGTAAACACCGACCCGCGGGAGGTCTCCCACGACGACTGATCGGCGCGCGAAGCGCTCAGCAGGATACGAAAATCATGCTGGCCGACCTGCTGCATGAAGGCAGGTGCATTTTCTGCCAGCGCTGCGCCACCGCAGCAATCCAGGACCATCAGCAGGCCGCGCGCCTTGCAGCCCGAAAAAATGCCGTCTAGCTGCGCGCTGGTCAGCGCCGTCCGGGAGAGGTCGACCTGTCGCGTGTCATGCAGAATCAGCGCAAACCCACCTTCGATCTTCTCACCGTGCCCTGCAAAATAGACAATGAGGATTTGATCCGGGGTCGCGGCCGAGCTCGCCGCCTGCAACAACGGGATGACTCGATCGACGGTGGCGTCGTCGTCAACGACGACATCGACGTTGCGATCGGGTATGCGGCATCCAGACGGGTCCTTAAGCGCCGCGCCAAGACGTTCCGTCTCCGGCGCGCAAGCCTTGAGTTCTCGAAACGCGACGTCTTCAAAATGGCTGACGCCGACAAGGACGGCGCGCGTTAGATCCCCGAACGCCGTTGCCTGGACGGACCCACTTACCACGCTGGTCAGAACCAGGGCGTGAGAAGCTGCCGGTGACCAGGGGCCGGTGCGGCCTCGCGCGCAACGTTGCCTGATCGCGCGCTTGCATCACGCGCAGGCGCCGCCCCCGAGGCCGCACCGGCCGCGCCGGTGGCTCCGGCGGCTGAACAATAGACCAGGAAACCGTTGATCACGCCGATCACATAGTCGCTGCCGACGCCATGCGATTGATACACCACGCCGAGACAGACCAGCTGCGCGATCAGGAGCGCGAGCCAACGCGGATTGTAGTCGAAGGCGCGTTGAATGCCGTTCGCAACGACAAAGGTTGCACCCGTGGCGCCGCCGAGCGTCATCATGCTCTGCAGCGTAAAAAAAGCGTTCGTAGACGCACCGACTGGATCTGCCACACACCCTCCTGTACTTTCGCGAGCAGACCCGACGACCACAACAGTCCACCGTCGCCCGCCCGCCTAGCGTAACCAGCAATATAGCCGCTTGACCGGCCGCCGGTATCGTCAGAGCAGACGGTGCACAGCTAGTTCGAGCAGCTATATCCTGGGGGGCCGCACTTGCAGGTCACTTTCTGGTTGCCCGGGCAGCTCGCCTGGAAAGGGATCCCATCACATATGCAGGTCGCCGTATCGACCCGCGTATAGGGTACTGGCGTCGCGTTCTCGAGGGTTTTCGGCGGTAACAACAGTGCCTCGCGTAGCCGCTGCGTCCCGCTGCCGTCTGCAGCGCAAGCTGGCGACAGCGCCCCAGCGACAAGAACCGTGAGCAACAAACTTCCGGATCGCTTCCACATCTTAAGCCTCCCGAAACGTATGGCCTGACGATCAATTTAGAATTGTATCAGGCGACTTCAGCTCGCGTCAACTTCCGGATGTGCCGTCGAAGGGTAGCCTTGGAAGTCGCTAGCGGCCCTCATTCCGCCCCCGTCGGTAACGATCCGTTCGCTTGTGATGCGTCCGGATCACGCCGCGAGACAGCCCAGGATGTTTGCTAGTTCGAGCGACTTGCGGAGAGCATCGTCGGACACGTGGGTGTAGATTTCGGTCGTGGCAATCGTCGAATGTCTGAGAAGCCTCTGGACGATCCTGATGTCCACTCCGTTTTCGATCAGCAGAGTTGCCGCCGTATGGCGCAGCACGTGCGTGGTTAGATCAACCACCACGAGAAAGGCAGTCACCATCGTTGCCGCTCGGATCGTGAAGAGTGCATTCGTGCGCGAGTGACAGCGCGGCAAATCGGTTGGCCAGCGCGTCGGAAGCAACGATCTCTCAACGGTGGAAGAACGCGATGAAAAGCGCGCGGCTGAGCCGATTGACCGGCGACGTTAGTTCGCCCACGTTCGCCAATGCTTATTCGACGGATATTCGACGACTTTCGGAACGCGGAAATAAGTCATTGATATCATTGGCGCTCCCTAGGGGAATCGAACCCCTGTTTCAGCCTTGAGAGGGCCGCGTCCTAACCGCTAGACGAAGGGAGCGTGGGGGCTAGCCAATAGCCTCGAAATTTGTCCGCCGCAAGGACCCCGAGGAGCCTTTTACGGCTCATTGGCGAATTTCAGCCGTCCGGCCGGCTTGAGGGTATGGGCGTCGAAGGTGCGGATCTCGATGACACCGCCGACATCCAGGCTGACCACGAGGCGGTCGCCGGCGAGGCCGGTCGAGACGATTTTGGCGCCCTTCGGCAGGATGGCGGTGACGTCACTGGCCGCCTCGGCCGCCCTTCCCTCGGACTTGAAAAGGCGGTAGCCCACCGCGATCAGCACGGCGCAGATCGCCAGCGCCGTGGTCAACCCCGCGATCAGCATCATCCGCCGCACCCGCGCGAACAGCGCGGCCTGCTCGGGGCTCGGTTCGGGAACAGCGGTATCAGTCGTCGTCATGGAAAATTCTGGCTCTGCGCAAAGGTTGGAGGTTGTCGTCGACGGCAACGAGGGCTCGGCCCGGCTCGACCGCGTGCTGGCGGCCCACCTCACCGACCTGTCGCGATCGAGGCTGAAAGCCCTGATCCTGGCGGGCGCGGTGAGCCTGAAGGCCTCCGCGGTCCGCGACCCCGCTTATCACGTCACATCCGGCGATACGATCACAATCGACGTGCCGGAAGCGGCCGCGCCGGAGCCGAAGGGGGAGGACATCGCCCTCGATATCGTGTTCGAGGACGATGACATCGTCGTCCTCAACAAGCCAAAGGGGCTGGTGGTGCACCCCGCGGCCGGCCACGAGACCGGCACGCTGGTGAACGCGCTGATCGCCCATTGCGGCTCTTCGCTGTCGGGCATCGGCGGGGTGCGCCGGCCCGGCATCGTGCACCGGCTCGACAAGGACACCACGGGGCTGATGGTGGTCGCCAAGAACGACCTCGCCCATGCCTCGCTGACCGCGCAATTCGCCGACCACGGCCGCACCGGTGCGATGCGCCGCGGCTACATGGCCTTTGCCTGGGGCGTCCCTGGCCGCCATCGCGGCACCGTCGACGCGCCGATCGACCGCCATCCGCATGCGCGCGAGAAGATGGCGGTGCGCCAGGGCGGCCGCGAGGCGGTGACGCATTGGGAGATCCTGGAGAGTTTTAACGGACGCGACGGCAAGCCGATCGCGACACTGCTGGCCTGCGAGCTCGAGACCGGGCGCACCCACCAAATCCGCGTCCACCTCGCCCATGTCGGTCATCCCCTGATGGGCGATGCCGTCTATGGCCCGCATTTCAAGACCAAGGCGAACCAGCTGGCGCCCTCGTCGCAGGCCGCTCTGGCCGCGCTTGGGCGGCAGGCCCTGCATGCGTATTTGCTGGTATTAGAGCATCCGAGGACTGGAGAATTACTCCACTGGGAGGCGCCTTTGCCAGAGGATTTGCTTCTCCTCCAGAGCACCCTGAAAGCGGCGGTATGACGCAGGCCCTTTAAGAAAAGCGTTACATTACAAAACATTATAGCTGCCACACGGGGTCGTGACGTCAGCAATCCTTCCCTTTTTGCCCCCCCATGGGGTATATTGCGCCTGCGTTGGAAATGACCAACGGAACATCGCAGCTACGGCCGGCTTTAACACAGCGGTCGTCTGCCTGGCCCGCCGCTATCGGGGGCCTGAACCTTTGGAGGGCTTCAGTATGGCCCGTACCGCTGCTTTGCCGGTCCTCAATGGAGAATCCGGCCTTTCCCGTTACCTCGCCGAGATCCGCAAGTTCCCGATGCTGGAACCCCAGCAGGAATACATGCTCGCCAAGCGTTGGCGCGAGCATGACGATCGCGACGCGGCGCACCAACTCGTCACCAGCCATCTCCGGCTCGTGGCCAAGATCGCCATGGGCTATCGCGGCTACGGCCTGCCGATCTCCGAGGTCGTCTCGGAAGGCAATGTCGGCCTGATGCAGGCGGTGAAACGTTTCGAACCCGAGAAGGGGTTCCGTCTCGCCACCTACGCGATGTGGTGGATCAAGGCGTCGATTCAAGAGTACATTCTGCGTTCCTGGTCGCTCGTGAAGATGGGCACCACCGCGAACCAGAAGAAGCTGTTCTTCAACCTGCGCAAGGCGAAGAGCAAGATCAACGCGCTGGACGAGGGCGATCTGCGCCCCGACCAGGTGAAGATCATTGCCAAGCGCCTCGGCGTCACCGATCAGGACGTGATCGACATGAACCGCCGCCTCGGTGGCGACGCGTCGCTCAACGCACCGATCCGCGACGACGGCGAAGCCGGCGAATGGCAGGACTGGCTGGTCGACAATACGCCCAACCAGGAAGCCATGCTGGCCGAGCACGAGGAGTATGACGAACGCCGTGACGCGCTGAACGGCGCCATGGGCGTGCTCAACCCGCGCGAACGTCGCATCTTCGAGGCGCGCCGCCTCGCCGATGAGCCGATGACGCTGGAAGACCTCGCTGCCGAGTTCGGCGTGTCGCGCGAGCGCGTCCGCCAGATCGAGGTCCGCGCCTTCGAGAAGGTGCAGTCCGCGGTCAAGGGCACGATCGCAAGGGCCGAACAGGCCGCGCTGGAAGCCGCGCACTAAGCGGGGCTTCGCCACGAACAGAGATTGGTGGATCGAAAGAGACAGAAAGCCGGCGGCAACGCCGGCTTTTTTGTATGTATGAGCTGCGGCACGTTCGTAAAGCCGCCGGCGGGGCACCTTGAACGCGTGTGAGGGTTCGCCCGACACATGATGGTCGGGTCACATCCTCAAGAACGGACACGCATCGTGTCGATCATCCTGCAATCCACCGTCGGTGGCTTCTCTCCCCAGTTCATGCGCAAGCTGCCGCTGGTCGAGCAGGCGATGCGCGAGCATGGGCTGGAGCCGTCGGAGTTCGTGATCTCCAAGGACTATGCGTCGACCGCGACCATCCCGCTGATGGGGCCGTTCTTCTTCAGTTACAGCGTGTTCTTCGGCGAGGAGACATTCACCGTCACCGAGCCGAACGACATGGTGTTTTTGGATTACTTCTTCAAACGCGTGCTGGCTGTCGATGATCCGCCGGAATTGCCGCAGCGGCCGGGATTGATGCGACGGTTCTTCGGTTGGATGGCGCAGGCGGTCTAGCTCGTCGCTCGCGCGCGGCACGCGGACTCTCGTGCTTGCCGCGGAACGCTTGCGGGTGTATGTGCTGCGGCCCCGGCGCACTATCGCGCCGATTTGTTCACGCTCTCGAGGGAGGCGGCATGAAGTTGACATCGACACGTTCCGACCGCCGCCCACCGATGACCGGCGACCGGTCATGAGCTGAACGCCGCTCCGCGGCTGTTCCTCCATTCATCCTATCTGATTACGAGGAGCGCGACGCAAGACCGCGTCGCGCCGTGCGTCATGTATTTGCGGTTCGTTACGCCGCTCATCCACCCGCGCAGTCGCGTGGAGAGCGGATTCTTCCGCGCGTCCTGGTACATCCAGCGGACCAACTGTCCCGGTTGGATTCGGCAGGAGCTCTCGGACCAGTTCGACTGGTTCGCGGAGCATCTGCCGCTGCCCGGTCGCATCGCGCGGCACTTCAAGCGGCGTGACTCGATCTGGGGCATTTGCTGGTTCGATGCCCGAGCCCGCGAGGCGATCAGCCGCGCGCGTTACTGCGCCTGGCTGCTCGAAGAGGGCGGCCTGCCGGTGCGCACGATCACGACCTCGCACCAGCGCGAAGTGATCTGGCGCGATGCGCATCAGATCGTCACGAAGCCTTCGGCTGACCTGCCCAAGGCCTTCTCCTGAAAGGAGACAAGCCTGCTAAAGCGCGACGGGATTCGATCAATCGTCGTCGCGCTTTAGCCCTATTCCCCCCACATCCGCGCAAGCGTTGCGAGCCAGCAACCTTCGCAATAGCGCGCATCCTTGTAGTCGATCCAGTTGTGCGCATAGACGCGGTCGAGCGGGATGTCGTAGCGCGCGCGCAGGACCTGGACGAGCACGCGCCACGCTGCGACCTGCGCGTCGGTCGGACCAGTCGCGACGTCGGGATAATTGCCGGCGAACTCGACGCCGATGGAATTGTCGCGCACCACTTGCCGATAGGTCGCGCTGTTGTCGATGTACTTGTTGTCGTTGCGGTTGGCGCCGTCGCCATGGGTCGGCACCAGGTTTTCCGCGACCGCCCAATAGACGGTGCCGTCGGTCTCCACCCACACGGTGACGCCGCGCCGCGTCGGGGTCTTCGCTTGCGCTTGCGCACCGCCGCGCGCCGAGCCCGCCGGCCCTTCGGTCTGGTGCACGATGATATTGCGCCAGGGTCTTGCGCTCCGGACGTCCCCCCATGGCGCCAGCCAGACCATCTTCAGGCCGGGAATGTCGGGCGTGCCGGAGGCGCGTGCGAGCTTTGCGAGCTCGGCATCCTCGGCAGCGGCGGGGGCGATCAGAAAGAAAGCAGCCAGAACGGCCGCGAGCAGGCGAGCGATCATCATGCGGGTCCAACAGAGACCAAACCTAGCATGGCCTCAGGCGAAATGGCGCGCGGTCTCGCCCCGGCCGATCGGCTCAGGCGAGAGCGGCGGCGACGGATCGTAGACGGCAAAATCGTTCTTGCCGTTCTTCTTGGCGGCATAGAGGGCGTGGTCGGCATTGGCCATCAGGCGATCCGGGAATTCTCCGATGCCGCGATCCCACTGCGCGACGCCGATCGAGATCGCGATCGGGATCTCGCTGCCGGTGCAGGTCTCGGCATCCTGACGGCAGACCTCGAGCACGCGGCGGGCGATCGCGGCGGCCTCGCGCAAGGACGAGGACGGCAGCACGACGCAGAACTCGTCGCCACCGGTGCGGGCCAGCATGTCGCCGGGCCGAAGCCGCGTCTGCGCCATCAGGGTGAAGTGCTGCAGGCAGGCATCGCCGGCGGCATGGCCGTGGGTGTCGTTGATGGTCTTGAAGCCGTCGAGATCGATCACCAGCAGCGAGAACGGCCCGCCGCTGCGCTCCGAGCGGGCGCATTCCTCGGTCAGGCGCTGCAACAGATGGCGCCGGTTGGCGACGCCGGTGAGATCGTCGAGCAGCGCGAGGTCGGCGACCTCGCCCCGCAGCCGGTCCATCGCCATCAGCAGGAAGCCGAAATTGAGCGTCATCGACAGGAACAGGAGTCCCAGCACCATGACGGCATGGGGCTGGCCGCCGGCCTTCGCCGAGAGATCGTGGCCGAGCAGATTGCCGATCGTGCGGGCAATGAGGATCGCGATGATGGTGAGGATGACGATGCTGGACAGCCGCGCGCCCGGGCTGACGCGCCCTTCCGGCGGCGACAGCAGCAGACGCAGCGCCAGCACCAGCGGCAGGGCCTGACCGAGCGTGTAGCTGAGCATGCGCAGCTGCATGTGCTCGAAGCCGACCATGAAGACCACGACGCCGGCAAGGCTCAAGCCTCCCGTCGCCGTCATGAGGCGCCAAGAGACCGGCCGGCCATAGAAGCGCTCAATGCCCATCGCGGCGAGGCAGCTCGCGGCGATCACGCCGGCCGCGCCGAGCAGAAGGGGCAGAGGAGAGGCCACGAACAGGCGGACCAGCGCCGTCATCGCCCCGATCGCACCGACAAAGGACGATGCCATCCAGAACCGCGCGGCGGCGAATTTCGGATAGGAGCGCGTCACGTAGGCCCAGATCACGCCGAGGGCCAGGAAGTTGACGACGAAGACGGTCCAGAGCGTCGGTACGTTCAGCATGACGCGCGCGGCATGCGCAGCCTCGCGCCCCCCGTCCCTGGCAGCCGTCCGTCCATGACCCATCCCCGTTTTCTTGCGGAGAAGAATGCGGCCTTCGCGCTTAATGGAGTCTCACCGCGTTCCGGCAAAACGCGCCTTTGGTTTTGGATTCATGAACGGCGCCGCTCCGTTGTCGGATCGTTAGGGATGTCGGCGGCGACGCTGCTTCGATGCCGCGATGCGGATTCGCGCACCAAAATCACCCGAAAATGCATCTGAGCTGTGGATAACGCGATGACACGGATGTGACAGCGCGGGGCAGGAAGGCGCGAATCTGCTGAGTTTGTCGTCGAGGATGTTGCGAGGCTGGCCCTCCGCCGAGCATCCCTCGTGTCGCGTTCCACCATTAACCCTTAAGAGGATCCTATGGCTAAGAAAGCGAAGAAGGCGACGAAGAAGAAGGCGAAGAAGGCCAAGAAGGCGAAGAAGAAGTAACGAGGCTTCTGTTTCTTTGCCCGGGTGGAGCTCGCTCCGCCCGGGCTTCGGGTCAGCGTTGAGAGAGTATGAAGATGGCGGGCGCGAGGCCCGCTTTTTTATTGGCTTGCTCTCTCAATCGTACGACCGAGCAATGGCCAATAGCGGCTGCACCTGAACGCACGCCTCGTCCTTCGAGACGACCGCCTCCGGCGGTATCCTCAGGATGAGGCTAAGCGGCACTGTGCCCGTTGAAGCAGCCGCTACGCACTCCGTCCTCATCCTGAGGAGCCCGCCTAAAGCGGGCGTCTCGAAGGATGGCGGCAAGTGCAAATGCCCTAGCCACGAGCGACCTGAAGAAGAAGCTATCGCTCCGCGAAGGCCAGCTTGGCGCCGAGCGCAGCGAAACCGGCGGCGAAGCTGCGGCGCAGCCAGGCCATGATGCGCGGGCGGGAGATGACGTGCTCGCGCACCGAGGCGGCGCAGAGGCCGTAGACCACGAACACCGTAAGGGTCATCGCCATGAGGGCGCCGCTCAACTCAAGCATGCGCGCCAGCACATGGGCCTCGTCCGCGGCAATGAACTGCGGCAGGAAGGCGAGGAAGAAGATCGACAGTTTTGGATTGAGGATGTTGATCAGAAAGCCGGTCACGATGACGCGGCCCACCGAACGCTCGCGGATCTCGCCCTCGACCGCCAGCGCCCCGCTCTCGCGCAGCGCCTGCCAGGACATGTAGAGCAGATAAAGCACCCCGCCCCATTTCAGCGCGGCGAAGGCGAGCGCGCTGGTGTGGAGCACGGCGGCGAGCCCGAGCATAGCCGCCATCATGTGCGGCACGATCCCAAGCGTGCAGCCGAAGGCGGCCGCCAGGCTGGCGCGCGAGCCGCGCGTCAGCGCCGCAGCCAGCGTGTAGAGCACGCCGGTGCCGGGGGACGCGACGACGATGAGCGAGGTGAGCAGGAAGGACCAGGACATGGGCGGACTGTATCAGCCCGCCTCGCGGCGAGAAAGCGAGACCTTCCGCATTCGGTGCCTGACACCGTCACCCTGAGGTGCTCGCCCTCTGGGGCGAGTCTCGAGGGGCGACGGGCGGAGGAGCGGACTGCGTTGCAAGCAAAGCAACTTAGTCGCCCTTACGCCAGTTGCGCGAGCTCGGCTTCGCGCAGCACGTCGAGCGGCGCCCAGGGTTTGGCCCAGAACTTTGCACCGTCGGGCAAGGGCTGCATCAACGGACGGCCGGAGGTGACGACGACGTCGAGCCTGGGATTGCGGTCCTTGGCGACGTGCGCGAGCTCGACGCCGTTCATGCGCCCCGCGAGCTGGACGTCGGTCATCATCAGGCAGAGCGCGCCGGCGCTCTTGTCGAGGACGCGCTCGGCGGCCTCGGCACTTTCGCACTGGATGACCTGGTAGCCGCTCTCCTCCAGCAGCAGGCTCAGCATCTCCCGCTGCATGACGTCGTCTTCAACGATCAACGCAGTTGCACGAAATGGCTGTGCTTGTCCCATCGGCGTCTCCCAACGATCGCTTGCGTAACGTATGTTAAGGAGCCAATGCGCCTGCGGTTCAGTTCCATTCTGAAAAAATGTAAAGCATAGTTCCCGCAGCAGAGGCTTGACGGGGAACATCATGACCACGATTCGCGGCGCCGCCGCCATCACGGGAGCCGCCAGCGGCATCGGACGCGCGCTGGCGATCGAGCTTGCACAGCGCGGCTGCGATCTTGCGCTCGCCGATCGCGACGAGGCCGGGCTGAAGACGCTCGCGGCCGAGATCGGTGCGGGCCGCAAGGTCAGCGTGCACCGCGTCGACGTTGGCGAACCCGACGACATCGCGCAATTCGCGAATGCGGCGATCTCCGCGCATCCCGCGCTCGGCATCGTCGTCAACAATGCCGGCGTGGCGCTGATGGGCTCGTTCGAGGAGATCGACCAGGCGCAGATGGACTGGCTGTTCGACATCAATTTCTGGGGCGTGGTGCATGGCACGCGCGCCTTCCTGCCGCATCTGAAGACGAGGCCGGAGGCGCACATCGTCAACCTCTCTTCGATCTTCGGCATCATCGCGCCGCCGGGGCAATCGGCTTACGCGGCGGCGAAATTCGCGGTGCGCGGCTTCTCCGAGAGCGTGCGGCACGAGCTCGCGGTGGCGGGCAGCCCGATCAGGCTGTCGGTCGTGCATCCCGGCGGCGTCGCCACCGCCATCGCGCGCAACTCGCGCACCGGGGTCGGCCTCACCGACAATGCCCGCCGCGCGCAGTCGATCGAGCGGTTCGAGAACGCGGCGAACACCACGCCGAAGGACGCTGCGCTGCGCATCATCAGGGGTATCGAGAAGAACGAACCGCGCATCCTGATCGGCAACGACGCCCGTTTCATGGACCTGTTGCAGCGCTTCCGCCCGGCAACGTATTGGGCGCCGCTGCAGCGGCGGCTGGAGAAGATGGCGAAGGGAACGTGAATTCGTAGGATGGGTAGAGCGCAGCGAAACCCATCCTACAAGCGATGCGCCCTTTACTGCCCCGGCTGTCGTAGGGTGGGCAAAGAGAAGCGTGCCCACGACTTCGTACGACGACGCAAAGGTCGTGGGCACGGCGCGTTGCGCCTTTGCCCACCCTAAGAGACTGAGTATGTGGTCACTGCCCCGCCAGGCGATCGGCGAAATACCCGATCGTCTTGCGATACACCACCGCCCTGTTCCACTCGCGCATCGCCTCGAAATTGGCGGTGCCTTCGCCGTAGGGCTGGCCCATCTTGAAGCCGCTGGTGTGGAGCAAATTCGCGGTCGAGGCGAGCACGTCGGGGACGCTGTGGCGGAGATCGACATGGCCGTCGCCGTCGAAATCGACGCCGTATTTGATGTAGGACGACGGCAGGAACTGGGTCTGGCCGATCTCGCCGGCAAAGGCGCCGATCAGGTCGCGCAGTGGCAGGTCGCCGCGCTGCACGATCTTCAGCGCGGCGAGCAGCTCGCCCTGGAACAGGTCGGTGCGGCGGCAATCATGCGCGAGCGTTGCCAGTGTACGGACCACCGGCATCTTGCCGATGTCGCCCTTGCCGAAATCGCTCTCCAGTCCCCAGATCGCGACCAGGATATAACGCGGCACGCCGAACTGCTGCTCGATGCGCGAGAGCAGCGCGGCGTGGCGCTGCAAGAGGGCGCGGCCGCCATTGATGCGGCCGGGGCCGACGCGGGTCGAGACATACTGCTCAAAACTCTTGTTGAAGGTGTGGCGCTGGCGCCGGTCGAAGGCGAGCACCGCGCCATCGGGGGTGACGCCGCTGAGCGCCGCGTTGGTCACGCTTGCCGAGACGCCGGCTGCTTGCGCTTCCTGGGCCATGGTGGCGACGAAACTGTTGAAGTCGCCGCCGCAGCGCGCGGCCTGCGCCGACCCGCCGGCCAGACAAATGACGGACGCGGCGGCGAGAAGCAGTCTCAGCATGTGGAGCAATCCCCTTAAAAATCCTGGCTGCGAAGCAGCGCGCGGATCATGCCCGGGAAAGAAGCGAGCGTCAAAGCGCAGGGCTGGAAAGCACAAGGCTTGCACATCAAACTGTCTCACCGCCCAGATAGCAGCGAACGGGAGGTCATCACCTCGCTCGGCCTTGCGGCGCACGCGATTTCCGGGACAATCGGATCGGGAATGCTCCGTCGGTTAGAACCGGCAGGACGCCGCGCGAGACTAACGTCTTGCGACCCGTCCCCGCAACCGACAGCCCGCAACCGAGAGAGTGCCGATGTCCGTGCCGCAGAACATCCCGGGAATGCTCGTCCTTGCCGCCCTGCTCTTCCTGCACGCGATCCCCGCCTCCGCACAGACGCGCGACGTGGCGGGCGCGCGCGACTATCCCGGCATCGGCCGCTTCGCCGGCAGCATCGTCACCGGTTATGTCGTGAAGGATTTTGACGCGACACGGATGCAGGCGGCAAGCTTCAGGGACGGCCAGCCGACCGATGCGCGGCGGCTCGAGGGCCGCATCGTCCGCATCGCCTATCGCACCAATCCCGGCCCCTCGATCCTGGAAGTGTCGCGCAATTTCGAGACGCAGCTCGCCAAGGCCGGCTTCGAGACCTTGCTGGCCTGCGACACCGACGCCTGCGGCGCGATTCCCTTCACCGAAAGCATCGACACGCTGCCGATGCCGCAGATGTGGGTCGACGGCTTCAACTACCGCTATGTTGCCGGCCGCAAGGCCGAGGGCGGACGCGAGACCTATGCCAGCGTCATCGTCAGCCAGAACAACCAGGACATCACCGCGCAGGTCACGATCGCCGAGTTGGGAGCCATCGCGAACAAGATGGTCGACGCCGCCGCGATGGCGAAGGGCCTGGGGGAGACCGGCCACATCGCGCTCTATGGCATCTATTTCGACACCGACAAGGCGGTGCTGAAGCCGGAAAGCCGCCCGACGCTGGAGCAGATCGCAAAACTGCTCGCGAGCCAACCGCAGCTGAGCGTCTTCATCGTCGGCCACACCGACAGCCAGGGCGCCTACGAGTACAATCTCGACCTCTCCAAGCGCCGCGCGGAGGCGGTCGCAGCCGAGCTGGTGAAGAGCTTTCGGATCGTGCCGACACGCCTGCGCACCGCCGGCGTCGGATTGCTGGCGCCGGTCGGCCCGAACGCGACGGATGCCGGCCGCGCGCTGAACCGGCGCGTGGAGCTGGTGGCGCCGTGAAACGTCGCGCGGGAGTTTGATGCGGGTCAATATCGGAGCTTGGACGGCGTGAGATGGATGCCGCAGACATCCTCTCTCTCGTCATTCCCGGGCGCGACAAAGTCTGAGGCAACCAGCCATGCCCGACCAGCAGAACAAGCCGGCCCGCCCCCCGCTCCTCCGCATTCCCCTGTTTCGCCTGCTCGCCATCAACTTCGCGATCGGCGCCTGCGCCGCGACGCTTCTCGTCGGCGGGCTGCTCTGGCTCAACCCCGGACATCTGCGCGAGCTGATCTTCGCCGACAGTTCGCCCGGCATCGCGCTCGCGCTGCTGCTGGCATCCTTCCTCATCACCTTCGGCTCGGCTGCGATGGGCAGCGCGATCATGGCCCAGGGACTTGAGGAGCACAGCGACAAGGGCGGCGGACACGGATCGCGGCTCGCGGTGCAGGAGCCGGCGCGGCGCAGGCGCGCGCATTGAGACATGAGCGGCGAACGATGGAACTCGCTTTTACAAATCGAGATCACACTGTCTGCACGCAGGCGGGAAGAAGTGCAGGTTGGCGCGCCTCCCGACATAGTGCGCCACGCGCGTTGCATCGCGAAGGCCGGCAAGATGAACAAATTGGTTTGACGGTCTAAACAATTGCTTCGATGTGAATCGAAACCACATGTCGCGACCATCGCATATCTGATCCGCTCGCTGCGACATCAACGCCGTCACGATTTGCCTTGCCATCGCAGGGCGCCTTCTATAGCCTTCTATTTTAGGTTGTCGCCCTGCCAGCCCCGGGCGACACTGAAGACCAAAAATAAACGGCGGGCTTTGGCCCGCCGTTTATTGAGGCAAGCGTTGCCTGAACAAGGGTTGTTGAGCAAGGGTCCCCTCGAAGGGCCGCCGCAGATCGCAGGCAGGCGCCTGCCCCTCTCCAGCAGCCGGATTTCGACCAGCCGCATCTAGTGCCGTCGCGTTCGGGGCAGGACTGGCGTCGGTGAGCGCCAAAGTCATTTGACTGCGGCCCGCCAATCGACGACAAGCCGCCATGGCCAAAAAACCCGGAACCAATCCCAAAGGCGAATTCGCCTTTTTCAACGTCTTCTATGAAGACGATTCCCAGCGCTCCAACCGCCGCGTGCCCTCAGAGCTGCTCGGCGGCCTCGACGGCGACGAACCCGCCCGCGCCTTCATCATGGAGCAGGACCGCGAGATCGCGGAAAAGAGCGGCCGCCCGGCGCTCGAGATCAAGCGGATCGAGCGGGTCGGGGTGAAGAAGAAGTAGGACGACATAAGCAGGCGCTCACCAGCGCCCGCTCCTCTTATTCCAGGCAAACAGCAGATCGGCAAACCTGTCATAGACAAACCGCGTGAACGGCAGCGCCACGCGATTGCCGAACAGCGCCGCAAGCCACCCCTCCCCCGGCGTCAGCCTCCACAACGCAATCGCGACATCCGCGCCGACGATGAGCCTGCCGGCCTCATCGGTCGCATGCAGGCGGCGCCTGACGTCGTCGAGCGAAGCACCAAACTGCGCCAGCGCGTCGGGCTGCTCGTTGATGTCCCTGAACTCAACCGTCCCCGCACGCACCAGCGCCAGCAGCTTGTTGCGCTGCCAGTCGATGCCAGCGTCACACACGGGACAGCGGGTGTTGTACCAGACGGTGAGGTGATAGTCGGGCATAGCTGGCGGGGTTGAAAAAAGCGGAAGAGCACGGAGATGGAATGAGCAAACCAACGGCATCCGCTTCGCAATTTACTATCCGACGCAATCCGGGCGCCAGCACAAAGAAAAACGGCGAGCTTTTCAGCCCGCCGTCTTCGTTACGATGGATGCCCGGGTCGGGCCCGGGCATTACAATCCCGATTAATTATCCAAGAAGCTCCGCAGCTTCCTCGACCGCGACGGATGCTTCAGCTTCCGCAGCGCTTTCGCCTCGATCTGGCGGATACGCTCGCGCGTCACGCTGAACTGCTGGCCGACTTCTTCCAGCGTGTGGTCGGTGTTCATGCCGATGCCGAAGCGCATGCGGAGCACGCGTTCCTCGCGCGGGGTGAGCGAGGCCAGCACGCGCGTGGTGGTCTCGCGCAGGTTGGACTGGATCGCGGCGTCGATCGGGAGGATCGCGTTCTTGTCCTCGATGAAATCGCCGAGATGTGAATCCTCTTCGTCACCGACCGGCGTCTCCAGCGAGAGCGGCTCTTTGGCGATCTTGAGGACCTTGCGGACCTTCTCCAAGGGCATGCCGAGCTTTTCGGCGAGCTCTTCCGGGGTCGGCTCGCGGCCGATCTCGTTGAGCATCTGGCGGGACGTGCGCACGATCTTGTTGATCGTCTCGATCATGTGCACGGGGATGCGGATGGTGCGGGCCTGGTCCGCAATGCTGCGGGTGATCGCCTGCCGGATCCACCACGTCGCGTAGGTCGAGAACTTGTAGCCGCGGCGGTACTCGAACTTGTCGACCGCCTTCATCAGGCCGATGTTGCCTTCCTGGATCAGGTCGAGGAATTGCAGGCCGCGGTTGGTGTATTTCTTGGCGATCGAGATCACGAGACGGAGGTTGGCTTCCACCATCTCCTTCTTGGCCTGGCGTGCTTCGCGCTCGCCCTTCTGCACGGAGTGCACGATCTTGCGGAATTCGACGATCTCGAGGCCGGTCAGCGCGGCGAGCTGATGCACCTCGTGACGGAGGTCCTTGATGCGGTCCTTCTCGTGATGGACGAAGTTCTTCCAGCCCTTGGCCGAGAGCTTCGAGACGCGGTTGAGCCAACGCGGATCGAGCTCCGAGCCGGTGTAGTTGCGCAAGAAGTCCTCGCGCGCGACGCCGTGGCTGTCGGCAAGGCGCATCAGGCGGCCCTCATGCGAGACGAGGCGCTTGTTGATGTCGTAGAGCTGCTCGACGAGTGAGTCGATACGGGCCTGGTTGAGGCGCAGCGACTTCACCTCGACGATGATCTCGTCCTTCAGCTTCTTGTACTTGCGCTCCTGGTGCGGCGAGAGCGACTCGTTCTGAAGCTGGTTCTGGATGTCCTGCTCCTGAAGCTTGCGCAGCTTCTTGTAGCTGTCGGCGATCTTGTCGAAGATCTCGACCACCTTCGGCTTGAGCTCGGCCTCGATGGCCGCGAGCGACATCTGGTTCTCGAACTCGTCGTCGTCCATGTCGGACTCGGCCGCAGCCTCGCCCGGATCCTTCTCCTCGCCGGCCTCGGCGCCGCCCGGCGCAGGCGCGGCACGGAACGGGGTCGGCGACGGCGGCGCGGCGGGCGGGGCGACATGCGCGGGGGCGCCGACCGCAGCAGCGGCCTGGCCACCCTCGGCGGGCGCTTCACCGTTCTCGCCGGTGGGACCTGATATCATCGCATTGTTCATGCCGGCCTTGGCGTCGGGGCCGGCATAGGTGGCTTCGAGATCGATGATGTCGCGGAGGAAAATCTTGCCTTCGTTGAGCTCGTCGCGCCAGATGATGATGGCCTGGAAGGTCAGCGGGCTTTCGCAAAGCCCTGCGATCATCGCCTCGCGGCCGGCCTCGATGCGCTTGGCGATGGCGATTTCGCCTTCGCGGGAGAGCAGCTCGACCGTGCCCATCTCGCGCAGATACATGCGCACGGGGTCGTCGGTGCGCTCGCCCGGCTCGCTCTTCTTGACCTCGGTGACGGCCTTCTGGGTGACCTCGACGAGCTCGTTGTCGGTCTCGTCCTCGCCGCCCTCGTCCTTGTCCTCCTCGCCTTCGCTATCGTCGGCTTCGGTGACGTTGATGCCCATGTCCGAGAGCATCGACATGATGTCCTCGATCTGTTCGGGCGAGGTCTGGTCGGACGGCAAGACTTCGTTGAGCTGATCGAAGGTCACGAAGCCGCGCTTCTTGGCCTGCTTGATCATCTTCTTTACGGCGGCGTCGGACAGGTCGAGCAAGGGCGAGGGCGCGTCCTGGGAATCCTTTTCCGGCGCGTCCGCTGCCTTGTCGTCTTTTTCCTTGTCCTTCGCCTGCAGCGTCTTTGCCTTGGTGGCCATCCATTGCTCCTAAACGCGCTTCAATGCAGTCGGCTCGCCGCGTCTGCCTGAATTCACATGAACCTGTTGCCCGACGCTCTCGCTTCGGCAGCTCTCGACACGGAAAGGGCGGCGCACATATCTCTCGCCACCCCCAACTCTCTCTCGCCGGAAATGCCTAACGCTTCGTCAGCCTCTTTGTCGCAGCGGATGCAGGTGTAGTGCCAACAGCAATGCGCGGATTCATTCCTGACGCGTCTGTTCTGCCTGCGGCCGCCTGGTGGCCAAAGTGCTACAAGACCGTTAAGCCTCGATTAACCCTGTTTTTGCCGCCAAACCTTGGATTTGGCGAGTCTTTTAGCGGTTCCGGCTCCGGCCGTCCGCATGATTCTTTCATCACACGCTCTTCTGGAACCGACCCGACAGCTCGCCAAAACCCTCGATCAGGGCTTCGGTGCCGTCGACCTCGGCCATCCGGGCCTTGACGTCACGCAGCCATGCCAAATTGGCCTCGCTGGGGTCCTCCCCCAAGGCCAGCTCGGCGTCTTTCAGCTCTCTAAGTAGTGAATGCCATTGCCGATGCAAGGCAACGAGCTGATGCCAGGTGGAGAGAACGTCGTCGGGGGCGGCGCCTTCGCGGGCGCCCCACACCGCCGCGGTCGTGATGCCGTTCTCAACCCTTTGAAGGACTTGCGAAAATCCGCCCTTGGCGAGATCTCCGCGCATCTTTTCGGCCTGCTCGCCGGGGTCCGGGGAGTGGTGGTGGTCGTTGGCAAAGGCGGCGATGATGCCGGCCCTGAGCTTGTGGGCCTCGGGATGGGCCAGCTCCAGGGCGGCGACCTCCTCGAGGTGGTCGTGCAGCAGCCAGGGGTGGTTGATCAGGCATTGCAGGATCAGGGCCTCCCGGCGGGAGATGGCGCTGCGCTGGCCGCGCATGATCGGGCTTGCCGCCAGCTGCGGGCTCGCCGCCTGGTAGGGACCTGACGGTAGCGGGATGGGACCCGGCGGGCCGCGGCGCCCTCCACCGAATCCCTGGCCGCCGAATCGATTCGCGCCTCCCGCGGCCCGGGGCTGGAATTGGCGGCCGGAATTGCCTTGAAAATTACCTTGGAAATTTCCTTGGAAATTGCCCCGGCCGGCAAAGCCGCCGCGGCCACCCTCAGGCGCGAAAGTGCGCCGAAGCCGCTCGGCAAAATCATCGCGGTAATAGCGCCGCACCACCTCGTCGCGGATGCCGTTGGAGAGCTCCTTGACGCGCGCCTCCAGCGCAGCGCGGCGCTCGGGGGTGGCAAAGTTGCCGCCTTCGAGCTCGCGCGACCAGATCATCTCGGCAAGCGGCTTCGCCGCCGCGATGACTTCCTCGATCGCGCCGCGGCCGCCGGAGCGCGCGAGATCGTCGGGGTCCTGGCCTTCCGGCAGCAGCGCGAAACGAAGACTCTTTCCGGGCGCGAGGAATGGCAGCGCGAGATCGGCAGCACGATACGCCGCCTTCTGGCCGGCGCGGTCGCCGTCGAAGCAGAGGATCGGCTCGTCCGCCATCTTCCAGAGCAGCGCCAGCTGGCTTTCGGTGAGCGCGGTGCCGAGCGGCGCGACGGCCCCCGCAAAGCCCGCAGTGACCATGGCGATGACGTCGACATAGCCCTCGACCACGATCAGCGCGCTGCCGTCATGGGTGGCTTTGCGCGCGGTCTGGTGGTTGTAGAGATTGTCGCCCTTGTGGAAGAGCGGCGTCTCCGGCGAGTTGAGGTACTTTGCCGGAACGTCCTTCTCCAGCGCGCGCCCGCCGAAGGCGATGACGCGGCCGCGCAGATCGGTGATCGGAAACATCACGCGATCGCGGAAGCGGTCGTAGGGAACGGGGATGTCGTTGCCCGCCACCAGCAGCCCGGTCTCGACCATGTCGTCGACGGAGACACCGAGCTTGCCGAGATGCTCCTTCAGCGCGAAGCGATCGGGCGAGGCATAGCCGAGGCGGAACTGCAATTGCGTCGCCGGCGAGATCGCGCGGTCGGCGAGATAGCCGCGCGCCTTGGCGCCGACGCGCGAGGCCAGCGTCTCCGCAAAATAGGTCGCGGCGAGATCCATGACATCATGCAGCGTGCGGCGGCGCTGCTCCTGCCGCGCCGCATCCGGCGTCACCGCCGGCAGCGCCAGGCCCGCCATGCTGGCGAGCCGCTCGACGGCCTCGGCAAACGGCAGGCCGTCGGTCTCCATCACGAAAGAGATGATGTCGCCGTGCTTGCCGGAGGAGAAGTCGTGGTAAAAACCCTTCTGGTCGTTGACGTAGAAGGACGGCGTCTTCTCCTGCTGGAACGGCGACAGCCCCTTCCACTCCCGCCCGGCCTTCTTCAGCTTGACGCGCTTGCCCACGACCTCGGAAACCGAAAGCCGGGCACGGAGCTCGTCGAGGAATTGGGGCGTGAAGCGCATGGGGCTCTGTAGCGCGAACCGGGGTGAGTCGGGCGAAAGATCAGGGATATAGGGGCGCGCCGACCAAAGGCCAGGTTTGTCGGGCTTATCCGGGTTATTCGACCTATGCACAGGGCTCCGCCACGCGTCATTCCGGGGCGGCCGCAGGGCGAACTACGGTGCGCAATTGCGCACCTGAGAATCTCGAGATTCCAGGTTCGATGCTGCGCATCGCCCCGGAATGACGGGAAAGCCTTGAACCCGCCCCGGTTCCACGCTTCCATATCCCCATGTTCAGGACCTTTCGGGGCGGCCACAGCGGGGGCTGGCGTGTGATCTCGATCGCACCCGTGACCGGCGAGCCCCTGCCCTTCATGCCGGCGCTGTCGGTGACGGACAGCGAGGCCGTCTCATTGCCGCTGGTGCCCTCGCGCAATGCGTGGCGGCTGGTCGGCGCCCCGAGCAATTTGCGCTACACCGAGCGGCCTGAGAAGGAGCAGCTCACGGCCGTGCAGGCCGGGCTCGGCCGGATGGAAGCAACCAGCGCGGCACTGATCCCGATTCGCAAATCGCAGGCCTGGTGGGATCTGACCCAGGAAGAGCGCCGCAAGATCTTCGAGGACAAGTCGCACCACATTGCAAGCAGCCTTCGTTTCCTGCCCGCGGTCGCGCGGCAGCTCTATCACTGCCGCGACCTCGGCGAGCCCTTCGATTTCCTGACCTGGTTCGAATTCGCCCCCGCGCACGCCTCGCTGTTCGAGGAGCTGGTGGCGATGCTCCGGGAAACCGAGGAATGGAGTTACGTCGAGCGCGAGGTCGACGTGCGCGTGGTGAAGGAAGTGCTGTCGGCTTAGAGCATGATCCGGAAAAGTGCGAAGCGGTTTTCCGAGAAGATCATGCTCGAAAACAACTAATGCGCCAAGAACCGCCCGGACTCGATGAGTGGCAGACCCGTGACAGGCCAGTTGTAGACATAGGTCCAGGCCTTCTCCGTGGTGCCGTCAGCCAGCGTCACGTCGATCAGGCGGCGCAGATATTCGGTCGGCTCCGGAAAACCCTCGCCGCAGGCCTCGTACATGTCGAGCTCGCCCAGGAGCTCGTCAGGCACGCGCATCCGGAAGAGCTCGCCATGAACGATGTCGGAGGCAGTATTCGACAGCAGCAATCCCGGATAATGCTTCACCAGAACGAGCCGGCCGCGGCAGGTCGCTTCACCCACAAAATCCGCGTGTCCCGCAAGCAGCCGTGCCATCGGATGGTCGAAGCCGCGCATCAGGGTGCCGTAGACGAAAAGGCGATCGGAGGTCATGCTGCTCTAAAGTTGCGACGTCGGTGCAATATCGTTACTCCGTTTAGACACGTAATCGTTTCATAGGCAATCAGGATGGATCTGCACACGGCCGAGGCCGCCGATCAACTGCTCGGCGAGGGCGATATTTTGCCCGTGCATGAGGTGAATGCCGAAGGGACTTCGCCCTTTCTGCTCACCTCGGATCATTACGGACGGGTGCTGCCGCATGCGCTCGGCGATCTCGGTGTTACTGAGGCCGAGCTTGTCAGGCACATCGCCTGGGACATCGGCATCGCCGGCGTCGCCGACCGCCTAGCCAAGATGCTCGACGCGCACCTGATCGCGCAGCGCTATTCGCGGCTCGTGATCGACTGCAACCGCCCGCCGGCCGCGGTGAGCTCGATCCCCGTGATCTCCGAGGCGACCGCGATCCCGCGCAACGAAGGGATTTCGGAGGGCGAGCGCGAGGCACGGCGGCGCGGGATTTTCGAGCCCTATCATGATCGCATCGATGCCGCGATCGACGCCCGCCTGCACGACAAGCGGCCGACGGTGCTGGTGTCGCTGCACAGCTTCACGCCCGTCTATGCCGGCGTCGCGCGGCCCTGGCACATCGCCGCGCTCTACAACCGCGACACCGTGCTGCCGCAGCTGCTGTTGAAACATCTGCGCAGCGAAGGCGAACTCGTCGTCGGCGACAACGAGCCTTACGCGGTCAGCGACCTCACCGACTACACCATCCCCGTCCACGGCGAAGGGCGCGGCCTCGTCAACACCGGCATCGAGATCCGGCAGGATCTGATCGCCGACCACGCGGGCCAGCAGCAATGGGCCGAACGGCTGGCGCGGATCCTTGCCGAGGTCGAGATGGAGCTGAAGGCGGAGCTGCTGGTGTAAGCCTCACTTCGCCCTGGTCAGCGCCAGCCAGATGCCGCCGCCGATCATGAAGCCGCCGGAGATGCGCGACATCATCCGCGTGCGGCGGGCCGAGAAGAATTTTCGCGCGCGGCCTGCGGCGATGGCGTAGAGCGCATCGGTCACCACGGCGGTGACCATGAAGGTCGCGCCCAGCAGCGCGACTTGCGGAAAGTGCGGCTGGTTCATGTCCATGAACTGCGGGATGAAGGCGCCGAAGAACACCAGCACCTTCGGGTTCGACAGCAGCACCAGAAAACCCTGCAGGAAGAAGCCGCCGCGCGGCGGCGGAGGCGGTGTGTCGACATCGACGCCCTCGACCGGCGCCCAGATCAGCTTGATGCCGAGCCAGACGAGATAAGCGGCGCCCGCAAAGCGCACCCAGTCGAACCAGTAGCCCATGGTCGCCATCAGCGAGGTCAGGCCGACCGCGACGATGCCGATGACGATGGCAAGGCCGGCCTGCGCGCCGGCCACGTTGGTCAGCGCGGCACGCGTGCCGTGGCGCAGGCCGTTGGCGATGACGAGGGTGACGATCGGCCCCGGCAGCAGCGCCAGCGCAATGCAGGCGGCGACGAAGGCGAAATAGGCTTGCATGGACATCATGGGGGAGACTCGGCTGATGGCGGCTTGTGGGTATTAATGCACGGGATGAGCGCAGAGGGAAGTGAGATGAGCGCAAGGTACGCGCTCAACCGGCAGCGTCATCCTCCGCGAAAGCGGGGATCCAGTACGCCGCAGCTTCTCCGTATCCCACCAGCGTCTCTGGAATACTGGGTCCCCCGCCTTCGCGGGGGACGACAGCGTAGAAGGTGGAAGCCGGCGTACCAACATCGACGCCGACATCGCTCCTCGCCGCACCGTCAGTTCTTCGGCAGGCCGGCGGCATTGCGCGCCGGGCCGGTCAGCTCCAGGATATGCAGGCCGGTATTGGCGCGGTCGACGATGTAGATGTAGCCGCGATCATCCGTCTCGACATTGTTGGTCTGGATCGCGACCTTGCAGCGCTCGCCGCCCTCGATCGGGATGCAGCGCTTGTCGGTCGCAGCCGTGATCGACGGAATGAAGTAGCCGACTTCCTTCGGGTGATAGGGATCGCGGATGTCGAGCGCGCGTACGCCGGCATTGAAGAAGGCGATGAAGGCCATCTTCTTGTAATAGACCGGCGCCATGCTCTCGTTGGAGGAATGCGAGCCGAACCGCCCGCCGCGCTGACAGAACTGCCCGCTCGCCTCCGGCACGGTGTAGCTCGAGATCATCATCGGCCGCGTCTCGGTGGTGACGTCGGCGAACCACACCATCTGCCGCGCCTCGCCGCATTCGTTGAGGATCGCTTCATTCACGATCATGACGATGTCGCGGGTCTTGCCGTCCTTGTCCTCGGCGAATTCGGCGATCGGCATATCGAGCATCGGAAACGTCGTATGCGCGCCGTTGAAGGCCGACATCGGCATGCGCGAAATCTCGGGATAGCGCAGATTGTCCGGCGTCGGCTCTTTCGGCCCGTTCAGGAGCTTGTCGCGATCGACGATCTGCAAAATGCCGCCCTTGTTGGTGCCGTAACCGAAATAGACGCGGTTGCCATCGGGCCCGGTCGAGATCGGCCCGTGCAATTCGGTCGGCACCGCGCCGGTCGAACCGGGCTCCTGACCGGGCAGACCGAAGTCGCGGATCTTCTGCGGATGCGCGGGATCGGAGAGATCGTAGATCTGCGTCATGCGCCGCGTGCGCCAGTCCGGCGCGCCCGAGACGAGATAGGCAATGCCGGTGTCGCATTCCCACCAGCTCTTGTGGGTGTCCTTCAGGCCGCCGATGCGCGTGATGAGCACTGGGCTCGCGGGATCAGTGACGTTCCATATCTCATGCGCCTCGCCGCCGAACGTCCGCAGCATGTAGACCGCGTTGGGATCACCCTTCGGCAAGGTCTTGCCATCGCAGACCCGCACCATCTGCGCGCCGCCGGATTCGTACTTGCCCTCCTGCCCCGGCAGATGCCGCAGATATTTCGGACGCGCGGGATCGGTGACGTCAACGATCGAGGTTCCGTTCGGCTCGGCCTTGCCCGTCATCGGATTGACGGGCGCGGGCACATCATCAGTGCCGCCGTGATGGCCGATATAGGCGATCCAGCGATCGCCCTGGTGATGGATGGTCGGCTGATAGGCGCTGCGGGCCTGGAGATCGTTGCTGCCGACGAGCTTCATGTTGGACGCTTCAGGCGGCGCGCCGATGGTCTGCTTCTGCGCCTGGGCCGCGGTGCTGCACGCTAAAAGGACGAGGACGGCAACAAGTGAAACGCGACGGAACATCAACGTCCTCCCGGAACCAATCTGTGTCGGCTGAGCCTCGAGGCTAGCACGGCCGATTGCGCACGCCAAAGACTCCATCTTGACATGCAACCATTTGGTTGCATATTATCGGTGCCATGGACGAGGTCTTCAAAGCGCTCGCCGATGCGTCACGACGGTCGCTGCTCGATAGGCTTCACGCCAGGAACGGCCAGACGCTGAACGAGCTCTGCGAGGGCCTTGCGATGACGCGGCAGGCCGTGACCAAGCACCTTGTCATTCTGGAAGAGGCCAATCTGGTCACCACCATCAGGCATGGCCGCGAGAAGCTGCACTATCTCAACCCGGTGCCGATCCATCAGATCGGCGAACGCTGGATCAAAAAATTCGAGCGCGGCAAGCTCGCCGCACTCAGCGAGTTGAAACGCCAGTTGGAGAAGCGCGATGAGTAAGCCGGAGTTCGTCTACGTGACCTATATCGAGACCACGCCGGAAAAGCTGTGGGAAGCGCTGACGTCGAGCGAATTCACCAGGCAGTACTGGTTCGGCGCCGAGGTCCGCTCCGACTGGAAGGTCGGCTCGCCCTTTGCGCTCACGCTCGACGGCGAAGTCACCGATTCCGGCGAGATCCTGGAATCCGATCCGCCGCGCCGCCTGTCCTACAGCTTCAAGCACCAGAAATTCGAAGAGCTGCGCGGCGAGCCGACCTCACGCGTCGTCTTCACCATCGAACCGTTCGGCGCGCTCGTGCGTTTGACCGTGTTACATGACGGCTTCGTCGAGGGCGGCAAATATCTCGGCGCCGTCTCCAATGGCTGGCCGGCGATCCTGTCCGGGCTCAAGAGCCTGCTGGAGAGGGGCAAAGTCCTCGCCATCCCGCGCACGGCGCTCAACAAGGGATTCGACCCAAAATGAACCTCGATCAATTCAAGCCGCTGACGGTCTACACCATCTACATCGCCTCGACGCCGGAGAAGGTGTGGGAGGCGCTGACCTCGGCCGAGTTCAGCAAGCAGTATTTCTCCGGCTTTGCGGTGGAGATGGAGCCGAAGCTCGGCGGCAGTTTCATCGTGCACGCACCCGACGGCTCCGAACACATCCGCGGCGAAGTGTTCGAATACGATCCGTCGAGGAGGCTCACGGTGAGCTGGAACGTCAATTGGCCCGACCTCGTGGAAAAGCTCGGCACCACCATTGTCACCTACGAGATCGAGCCAGCCGGCGAAGCCGTTCGCCTCACCTTGAGCCAACGCCACGACCGCGAGCTCAGCGACGATATTCTTTCCGGCGGCCGCACCGGCTGGCCCGCGATCCTCTCCGGATTGAAGAGCCTGCTGGAGACAGGCAAGGCGCCGCAGATCGAGATGTCCCCGCCGGTGAGATTGCTGGAAGCGCTGAAGGCGATGGGGATCAAGACCCCGTAAGTGAGACGGGGTCTGTCTCCGCGAACTCGGTATCGTAGGGTGGGCAAAGGCGCACTTGCGCCGTGCCCACGACCGAGTCGACAACGCAACAGACGCGTGGGCACGCTTCCGCCTTCGCTCTGCGAGCTACGGCGGACAAGTCGCTTTGGCCACCCTACGGCACTGCCAAAGGGCAAAAGGAAAGCAACTAGCTACACCGGCACCACCAGCCGCCGGTAGAGATGCCAGGTCGCATGCCCGAGCACGGGCAGTGTCACGATCAGCCCGAGAAAGTAAGGCAGCGCCGAGACGATCAGCAGCATCACGATCACGGCGGCCCATGTGATCATCGGCAGCGGGCTCGTCACCACCGCGCGCACGCTCGTCACCATCGCCGTGACGAAATCGACCTCGCGGTCGAGCAGCAGCGGAAACGACACCACGGTCAGCGAGAACAGGATCAGCGACAGCACCGCACCGACCGCATTGCCGATGCCGAGGAACAGCAGGCCTTCATTCGTGGTCAGCACCACGGTCATGAATTCCTGAAGGCTCGAGAACGAAGCGTGCAGGCCGAGCAGCAGCGCGATCAAAAGCCGCACCTGGTACATCCAGATCACGAACACGAACAGCGTGACGAACGCCATCCAGCCGATCTCGCTGCGCGCGCGCACGGCCGACCAGATCGCGCTGAAGGAGACCGGCTCGCCGCGCTCGCGGCGGCGGCTGACCTCATAGAGCCCGATCGCCACGAACGGCCCGATCAACGCGAAGCCTGCCGCAAGGGGATAGACGAGATAGACCATACCGAAGGCGGTGAGGCACAGCATGATGGCGATCCCGCCGGCGGCGTAGAGCGTGCCGAAGCAGAGACCGTAGAACGGCAGCGCCTGGAAATCGCGCAGACCCTCGACCAGCGCCTCGGCGATATCGGTCGCCGCGACGCGACGTACCACCGGATCGACCTTGCCGGAGATGGACATCAGCTCCCTCCACACATCGACGCGATCTTTCGTCGCGCGCATGCTGCGATACTAGCGCCGCCGCGCGCAGGCGCAACTTGATGCGAGCCGGCGCGAAGAGCAGCGGCGAGGTAACAATGCTCGCGGTGTGAAATCCTTCACCATCGGTGCGATTTTCGCGCCAATGCTATGGACTGGGCAGACGATCGTCCGCAAATTGTACCTCCGAGCAGATGCGCGCCTGAGAGCGGACCGCCCCACCGATGAGCCTGCGTACCCGGTTACTGATCCTCGTCATCGCCGCCATGCTGGTGCCGGCGATCCTGGTCGGGCTGCGCTTTGTGCAGAACCGGGCCAGCGAGATCGACGCGGCGCTGGCCAATCTGGCCGCATCCGCCGACGACATCGCGAGCGATCTGAACGAGAAGATCCAGGGCACCGCCCAGCTCCACTACGGTCTGGCCCGCGCCCGCGACCTCGACACGCGCGACAAGGCGGCGTGCTCGGCGTTTCTGTCGGAAGTGCGCGAGGAATACCCGCAGTTCACGGGCATCTTGACCATCGATCCCGACGGCAGCCTGTTCTGCGACTCGCTTCGGACCAACCGCACCCTCGACCTGAACGACCGCGGCTATTTCAAACAGGTCAAGGGTCTTCAAGGCGTCGTTGCCGCGGAGCCGGTGTTCGGCCGCCTCACCGGGCTATCGGTGCTCCAGATCGCCTATCCCGTGCGATCGGAGACGGGCGCGCTTAAGTTCGTGCTGCTCGCGTCCTTCAACCTGAACAAATTCGCGGAATTTCACGACAAGCGGCTGCTCGCCGAGAAGGACATCCTGTTCGTCGACGCCAAAGGTACGGTCCTGGTCGCCCCCAAGGGCGGCGGCTGGAGCGAGCCCGTCGGCGGGACCATTGCGGGCTCCGATCTGTTCCGCTTTGCCGCAGCGCCCGATGGCGAGCCATTTCGGGAGGTCACCGACCGCGGGGGCCGCACGCAGATCTGGGGCGTTGCCCGCTCGCCCTCGATGCGCAAGGCCGGCCTCACCATCATGGTCGGACGCTCCAAGGACGGACTGGTCGCGGCGGCGAATCGCCGGCTTTACGAGGACATGGCGATTCTCGCGGTGGCCTTGCTGCTGCTCCTGGCCGGCTTATGGATCCTCACGACCGTGAGCATCGGCCGCCAGGTCGGGCGGCTCGCCACCATGGCGAAGAGGCTCGGGCGCGGCGATCTCAGCGCGCGCATTCCGGAGCCCCATCCGGGCGGCGAGCTCGGCGGATTGATGACCCTGCTCAACGGCACCGCCCAATCGCTGCAGCAGCAGCGCGCCGCGATCGCGGATCTCAACCAGAAGCTCAGCCAATCCCAGAAGATGGAAGCCATGGGCCAGCTCACTGGCGGCGTGGCGCATGACTTCAACAATCTCCTGACTGTCATTCTCGGCAACTCGGAGCATCTCGCCGACAGGCTTGCGGGAAACAAGGAATTGCACCGCATCGCCGGCGACATCGCGACCGCCGCCGAGCGCGGCTCTGACCTGACGCGGAGCCTGCTCGCCTTCGCGCGCAAGCAGCCGCTGCGGCCGAGAGAGATCGACATCGCCGAGAAGGTGCTCGGCATGGAGCAGCTTCTGCGTCGGACGCTGGGCGAGCACATCGAGTGCCGCTTCGCGTTCGATCGGGATTTATGGCCGACCAGCGTCGATCCCGGCCAGCTGACGACGGCCCTGCTCAACCTCGTACTCAACGCGCGCGACGCGATGCCGGAGGGCGGCAAGCTGACGGTCGAGGTCCATAACAGCTCGCTCGCCGAATCCGACCTCGACGTCAACGGCGAGCCGCGGCCCGGCGACTATGTGATGGTGGCCGTCACCGATACCGGCAGCGGCATGAGCGCCGAGGTGGTCAGCCGCGCGTTCGAGCCGTTCTTCACGACCAAGGAGGTCGGCAAGGGAACCGGCCTCGGCCTGAGCATGGTCTACGGATTTGCACAACAGTCCGGCGGACTTGTGCAGATGCAGTCCGAGCCGGGACGAGGCAGTGTCGTCAGGCTATTCTTTCCCCGTCTCGCAACACCACCAGGCGAGGACCTGCGCCCAGCGGAAGCGACGGTCACACAAGCGGGACACGAGACCATTCTCCTCGTCGAAGACGACGACATGGTGCGGGCCTATGTCGAGAACGAGCTCAGGACGCTGGGCTACCGGGTCATCGCCACGTCGAACGGACCCGCAGCGCTGGAGGTGCTGCGCCAGCCCGGGGACATCCAGTTGCTGTTCACCGACGTCGTCATGCCCGGCGGCATGTTCGGGCCGGAGCTTGCGAGGCAGGCAACCGAGCTGCGGCCTGATCTCAAGGTGCTCTTCACCTCCGGTTACAGCCAGACGCCCGTCAAGACACCGGACGGGGTCGGTGACGCCCGCATTCTGACCAAGCCGTTCCGGCGAAAGGATCTTGCGGCGATGCTGCGGGCCGCGCTCTCGGAGCCGTCGCGGTAGATCAGGACGCTATCGCGAGCTGGAGCGCCACTGCGAGATTGGCCGCGAACAGGCCCGCGTCGATGACAAAGATCCGGAGCATCGGACCCTTCAACACCGGCCAGTAGGCGACCCCGACGCGTCCGCCACGCATCAGCACCGGGAGGTTATAGGCGAACTGGCTGAAATGGCAGGCCGAAAAGAACAGGAACAGCGTGAGCTGCGCCTCGACCGGCTGGAAGAAGAGCGGACGCGCAACCAGAAGGTAGAACGACAACAACCCTATCGGCAGGTTCATCCCGCCCAGGAACGCAACGCTGGCCGCCAGGGTCGGCGCGATCGGATTGCTGCGCTCTTCCCTCGGCAGCAAGATCTTCAGCGTGTTGGCCTGCGCAATGCTGAACTGGATGAAGGCGCCGCCGAACCACAGCGTGTTGAGGAGCAGGACGATATCCGAAAGGCGCATGGTCATTTTCCGTAAAAGGCTTCGCTGCGCACGACGCGCCCCGTATCGTCGAAATCCATGAACTCGCTGGCGCGCGTGTCGCCGAGCTGCCACCACACCGTCAGGCGCGCGATGGTGTCGTCCCAGCTCCAGCTCAGGATCTTCAGGTCCGCGCCTTCGATGTGGCCATAGGCTTTGCGCCAATAGCTGCGGATATTCTCGATGCCGGCGACGACAGGAGAACCGGTCAGCGTCAGCGCCAGAGGGCTGCGCATCTGCGCATTCTCGGCAAAATGCGCGACGACCGCGTCTATATCGACCTTGCACCAGTTCGCGCACCATGCCGCGACGAAGCGTTCGGCGGCCGCGCGAGTCATCTTCTGCGCGCTCAATGGAGTCTGTCCGCTCATGACACGGGCCCTCCCCGGCCTGTTGCCAGGACAGTGGCAAAGCCCGCCTCTCATGTCAACTACATTGACTTTAAGAACCGTCAATTGTTGTCGGCGATCGTCCCCATGACCGCCATCCATGCCGCCGCCCCGGATGCGCCGACGCGATCGAACGCCTCGCGCAAAACCTTGCGCTCGTGGTCCGAGGCCCGTTGCTCGATGCGCTGCCCGGCGGACGTCAGGCGCAGCAGCTTCGAGCGATGCTGCTCGGGCGAGCGCTTCGACGTCACCAGCTTGCGCTCCAGCAGCAGACTGAGCGGCCGGCTCAAGGCCTGCTTGGAAATGCCGAGGACCTCGAGCAGCGAGCCGATCGCAATATCGGGCCGCCGCGCCACCACGTAGAGAATGCGATGATGCGGACGCGACAGGCCCTGCTTTGCGAGATATTCGTCCGCTTCCAGCGTCATGCCGCGCCAGCCGTAATACATGAGCTCCAGCGCCGCATCGAGATCGTGCAGCTTGTCGAGCGAGGCGCGGTGAAGTCCCGCGGCTTGAGACGTCTTGGCCATGGTCGGAAGTCAGCCCTTGTAAGAAGTCAGCCCTTTTAAGAAATCAGCCCTTGGCCCGCAGCTCGCGCCGCAGCACCTTGCCCGTCGCCGTCATCGGCAGCGTCTCGGCGAATTCGACGAAGCGCGGATATTCATGGGCGGCGAGCTGCACCTTGACGAACTCCTGGATCTCGCGCGCCAGCGCGTCGGTGCCGGTAAAGCCCGGACGCAGCACGATCCAGGCCTTGATCGATTCGGTGCGGATCGGATCGGGGATGCCGACCACCGCGGCCATCGCCACCGAGGGATGCTTCATCAGCGTGTGCTCGATCTCGGAGGGACCGACGCGATAGCCGGCGGTGGTGATGACGTCGTCCTCGCGGCTGACATACCAGAAATAGCCATCCTCGTCCTGCACGCCGAGATCGCCGGTGAGCAGGAATTCGCCGGCATATTTCTTCGCCGTCGCCTCCGGATTTCGCCAATATTCGAGCATGGTGACGGGGCATGGCTGGCGCACGCCGATGATGCCGCGCTGGCCGCGCGGTAACTCCTCGCCCTTGTCGTTGACGATGCGGACGTCGAAGCCCGGCGTCGCCTTGCCCATCGAACCCGGGCGGATCGGAAACAGGTTGGAGTTGCTGCCGATCACGAGATTGCACTCGGTCTGGCCGAACACCTCATGCGCGTCGATGCCGAAGGTCTCGCGCACCCAGCCGAGCAGCTCGCCGCCGAGCGATTCCCCGCCGGTGAATATGCTGCGGAGCTTGACGCCCGCGTGCTTCACCCCGGCCTGCCGCATCAGCTTGAGCGCAGTCGGCGGCAGGAAGACGTTGCGGACGCCGAGATCGGCCATCATCTGCATCGCCGCCTGCGGCTCGAATTTGCGCGCGCGGTGCCCGACCAGAGGAATGCCGTGATACCAGAATGCGAGCAGGCCGTTGACGAGGCCGCCGATCCAGGCCCAGTCCGCTGGCGTCCACATGAGATCGCCGGGGCGCGGCAGGAAGTTGTGGCACATCTCGACATTGGGGAGATGGCCTAGCACGACGCGGTGCCCATGCAGCGCGCCTTTGGGATTTCCTGTCGTGCCCGAGGTGTAGATGATCAGCGCGGGATCGTCGGCGGCGGTGTCGACGGTCGCAAAGTCCTCGGACGCGGTTTCGATCGCCGGCCAGAATGGCTTTGCGCCGGCGTGGACGGCGCCGCTCGTGATGTAGATGTCCTGCAAATAGGGCAGCCGCTCGCGGATCTTCGTGAGCTTCTCCCAGCCCGCCTCATCAGTGATGATTGCCCTCGCCTGTGAATTCGACAGGCGGAATTCCAGCGCGTCCTCGCCGAACAGGGCGAACAGCGGGATCGAGACCAGGCCGGAGCGGAACGCCGCCATATGCGCGATCGGCAGCGCCAGCGATTGCGACAGGAACACCGCGACGCGATCGCCGCGCGAAAGCCCATCGCCCTTCAGCACATTGGCAAAGCGGCGCGACATGTCCGCGACCTCGTCGAAGGAGGTCCGCGTGGTGGCGCCGTTCTCGTCGACATAGATCAGCGCGAGCCGGCCGGTGCCGTCGGCATGCCGATCGCAGCACGCTTCCGCCATGTTGAAGCGCGCCGGGATGTCCCAGCGGAAGTTGCGAGTGAGTTCGTCGTAGGTCTTGGCTTCGGTCAGCATGGGCTTGGATCGTTTCCGTCAGTCTCGGTCATGGCCGGGCAAAAGCGCGAAGCGCGTCTTCGTGATCAAGTCCCGGCCATCCACGTTCTTCTTACTTCACCGCCAGTCTAAGGCCGTGGATGCCCGGGACAAGCCCGGGCATGACGGAGAGTGCACTTCACCTTACCGTCGCAAAGAACTTCCCGACATCGCGCACGAACAGCTCCGGCTGCTCGAACGCGGCGAAATGGCCGCCCCTCTCCATCTCGCTCCAATGCGTGATGTCATGGAAGTTCGGTTCCATCCAGCGCCGCACCGGCGTGATGATCTCCTTGGGGAACGCGGCGACGCCCGTCGGCACCTTGACGACAGGCGTGGTGCGGCGCTTGCCAAAACTTTCCCAGTAGAGCCGTGCCGAGGAGGTCGCCGTCTCCGTCACCCAATACAGCATGACGTTGTCGAGCAGCTCGTCTCGGGTGAAGATGTTCTCGGGATGGCCGTTGCAATCGGTCCAGGCCGAGAATTTTTCCAGAATCCAGGCCGCCTGTCCGCTCGGCGAATCCGTGAGGCCATAACCGAGCGTCTGCGGGCGCGTCGATTGCTGCTTGGAATAGCCGGAGTCGAGATCGACGTAGTGCTTGAGGCCGGCGAGCGCCCGCTTCTCCTCCGCTGTCGGCTCGCCCTCGACCTTCGGCGCTGCGTTGAAGGCCAGCGTGATGTGAATGCCGGCGCAGTGCGCCGCATCCTGCGCACCGAGCGAGGCCGTCACCGCCGAGCCCCAGTCGCCGCCTTGCGCGCCGTAGCGGGCATAGCCCAGCCGCTCCATCAGCTGCGCCCAGGTCGCGGCGATGCGATCGACGCCCCATCCGGTCGCCTTCGGCTTGGCGGAGAAGCCGAAGCCCGGCAGCGAAGGACAGACGACGTGAAACGCGTCCGCGGGATTGCCGCCATGCGCGATGGGATCGGTGAGCGGCGCGATCACCTTCTGGAATTCAACGATCGAGCCCGGCCAGCCATGGGTGATGATCAGCGGCAGCGCGTTTGGTTCTTTCGAGCGCACATGCAGGAAATGAATGTCGAGCCCGTCGATCTCGGTGGTGAACTGATCGAAGCGGTTGAGCTTTGCCTCGCGGGCCCGCCAGTCGTACTCGCTCGCCCAGTAGGCACAGACCTCTCGGATCCATTGCAACGGCGCGCCCTGGCTCCAGTCGTCGACGAGCTCGGCCTCCGGCCAGCGCGTGCGGGCGAGGCGAGACTTGAGATCGGAGAGGATGTCGTCGCTGATGGCGATGCGGAACGGTTTGATGGCGGTCATCGGGCCTCCCGATTTTTCTTATCGAGAGAGAGTAGACCGGATCGCAGCCGCAACAAAGGTGCCCCTTCTCCCCTGGAGGGGAGGATGGGTTCGCATGAAGCGAAGCGGCATGCGAACCGAGGTGGGGTGACAGTCTTTCCGCGGAAGCGCTGCCCGAGCGGAGAGATCACCCCACCCCGCTCGCGCTTCGCGCGATCGACCCTCCCCCTCCAGGGGAGGGTAAGCGGCTAGCCTGACAGCGCGGCCTTCACCAAGCCGGACGCCTTGCCGAAATCCATCTGTCCCGCGTACTTCGCGCGCAAGACCGCGATCACCTTGCCCATGTCCTTCATGCCGGCAGCGCCGGTCTCGCCGATCGCATCCGCGATCGCCTTCTTCACCTCGTCGTCGGCCATCTGCTTCGGCAGATACGCCGAGATCACCGCGATCTCGTCGCGCTCCTGGGCCGCGAGCTCGGCGCGGCCGCCTTTTTCGTAGAGCTCGACCGACTCCTGCCGCTGCTTGATCATCTTCTGAAAGACGCCGAGCAGATCGGCGTCGGACAACGGCGGCTTGCCCTGCCCGCGCGCGTCGATGTCGGCGTTCTTGATGGTCGAATTGACCATGCGCAGCGTGGACAGCTTGCGCTCGTCCTTGGCCTTCATGGCCTCCTTGACCGCATTGTTGATGTCGTCGCGCAACATGATCGTGATCCCTTCGAATATCTGACGCCTGATCTAGGCCGTTCGCGGCCCCTAGACAACCTCGGTTCCGAGCCATTCGGTCAGGGCCCGCATTGTCGCTCCCGGCTGCTCGGCTTGCGGCAAGTGCCCGCAGCGATCGAGGACTTTGAGCTTTGCGCCGGCGATGCCCTCGGCCATCTCCTTCGAGAGCGCATTCGGGATGGTGTTGTCGGCATCGCCCGTCAACACCAGCGTCGGGCATTTGATGGCTGCAAGCGTCGGGCGCGAATCCACCCGTGCGATGATCGCGGTCTGCTGCCGCAGATAGCCCTCGACACCGACATCCTCGTCCTGCGCATGGACGAGCTTGAGAATATCGGCATCATTGCGCCGCGA
This sequence comes from Bradyrhizobium sp. 25ACV, assembly GCF_054863005.1. NCBI lineage: Bacteria > Pseudomonadati > Pseudomonadota > Alphaproteobacteria > Hyphomicrobiales > Nitrobacteraceae > Bradyrhizobium > Bradyrhizobium sp. 25ACV. The sequence goes on from NZ_JAVAYO010000003.1 coordinate 602,136, forward strand.
CGGATGCACCAGCTCCGGAAAACTCTCCTCGCGGACGGCGCGGAGCTCGCCGCGCCCGGCGCGCTCCATCAGGCCGCGGCGGCGCGCGGTCGCCTCCGGCGTGTCGGGTCGCGCCTGGGTGTTGATCAACGCGAGCTTGACCACCCGCTCGGGCGCCTGGCGCATGATCTCGAACGCGATGTAGCCGCCCATGGAATGGCCCGCGAGCGCGAAGCGCGGCGGGGCCTCGCTCAGCACGCAGGCGGCGATCGCCGCCATGCTGTCGTCGCGGATATGGTTGGCAACCATGACCGGGCCGAAGCGCCAGAGCGCCGGGATGACAGGGGCATAGATCCGGGCCGAGGAGGCCAGCCCCGGAACCAACAGAATCGGGGTGGTCTGGTCCATTATTGCCTCGCAAGCCCGGGAATTTGCCGGAAATTGTGCGGCCAAGCTTAGGAGCCCGAGACGGGCTGTCAAATATGCAAAAACGCATGTGAATCGGCGCATCTGCGCTTTGACGGGGGCGTCCGGCAGGCTTATGAAACGCGCTCATGACACAACATGACAACGATCCCGCCTGGCCGGACCATAAACCGACCGCGCTCCTCGTGCTCGCCGATGGCACGGTGCTCGAAGGCTTTGGTCTCGGCGCCGAAGGCCACGCCGTTGGTGAAGTCTGCTTCAACACCGCGATGACCGGCTATGAGGAGATCCTCACCGATCCCTCCTATGCCGGCCAGCTCATTACCTTCACCTTCCCGCATATCGGCAATGTCGGTACCAACGAGGAAGACATCGAGACGGTGAACATGGCGGCAACGCCGGGCGCCCGCGGCGTGATCCTGCGCACCGCGATCACCGATCCCTCGAATTACCGCGCCACCAAGCATCTCGACCAGTGGCTGAAGGCGCGCGGCATCATCGGCCTCTCCGGCATCGACACCCGTGCGCTGACCGCGCTGATCCGCAGCAAGGGCATGCCCAACGCCGTGATCGCGCATGCGAAAAACGGCGAGTTCGACCTGCATGGGTTGAAGGAAGAGGCGCGCGAATGGCCCGGCCTCGAGGGCATGGACCTTGTGCCGATGGTCACAAGCGGCCAGCGCTTCACCTGGGACGAGACGCCATGGCTGTGGGACAAGGGCTTTGGCCGCCAGGACAAGGTGGAGTTCAACGTCGTCGCCATCGACTACGGCATCAAGCGCAACATCCTGCGCCTGCTCGCCGGCGTCGGCTGCAAGGTGACGGTGGTGCCGGCGACGACCTCGTCCGAAGACATTCTGGCGATGAAGCCGGACGGCGTGTTCCTGTCGAACGGTCCGGGCGATCCGGCCGCCACCGGCAAATATGCCGTGCCTGTGATCCGGGACGTCATCAAGTCCGGCACCCCGACCTTCGGTATTTGCCTTGGCCACCAGATGCTCGGCCTCGCCGTCGGCGCGAAGACGAAGAAGATGCATCAGGGCCATCACGGCGCCAACCACCCCGTGAAGGACGAGACCACCGGCAAGGTCGAGATCACCTCGATGAACCACGGCTTTGCGGTGGACGAGACCACGCTGCCGAAGGGCGCCACGCAGACCCACATCTCGCTGTTCGACGGATCCAATTGCGGCATCCAGCTCGACGGCAAGCCGGTGTTCTCAGTGCAGTACCACCCGGAAGCATCGCCCGGCCCGCGCGACTCGCACTATCTGTTCCAGCGTTTTGCGGATCTGATGCGGCAGAAGAAGAGCGCGTAAGACGCGCGCTCTCATGCCCTGCTGAACCGGGGCCCACCACTCGCGGCTCTCTGGCTCCCGGCTCTGCGCCGCAGCGTTGCACGCTGCAGCGCGTCCCGGGACAGGTGACCTGTTGAGGAACACCTCCACACGATAGAATGTTGTCCCGCTGTCTTTTGCAGCCGGAGCCCCGCCATGTCCGTCGTCCGCGACAAGGCCGAGCCGCTCGCCATCGTGTTCGAAGATGACGGGCTCGTGCCAAACAACATCCTTCCGTTTCTGGTCTACCAGGGTGCGGTGAAGCTCGACCCGAAGCAGCCGGAAGAGACCATCGAGAACCTGTTCGAAGCGAACGGCTGGGGCGGGACGTGGCGCAACGGTGTCTACGATTATCTGCATTATCACGCGACGGTGCATGAGGTGCTCGGCGTGGCGCGTGGTAGTGCCCGCGTCCGGTTCGGCGGCGACCATGGCCAGGAGCTCGAGATCAAGGCGGGTGATGTCGCGATCCTGCCGGCCGGCACCGGACATCAACGCATCAGGGCGAGCGACGATTTCTGCGTGATCGGGGCCTATCCGCCGGGCAGCAAGATGGAGATCACGCGCGCGACGCCGGAGAACCACGCCAAGGCGCTGAAGACGATTCCAGAGGTCGCACTGCCGCCGGCCGATCCGGTGACGGGCAAGGATGGGGCGTTGATGCGGTTGTGGCGGTAGACAAAAGGGAAGGTGCGTAGGGTGGATTAGCGAAGCGTAATCCAACCACGTCTGTCTCCGCTGAAACAGGAGAGGTGGGTTACGCCTGCGGCTAACCCACCCTACGGCAGAGCGTCCTACGCCTCGTTGCCGCCTTCCTGCCGCGTCGCTTCGAACAGGAACCACGTCCGGCGCTCGGTCTCGTCGATGAACACTTCCAAAATGCTGGCGCTGGCGACATCGCCGGCGTCGTCGCAGACCTCGTGCGCTTTGCGCATGGCGGCCGCGACGTGCTTGTTGTCCTGCATCAGTTCGCGCAGCATCTCGCGCGGCGGGACATAGTCCTCGTTGTTGTCCTTGATGGTCTGGAGCTTTGCGACCTGGCCGATCGACTTCAGCGTGGTGCCGCCGATCTTGCGGACGCGCTCGGCGAGCTGATCGGTGGTGGCGAAGATCTGGTCGGACTGCTCGTCGAGCAGCAGATGATAGTCGCGGAAGTGCCGGCCGCTGATGTGCCAGTGGAAATTCTTGGTCTTCAGATACAGCGCGAAGGCGTCGGCCAAAAGCACGTTGAGCGCCTCCGAAACCTTCTTGACCCCGTCGGGCGACAGGTCGGTGGGGGTATCGAGATCGGGCGAGACCTTGTTGTTGGTTTTGCTCACGGGAAGCCTTCCTGTTAGGACGCGGACATTGACGGCGCGCCGTCGCACCCCTAACGCAAGGCGGGCAGCGCCGGTTCCTTGACGGGAACCGTTTGGCCGGGACCATCGAATACCATGGACGATTGGATCGATTATTACGACTCGACGCATACGATCTATGTCAGCAAGCTGCATCGCGACTTGCACTTCCAGATCATCGCGCGGGACATCATCGGCTACATCCCCTCGCCGGACGCGACGGTGCTGGACTATGCCTGCGGCGAGGCGCTGTCGGCGAGCCAGGTGGCTGCTAGCTGCGGCCAGCTGATCCTCGCCGAGCCCGCGCCGGGCGTGCGCGGCCGGCTGATCGCGCGGTTTGCCCCGAACACCAGGATCCGCGTCCGCTCGCTCGACGATGTCCGCAAGATGCAGGACCAGTCGATCGACCTCGTCGTGATGAACTCAGTCGCGCAATACATGGCGCCGGACGAGCTCGATGCCGCGCTCCTCACCATCCGCCGCATCCTGAAGCCCTCCGGCAAGCTGGTGCTGGGGGACATCCTCCAGCCCAATGTCGGCATGTTCAGGGACGTCATGGCGCTGCTCGGCTTCGGCCTGCGCCACGGTTTCTTGAAAGACGCGCTGATCGGGCTGATCAGCACCGCGCTGTCCGACTACCGTCATCTGCGCACGCGCATCGGGCTCCAGCGCTACAGCGAGGAGGAGGTCACCGCCAAGCTGAGAGCGGCCGGGTTCGCGGTCCAGCGCGCCCACACCAATATCGGCCATAATCGCTGGCGCATGACCTTCATCGCGCGTCCCCCACTGGTTCGTTAAGCATAACAATTAGCCGTTGTAGCTTGTCGCACTGCAATCGGTAATGATCGCCGCGGCCCGGTGGCGGAAGCGTCTACGCGAGGGCGGTGCAACGCTCTACATCCTGGTTCAAATCCAGGCCGGGTCTCCACGCTTCGCCCCTGCGGGGCTACGCGTGGCGCAGCCACGCAAGACCCGCAAGGGCGAAGCGTGTCCGGCGTAGCTGGAGCGAAGCGGAAGCGAAGACGGACGAGGTCTCGCAGCTCGCCCCAACCTCAATCCGCCGCAACCACTTCACCCTCGGGCAACAACTGAAGCCGCTCGGCATCCTTGCTTGCGGAACTGATCACGGCATCGAGCAGGCCGGGAAAACGCGCGTCCAGATCCTCGCGGCGCAGCCGCATGAAGCGGTTGGTGCCGGCCACGCGCGTCTGCATCAGGCCGCATTCGCGCAGCTTGGCGAAGTGGTAGGCGAGGTTGGACTTGCCCGCGAGCCCGTTGAAGTCGCCGCAGCAGAGCTCGCTGCTGACACGTTCCTGCTGGGCAAGCTGGTAGACGATGGCGAGCCGGATCGGATCGCTCAGGCAATCCAGCACCATCGGCAACTCGATCTGCTCGCGGGTCGGGTGGAGAGGTGTGCGGCTCATGACCCGTGAATGATAGCGAAGCGGCCGCGATGTTCAATAGTTCTTGAACCAATTGACTTACAAACCAACGCATTCAATAGTTCAATAAACGTTGAACATAGGGATATCGTCCAATGAGCGTGTTCTGGCTGGCCCTGGCGGCCTTTGCGATCGGCACCGAAGGCTTTGTTATCGCAGGTCTTTTGCCCGGCATCGCCGCCGATTTGCAGATTTCGGTCTCCGCCGCCGGCCAATTGGTCACGGCCTACGCCCTCACCTATGCCGTGGGCTCGCCGATCCTGGCCGTCGCGCTGAACAATATCGACCGCCGAACCGTACTGGCCCTGGCGCTGGCGACCTTCATCGCCGGAAATCTCGCCGCGATGGTGGCTTCCAGCTACGCCCTGCTGCTGGCCTCGCGGATGCTGATGGCGCTGGGCTCCGGGCTTTGCATGCCGACGGCGCTCGCGGTGTCCGTGGCGGTCGCCTCGCCCGAACGGCGCGGCCGAGCGGTGGCGCTGGTCACGTCGGGCCTGACGGTCGCGACCGTCATTGGCGTTCCCCTCGGCAACCTCGTCGGCAGCCTGCTCGGCTGGCGCGCGACCTTTGCCATGGTCGCCTTGATCGGCACTGTTGCGCTCGCCGGCCTTCTGCTCGGCCTGCCCCGCGGCCTGCCACGCAACACAGCCTCGCTCGGCGAACGGCTGGCGGTGGCGCGTCACAGCACTGTCCTGCTCGCGCTCGTGATCACGATCCTATGGGCGCTCGGCGGCTTCACCGTGTTCACCTATTTCGCGGTTCCGCTGCGCGGCCTCGGCTTCGATGCGTCGCAAATCAGCCTTGCGTTGCTGGTGTTTGGCGGCGCGGCCGCGATCGGGAACATGTTCGGCGGCCTACTTGCCGACCGGCTCGGTACGCTCGCCACCGTGGGCCTCGGGCTCGCCGGCATGGCCGCTGCGCTGATCCTGCACTCAGTGGTCCTGAAGCTGATGCCGGGCCAGGCGCACTATGCGGTGCTGGGCACGATCTTTCTCTGGGGCATCTCGGGCTGGGCATTCTACCCGGCCCAGGTCGCCAGCATCATCCGGATCGAGCCGCAGGCCTCGATGATCGCGCTCTCGCTCAACGCCTCCGCCATGTATCTCGGCTTCGCCATCGGCGGGGCGCTCGGAGGGGCGGTGCTGGCGACCCTCTCGCCGAACGACCTCGGCTGGATCGGTGGAATGAGCGTTGCGGCCTCACTTCTGGTGCATCTCGCCCGTGGTTGGCAGGCTAGGCCAAAACCCGTCAAAATTGCCGGTTGATGGGCGTTTTTCGGGGTTTCGCCGCCCCGGAATCTGGTCTAAGACCCACCCGCGCGCGAGGGAGACCACCGCGCTCTCGGCCAAAGGGACGCGCAGGAGCGCGCCCTTTTTTTGTGCCCAAATTCCAGTCCGGCGAGAGTTGATGCCCAAACGTACAGACATCACCACCATCCTGATCATCGGCGCCGGTCCCATCGTGATCGGCCAGGCCTGCGAGTTCGACTATTCGGGCACCCAGGCGGTGAAGACGTTGAAGGAAGAGGGCTATCGCATCGTCCTCGTCAATTCCAACCCGGCCACCATCATGACCGACCCGGAATTGGCCGATGCGACCTATATCGAGCCGATCACGCCCGAGATCGTCGCCAAGATCATCGAGAAGGAACGTCACGTCATTCCCGGCGGCTTCGCGCTGCTGCCGACCATGGGTGGACAGACCGCGCTGAACTGCGCGCTGTCGCTGCGCCAGCAGGGTACGCTGGAGAAGTTCGACGTCGAGATGATCGGCGCCACCGCCGACGCGATCGACAAGGCCGAGGATCGCCAGCTTTTCCGCGAGGCCATGACCAAGATCGGTCTCGAGACGCCGAAGTCGCGGCTCGCCAATGCCTCCGCCCTGAAGAAGTCCTTCCGCGACAAGCGTCAGGCTGAACGCGAAAAGCTCTCGGGCGCGGCGCTCGAAGAGCACGATCGGCAGTGGACGCTGGGCGAGAGCGAGCGCCGCAAGCGCTACCAGGAATACGCCTTTGGCCAGGCCATGATGGCGCTGTCCGAGATCGGCCTGCCCGCGATCATCCGCCCCTCCTTCACGATGGGCGGCACCGGCGGCGGCATCGCCTACAACAAGGAAGAGTTCCTCGACATCATCGAGCGCGGCCTCGATGCGTCTCCAACCAACGAAGTGCTGATCGAAGAATCCGTGCTCGGCTGGAAAGAGTACGAGATGGAGGTGGTGCGCGACAAGAAGGACAATTGCATCATCGTCTGCTCGATCGAGAACCTCGATCCGATGGGCGTGCACACCGGCGATTCCATCACGGTGGCGCCGGCGCTGACGCTGACCGACAAGGAATACCAGATCATGCGCGACGCCTCGCTAGCGGTGCTGCGCGAGATCGGGGTGGAGACCGGCGGCTCCAACGTGCAGTTCGGCGTCAATCCCGAGGACGGCCGCATGGTCGTCATCGAGATGAACCCGCGCGTGTCGCGCTCATCCGCTCTGGCTTCGAAGGCCACCGGCTTTCCGATCGCCAAGGTCGCGGCCAAGCTTGCGGTCGGCTACACGCTCGACGAGATCGCCAACGACATCACCGGCGGCGCCACGCCGGCCTCGTTCGAGCCGACCATCGACTACGTCGTCACCAAGGTGCCGCGCTTCGCCTTCGAGAAATTCCCCGGCGCCTCCACCACGCTGACCACGTCGATGAAGTCGGTCGGCGAAGTCATGGCGATCGGCCGCACCTTCCAGGAAAGCCTCCAGAAGGCGCTGCGCGGGCTCGAGACCGGACTGACCGGCCTCGACGAGATCGAGATCGAAGGTCTCGGCCGCGACGACGACAAGAATGCGATCCGCGCCGCGCTCGGCACGCCGACGCCGAACCGGCTGCTCCAGGTCGCCCAGGCGATGCGGCTCGGCTGGTCGAACGAGGAGATATTCAACTCCTGCAAGATCGACCCGTGGTTCCTCAGCGAGATGCGCGGCATCGTCGACATGGAGGAGAAGGTCCGCAAGAACGGCCTGCCGGGCAATGCCTTCGGCATGCGCACGCTCAAGGCCATGGGCTTCTCCGATGCGCGGCTCGCGGTGCTCGCCGAGACGACGGAGGCCGAGGTCACCGCGAAGCGCCACGCGCTCGACGTTCGTCCGGTGTACAAGCGCATCGACACCTGCGCGGCCGAATTCGCATCGCCGACCGCCTATATGTATTCGACCTATGAGGCGCTGTTCGCGGGCGCGCCGGCGGACGAGAGCACGCCGTCCGACAAGAAGAAGGTCATCATTCTCGGCGGCGGACCGAACCGCATCGGCCAGGGCATCGAGTTCGACTATTGCTGCTGTCACGCCTGCTTCGCGCTGCACGATGCCGGCTACGAATCCATCATGGTCAACTGCAACCCGGAGACGGTGTCGACCGACTACGACACCGCCGACCGGCTCTATTTCGAGCCGCTCACCGCCGAGGACGTGCTGGAGATCATCGCCAAGGAGCGCACCAACGGCACGCTGCACGGCGTGATCGTGCAGTTCGGCGGCCAGACCCCGCTGAAGCTCGCGCGCGCCCTGGAAGCCGCCGAAGTGCCGATCCTCGGCACCTCGCCTGATGCCATCGACCTTGCCGAAGACCGCGACCGCTTCAAGCGCGTGCTCGACAAGCTCCGTCTCAAGCAGCCGAAGAACGGCATCGCCTATTCGGTCGAGCAGGCAAGGCTCGTCTCCGCCGATCTCGGCCTGCCGCTGGTGGTGCGCCCGTCCTACGTGCTCGGCGGCCGCGCGATGCAGATCATCCGCGAGGAGAACCAGCTCAACGATTACCTGCTCGGCACGCTGCCGGAGCTGGTGCCGGCGGACGTCAAGGCGCGCTATCCGAACGACAAGACCGGGCAGATCAACACCGTGCTCGGCAAGAACCCGCTGCTGTTCGACCGTTATCTCTCGGACGCAATCGAGATCGACGTCGACTGCCTCTGCGACGGCAAGGACACCTTCATCGTCGGCATCATGGAGCACATCGAGGAAGCCGGCATCCATTCCGGCGACAGCGCCTGCTCGCTACCGGCGCACTCGCTCGAGCCTGAGATGATCGAGGAGCTGGAGCGGCAGACCCGCGAGCTCGCGCTCGGCCTCGACGTCGTCGGCCTGATGAACGTGCAGTACGCCATCAAGGACGGCGAGATCTACGTGCTAGAGGTCAATCCGCGCGCCTCGCGCACCGTGCCCTTCGTCGCCAAGGTGGTCGGAACGCCGGTCGCGAAGATAGCCGCGCGCATCATGGCAGGCGAGAAGCTCGCCGATTTCAAGCTGAAGAAGGCAAAGCTCAAGCACGTCGGCGTCAAGGAATCGGTCTTCCCGTTCGCGCGCTTCCCCGGCGTCGACACGGTGCTCGGCCCCGAGATGCGCTCGACCGGCGAGGTCATGGGCATCGACCGCAATTTCGAGGTCGCCTTCGCCAAGAGCCAGCTCGGCGGCGGCACGCGAGTACCACGCAAGGGCACGGTGTTCGTCTCGGTGCGCGAGAGCGACAAGACGCGCATCGCCGAGGCGGTCCGCGAACTGCATTCGCTCGGCTTCAAGGTGCTGGCGACCTCGGGCACCCAGCGCTTCCTGACCGACCAAGGCATCCCGACCGAGAAGGTGAACAAGGTGCTGGAGGGCCGGCCGCACATCGTCGACGCCATCACCAATGGCGACGTCCAGCTCGTCTTCAACACTACCGAAGGCCCGCAGGCGCTCGCCGACAGCCGTTCGCTGCGGCGCGCGGCCCTCTTGCATAAAGTGCCGTATTACACCACTCTTTCCGGGGCCGTGGCGGCCGCGCAGGGCATCCGCGCCTATCTCGGCGGGGACCTTGAGGTTCGTACCCTGCAGAGCTACTTTTCGGAAACCTGATCGCGAGCGGAAGGCCGAGCCTTTAGGGTTAAGCCATCCGCTAAGTGATTGGCAATGAAGCCACAATGGCCGGAGGAACTGTCCGGCCATGGTGGTTGTTCTGTTCCGGCGCCAGCCCACATAACGTTCCGGTGGCCGCGTGTTCAGCGCCGGGAATACCGACGAATCAAGGTTGCCGCGCCCGCTGTTGTAGGGGCGCGGGATCGAAGGACGAGAGAAGAGATGGAAAAGGTTCCGATGACCCAGGCCGGCTTTGTCGCGCTCGGGGAAGAATTGAAGAAGCGCCAGTCCGAGGATCGTCCGCGGATCATCGAGCATATTGCCGAGGCGCGCTCGCACGGAGACCTGTCGGAGAACGCGGAATATCATGCCGCGAAGGAAGAGCAGTCCCACAACGAAGGCCGCATCGCCGAGCTCGAGGACAAGCTCGCGCGCGCCGACATCATCGACATCTCGAAACTGTCCGGCGACACCATCAAGTTCGGCGCCACCGTGACCTTGGTCGACGAGGACACCGAGAAGAAGACGGTGTGGCAGATCGTCGGCGAGGTCGAGGCCGACGCCAAGAAGGGCCGCATCTCCATCACCTCACCGCTGGCCCGCGCACTGATCGGCAAGAAGAAGGGTTCGACCGTCGAGGTCAACGCCCCCGGCGGCGCCAAGGCGTATGAAATTACCAAGGTGGAATGGCGGTAAGCATTTGCCGCTGCGGTGACGTTTGAAAAAAGGCCGCGCTCAGCGCGGCCTTTTTGTTTCGGCGTGGTGCTTGCGCTCAATGAACACATGCCTTGACCACACGTCATTGCGAGCGTGGAGCAACAGCATACACCGCTCTCGTGTCCCGGACGCGCTGCAACGCCCTTAGCGTTGCTGCGCAGAGCCGGGACCCAGAAAGCAACACGGGAAGGCGCGGTGAGATGGGCCCCGGCTCTGCAGCGCACCGCACCGGACGATGCTTCGCATCGCCGGGAGCGCTGCGCTGCGTCCGGGGCACGAGACCGGAGAGCTACCTCCGCCCCTTCACGTCCAGCGGCACCGCCGCCTCGTATTTCGAATTGTGCAGCACCAGTGACGTTCGCACGTTGCGCACATGCGGCGCGGCGGTGAGGTGGGTGACGAAATCCTGGAAGGTCGCCATGTCGGGGGCGACGCATTTGAGGATGAAATCGACCTCGCCCGACAGCATCCAGCATTCGCGCACCAGAGGCTCGGCGCGGACGAACTCCTCGAAGGCGCGTAAATCCGCCTCGGCCTGGCTGGACAGGTGCACGGCGGCGAACACGGTGACGTCGAAGCCGAGCTTGCGGGCGTCCAGCAGGCCGCGATAGCCGTGGATATAGCCCTCCTCCTCCAGCGCCCGGACGCGGCGCAGGCAGGGCGGCGGCGAGATGCCGACTCGCTTGGCCAGCTCGACATTCGTGATTCGACCGTCGGCCTGAATCTCGGAGAGAATTTTCAGGTCGATGTCGTCTAGGTTCCACGACACTTGATTGGAACTCCTGGCCTTTGCGGCTTTATTGGTGGGTTTGCCGCAATCCTCATAGCCCAGTCCACACGGCTAGCGCAATTTTATTGCGCGTGCACCGCAATCGACTTTTGTTCCTTGTTGGAAAAATCCGCCGAGAGGGAATGCAATTCTTGCATAGCTCACCAGAAGGCTTAGATTAGCTCTGATATTTCAGCGTCTCCGCGAGGCCTCCCGGCATGTTCCGCGCCCGCGCTGCGAATCCCCCGTGAAAGGCGTCCGTCAATATGTCCGCCCCTGTCCATGCAAAGGTCGTCATTATCGGCTCCGGCCCCGCCGGCTACACGGCGGCGATCTACGCCGCGCGCGCGATGCTCGAGCCGATCCTGATCCAGGGCATCCAGCCGGGCGGCCAGCTCACCATCACCACCGACGTCGAGAACTATCCCGGCTTCGCCGACGTGATCCAGGGCCCCTGGCTGATGGAGCAGATGGAGAAGCAGGCCGTCCATGTCGGCACCAAGATCATTTCCGACCTGGTGATCAAGCTCGACAGCTCGCAGCGGCCGTTCCGCCTCACCTGCGACTCCGGCGACGTCTATCTCGCCGACGCCGTGATCCTGGCCACCGGCGCGCAGGCGCGCTGGCTTGGGTTGCCGTCCGAATTAAAGTTCCAGGGCGGCGGCGTGTCGGCCTGCGCCACCTGCGACGGCTTCTTCTATCGCAACAAGGAGGTCGTGGTGGTCGGCGGTGGCAACACCGCGGTCGAGGAAGCCCTGTACCTCACCAACCATGCCTCGCAGGTCACCATCGTGCATCGCCGCGACCATTTCCGCGCCGAGCGCATCCTGCAGGAGCGCCTATTCAAGCACCCGAAGATCAGGGTGATCTGGGACAGCGCCGTCGATGAGATCTGCGGCACCGAGAACCCGAACAAGGTCACCCATGTGCGCCTGAAGAACGTCAAGACCGGCGCCCTGACGGACGTGAAGACCGACGGTGTCTTCATCGCCATCGGCCACGCGCCGGCGACCGAGCTCGTGAAAGACCAGATCAAGCTCAAACCGTCGGGCTATGTCGAGGTCGCCCCGAACTCGACCGCCACCTCGATGCCCGGCCTGTTCGCCGCCGGCGACGTCGCCGACGAGACCTATCGCCAGGCTGTCACTGCCGCCGGCCTCGGCTGCATGGCAGCTCTCGAAGCCGAACGTTTCTTGGCCCTGCGCGCCAGCGAGCGCGCGGCAGCGGAATAAAGATCATGCCCCGAACACGCGACGGATTTACGGATATGGACTGGGATAAGCTGAAGGTGTTTCACGCAGCGGCGGAAGCTGGCAGCTTCACGCATGCGGGCGAGCAGCTCGGCCTGTCGCAATCGGCGGTGTCGCGCCAGGTCTCGGCGCTGGAGCAGGAGCTTTCGGTCTCGCTGTTCCACCGCCATGCCCGCGGCCTGATCCTGACCGAGCAGGGCGATTTGCTGTTCCGCACCGCGCATGACGTGTTCATGCAGCTCCAGGCGGCGCGCGCCAAGCTGACCGACAGCCGCGAGCGGCCGAGCGGCGACCTCAAGATCACCACCACGCCCGGCGTCGGCATCAACTGGCTGATCCCGCGGCTCGGCGAGTTCACCGCGCTCTATCCGGAAATCCGGATCTCGCTGATCGTCACCGACGAGGAGCTCGACCTGTCGATGCGCGAGGCCGACGTCGCGATCCGCACCCGCAAGCCGACGCAACCGGATCTCATCCAGCGCAAGCTGTTCGCGATGGGCTTCCACGCCTATTGCTCGCCGGAATACATCAAGCGCTTCGGCACGCCGCGCACGCTGGAGGAGCTCGACTCCCACCGCATCATCACGCTCTCGGACGGCAACTTCGCGCCGCATTTGCAGAACCGCAACTGGCTGGTCGAAGCCGGCCGCAACGGCTCGGGTCCGCGCGAAGCCTATTTCAGGGTCAACAACATCCTCGGCCTGGTGCGCGCCTGTCAGCAGGGCCTCGGCATCGCGGCGCTGCCCGACTACCTCGTCGAGGAACAGAGCAAACTCGTGCAGTTGTTCGGCGAGTCGGATTCGATCCAGCTCGATACGTATTTTGTCTATCCCGAAGAGTTGAAGACGGTCGCGCGCGTGCAGGTGTTCCGCGACTTCGTGGTGAGCAAGGCGCAGCGCTGGCCTTCCTGATTTCCGCATGACTGACATGCGGCCTCGGCTGTTGCTGCATGGCGCTCGTCAAGCTCATACTGCTTGCACGCTGAGCCTTCGCGTTGCGCATTTGTCCCCCTCCTCCAGTGGCGCGGGAGTTCAGTAATCCCTCTTGGAAGGTGATTGTGTCGGCCTCACGTGGCCAATACCTTAAGCCGGGCTCGTTCGAGCCCGGCTTTTTTTCGGTCAGATCGGCCCTCGCCTTCCGCGTGTATTGACAGTTCCAGGCATACCCCGCATCATTTGCAGATGATCACGAAGTCGTGCGCAATCTCGTCGAAGGCGATCGCCTCGAAAAAAGGCCCCCATCCGGGGACCTCGGAGTTTTGCGCGCGCTAGACCGGCTTCGTCATCGCTGCAATCCCGAAAACCCCGCCGCCTGGACGGGGTTTTTTCATGTGCCCTCCGTCTCAGGTTTCCCGAGAAGGAGATGGAAACATGACCGGACTTGAACATCATTTGCACGGGCTGTGGCTGCCGCTGGTGACGCCGTTTCAGGGCGGCGCGCTCGACGAGCGGTCGCTGCGGCGGCTGACGCGACATTACAGCGCGCAAGGCATCGACGGCTTCATCCTGGGGGCGACCTCGGGTGAAGGCATGACGCTGCGCGAGGCCGAGCTCGAAAGTCTCGTCGCCATCGTGCGCGACGAGATGGCGGCGGGCCGGCGCACCTTGCCGATCTGCCTCGGACTGTCAGGCGCGGACACCGCGCGGCTGAAGGACCGTCTCGACGAGACCGCGGACTGGCCGATCGACGGTTATCTGATCGCAAGCCCTTATTACGTGCGCCCCTCGCAGCGCGGCCTCTTGGCGCATTTCGAGACGCTCGCCGATCACGCCGCTTGGCCGATTGCGCTCTACAACATTCCCTATCGCACCTCGGTGAACATCACCAACCAGACCATGCTGCGGCTCGCCGAGCATCCCAACATCATAGGCTTGAAGGATTGCGGCGCGAGCCGCGAGCAATCGATCGCGCTGCTGCGCGACCGGCCGAAGGAATTTCGCGTGCTCACCGGCGAGGACGCCAACTATTTCGAGGCGCTCAGCGACGGCGCCGACGGCGGCATCGTGCTGTCCGCCCATGTCGAGACCGCGACGTTTGCGGCGGTGTATGCGGAAGCGAAGCGCGGCAACCACGACGCGGCGCTGGCGCGCTGGCACGAGGTCGCCGATCTGACGCGGCTGCTGTTCACCGAGCCGAGCCCGGCGCCGGCGAAGTACTGGCTGTGGCGGTGCGGCCTGATCGACAGCCCCGAGGTGCGCCTGCCGATGGTGGAAGTGAGCAGCGAGCTCGCAGCCGCGATCGATCGCGAGATCGAGCGACGGACGAAGGTGGCGGCGTAGTTTCTCGTTCACCCTCCCCTGGAGGGGGAGGGTCGATCGCGCGAAGCGCGAGCGGGGTGGGGTGATCTCGCAACTCCGGCACGTCGGATGGGGCGAGCCCGTCACCCCACCCCGTCTCACATTTCGCTGCGCTCATGTGAGCCGACCCACGGGCGAGCTTCGCTCGTCCCGGACCCCTCCAGGGGAGGGTAAGAGCGCCGCCCCTTGGTTAACCGCGCCCCAACGGCCTTCGCTGCTGCCGCATGGCGCATCCACGTCTCGTTTACGCATCCGTCCCTATCGTTGCACTCCAGGAACTTCCAGAGGGGGAATGACCATGGGACATCGCACCCGGCCTACGGCCGCGAGCCAATACGCGCCGGCCGATCTTTTGCAGGGAATTCTCGTCGTTTCGTCGTTCGGGTTCTGGGCCGTGATGCTCGGCCTGATGCCGGTGCTGCTGTATCGGATCTGGCTCGCCTGAAGGCGGCACGTCGCGCGGATGGTTAAGCGGCCGTCACAAATGCGCTCAAAATGCGCAGCGGCTTGCAAGCCGGAATCTTAAAACATCCCGCGTATCGTTCACGCCCATAAGCGAAGAAATCGCGGGGGCGTTTATGAATAGTCATAATGAGATGGCGTCGCATTTCGGCGCCGGACAGGAGCAGCTGTCCACCGAGCAGAGCTTTACCACCGAGGACATTCTCTGGGCCGCCGGCATCTGGTCGGTGATCCTGACGATGTCGCCGGTCATCGTGTTCTACATGCTGATGGTGGCGTAATCCGCCTTCAGCAGATCCCGAAAACGCAAAACGCGCGGACGTTCCCGCGCGTTTTTCGTCGGGGGAAATGAACAATGAAATTAAGCAGCTTGCTTGTGCATTGCGCCGGACGCCGACGCCGTGCCGCGAATAGCCTTGACTGAACGCTCGATCGCCGCCCACAGCCTTGCGATTTCCTGAGCGGCACGGCTCTCGGCCTGATATTCCCGCGCTCCCTCGCCGTGGCTCAGTGCCATCAGCAGATCCGAACGGTTGGTGATCTGGCCGCCCCACACCGGAGCCCGGAATTTCGCCAGCGCTTCGCGGGCGATGGTGACGATCGGGCTTTCGGCTTCGTCGCGCTTGGCCGGCGCACCGTTGAGCACGACCGCGTAAGGCTTGCGCGCGGCGCGGCACATCTGGATGGTTTCCTGCACCGCGTTGACGTCGAACACGCCGGGACGCGCCGGAATGACCACCATCGTCGCGTTCTTGATCGCGTCGTCGACGACGGCCGAGAGGTTCGGCGGCGTGTCGATCAACACCCATTCATAACCGTCGCGCTTGGCAGCGGAGACGATGCCGCTGACGGAGTTCACGGCCGCCTTGATCGGCGGTTCGTTGGTGCCACGCAGCTTGTGCCACAGCGTGAGCGAGCCCTGCGGGTCCGCGTCCACGAGCATGACCTGCTTGCTCGCCTTGATCTGCGCGGCGAGATGCGCGGCTAGGGTACTCTTGCCCGAGCCGCCTTTACGCGATGCAAAAACAATAACGTTCATACCTTCGGCCTCCAGATTGACCCTAGGCCGCGAAAATGAATCACCGCGCTGATTCGTGAAAGAAAAATTTATCGAGGGTTGCGTTACAGCCACGAAATAACAAGGCGTGTTGGCTTTTGAGTCACACTGCGTCGCAGGACGAGAGACCAACTGCAGCGAAACACCGCCCGCGCGCGCGTCTGTGCGTTCTTTGAGCAACCGAGCGGGACCAAACGGAATGCAACCTTCCCGCGCAAGCCCTTACCCGTGTCTTTTCCATCGCGCGTTGGTAATTGCCATCAGCGCGGCCTGCGCGAACAAAAGGAGTCCACGGGAACGCGGCTGTCCCGCGCTCAGCCGTCGCTGGTCTTTTTCTTCTTGGGCTTGGTGCTCTTCTTCGCGGTTTTGGGCGCGATGTTGGTCGGCCTGCCGGCGCGGACCTCGCCCGGCTCCGGTCCGCGGCGGAAGAACACCGCGCATTGCGGCGAGAGCTGCGCCTTCTTCTTGATCATGCAGGCGGTGATGGCATCCACGTTCGGAACGAACTCGCCGCACAGCCGCATCGCATCCGGCGTGCAGGCCTGCTGCTCCTCGGGGGTGTAGGCAAAGCCGGTACCGGGCTGGATCAGCACGGCCAGGGCCATTCCGAGGGTTGCAGCAGCCAAGGATGTCTTGAAGCGAAACGCCGGCATCGATCCCCCCACATGTCGAGTCGGAGGGAATAGTGGGTGAACGGCGGTTCGTTGGCAACGAGGGGGGATGCGAAAGGTCGGACCTGTGCGGTCTCGGCAACAGGCGGGCGGCGGCCATCTCCACCGCTGTCGTCACCCGCGAAGGCGGGTGATCTAGTATTCCAGAGACATCGGACGTTCCCTGAGGAGCCGCGGCGTACTGGATCCCCCGCTCCAGTGCGCAATTGCGCACAAGGCGGGGGATGACAGCTGTGTGCGGGGGAAGCGCTAAACACAAAACTGCGAAAACAACCCCATGCACAGTAGCCAAGCCACGGTAATCCCAGAACATTTCGCAACTTAGGATTTAGCGAAGTCGAATTTGACTCGTCGGGCAAAACAGGGGCATCATGTCCCATCCAAGAAGATGCGCGTGGGGTGATCGGCCTGTCTCCCGCGCTGGTCGAAAAGCGCACGAGAGGAAGCGATCTCATGGAAGGGAATGAAGCGGAGCTGCCGCTGTCGGGCATCACGGTGGTCTCGCTGGAGCAGGCGATCGCAGCACCGCTGGCGAGCCGGCACCTCGCCGACTGGGGCGCGCGGGTGATCAAGATCGAGCGGCCGGACGCTGGCGATTTCTGCCGGGACTACGACCACGTGATGAACGGCATGTCGAGCCAGTTCGTCTGGACCAACCGTTCCAAGGAAAGCCTCGCCATCGACATCAAGAGCGAGGACGGCCGCAGGGTGCTCGACGCCCTGCTGCCGCAAGCCGACGTGTTCATCCAGAACCTTGCGCCGGGTGCGGCGGAGCGGCTCGGCCTCGATGCGGCTTCGCTCCTCAAGAAGCATCCGCGCATCATCGCCTGCGACGTCTCGGGCTACGGCACTGGCGGTCCCTACAGCGACAAGAAGGCCTATGATCTGCTGGTCCAGTGCGAGGCCGGTGTTCTCGCCATCAACGGCACCGAGGCGGAGCCGGCCAAGGTCGGGCTGTCGGTGGTCGATATCGCCACCGGCATGTACATCCTCAACGGCGTGCTGATGGCGCTGTACCGCCGCGAGCGGACCGGCAAGGGCACCGCTTTCCAGGCCTCGCTGTTCGACTCCATTACCGATTGGATGAGCTATCCCGCCTTCTACACGCAAAGCACGGGCCGGCCGCTGCCGCGAACCGGCGCCAGGCATGCGACGATCGCGCCCTACGGGCCGTTCCGGGTCGGCGACGGCAACACCATCTTCTTCGGCATCCAGAACGATCGGGAGTGGCGATCGCTGTGCAGCATCGTCCTCGGCGATGCCGGCCTCGCCGATCATCCGAGCTTCCGCACCAATCCGCTGCGCATGCAGAACCGCGACGAGCTGCAAGGACATATCGAGCAGCGCTTTGCATCCATGACCAGCGAGCAGGTGCTGCGACTGCTGGATGAGGCCTCGATCGCCAACGCGCATCTGAACTCGGTCGAGGCTTTCCTGGAGCACGAGCAGCTCCGCGCGCGGTCCCGGGTGCACAACGTCGGCTCGCCGTGCGGACCGGTGATGAGCTTCCTGCCCGCGCTGACCATTCCAGGCATCAAGCCGCGGATGGATCCGGTGCCGGATGTGGGACAGCACAACCAAGCCATCCTCAGCGAACTCGGTCTGGCGAAGGACATTTGACGATGGCGCAACAACGGCCAACGCGGGCCTACCTCGCCGTCCCCGCGCATCGCTCCCGTCTTGTCGCCAAGGCCGCGGCATCAGTTGCGGACGCGGTGTTCATGGATCTCGAAGACGCGGTGCCGCCATCGGAGAAAAGCCTCGCACTGGATGAGGCCGTCCGCTCCCTCGCCTCGCTCGACTGGGGCAATAAGCGCGTCACGGTGAGAATCAACACCGTCGACAGCCCCTTCATCGCCCAGGAGATCCGCGCGCTGGCGGCACTTCCGCGGCTGGATGCGGTGATCGTGCCGAAGGCGGAGCGCGCCAGCGACATCGCCGGCATTGCCGAGCAGTTGCGGGCAGCCAACCCTGATCGCCCCGCGCCGGTCGCGCTGGAATTGCTGATCGAGACGGCGCTGGGTCTCGTCAATGTCGACACGCTCGCCGCATGTCACGACAGCGTCGCCGCGCTGCATCTCGGCGTCGGCGATTTCGCGGCATCGATCGGCGCCCGCTCCTCCGACATCGGAGTGTCGCCGGACGGCTATCGGCACGTGGGATCGGCGCAAAGCGGCTATGCCTCGGCCCCGCTCGACCTCTTTGCCTATCCGATGATGCGCGTCCTGGTGGCCGCCCGCGCGCACGGTCTCATCGCCATCGACGGCCCCTGCGGCGCGTTCCGCGATGCCAGGCTGACCGAAAGCAGCGCGCAAAAGGCCGCGGCGATGGGTTTTGACGGCAAGCAGGTCATTCATCCCGACCAGATCGAGCCGACGCTGCGCGCGTTCATGCCGTCCGAGCAGGAGCTGGCGCAGGCGCGGCGGATCGTCGACGCCATGGAGCAAGCGGAGGCACAGGGCCAGGGCGCGGTGACCCTGGACGGCAAGATGATCGACTATGCCAATGTGCGGATGGCGCGCAGGATCATCGAGCTGGGGTCGTAGCGGCACATGGCCACCTTGCTGATCGTCGCGCCGGTGTTTGCGCTGATCGCGGCCGGCTATGCCGCGGTGCTGTTTCGCTTCGTCTCCGAGAGCGCGCACAAGGGCATCTCCGAATTCGCCTTCAGCATCGCGATCCCGGCGCTGCTGTTCCGCACCATCGTCGTGTCGGAATTCCCCGACGTCAGCCCCTACCGGATGTGGGGCGCCTATTACGGCGCACTGGCCGTCATCTGGATCGCGGCGCTGGCGATCTCGGCGCTGCTGCGCGCGCGGCGCGAAGACCGCGAGGACGGCGTCGTGTTCGCGATCGGCTCGGTCTACGGCAACATCGTGATGCTCGGCATTTCCCTGACGCTCTCGGCGCTGGGCAATGAGGCCGCAGGGCCGATGGCGCTGATCCTGTCGGTGAACACGCCGCTGCTCTGGCTGTGCGGCATCCTGCAGATGGAGCTGGTCAACCGCAAGCGGACCGGCTCGGCGCTGTCGGTGATCTGGCCCGTGCTCACAGATCTCGCCCGCAACCCGCTGATGCTCGCGATCGGCTTCGGCGTGGTCTGGCGCTTCACCGGCCTCGGCCTCACCCCCGTCGTCGACCGCACCATCGAGCTCCTGGCGCAGGCGGGATCGCCGACCGCGCTGATCGCGCTCGGCATCAATCTGTTTCGCTTCGAGGTGAAGGGCGAGAAGCTGAGCATCCTGGTGATATGCGCGCTGAAGCTAGCGGTGATGCCGGCAGCCGCATTCGTGCTGGCTAGACTGCTCGACCTGCCGCCGATTGCGGCCGGCGTCGTCGTGCTGTTCGCGGCAATGCCGACCGGCGCCAACGCCTACATCTTCGCGGTGCAGTATCAGCGGCTGGTGAACCCGGTCTCGGGCGCGGTGGCGCTGGGCACGCTGCTGGCGGCGGTGACGTTGCCGGTGGTGGTGTGGGTGGTGGCGCGCTGAGCATACGCAACATCGTCGCGAAGATTTTGCCTTTACACGCAAAGGTCGCTAGGCTGCCCTGATACGTGCTGCAGGGAGGGTGACATGGCACAGCGCGAAGAGATGCTTGCATTGATCAGGACCGCCTACGCCGCGCGCGGTGAGGGCGACGTCGAAGGCCTGGTGGCGGCTTTTCATCCCGAGGGCCACTTCACCTTGATGGGCGACAAGGGCGCGCTCGAACTGACGGGACGCATGGAGGGGCACCCGACCCTGCGCGGGGCTTTCGCTCAGTTCACTGCCACCTTCGGCTTCGAAAGCCGCGAGATCCTGGCTGAGCTGGTCGACGGTGACCGTGTCGCAGTCCATTCCCGGGTTCTCGTTCGATACAATCCGAGCGGAAAGACTTTCAGCACCGAGATCCTGGACCTGTTCAGATTTCAGGACGGCAAGATCGCCGAGCTGATCGAGTTTGCGGATACTGCGCAGATCAAGGCGATGATCGCCTGACATGCGATGAGATGGATTGGAGCGTCGCACGAGCTACGCCAGAAGATGAAGGTCCGTCGGCTCTGGTTCTGCACCCGCTGCCGTCAACATCGCGTGGACCTGACCTCTATGGTGCGTCTGGTGATTGAAGAGTTGAATAGCAACGAGCGTCTTTGGCTTCTCGATCCGAGTTGAACCGTCCCCCGGATACCAAACAAGCATCCCGTTCAGGTCCGCATCGACCAATCGAGCCGACCACGCTTCGATTTCCTCGTTCCGTTGCAAGCGGAGCGCCTTGAAGGCCTCCCAATCTGTGGGATCCGTGAGGGAGTGCTTGATGGTTGCCTCTGGACGCTCGTTCCCCTTTAGCCGCTCCAGTATCAGGGCATCAGCCCAATAAAGATGGTTCAATGTAGCTGCGATCGACTGGAAGAACGCACCTCGATCCTTCCAGCGATCCTCGTTGGTAAGCCCGTCGGCGGCCGTTACCAAAGAGGCGTTCTGCCAAGTGTTGTAACGGGCCATAAGTCGGCAGTATTCGGCTGAGATCATTTTCTCAGGCTCCAAAAGTTATTGATGTTGGCTGGTTTCGGGATGTAGCCCGTGAGGGGATGCAGCTCCGTAGGAGTTTCGCGCACTGTTACCGTAATTCGGCAACACGCTGGCCCTCGCGCCAGGCCATCTCCCAGAAGTCTGCCTCGAGCCGGGTGGCTTCCTTGAAGATCGCAGTCAGCTCGGCCTCGCGGGCCGGCGTGGCGTAGAGATCGGCGAGATGGTCGAGGTGCGCACGGGCTTTGGCAGCGACCTCCTGGTACGGCAGGCCGGCGTACTCGGCGATCCAGACGCGATAGGCGTTCGTCGCGGCGTCCGCATGGGGTCGCGAGGCGAGCCGCGTTGCGATCTCCGCGTACCCGATCACACAGGGAGCAAGCGCCACCTTGAGTGCCAGCAGATCGCCGCGCATTCCCGCGTCGAGCACGTAGCGTGTATAGGCCAGCATCTCGGCCGCCGGGGGGGCCTGTTCAAGGTCAGCCGGAGATAGACCCCAATCGGCACAGAGCTTCACATGCAGGTTCATCTCGACATCGAGGATGGCCGACAGGCCTGCCGCTGCCTCGCGCATGTCGGCAAGCCTGGGCGACTTGTAGACCGCGAGCGCGTAGGCGCGCGCAAACTCGATGAGGAACAAATAGTCCTGAACGAGATAATGACGAAACGCAGCTTCAGGGAGCGAGCCGTCCGCCAATCCGTTCGTAAAGGGATGTTCGGTGTAGGCCCGCCACTCAACGGATGCTGCTGTCTTGAGACGCTCGAAGAAACTCACGATCTTTTCCGCCCGCTTGCTTGTCCATGAACGGCTTTGGCTCGCTACCGATATCGCATTGCGAACCGAGGAGCTACGGTGACCGCGCACAAGATTGGCTTTGAGCGGCGTTGCGGAGAGGGTCCTCCCCGTGTCGAAAGGGTGGTGCACCGTCGCCACAATTCGCACCATCGCGCTGCTGCAGCAGGCAGCATCGCCGGCCGCGCTGATTGCACTCGGCATCAACCGGTTCCGCTTCGAGGTGAAGAGCGAGAAGCTCAGCATTTTTGTGGCGCGCGCACTCAAGCTCGTGGCGATGCCGGCCCCCGCCCTCCTGCTCGCAGGGCTACAGTGCCTGCCGCCGGCCCCCGATTTTCTTCCTCGCTACATCCGTTCATTGGGGGCGATGGGTGCACCGCATGCCATGCCGCTTCCTCAAGGCCCTCGCAACACGAGCCGGCCGAGCAGCGCCGCGAGTTCGCTTTGCCTGGATATGCCGAGCTTTTGGAATACGCGCTTCAGCACATTGCGCGCGGTGTCTTCGGCAATTCCGAGCCGGCCTGCAGCTTGCTTCGGCGGAACGCCCGAGCCCACCAGCGAGGCGATCCTGGCTTCCCCGAGCGTCAGGCCCAGGATGTCTCGCACGATGGCGGGATCCGGAGGCTCGGCAGATTTCTGCTCGATTGCGAGCACGATCGCTCGCGTGCGGGTCAGGAAGTGGTCGTCTGAAAGTGCGCCGGCGGTGATCGGGAGCAGGTAGATGACGAAGCGCCGGCCTGTTGCACTCGACTCCACGAGAATGGGTCTCGGCTCGGCCAGCAGGTCGCGCGCCTCGGCGCGAAGCGTGCGCGTCATTGCGGTCTCGAATGGAGTCCGGCTCGCCGCGATGCGAACACGCAGACGATCGTTCGCGAGGTCGAACACCTCGCCGACAAGACTTTCGCCGACCGGATTGGCGAACAGCAGGCGCGCCGACCAGTCCAGCGCGAACACGCCGATGCCGACCCGCGCGAGGGCGTCGCCAAGGCCGAGATTGGCCAGCTCGGTATCAAGCAGCCTGATCGATAGGCGCAGCGATTTCTCCGCATGGCGCCCGAGCGTCGCGATGAGGTCCAGCTCGGCGTCGGAGAATTGCGGCTTGGCGAAAGCGCGCTGCACGCTGAGCGCCACGATGATCCGCGGATCGGGCGACACGCCTATCGATCCGAACCAGCCCAAGCCGTGCCTTGCAAGGAAGTCCGTACTGAACGGATGGTTGAGGTAGGAATCGTCGATCGGGCCGATGTGCCGGTCGGTGAAGGGCTCGCCGCTGACGTAAAGGCCGGCCGAGACACACCGCTCGGCCTTGAAATCGTGCTGCGCCCAACGCCCCCCATAGTCGCCGAGCGCCGGCCCGAGGCTTTCGGAGGCGATGGCTCCGAACGCCCCGTCGTCCCTCCGCCATTGCAGGATCGCGCCCGCGTCTTCGAAGCAGTCCGCGATCTTGCCAAGTGCGGATGGCCACAATGACGGGCTCGCTGCCGTATCGTAGATCGCTTCGACGGCGGCGAGGAGACGCTCGGTGGCTGCGGGCATGAGGGTCCGATCGATCAGAGAACTCGTTCAGGTTACACGAGATTCCCTTCCAGCAAGCGCGGCCGGGCCGCTTTTACCGGGTTTTGCCCCCCGAGTTCTACGGACAGCCAGCTGTGGGGGTTGGTTGCAGCAGGAGCGAAGCGGCCGGGCGCGGCCTCGGATTTTCGGGGCGAGCGCCGCCACCAGACCCGTTTGGGTCATGCGACGGTCTGGCGAGGTCTATTGGATAAATAGTCGCTGGCTGGAAGTCCTTTCAATGACATCGCTGTTCGTATTGCCTCACGCCGTGATGCGGCCGCGCCGAAGCGGCGAGGCTGTGTTCAACCTGCACTCGGCCGCGCCATGACCAACGACCGCAAAGAAGACGTGCGGTGTTTCTGCTGCGGGGAGACATCGGAGCAATTGGTCCTTTCGCGCTCCAGCCAGCTCGGCGTCAGGGATCTCGATCTACGTTCCGGAATGATGCCGTCCACCATGGGCAGCTGGCTGCAGGAATGTCCGAACTGCGGCTACGTAGCGACCGACCTGGCGAAAGGAGACGAGTGCGACCGCCTATTTGTTCAGACGGAGCAGTATGCAGCGCTATGCGAGCTTCCTCAATTTTCGCGGCGATCGTCCCGCTTTCTGCTCCGCGCCGCGATCGAGCTCGCGCGGGAGGATTTCGAGCGAGCATTCGACTCCACGCTGTGCGCGGCAGGGGATGCGGATGACTGCAATCTCCCGGACATTGCGCGCGGGTTACGAAAGATTGCGAGTCGCTATCTTGCCGGCCGTCCGCTGACCGTCGACTTGCGCGTGAGCTTGCTGGATGTGCTTCGCCGCGTGTCCGACTGGGCCGCTGCGGCCGCGCTCGCTGTGGAATTGATGGGCGAAAATTTGGGGCATCCGCGTGCCGCAATTGTCTGCTTTCAGCTCGGCAGGATCGAAGCACGAGATGACCGCTGTTACACGCTCAGCCAGGTTTTGCGTTCGAACCACGATCCGGAGGCTTCCAACGATGACGCCGAACATCTGGAGCATGTCGTGCACGTGTTGGGCCGACTGAAGCGTCGATGATCGTCCGTAATCTAAAGAGAGGTGGTACAGTTGGGTGGGCTCGAACCACCGACCTCCTGTTCCACAGACAGGCGCTCTAACCAACTGAGCTACAACTGCATCCTGGCGAGCCGCGCCTTGGAGTGCCCTGAAAAGGGCCGGTCACCGAGGGGGCTGGACGGAGCGGAAACTAGGTGCAACGGGCGTTTTTGGCAAGGCCGCAAGACCCCCAAATCGTCCCCTAAGCGACGTTATTTGCAAAGCAAAACCCGGGCCTCGCGGCCCGGGTTTGTTATCGAGAACCAACCGGCCGGATCAGGCGGCGGGCTTGTAGAACTTCGAGGCCGAGGCCTTGATCGGCTCGGCGGTCTCGGCGGCGACGCGCTGGGTCAGCTCGACCAGCTCCTTGGCCTGAGACTGGAAGGTCTCGAGCTGGGTGCGGGTGTGGCCGGTCCACAGCTCCATCGCTTCGGCCGGCGACTTCAGGCCGAACAGCTGCTGGGCGAAGTCCAGCTGGGCGTTGCTGTTGGCCTTCATGAATTCCACCAGCTTGGCGGTGTATTCGCTCGCGCCCTTGCTGGCGCAGGTGAACACGGCCTCGACGGTGCCGTTGTGGGTTTCGGCGGCGTCCTTGAACTTGGCGTAGCTCTCACGGGCCTGCGACACGCCCTTTTCGGCGAACGCACGCATCTGCTCGGGCACCTCGAACGGAATGATCGAGGCAGAAAACGGATCAGTCGCACCTGTCATGGTTGTCCCTCACGATAATGAAAAATGGAGTGAGCCTTCTGGCGCGCCCGCCGGCCCCCGGTCTGGGCCGTCACACATTGAGCGGGTACGAAAGACTGGAAACGCGAAACAAACGAGATGGCTCGCCCAGCGCCCAGCATTATGGCTGCCTATCATGTCAACATTGTGCAGCGCAATGCAGCCGCAGGGTGCGTCGCGATAATTTAATCTAGGTTAGGGCGAGGTTCCGGGTTGGGGGAACCGGGGGTTGAGGTAAGGGGGTGGGTGGTTTGCCCGGCGGGTCTTTCTTACCCTCCCCTGGAGGGGAAGGGTCGGTCGCGCGTAGCGCGAGCGGGGTGGGGTGATCTCTCCCCTCGGGCAGTGTGCGATGTGGAGAGACTGTCACCCCACCTCGGCTCGCATTTCGCTTCGCTCCATGCGAACCGATCCTCCCCCTCCAGGGGAGGATGGGGACCTTTGATGCCGCGCGGCCTGTGACCGCTCCTCCCTTCGAATCCCTTGGATGAAGCGGGCTGCGGCTTGCGGGTTCGGGCTGATTAAGGTTATCGCGGCTTAGGGCCGCCGCCGGGGACCGGGGCCGTGGACCTGCCCGCGGGCGCGGGCGATACTAACCCTTTCTTAAGGCTGTCATTCCCGGCAGCCGCCAGCTTCAAGCGCGAGACACAGCCGGTCGGATGACGAGTTCGGATTTCCAGTTGCGAGGTGTGGGCGATCCCCGGCTGGCCGTGCATGCGACCTCGCCGCTCGCGACCTGGCTGTGGTCCACCGACGGCGCGCGCGTGCTGTGGGCCAATCCGGTCGGCGCAAAGCTGTTCGGCGCGGCCAATGGCGCAGCGCTCGCGGAGCGGATTTTTGGCCCGGCGGACAGCCATCGCCGCCAGGTTGCCCGGCTCGCCCGGCAGCTGCCGGCGAACGGCAATGTGCGGCTCGAACGGCTGCGCGGCTTCGGCGCCCGGCTCGGCACGCTGATGACCTGCGCCTGCGCCCGGCTCGACTTTGCCGATGGCGGACACGCCGTGCTCGTCACGGCGATGGACCCGACCTTGCGCACCATGCCGCTGGTCGAGCGGCTGCATCGCCTGGTCGAGGGCGCGAAGATGCCGATGGCGGCGTTCGCGCCCGACGGACTGTTCGTCGGCGCCAGCGAGGCCGCCCGCTCCCTGCTTGGCTTTCGCGATCTCGGCGAGGCCGGCCTCGAACAGGCGCGCAGCGATGCGCTTCGCGAGGGCCGCGTCGAGACGCCGATCGGCATCGGCCAGATGGTGCTGCAACGGGTCGGCATCGGCGCCGATGTCGGCCTGATCGCGCTGATCGAGCCGGCCACGCAAGCAGCGCCCGCGGCGGCCGTGCCCGAGAGCACGGCGGAAACCGCAAACGAGACGCCGGCTGAACCCGCGCAGCAGGCCGCGGCCATGCCGTGCGAGCCGCCACCGCCGCAGCATGGATCGGCCGGGATCTCGTTGTTCGATGCGTTCGCCGAGCCGGTCGAGGCCGAAGAGCCCGTTCGAGAACCAGCTCACGAAACGCCGGACCAGACCGCCGACATCGCGCCAAAGACTCCGGTTGAAAACCCGCATCAAGCCATCGTCTCGCCGCAGGCTGCGCCGATCACTCCCGGCATGGTCGATCCACCGTCGAGCCAGCAATCGTCTGGCCGGGAATCGTCGGGCCAAGAGCCGCCCGCACCGCGTCAGCATCCGCTGCGCTTCCTCTGGCAGATGGATGCGGAGGGCCGCTTTGTGCTTCTCTCCGACGAATTCATCCGCCTGATCGGCGCGCGCACCGCCGCCGGCTTCGGCCGTCCCTGGCGCGAGATCGCCGAGGAATTCTCACTCGATCCTGAGGAGCGCGTCGCGGAGGCGCTTGCGCGCCACGACACCTGGGCCGGGATCACCGTGAACTGGCAGGCTGACGGCGGCGAGCATCTGCCGGTCGAGCTCGCGGGGCTGCCAGTCTACGACCAGGAGCGCAACTTTGCCGGCTTCAAGGGCTTTGGCGTCTGCCGCGATCTCGACGGCCTCAACCGCCTGGAAGCACTCAGGCGCTTCGAGACGGTGACCGAACCGCCGGCGCAGCACGGCCTTTCGGCCGAACTGGTCGCGCCCGAGTCCGAGGCCGAGCCGGTCGCGGAGGCGCCGCCTCCGCCAATCGAGCTGCCCGCAGCCGAGCCTGAGCCGACAGTCGAACCTGAACTGCCCGAACCCACCAGCGACGCGAATTCACACCCAACCGATCCGGAAACGTCAGTGGAAACGCCAGTCGAAACCCCTCCGAATGTCGTGCCGTTCCGCCCGCACGGCGATGTCAGATCACCCGGTGATCAGAGATCGCCGACGCTGACGCCGGTCGAGAACAGCGCGTTCAACGAGCTCGCCCGGCAATTGTCCGAACGGCTCGAACGCGAGCGCGAGACGATCGCGGCAGAAGCTTCCGAGCCTGTCGCGGAGATCACCACCGAGCCACCGGCGCCGGAGCCCTCACCGCCGCAAGCTGCGGCCGAATGGCTGAGCGAGCCCGCGCCGCCGGCACGCGGTGCCAGCGCGCGCGACCGCACCCTGCTCGACCTGTTGCCGACAGGCATCCTGATCTACCGGTTCGACCGCCTGCTCTATGCCAACCCCGCCTTCCTCGCGCGCATGGGCTATGCCGGCATCAACGCGCTGGAGAATGCCGGCGGGCTCGATGCGCTCTATGTCGAGCCCGGCGTGTCCTCGGCCAGCAGCACCTCGCAAGCCGGCACGCCTGTCACGATCAGCGCGACGCTCGCGAACGGCGAGCAGCCGCTTGCGACCACCGAAGCGCATCTGCACACGATCGACTGGGACGGCGAGAGCGCGCATGCGCTGATCTGCGCGCTGCCGCAGGCGCCCATCGTCGCGGCGGCTTCGATCGCACAGACCGTCGTCGTCGAGCCCATCGTCGCCGAATCCTTCCCCTACGCGCCCGAGCTCGAATCCGCGGCCGGCGATGCCGATGCCGAGGATCTCGCCGCGATCCTCGACACCACGGCCGAGGGCATCGTCATGTTCGATGCCGAAGGCAACATCCACGCCTGCAACCGCAGCGCGGAGGCGCTGTTCGGCTATGACGGCACTGAGCTGCTCGAGCAGAATTTGACGACGCTGTTCGCGCCGGAGAGCCGGCAGATCGTCGCCGACTATCTCGAAAGCCTCAAGAGCCAGGACATTTCGAGCCTGCTCGACCACGGCCGCGAGGTGCTGGGACGCGAGAAGAAGGGCGGCGTCATTCCGCTCGCGATGATCATGGGCCGCACGCGGCCGGACGGCCCGAACTTCTTCGCCGTGTTCCGCGACCTGTCGCAGAGCAAGAAGGGCGAGAGCGAGCTGACGCAGGCCCGCCACCTCGTCCACAGCGCGGCCAATGCCAAGGCCGACATGCTGGCGCGGATCAGCCACGAGATCCGCACGCCGCTCAACGCCATCATCGGCTTTGCCGAGGTGATGATCTCCGAACGCTTCGGCACGCTCGGCAACGAGCGCTACGGCGAATACATGAAGGATATCCGCGCCTCCGGCGAGCGCGTCATCGCGATCATCGACGATCTGCTGGAACTATCACGGATCGAAACCGGCAAGCTCGATCTCAATTTCGCCAACCTCAGCCTCAACGACCTCGTCGAAGCCTGCGTGACGGTGATGCAACCGCAGGCCAATCGCGAGCGCATCATCATCCGCACCTCGCTCGCGCATGCGCTGCCGCAGGTCACGGCGGACGCGCGCGCGATGCGGCAGATCACCATGAATCTGGTCTCGAACTCGATCCGGCTGGCCAGCGCCGGCGGCCAGGTCATCGTCTCCACCGCGCTGTCCGACCGCGGCGAGATTGCGCTTCGCATCCGCGACACCGGCCATGGCCTCTCCGAGCGCGAAGTCGCCGCCGCGATGGAGCCGTTCCGCACCCCGCCGCCCGGGGACGCCGCGGACAATTCGGCGCTGAGCCTGTCGCTGACCAAGGCCCTGGTCGAAGCCAACCGCGCCCGCTTCAACATCAAGAGCTCGGGGAATTCCGGCACGCTGATCGAAGTGGTGTTCGCACCGGTGGTGGCGGGGGCTTAGCAGTCACCACAAGCTCATCATGCCCGGGCTTGTCCGGGCATGACGACACGGAGGCATCACGCCGCGCGCACGGTGTCCAAGAACCTGCTGACCTCGAGCTTCAGCCGGCTGCTGTCGTTCGACAGCGACTGCGCCGCGGAGAGCACCTGCGCGGAGGCAGATCCCGTCTCGGTCGCGCCCTGGCGCACACTGCTGATATTGGCGCTCACCTGCGTGGTGCCGGCAGCGGCATTCTGGACGTTGCGCGAGATCTCGCCGGTCGCGGCACCCTGCTCTTCCACGGCGGCGGCGATGGTGGACGATATCTCGGACAGGCGCTCGATGGTGCCGCCGATGGTCTTGATGGCGCCGACCGAATCCGCCGTCGCAACCTGGATGCTGGAGATCTGCTGACCGATATCGCCGGTGGCCTTCGCGGTCTGCTCGGCCAACGCCTTCACTTCCGAGGCCACCACGGCAAAGCCGCGCCCGGCTTCGCCGGCACGCGCGGCCTCGATGGTGGCGTTCAGCGCCAGCAAATTGGTCTGACCCGCGATGGCGTTGATGAGCTCGACCACGTCGCCGATGCGCGCGGCCGCCTTCGACAATTCGCTGACGCGGTCGTTGGTCTGCCCGGCCTGGCTGACGGCTTCGCCGGCCATGCGCGCGGAGGCCTGCACCTGGCGGCTGATCTCGTGGACCGAGGCGGTCAGCTCCTCCGCTGCGGAGGCCACCGACTGCACATTGGTCGCAGCCTCTTCGGAAGCCGCCTCGACGAGCGTGGCAAGCTCGGTCGAGCGGCTGGCGGTGGTGGTCAGCGAGGTCGCCGACGCCTCGAGCTCGTTGGCGGCGGACGACACGGTCTCGACGATCTCGCCGATCGCGCCTTCGAAATCGTCGGCCATCCTGATCATGTCGGCGCGACGGCGCTCGGCGGCGAGCTTGTCCTGCCTGATCTTCTCTTCCGCCTCTTCCTGCGCCTTGCGCTCGGCATTGACCTTGAACGTCTCGACGGCCTGCGCGATCTCGCCGATCTCGTCGGGACGGCCGAGCCCGGGCAGCACGATGGCGAAATTACCGTTGGCGAGCTCGATCATCGCCGCGCGCATGGCCGACAGCGGCTTGGAGACCGAGCGGCCGATGAAGATGCCGAGGCCGAGCACGCCGGATGCGATCAGCGCGATCGCAACGCCGATCCACCATTGGATGCTGTCGCGCTGGGCATCGTTCAGCCGGTCGGCTTCGACCCGGATCTGGTCGACCGATTTCGACACCTGCTCGATGACGGGCTCGACCGCGGAGAAGGCCTCCGACATCGCCTTGAGTTCGCTCGCCAGAGTCAGCGCGGTCTCCATCCAGGCGAAGAAGTCACGCTGGTAATCAGCGAGCTTCTGGCGCAACTCGGCCTTCGCATCGCCGGGAATGGAGGGCTCGTCGAGGCCGGCGACAAACTCGGCCGCGCGCTTTTTCATGTCGTCGCCGTATCTGGCGTCGCGACGCAGCATGAAGTCCTTCTCGTGCCGGCGCATCATCAGCATGGTCACCTTGAGCGACGGATTCCGGAGCTCGCCGACCTTGGTCTCGATGTCGTGGACCGAGGCCCGCAAGCGGCCTTCGAGACCGGACTTTTCATCGAGCCCGAGCCGCTGTCTCTGCTCGACCACCGCGGCGAAACGGGCCTGATAGGTCTTCAGCGACGCGGTCATCGCGTCGATCCTTGCGACCAGCTCGGGCTTGCCGAGCGCTGAAATCCTGGCGCGAAGCTTCTCGATATCGAGCGAAACCTGCTGGCTGATCTCGGCCTGGCGTTGCGCCCTGGCCGGCTCGCTGCGCAAGAGGAAGTCCTTCTCGGCGCGGCGTCCCTCGAGCAGCTCGACGGCGATCCTGTTGTTCAGCTCGAAGATGGTGCGCGCGTTCTCGGCGGCGCCCCGATAGAACGCCATCGCGTTCTCGCCATAGAGATGGATGCCGCCGATCAGGACGACACCGATGACACCGATGACGCCGATCGCGGTGATCTTGTGGGTGAGACGAAGGGAGAGCAATCGCATCTTGGTTTCAAAAATCGGTTGTGGCTGATGCGAATATGAAACGTCAGGGCGAGGAAACTTCCGTTAATTTACAGGCACGTATGAATACGTACTTATTCACGATACACGTCATACGAGAGGTAACAGAGTCCAACGCCAGGTTCATGCTGGCATGTTATGCACGGTGAGATGCACAGGCGCGGACAAAAAAACACGGCGCTCGTGGCGCCGTGCTGTCATGTCTTCGAGCGACTTTGGCGGCCCGGATCAGCTGTAGATCTCGAACAGGCCGGCGCCGCCCTGGCCGCCGCCGATGCACATCGTCACCACGCCCCACTTGGCCTTGCGGCGCGCGCCTTCCTGCAGCAGGTGGCCGGTGAGACGGGCGCCGGTCATGCCGAAGGGATGGCCGATCGCGATCGAGCCGCCGTTGACGTTGTACTTGGCGGGATCGATGCCGAGCTGGTCGCGGCAGTACAGGCACTGGCTGGCGAAGGCTTCGTTGAGCTCCCACAGGTCGATGTCGTCGACCTTCAGGCCGGTGCGCTTGAGCAGCTTGGGGATCGCGAACACCGGGCCAATGCCCATTTCGTCGGGCTCGCAGCCCGCGGTCGCCCAGGCGACGAAGCGGCCGAGCGGCTTGAGGCCGCGCTTCTCGGCGTCCTTGGCTTCCATCAGCACCACGGCGGCGGCGCCGTCCGAGAGCTGGCTGGCATTGCCGGCGGTGACGAACTTGCCGGGACCCTTCACCGGCTCGAGC
The DNA here is from genome assembly GCF_054863005.1 of Bradyrhizobium sp. 25ACV. Taxonomy (NCBI): domain Bacteria; kingdom Pseudomonadati; phylum Pseudomonadota; class Alphaproteobacteria; order Hyphomicrobiales; family Nitrobacteraceae; genus Bradyrhizobium; species Bradyrhizobium sp. 25ACV. The sequence goes on from NZ_JAVAYO010000003.1 coordinate 634,219, forward strand.
TTGGCGAGACCTTCCATCGTGGTCTCGGGCCGGTTGCACTCGTCGCGATCGACGACGTAGTCGACGATGCTCTCGGCCTTGGTCGCCTTGTCGACGACCTTCATCCTGGTCTTCATCGGGACGATCTCGTCCTTGTACTTGCCCGCCTGCTGCGACGCCGCCATGCGGCGCTGCGATTCCAGCGAGAACTCGTCCTGATATTCGCGGCTGAGCTTGTAGCGCTCGGCGACGATGTCGGCGGTGTCGATCATCGCCATGAAGATGTCGGGCGCGACCTTGAGCAATTCAGGATCGATCGATTCCTTCGGCGTGCCGCCGCCCGGCATCGAGATGCTCTCGACCCCGCCGGCGACGATGCAGTCGGCGCCGTCCGAGCGGATCGAGTTGGCGGCCATCGCGATGGTCTGCAGTCCCGAGGAGCAGAACCGGTTCACCGAGACGCCGGCGGTGGTCTTCGGCAGGCCGGCGAGCAGCGCGGCCTGGCGGCCGATGTTGGGCGCGCCATGGGCGCAATTGCCGAGATAGCAGTCCTCGACATAGTCCTTGTCGACGCCGGCGCGCTTCACCGCGTGCTGGATGGCGTGCGCCGCGAGCGACATCGGCGGCGTGATGTTGAACCCGCCGCGGCCGGATTTTGCGAGGCCCGTGCGCGCATAGGAAACGATGACGGCTTCACGCATGTGTTTCTCCCTTGTCGAGCGATTTTGAACGGAGCGCTCTTTGAACGAGTTGTCCTGGCGCCATTGGTACACAAAGTTTGGCAGGCTGCGGAAAATAAAAACGCCGCCTCCGGTGACGGAGGCGGCGTTGTTCCGCGCGTCGGAATATGTCAGCGTCTCAGAACGTCAGCGCCTTGACCTGCTTGACCTGCGGCAGGGCCTGCACCTTGGCGAGCACGTCCGCCGGGACCGCGCCATCGACCTCGACCAGCGCGATAGCGTCGCCGCCCTGCTCGACGCGGCCGAGATGGAAGGTCGCGATGTTGATCTTGGCGTCGCCCAGCAGACCAGCGAAACTGCCGATGAAGCCCGGCTTGTCCTCGTTGGTGACATAGATCATCGACTTGCCGAACTCGGCGTCGACGCGGATGCCCTTGATGTCGACCAGGCGCGGCTTGCCGTCGTGATAGACGGTGCCGGAGACCGAGCGCTCCTGGCGTTCGGTCGCGACCGTCACGGTGATCAGGCTCTCATAGTCGCTCTGGGCGGCGCGCACGATCTCGTCCACCACCATGCCGCGCTCCTTGGCGACGACGGGCGCGGACACCACGTTGACCTCGCCCAGCATCGGCCGCAGCAGGCCCGACAGCACGGCGGAGGTGATCGCCTTGATCTTCATCTCGGCGACGTGGCCCTCATAGGTGATCTCGACCTTGAGGATGCCGGTCTCGGTGAGCTGGCCGGCGAACGAGCCGAGCTTCTCGGCGAGCGAGATGAACGGCTTCAGCTTCGGCGCTTCTTCCGCCGTGATCGAGGGGAAGTTGACCGCGTTCGAGATCGCGCCGGTGAGCAGGTAATCCGACATCTGCTCGGCGACCTGGAGCGCGACGTTCTCCTGCGCTTCGGTGGTGGAGGCGCCGAGATGCGGCGTGCAGATCACGTTGGGATGGCCGAACAGCACGTTGGCGTTCGCGGGCTCCTCGACGAAGACGTCGAACGCGGCGCCGGCGATGTGCTTGGAATTGAGTGCATCGACCACCGCCTGCTCGTCGACGAGACCGCCGCGCGCGCAGTTGATCAGGCGCACGCCCTTCTTCATCTTGGCGATTGCGGCAGCGTCGATGATGTTCTTCGTCTTCTCGGTCAGCGGCGTGTGCAGCGTGATGAAATCGGCGCGCTTGAGCAGGTCGTCGAGCTCGACCTTCTCGACGCCGATGTCCTTGGCGCGCTCCGGCGACAGGAACGGATCGAACGCGATCACCTTCATGCGCAGGCCGAGCGCGCGGTCGGCGACGATCGAGCCGATGTTGCCGCAGCCGACGACGCCGAGCACCTTGCCGGTGATCTCGACGCCCATGAAGCGGTTCTTCTCCCACTTGCCGGCCTGGGTCGAGGCATCGGCCTGCGGGATTTCGCGCGCGAGCGCCAGCATCAGGGTGACGGCATGCTCGGCGGTCGTGATCGAATTGCCGAACGGCGTGTTCATCACGATAATGCCCTTGGCCGTGGCGGCGGGGATCTCGACATTGTCGACGCCGATGCCGGCGCGGCCGATCACCTTGAGGTTGGTCGCCTTGTCGAGGATCTTTGCGGTCGCCTTGGTCGCGGAGCGGATCGCAAGGCCGTCGTAATTGCCGATGATCTCGGCCAGCTTGTCCTTGTCCTTGCCGAGATTGGGCTGGAAGTCGACCTCGACGCCGCGGTCTTTGAAGATCTGCACGGCAGCGGGCGAGAGCGCGTCGGAAATGAGAACTTTGGGTTTGGTCATGGGGATGTCTTCCTTCACACCCTCCCCTGGAGGGGGAGGGTCGGCGCAAGGCGCCGGGGTGGGGTGAAGCTGCGAATTCGAAATCCGCCAGTGCGCCGTGTGGAGAGATCACCCCACCCCGCCGCACCTGACGGTGCGTCGACCCTCCCCCTCCAGGGGAGGGTCAGAACTCAGGCCGCCTTGGCGAGCGTGGCCTTGGTCTCGGCAAAAGCCCAGTCGATCCACTGCGTCAGCAGCTCGACGTCCTTGGCCTCGACGGTGGCGCCGCACCAGATGCGCAGGCCGGCCGGCGCATCGCGATAATACGCGAAGTCGTAGCCGGCACCTTCCTTCTCCACCAGCGCCACCAGCTTCTTGGAGAAGTCGGCTTGCGCATCCTCGGACAGCGAGGTGATCGCGGGATCGGTGAACTTCAGGCACACCGAGGTGTTGGAGCGGATCGAAGCGTCCTTGGCGAGGAAGTCGATCCACGGCGTCTTCGCCTTCCAGTCGGCGAGCACCTTGGTGTTGGCGTCGGCACGCGCGATCAGCGCCTTGAGGCCGCCGATCGACTTGGCCCAGTTCAGCGCATCGAGATAATCCTCGACGCAGAGCATCGACGGCGTGTTGATGGTCTCGCCGACGAATATGCCTTCATTGATCTTGCCGCCCTTGGTCATGCGGAAGATCTTCGGCAGCGGCCAGGCCGGCTTGTAGGTTTCCAACCGTTCCACCGCACGGGGCGACAGGATCAGCATGCCGTGCGCGGCTTCGCCGCCGAGCGCCTTCTGCCAGGAGAAGGTGACGACATCGAGCTTGGCCCAGTCCAGCGGCTGCGCAAACGCGGCCGAGGTGGCGTCGCAGATGGTCAGGCCTTCGCGGGTCGCGCTGATCCAGTCCGCGTTCGGCACACGCACGCCTGACGTGGTGCCGTTCCAGGTGAAGACGACGTCGCTCTTGGGATCGACCTTGGAGAGGTCGGGGATCTCACCGTAAGCCGCATTCAGCTTGGTGACGTCCTTGAGCTTCAATTCCTTGACGATATCGCTGACCCAACCCTCGCCGAAGGATTCCCAGGCGAGCGTGGTGACGGGGCGCGCACCGAGCAGCGACCACAGCGCCATCTCGACTGCGCCGGTATCGGAGGCCGGCACGATGCCGATGCGATAATCGGCGGGCACTTCGAGCACCTCGCGCGTGAGATCGATCGCGAGCTTGAGCTTGGTCTTGCCGACCTTCGCGCGATGCGACCGGCCGAGTGCTGCGTCCTTGAGATTTTGGGCGTTCCAGCCGGGGCGCTTGGCGCAGGGGCCGGAGGAGAAATGCGGCACGTTCGGCCGCGAAGCGGGCTTCGCTACAGTCATAATATCTACCCTTCCAGATAGTCAGCCTCCCGTTGGGGGGAGGTGTCCCGCCGCGGCTGATACGGGAAACAGGAAGAGTCGTCAAGGAAGTTCCGGCGTCTCACGGCGGCGTGATGGTGCTTCCGGTGCGATATCAGGGGATTCGACGACCGCGAGCGCATTCAGCAAGTCCGTGGCCTCGCTGATCAATTGCGCGGCTCTGCGGCGGCTGCCGACTTTCAAAATGCACTTGTCATTGGCCTGCACGACGTAATCGTTGCCGACCTTGATCATTGAATAGCTTGTCATCGAAATCCCCGAACCGACAGAGCCCGGTGTCTGAAGCTGCCGTAGCACCGTTCGTTCCCGGATCAACGTGAACGACGGCTGGGTAGTTTATCAGCTGTTAAGATGAACGAACGCGCGATCCGAATTCGCTGATCGCGCAAGGCTCGCGAGGAGCTGCCTCAAAAGCGGACAGTCATACCAACATGGCTCGCCGCGAATCCCAGCCGCTTGTAGAAGCGCTGGGCATCGACGCGGCTCGCATGCGTCAGCAACTCGACCAGATTGCAGCCGCGCGCCTTCGCTTCCGCGATCGCCCATTGCACCAATCGCTCGCCGATGCCGCGGCTGCGACAATCCGAAGCAACGCGAACGTCTTCCAGCAGGCCGCGCACGCCGCCTTGCGAGCTGATGCCCGGCAGGATCGCGAGTTGCAGGCAGCCGACCACCCTGCCCTCGCTCTCGGCAACCACGAGCGTGAGGTTCGGATCGCGCTCGACCCGCGCGAAGGCATCGTAATAGGCGGCAGGCAACGGATCCTCGACGCGCTCGCGCGCGCGGCCGAGATGATCGTCGGCGAGCATCGCCACGATCGCAGGAACGTCGTCGCGGCGCGCGCGGCGAATGGAGACGGATTCGGCGTTCATGTCAGACAACTCCAACCTCAGCGCGGGAGGCCAAGAAACGCTTCGACCTCGCCGATCCAGCGGCGGAGGGCGGCATAGCGGCCGAGATCGAAGCCGCCTTCATGCGCCACGCGGGTATAGGCGAGCAGCGAGACGTCGGCGAGCGAAACCTCTTCGCCGGCGAAGAAGCGGGAGGCCAAAAGATGCTGCTCCATGCGGTCGAGCGCCGCATAGCCGCGCTTGACCTTTTCGGGGTCGAGCTCGGATGCGTCCTTGCCGAGATAAACGAGGAGGAAGCGGCACACCGCGATATAGGGCTCGTGGCTGTACTGTTCCCAGAACAGCCATTCGTCCATCTTGGCCGCAACGAAGGCGTCGCGCGGAACGAGCGCGCTGTCGCGAGCGAGATAGCGGATGATGGCATTGGACTGCGCCAGCGTGCGGCCGTCGTCGAATGCGACGGTGGGCACCTGGCCTGCGCCGTTCATCTCAAGGAATTGCGGCGTGCGCGTCTCGCCCTTGCGCGTGTCGATCTCGATCCATTGGTAGGGCAATGCGAGCTTGTCGCAGACCCACTTCACCTTCAGGCAATTGCCGGAATTGCTGTCGCCGTAGATATTCATCGCTGCCGCCCCGCGTTGGAGCGACAGAGCATCAGGACACGGGAAAGTTGTCAACCAGACGGCACAAGCTCAAAATTTGTAGCCAAGTCCGACATGCGCGTTGTTCAGAACCACCGATGTGTTCATGATCGGAGAGAATTGCACGTACTCGTATTCGACGCGCGCGAACAAGCCTGCCCACAGGCAATATTCAAACCCGATGCCGGCGGTCCAGCCAGGCACGAACGCGTTGGTCTTGTGCTGACCCTGCGTCTGCGAGTGGCTCGGAACGGGGTTCGTCGTTCCCGGCACGATCACGGTATTGCCGAATAGATCGATGGTCGTCGTGTCGGTACGCAGCGTTACGTTGCTGGAAACGGTCCGGGAAACGTCCATGCGTCCGACGGCTGCGCCGCCGAAGACGTACGGCATGAAGTCACCGCCATCCCAACCCATGCGCGCGCGCAACGTGACCACATCCTTGACCTGGGCCGTGGCGGCGCCGGTCAGAGTCACGTTCCAATGGTTGTAGGCACCCGGAGGCACGGTGTCGCCAGGGGGATTGATGATGTCGAGAGCGTTGGAGCCCGTCGAGACGGACTTGAGGTTGTTGAAATAGGTGTAGGTGCCTTCGAGACCGAGAACGGCGTCGTACCATTGCCAGTTGCGGCCGACGAAGCCGCCGAAATTCGTGCCTTGCGCGGTGTTCTTGGACAGGAGCGACCACGACGAGGTCGGCCCCTGAAGCACGCTGTCGCGGAAGATATAGTTGGTCAGGCCGACGACGCTCTGGCCGAAATCAGTTGCGTCGGTCGTGTAGCCGAAGTGTCCGCCGGCGTAGAAGCCATCCCAATTATGGCTCGTCTTCGACAGACCGTCCGTGATGCCGCCGCGCAGGATCGGCAGATCCGGCATGTCGGCCGCGTGCGCGGCAGACACCGTCCCCAACATCACCGCGGCCAAAAAAAGCCTACGCATTGCAACGCTCCATCGAACTCGAACTTTCGCTCGTGATCATGGCTCGTTAACCTTAACCAATGGTTGCGTCAGACGCCTTCATCGCTCCTCGCCATGAAAAATACGCAAAGCAAAACGGCGCGGGATGATCCCGCGCCGTTAAGAAGTCCTAACCGATCGAAGTGTCGATCAGCCCTTGGTGACGAGCGGCGCCGGCATGTAGGCCGGCGGGCTGTCGAGATTCCAGCGCACTCCGAACTTCAGGTCGTGCGAGGTGATATCCTTGAACTTGAAGACGTTGCCGGTGGTCCCTCCGGTGTAGTCCGACAGGACACCGGTTTGTCCTGGACCCAGGTCGACATAGCTGTAGGCGAGTTCGAGGACGAGGTTGGGATTGACCTTGTAAGCAAGACCGGCATGGGCCGCCCAGGCAAAATTCCACTTCGAACCGGTCGGCGCACTGGCGAAGCTCGTATTTCCGACTGCGAGGTTGTTGATGCCCGTGTCGGTGAAGTTCGCGATCGAAACGCGCGCGCCGCCGACGCCGGCGCCAATGAACGGCGTGATGCACCACCACGTACCCAGGTCAACGTACGCGTTCGCCAAGACCAGCCATTCGGACTTGCTTGCACCGTAATTGTCGATGCCGCTGTAAGGCACGCCGCCCGCGGTTCCGGTGAAACGATCCGTTCCCTTGAAGTTCGAATTGCCGCGGTACTGCCCGGTCACGTCGGTACGGAACCAGTTGTTGAACCGGTAGCCGACGCCGACACCGTAGATGCCGGCCGCGTCGAACGAAGTCTGCTGATCAAACGAGGTGAGCTGCGAATAAGCCGACTCGCGACCGTAGCGCAGATCCTTCGTCTTCTGATTGCTGAAGCCGATGTCGCCGCGCAGATACCAGCCACCGAAATCGGCGGGCGGGGCCGGCGGCGCGTACATCGGAGGGGGCGCCGCGATCGGCATATCGGCAGCAAACGCCATCGACGAGATCAGGGTTGCCGCACCCGCGGCAAGGAGAGACTTAACGCTACGCATTGGCTTCGTCCTTTTGGCCGGTGAGGCAAATACGCAGGCCTCACGTTCTGGAAACTCACGGAGCGGACGATGCCAGCAAATGCTTAAGCGCCACTTAACCCTAATTTTTAAGGTTGATTTTTCCTGACTGCTCGCGCGCACGGACGAGAAGCGTTGCAAAATTGCAGCGCCTCGCGCCGCAATTGCTAACGATGTGTAAAGCCGCAGTGCAGCGGGAGAGAATCCGTTAACGCGCGTGCCGCGGCAGCTTGGGCAAGAACACGGCAAGCAGGCCGATCGCCGGCAGGTAGGCGCAGACCTGGTAGACGAACTCGATCGAGGTGTGGTCGGCGAGCTTGCCGAGCACGGCGGCGCCCAGGCCCCCGATACCGAACGCAACGCCGAAGAACACGCCGGAGATCATGCCGAATCTGTGCGGCACCAGCTCCTGGGCGAACACGATGATCGACGACGTCGTCGAGGAGATGATCAGGCCGATGATGACTGACAGCACCGCGCTGCCGACGAGCCCGGCATAGGGCAGCGCCAGCGTGAAGGGCAGCGCGCCCAGGATCGAGATCCAGATCACGATCTTGCGGCCGAAGCGATCGCCCAAGGGACCGCCCAGAAACGCGCCGACCGCATTCGCAGCGAGGAAGATGAAGAGATAGATCTGCGCTGCCTGCGTCGACACGCCGAACCGGTCGATCAGGTAGAAGATGTAATAGCTGGACAGGCTCGAGACGTAGAGCTGTTTTGAGAAAAGCAGCGCGACCAGCACGAGCAGCGCAACGGCGACGCGGCGCGAGCTCGGCGCCTCGGGATGGGCCTGAGCGGCCGCCATCTTCTTCGCCTTGATCTGCGGCGCGTACCAGCGGCCGATGCGCCAGAGGATGAGGATCGCGAGGAAGGCGATCGAGGAGAACCAGGCGATGCTGCCCTGCCCGAACGGCACGACGATCAGCGCCGCCAGCACCGGCCCCATCGAGGTGCCGAAACTGCCGCCAAGTTGGAACACCGATTGCGCAAATCCGTAGCGGCCGCCGGAGGCGAGCCGCGCGATGCGCGCGGATTCGGGGTGAAACACCGCCGAGCCGAGACCGACCAGCGCGGCGGCGACCAGGATGACGAGATATTGGTGCGCGGCACTGAGCAGCAGGAGGCCGAAGAAGGTCGAGGCCATGCCGATCGCCAGCGAATAAGGTTGCGCCTTCTTGTCGGTGTAATGCCCGACCACCGGCTGCAGCAGCGAGGCCGTGAACTGAAAGGCCAGCGTGATCATGCCGATCTGCGCGAAGTCGAGCGCGTAGGTATCCTTCAGGATCGGATACACCGAGGCGATCAGCGACTGCATGGTGTCGTTGAGGAAGTGCGAGAAGCTGATGCCGGCGAGCACGACATAGGCCGGCCCGGCCGCTTTTGCGGCGGGTGCCACGTCAGCCACGACGACGGGCTCGGTCAGGGTTTCCTCTGAGACGACGACAGGCTTGTTCAATGCAGCGGTCCCGGCAGGCGCGGCAGATCGCCGCGACCTCGTAGGTACGATGCAACGCGCGGTGGAACCACCGCCAATCGCAAATGGCTGGGATGCACGCGCTCGGATTCAGTGCGAGGCTCGTAGCCCGAATGGAGCAGAGCGCAATCCGGGGCCTTTATCGCCTGTCGCACGAATCCCGGATTTCGCTGCGCTCCATCCGGGCTACGATCGTGCCTCGCGCAGGAATCGTAGGGTGGGCAAAGGCGCCCTTGCGCCGTGCCCACGATCTTTCGATACGGCAACAGGAGTGTGGGCACGCTTCGCTTTGCCCACCCTACGGCACTGTGCTTGGGACCTCAGGCCGCCGCCTGGCCGAGCGCGGAGACGATGGTGTCGACGACGTCCTCGACCAGGATGCGGTCTTCGCCCTCGCCCATGACGCGGATCACCGGCTCGGTGCCGGAGGAGCGGATCAAGAGGCGGCCGTGGCCGTTGAGCCGCTTCTCGCCGTCGGAGATCGCCGACTTGACGTCGGAATCGTCGAGCGGCTTGCCGCCCTTGTGGCGGACGTTCTTGAGGATCTGCGGCAGCGGATCGAAGCGGTGGCAGACTTCCGACACGGGCCGGCGCAGCTTCTGCACCACCGCCAGCACCTGCAGCGCAGCGACAAAACCGTCGCCGGTGGTGGCGTAGTCGGACAGGATGATGTGGCCCGATTGCTCGCCGCCGAGATTGTAGCCGCCGTTCAGCATCTGCTCGAGCACGTAGCGGTCGCCGACCGGCGTGCGCACCAGATCGAGCCCCTGCCCTTTCAGGAAGCGCTCGAGCCCGAGGTTGGACATCACGGTGGCGACGATGCCGGGACGCGACAGGCGGCCGTCTTCCTTCCAGCTCTGCGCGATCACCGCGAGCAGCTGGTCGCCGTCGACGACATGACCGCGCTCGTCGACCAGGATGACGCGATCGGCGTCGCCGTCGAGCGCGATGCCGATGTCGGCGCGCATCTCGCGCACCTTCCGCGACAGTGCTTCCGGCGAGGTCGAGCCGCAATCCTTGTTGATGTTGAAGCCGTCGGGCTCGACCCCGATCGGCACGACGTCGGCGCCCAACTCCCACAGCGCTTCCGGCACCACCTTGTAGGCGGCGCCGTTGGCGCAATCGATCACGACGCGCAGGCCGTCGAGCGAGAGGTCGCGCGGCAACGTGCGCTTGGCGAATTCGATGTAGCGGTCATGCACGCCGTCGATGCGGCGGGCGCGGCCGAGGCTCGCGCTCTGCGCCAGCCGCTTGTCGATGGGCTCGTCGAGCAGCTGCTCGATCTGCCGCTCGACGTCGTCGGAGAGCTTGAAGCCCTGCGGGCCGAACAGCTTGATGCCATTGTCCTCGAACAGATTGTGCGAGGCCGAGATCATGACGCCGAGATCGGCGCGCATCGACTTGGTCAGCATCGCAACCGCCGGCGTCGGCATCGGGCCGACCAGCAGCACGTCCATGCCGACCGAGGTGAAGCCCGCGACCATCGCGTATTCGATCATGTAGCCGGACAGGCGGGTGTCCTTGCCGATCACGACCCGGTGGCGGTGGTCACCGCGCTGAAACGCAAGGCCTGCGGCCTGGCCGACCTTGAGCGCGAGCTCCGGCGTGATCAGTCCGTTGGCGCGGCCCCGAATCCCGTCCGTCCCGAAATATTTGCGACTCATATCGTCCCCCGAGCAACAACCAGGGGATCCCCTCTACAACTACGGGCTGCCCGAACGGGGCCCGCATCCCTGATTTGCTAGGCGTGTTATAATGCCTGTGAGGCTAACTTGGCTTCAAAAAATATGATGAATCATTACGGAACCGGGGCGCCGCCGTTCCGACAACCTCTTGTTAACATTATATTTCCTGCCCATGGCGCCGGAATAGGATGGAACCCGTTTAATCGCTGCGCTTCACATGGCCATCGCCGCGGCTCGGCGCCGGCTGGGTGACGTTGACGGGATCGGAGCCGGGAAAGGTCTCTTCCAGACCCTCTTCCAAGGCTTCCTCGAGATCACGCTTCTCCTTGATCTCTTCCGGCGAAGGTCCAGCGTGCGGCTTCGTCATGGCGCCCTCCTGCAAAACGGTCTGCAAACGGATTTGGCTGTGCATCCAACCATGCTAGATGACCCCGAAATCTTCCGATGCAAGACTCTTGGTAGAAGACGGGCCGGGAACGATCATGAAACATATCACCTGTATCGACGATCTTCGCACGCTGCATAAGCGCCGCGTGCCGAAGGCGTTCTTCGACTATTGCGACCGCGGCTCCTATGCCGAGGAGACGCTGCGCGCCAACCGCGAGGATATGCAGGCGATCAAGTTCCGCCAGCGCATCCTGGTCGATGTCTCCAAGCGCGACACTTCGACAACGATCCTCGGCGAGCCCTCGACCATGCCGCTGATGCTCGCCCCCGTCGGCCTGCTCGGCATGCAGCATGGCGACGGCGAAATTTATGCCTGCCGCGCCGCGCAGGCCGCCGGTATCCCGTTCACGCAATCGACCATGTCGATCTGCTCGATCGAGGACATCGCCGCCAATGTCGAGAAGCCGTTCTGGTTCCAGCTCTACGTCATGAAGGACCGCGGCTTTATCAAGGAATTGATTCAGCGCGCGATCGCGGCCAAGTGCAGCGCGCTGGTGCTCACCGTGGACCTCCAGGTGATCGGGCAGCGCCACGCCGACATCAAGAATGGCATGACCGTGCCCCCCGAATGGTCGCTGTCGAAGCTGCTGGATTTCGCCAGCAAGCCCGGCTGGGTCTCCGGCGTGCTGCAGGGCAAGCGCCGCACCTTCGGCAACATCGCCGGCCACGTGAAGAACACCGAGGATCTCAATCGCCTCGCCGAATGGACGGCCTCGCAGTTCGACACCTCGCTGAACTGGAAGGACGTTGAGTGGGTCCGCAGCATCTGGCCGGGCAAGCTCGTCATCAAGGGCATCCTCGACGTCGAGGACGCCGAGGAAGCCGCCAAGACCGGCGCGCAGGCCCTCGTCGTCTCCAACCATGGCGGCCGGCAGCTCGACGGCGCGCCGTCCTCGATCGAGGTGCTGCCCGAGATCGCCGATGCGGTCGGTGACAGGATGGAGATCATGTTCGACGGCGGCATCCGCTCCGGCCAGGACGTGATGCGCGCGCTTGCGCTCGGCGCAAAGTCCTGCATGCTCGGCCGCGCCTATGCCTACGGCCTGGGTGCCGGCGGCCAGGCCGGCGTCGCCAAGGCGATCGACATCATCCAGAAAGAGCTGCTCACCACCATGGGCCTGTGCGGCGTCAACCGGATCGACGAGATCGACGATCATGTCATTGCGATGTGAGGCGCATGCCGGGACGCAGCAGCAACAACGGCTGTCGTCCCGGACAAGCGCAGCGCTCGACAACGCGTAGCGTTGTCGGGAGAGGAGCGCTGATCCGGGACCCATAGCCACAGGAAGGTGTGGTTACGGGGACTCGGGGTTACCAATCTTCGCCAAACTCCGCCCTGTGATTATGGATCCCGGATCTGCGCTTACGCTTGTCCGGGATGACACCGAGAATGCATCGGCGACTCTAGCCTCACATCGGCGGCGTAATTCCATCCCGTCCGACATTCACCCGGTTCGCCTCCAGCGAGCCGTCGTCCTTCTTCGCCGCGCCGAAGATGATCAGCTTGGCGCCCGGCTTCACGTCCGACTTGTCGGTGGCGATGAAGGTGACGATCGGCGTGTCCGGCGGCACCACGACTTTCTTCTCGCCGTCCTTGTATTTGACCGTGATGTTCTGGCCGTCGGTGCCCTTCACCGTCTGCGCCACGGTGGCATTGGTCATGGTCGAATTGGCACGCGCGTCCCAAGGACGAAAGCCCTCGGCTGCGCCGCGCTGGTTCTCCGGGAAGATGTGCACCGCGATCGCCTTCTGCGTGCCGTCCGGTTCAGGCATGCCGGTGACGCCGATATAGGAGCCTTCCTTGATTTCCGCGAGCTGGGTCTTCACTACGGCGAAGACGGCGACTTTGTCGGTCATGCGCACCTTCACGTCGCTGCCTTCGCGCGTCTTGATGCCGAGCATGTTGCCGTCGACACTCTCGATGGTGCCGCGGAGGCGGACCGTCGGCGCCTGCTGCGCCGAGGCCGCGAACGATGCGAGGGTGAGGACCGCTGCGAGCAGGCCGGATTTCATCGTCGAAGTCAGCATGATCCGGTCCTTTCTCACATCGGCGGCGTCAGGCCGTCACGGCCGACGCTGACGCGGTTGGTCTCGAACGAGCCGTCCGGCAGTTGCTTCATGAAGGCGATGACCTTGGCGCCGGCCTTGAGGTCGGATTTGTCGCCGGGCACGAAGGTCACCACCGGCGTGTTGTCGGCGACGAATACCTTCTTCTCGCCGTCCTTGTACTTGACCAGCAGCGTATGGCCGTCATTGCCGACCACGCTCTCCGACACCGTGGCGTTGGTCATGCTCGAATTCGGCTTGAGGTCATAGGGCCGCGAGCCCTCACCGGTGCCGCGCATGCTCTCCGGAAACACGTGGACCTCGACCGCGTTCTGGCCGCCGTCCGGTCCGGGCACCGTGGTGGCGCCGACGAAGGAGCCGACCTTGATGTCGGCGAGTGAAATTTTGGTAATCCCCGATACGTTCACGTCGGGAGCGATGCGTAGCTTGACGTCCTCGCCGCTGCGCGATTTGACCTGCATCGTGTCACCATTGACACTTTCGATCGTGCCGCGCACGCGCGTCGGCACCGGTGCCCGCTGCGCGTAGGCATAGAGGGTGGAAGCGGCCACCATCGCGACGGCGATGAGCGGACGTGTGAAAGTTGCACGTTGAACAGACATGACGGTCTCCGATTGTCCCCACGGATGGAGAACTCCGGACGACGCGCGCTATTCTCTCAAGTCTTTGTGAGATCGGCCTCGACCAGCGCCCGCAGCTCGGCCGTGACCTCCGGCCGCCGGCCGAACCACAGCTCGAAGCCGCGCACTGCCTGGTGCAGCAGCATGCCGAGCCCGTCTGCCGTCTTCAGGCCGCGCGCCGTTGCGGCGGCGAGCAGCGGCGTCACCAGCGGGACATAGACGAGGTCGGCGACCACCGCCGCCTGCGGCAGGCGCGCGACATCAACATCGAGTGAAGGCTGGCCGTGCATGCCGAGCGAGGTCGTGTTCACGAGAAGTTTTGCGCGCGGCAGCACATCGTCGATCCCGTCCCACGTCACGGGATGCACGTTCGGCCCGAACTGTCTTGCCAGCGTCTCAGCCCGCGCGATGGTGCGATTGGCCAGATGGATGCGCTTGATCCCACGCTCGAGCAGACCGAACACGACCGCCCGCGAGGAGCCGCCGGCGCCGAGCACCAGCGCCTCCTCGGCGGCATCCCAGCCGGGCGCGCTGGCGTCGAGATTGCCGATGAAACCTTCGACGTCGGTGTTGGTCGAGCGCAGCTCGCCGTCGGCAAACCACAGCGTGTTCGCCGCGCCGACGGCCTTGGCGCGCGCATCGGGCGCCGACAGCGCCAGCACCTCTTCCTTGTGCGGGATGGTGACGTTGGCGCCGACGAAGCCGCGCAGCGACAGCCGCAGCACGAAATCCCTGAGATCCTCGGGCGGAACCGCTTCGATGACATAGCCGCCGGCAATGCCGAGCGTGCGCAGCCAGTAATGATGAATCAGCGGCGAGCGCGAATGCGCGGCCGGCCATCCGATCAGACAGGCTGCGGGAGTTTTGGGCGCGGTCATCTTTCCCTCGGGTCGTTTCCGAGGCGATCCATTTCGCGTCCCGTGGGGCCTGTCAAGCGTGCGGAGGTCGCTAGTCCGCCGCAGCCTCGTCGGCCGCCCGGCCCTTGATGTCGGCAATCGCCCGTTCAAGGCTCTGGCGATATCGCGCCCGCGGCGGCGTCACGCCATGGGTGAGCAGCGCGCGGCGGACCGCGGGCGAAGCCCCTGTGATGAACAGCCGGATGCCCTGGCGGTGGGCCTTGGCGGCGACGCGGCCGAGCACGTTGGCCGCCGTCGAATCCAGGAACGGCACCGCGGCGAAATCGACCACGAAGGCCCTGCGCTTGTCGGCGACCTCGTCGAGCACGCCGCCGATGGCAGAGGCCGCGCCGAAGAAGAACGCGCCGGTGATGCGATAGACCAGCACGTCGCGATCGACCGCAAGCGCAGGATCGTAGCGAACGCGATCGCCGTTGCCGTCGTCGGGACGATCGCCGGCGACCAGAGGCGAGCGTTCCTCGATGCCCGTCATCTCCGCCATGCGATGGATGAACAGCACGGCGCCGAGCGCAAAGCCGACCAGGATGCCTTCGGTCAGATCGCGGAAGATCGTCAGCAGGAAGGTCGCAAGCAGCACGACGGCGTCGCCCCACGACGAACGCAGGAGCGTGGCGAATTCGTGCTTCTCCGCCATGGTCCAGGCCACCACGACCAGCACCGAGGCGAGCGCGGCCAGCGGAATGTAGCTTGCGAGCGGCGCCGCGATCAGCATGAACAGCAGCAGGAACACGGAGTGCAGCATGCCTGCCAGCGGCCCGCGCGCGCCGGCGCGGATGTTGGTCGCGGTGCGCGCGATCAGGCCGGTGACGCAGATGCCGCCGAACAGCGCCGAGCCGACATTGGCGGCGCCTTGCGCCACCAGCTCGCAATTGGAGCGGTGACGGCGTCCGGTCATGCCGTCGGCCACCACCGCCGACAGCAGCGATTCGATGGCGGCCAGCAGGGCGAATGAGATCGCATCCGGCAGCACGGCGCTCGCCTTCGCAACCGAGAACGCCGGCAGCGCCGGTGACGGCAATTCGCGCGGAATGCCGCCGAAGCGCGACCCGATGGTTTCCACCGGCAGCGACAGCACGGCACACGCAACGGCGGCGAGCACGACCGCGATCAGGATGCCGGGCCAGGACGGCCGCCAGATCCGCAAGGCCGCGATGATGGCGATGCTGACGATCGCGACCACGACGGCGGATGGATTGATGGTGTTGAGACCGCCGGCGAGCGCGACCAGCTTTGGAACGAACTCGCTGGGCTCTTTGCCCGCAAGCGTGATCCCGCCGAGATCGCGGAGCTGGCTGGCGAAGATGATCACGGCGATGCCGGCGGTGAATCCGACCGTCACCGGATAGGGAATGAACTTGATGTAGGTGCCGACCCGGAGCAGGCCCGCGGCGATAAGGAACACGCCCGCCATCAGGGTGGCGAGGATGACGCCATCGACGCCGTGACGTTCCGCGGTCGCTGCGACCAATACGATGAAGGCGCCGGCGGGTCCGCCGATCTGGAACCGGCTGCCGCCGAGCAGCGAGGCGATGAAGCCGCCGACGACAGCGGTGTAGAGGCCGCGGTCCGGCGTCACGCCCGAGGCGATCGCGATCGCCATCGACAGCGGCAGCGCCACGATCGCAACCGTCAGGCCCGCGAAGACATCGGCGCGGAAGTCCGCGACGCCGTAGCCTTCACGGTAGACGGTGACGAGCTTTGGCAAATACAGTTCGGCAAAGGTCGGCTGACGCAGCTGCTGCAGCCGGCTTGCGTGATCGCTTGTGATGCTCATGCTCCGCTGCCCCACGATGCTCCACTGCATCGTGCGGCCGCGATTCGGACGCGACGGTGCGTTGGTTCAGTCTGCTCCGGGCATGACCCGCAAGATCACGCCCCCACCCGACGCGGCGGCCCGGGCTCCTTCAGGCGGACACCACGCCCGCCGCTGTCGCTGCGGACCTGCTCGCCGATCAGCTCGACACCGGCCCGGTCGAACGCCTCGACCACCTTGATCAGGGTCTCGACCACGCCACGCACATTGCCGGTGCTGGCCTCCATCCGCTGGATGGTCGGCAGCGAAACGCCGGCGAGCTCGGCCAGGGTTTTCTGGTCAATGCCCAGCAGCGCGCGGGCTGCCCGCATCTGGAACGACGTGATCACCTTGGCCTCACTTACCAGAACTTATAAATGATATCTGAGACGTGTACAATGATGTAAAATACATCATCTGTGGGTGAGCGCAAGGGGGCTTGCGCTATCTCCTCCGTCATTGCGAGGAGCTCTTGCGACGAAGCAATCCAGGCTGCCTCCGCAGAGACAGTCTGGATTGCTTTGCTACGCACGAAATGACGAGTGGAGAGAGGGCGCGGCCTAAATGAAGCGCCGCACCCGTGGAGACAGCCCTCACCCAACCCTCTCCCCGTAGATTCCATGGGGTGGTGAGCGTGGCCTTTCCGGTAGGTTTGGGTTTCCACACTCGAACCCCCGGAGAGTCA